>DWWS01000026.1 GCA_019119595.1 Candidatus Eisenbergiella merdavium | reverse complement strand
GCTCAAACGCTCATACAGAGGGGTGATTTTCTCGTTTCTCATGGCTGTACCTCCTGAAATGAAAATGCTCTAAGTGACTGCTTCACTAACCATGACAAAAACCATGATTAAGAAGTCACTTAGAGCATACATCCCCCGCAGATAGCAGGAATTTCTTATACTGCCGGACGGCAAAATGTTCCGGGTCTTTTTCCTCCAACCGTTCAAACATGAGGTCAACGGGGGACTGAAATTCCGGGTCGTCCTCGCGGGCTTCACTGGCATTTATCATTTCAAGCAGCGTCGTGAAGTTCTTTTCTTCCCCCGGGGCTTCGTACCAAATGTAACCGATAAGGGCGCAGTAAAAGAGCCGTTCCGATTTTACCCAAAAATCCTCCCCGGCTTTTTCCCCATCCCCTTTGGTGTTGGCAATCAAAGTGTTTACCAGTTTCAAAATGTCTTTCTCGCTGCGGAGATAGGCAAAGGGATTGTATTTCATGCTTTTTTTGAAGTTAATCGTGTTCAGCACTTTTATCCGGTAGCCGCCCCGCTGTAAGAGCTTCCCGCACTCGACTAAAACCGTTCCTTTCGGGTCGGTTACAACGTATGAGCTGTGCATTTGCATTAAATTCGGCTTTACAAAAAATCGCGTCTTGCCGCTGCCGCTTCCCCCGATAACAAGGATATTTTTATTTCTTGCATACTTCGGCTGCTTTGGACGGCTGTTCATGGTAAGCCGTTCCGTCTGTGTGAGCAGCACGTTATTCTGAAATACCGGGTCGGTGTAGGGCTTAATATCTTCGGCAGTCCCCCAACGGGCAGAGCCGTATTCGATACCTTTCCGGTATTTCTTCGCGTTCTTGCCTTTGACATAGACAATCAACCTGATAAGTACCGCACCGAAAATCCCTATCAGTAAATCCATAGGGGCAAGGCTCGGAAGCGGGGTTGCAAAAGCCATAGAAAAGCCCTCCCCAAGCGACAGCACCTTGCCGGACAGGTCAGCCCCCGGCGAAAGGCGTACCGCCTGCCCGACTTTATCAAAGAGATACACAAAGAGCAGATAGGGAATGTTGGGAAGCAGCAGCTTTTTCCAGTTGATAGCGTTCATCTTGCAATCCCCCTGTCTTTGTTTTTTACTTTGTCCCGCTGTGCGTTCAGAGCCGCCGCCTTTTCTTTGAGGGAAACAATCAGCTTTCGGATAGAGGGCTTTTGTTCCTGCGTCAGCTTCTTTGCGGAAAACTCCTTGAAAGCTGCGGTCAGTGCGTCCGCGTCCCGTCCCTTGAAAAACACAAGATAGCGGGGCGGGGTTTCTGTGCTGTCTTTCTTTAGGGCAAAGTCAATCCCGTATTTTTTCGCTGTACTCTCAAAGGCTTTGATATTGTCCTTTGTGATTTCAATGTTGGAAACGCCCGCGTTCTGCTTCATAAGCTGCTTTAGGGTCTGCTTTCCATGCGGGATTTTCTGTTTGTCATGCTGCTTTTTCATCTGTGCAAGCAGAGCTTTCATAGCCTTTTGGAGCTGCTGCGCGGTCAGCTTCCCGGTCTTGATGTAAAGGGCTATGGTCTTTTCGTTGGTTTCCTCCTGCAATGGGTGTCCTCCTTTCGTGTTCTATGGTGGTATGCCCGCCGCCGGGAAGCGGGGCGGGCATGAAAAAAGAGCGTCCGCTTTCACGCCGCCCTGTTAAATCCGTACCCGCAGCCCGGAAAGGTCTGCCGCCCGAATACCCACAAGATACCAGTTGTCCCCGTACTCCATACGGGTAGGCTTCCATTTGCCCCGCACAAAGACCTCCATGCAGTCGCCGCAATGCAAGCCCCCGTAATAGTCGTTTACGTCAAAGCGAATGTCGTAGCGGTCAGCGGTTTCATCAAAAATCAAAGCTCCTGTTTTCTGTGTCATCATAAAATCCTCCTTTGGGTTGGTTTACAGGCTTTCGCCCTCGTTGTAGGTGTAATCGGGTATGCCCTTGCTTCTTGCCGACTGGATAGTGCGCCCGCCGTACATATCGTGAGATACAAGGGACGTGTAATAGCTGCCAATCGTAGACGGGGCATTGAAAAGGGCAGCTTTCATGTACTGCTTGATGTTGCGGATTTTGGTAGTGTTTTCCTGCATACAGTCCAGTACAAAGCGGATATGTTCGCTGTTCAGTTTCATAAATTTTGCTTTTACAAGCTCTGCCGGGTGGTCGTCCCCGGCGATACGGATTGTTCTTCGTTTGGTGCAGACAGTTTCAAGAATAAGGGCAAGGATTTCCTCTATCCTGTCCCGGTCAAGGTATCTGTCCTGTATCAGATAGTCGTACTCGATATTATCCTTGATAATTTCCTCATACACGCTATATGCGTCTGCCGTTTCCTTTCGCTTCCGTTCCGGCGGCTGTGCCGCGTCCTCTAAGGGAGAGGGATTTAGGGAATGGAAAGGAATGGAATGGGTACTTGATATATCTGTATTTAATTTTTCTTTTGTTGGTAAGTTAGTCTTTAATAGTTCTTTATTTAATTGCGTTGGATTTTCCGACGTCGGGTTATCCGGTGTCGGATTTTCCAATATCGGCTTATCCGCTGTTGGATTTTCCAATACCGGACAATCCAATGCCGGGGGCTGTGGCTGTTCGTAAATGGTGTACTCGATAGCGGTCATTTTGCCTTTCTCGTCGCGTCCCTGCCGCCTTGTGATATATCCGGCTTTTTCAAGCTCCCATACAGCGGTGCGGATAGCGTCGATACTTTCCCGGTTGATAAGGGACAGTCCTGCAAGGGTGTAGTCCCAATCTTCGGGAAGTGAGAGCATTTGCGATAACAAGCCCTTTGCCTTTAGGGAAAGTTCCTTGTTGCGTAAATGGTGGTTGCTCATAACCGTATAACCTTTGTTCTTTTCCACGCGAAAAACTGCCATAGCTTCATCACTCCTTTAGTTAGATTTGTTACGCAGTAGAAACGCGGTTTTGAGGGAAAAGGTATCAACCCTTGTCTTTCTTATTTCTGCGCTCTAAGAACCGCATAAATCAAGGCTTTGTTTGCCCTTACTGCGTAACATGAGGGCATAAAAAAAGCAGCGTTCCTGTTCTCCTGTGTAGGAGTGAGAAACGCCGCCTTATAGGTGGTGCTTATTTTATTTTTCTTATCGACGTGCCGCGTAAGGTGGTGTAGCGGTCTATCCGGCAGCTTCGCAGGTGCTTTTGCATATCAAGGCTCAATTCGTTAAAAGTAGTAAATGAGTAGTAAAATCAATCTGCAAACCTGCGAATATGCCTGTAAATCAAGCATTTTTCAAGATAATCAACTAATTTTTATAAAACAAAATGAGTTTGCTAAAATTTACATTTCAAAATACCTTTTGTTTTTAACCCCTTGACCGCATAACGGATGCCTTCCATCGTGATTCCAATGTCTGCCGCAATCTGTGACTGTGTAATACACGGATCTTCTTCAATCGCTTTCAGAATTTTCTTCTCTGTCACTGTCAGTTTTACCGGTCGCTTATCGGTAGTTTTTTAGGTAGTTTTTTGGGTAGTCTTTTGGGTAGTTTTACTACCCATTTCCTGATCAAAGGAATAGTTATCATCCAGCGGAACGATGATCCGGAAAGAGCCGCTGCCGGATACACCGCAGCGGCTCTTTCCTTATGGGAACGCGCCCTGCAGGCTGTTCCCGGATAAATGATGTTAAGCGCCTCACCCGGCGTCAGAAAACTGTTCCTCTCTCTCCTGCGCCCTTTCAGCCGCATGCTCCCGGTAATGATGGGTATTTTCCAGCATCATGTCCTTCACCTTCATCAGTCTGGTCTGGGAGCTTCGTTCGTTCTCGTCCAGCTTCATGGTGATGAAGCGGATGTTCTGCTGGGTCTGCGGAATGACCACGTGCTCCAGGGCGTTGACCCTGCGGCGGGTCTTTTCGATCTCGGCCGCCATGAGCTGGCAGGACTTCTCGCATTCCGCGAGCCGGATCAGATCCGGGAGCAGATCGGCCAGTTTTTTCACCGCGTCGTCCAGATCGCCGGAGGTAAAGGCGTAGCCGTAGGAGTAGATGTCGTTGGGATCCGGCGTTCTTGTGGTGCACTGAAAGACCGGGATCTCCACGCTCATCACATTCCTGGTATGCGCCTCCAGATAGACCTCCTGCTTGGGGGCCATCAGCGCCACGTTCAGCGCCTCACGGCTCATACCCGCGCGGGCGAGGACGAAATTCTGGTTGGCCTCGCGGATTCCGGCCTCCACCTTTTCCCGGAGAGCCCTGTTTTCCCGGACCAGCTCCAGAAACTGGCGCATCAGCTCATCCCGCTTATCCTTCAGCAGCTTGTAGCCGCGCATGGCGGTGGTCAGCTTCTTTTTCAGCCGGGTCAGCTCCATACGGGTGGGATTTACGTGCTTTGTGCTCATGCCGACTGGCTTCCTTTCTGATCGTCCTCATAGTACCGATCCAGGTAAACGTCCTTGATTCGTTTCAGCTCGCTTCTGGGAAGGATCCGGAGAAGCTCCCAGCCGATCTCCATGGTTTCCTCGATATCCCGGTTGGTATAATAGCCCTGGGAAACGTATCTGCGTTCAAATTCATCCGCGAATTTCGCGTACAGCTTATCCATATCCGTCAGGGCGGCCTCACCCAGAATGACCATCAGCTCCTTGGCGTCCTTTCCTCTTGCGTAGGCGGCAAAAAGCTGGTTCATCACGTCCGCGTGATCCGCCCGGGTCTTGCCTTCTCCGATTCCCTTATCCTTCAGACGGGACAGGGAAGGAAGCACGTCGATGGGCGGCGTCACGTTTTTCCGGTACAGCTCACGGCTCAGGATGATCTGGCCCTCGGTGATGTATCCGGTCAGGTCGGGGATGGGATGGGTCTTATCGTCCTCCGGCATGGTCAGGATCGGGATCAGCGTGATGGAGCCGTTCTTTCCCTTCTGCCTTCCCGCTCTTTCATACAGAGAGGCCAGGTCGGTGTACATGTAGCCGGGATAGCCGCGGCGTCCCGGAACCTCTTTTCTTGCCGCAGAGATCTCGCGCAGGGCATCGGCGTAGTTGGTGATATCCGTCAGGATGACCAGCACATGCATGCCCTTGTCGAAGGCAAGATACTCCGCCGCAGTCAGCGCCATTCTGGGTGTTGCGATACGTTCCACGGCCGGGTCGTCCGCCAGATTGATGAACATGACGCTCCGGTCGATGGCGCCGGTCTCGCGGAAGCTTTCCATGAAGAAATTCGCTTCCTCAAAGGTGATTCCCATTGCGGCAAACACCACCGCGAAGGGCTCCTCGGTTCCGCGCACCTTCGCCTGTCTTGCGATCTGCGCCGCAAGGTTCGCGTGAGGCAGGCCGGACGCGGAGAAGATCGGCAGCTTCTGGCCGCGCACCAGCGTGTTCAGTCCGTCGATGGCGGAGATTCCCGTCTGAATAAATTCCTGCGGATAGTTTCTCGCCGCCGGATTCATGGGAAGTCCGTTGATGTTCATTCGTTTTTCCGGAAGGATCTCCGGGCCGTCGTCCATGGGGCGTCCCAGTCCGTCAAAAATACGGCTCAGCATATCCTCCGAAACGCCCAGCTCCATGGATCTGCCCAGGAAGCGTACCCGGCTGGATTCCATATTGATTCCCGCGGAGGCCTCAAAGAGCTGGACCAGCGCGTTTCCGCCGTCGATCTCCAGCACCTTGCAGCGCCTTTTTTCTCCGCTCTCCAGCTCGATCTCTCCCAGCTCGTCATAGGTGACGTGCTGTACGCCGCGCACCAGCATCAGAGGACCGGCCACCTCTTCGATCGTTCGGTATTCCTTTGGCATCAGAAGTCCTCCTTTCTGCTCAGCTCAACCGCAATCTGGCTGTCCAGAAGCCCTTCTGTCTGGTCAAAAACAGCCGCTGCCTCCGCCTCGGAGACATATTTATAACGTCCGATATTTTCTCTTACGGGAAGCGCCGCGAGGCGGTCGATGGAAACGCCCTGCGCCAGCGCCTCTCCGGCCTTATCGTAGTAGTCCAGGATCAGCACCATCAGATAAAACTGCTTTTTCAGCGAGGTATAGGTATCCGTATCGTGGAACGCGTTCTGGTGCAGGAAGTCCTCGCGGATGGAACGGGCCGCCTCCAGCTTCAGCCGGTCGGGAGCGGACAGGGCGTCCATTCCGACGAGCTGCACGATCTCATTCAGCTCCGCCTCCTCCTGAAGAAGCTGCATCATCCTGGCGCGCAGGCCCGTCCAGCTTTCATCCACCTGGGCGTTGAACCATTTTTCCATGGTGTCCACGTAGAGGGAATAGCTGGTCAGCCAGTTGACCGCCGGGAAATGGCGCTTATAGGCCAGGTCGGAATCCAGGCTCCAGAACACCTTCACGATGCGCAGGGTGGCCTGGGTTACGGGCTCCGAGGTATCGCCGCCCGCCGGAGACACCGCTCCGATCACGGAAAGCGCGCCCTCTCTGCCGTCGCTTCCAAGGGAGATCACCCTTCCGGCCCGCTCATAAAACTGCGCCAGACGGGAGCCAAGATAGGCGGGATAACCTTCCTCACCGGGCATTTCCTCCAGACGGCCGGACATTTCACGCAGAGCCTCCGCCCAGCGGGAGGTGGAATCCGCCATCAGCGCAACGGAATAGCCCATGTCGCGGAAATACTCCGCGATGGTGATTCCCGTATAGATGGATGCCTCTCTTGCCGCCACGGGCATATCGGAGGTATTTGCGATCAGAACCGTCCGCGCCATCAGGGATTTTCCCGTTTTGGGATCCTTCAGCTCCGGGAACTCATTCAGAACGTCCGTCATCTCGTTTCCGCGCTCGCCGCAGCCAATGTAAACCACGATGTCCGCATCCGCCCATTTTGCAAGCTGATGCTGAACCACCGTCTTTCCGGAACCAAAGGGCCCGGGAACCGCGGCAACGCCGCCCTTCGCGATGGGAAACAGTGTATCGATGACGCGCTGTCCCGTCACCAGCGGCATATCCGGAGAAAGCTTTCTCTGGTAGGGACGTCCGCGGCGCACCGGCCATTTCTGCATCAGGCTGACCGGATGCTCCTTTCCCTTTTCATCCGTGACCACCGCCACCGTATCCGTCACCGTATGCTCACCCGGATAAATGGCGGAAAGCGTTCCCTTTATGCCCGGAGGCACCATGATCTTATGGCTGACCACCTCGGTTTCCTGCACGCTTCCCAGGATGTCTCCGCCCGTCACCGCGTCTCCCACGGACGCGGACGCCTCGAAGGCCCATACCCGCTCCCGCTTCAGGGAAGGCACCTCAACGCCACGGTTGAGCAGATTGCCTCCCGTCACCTTCATGATGTCGTCCAGGGGCCTCTGTATTCCGTCGTAAATGCTTCCGATCAGGCCCGGCCCCAACTCCACGCTCATGGGCATTCCGGTGGATTCCACCGGCTCCCCCGGCCCAAGACCGGAGGTTTCCTCATAAACCTGGATGGAAGCCTGATCTCCATGGATCTCTATAATTTCACCGATCAGCCGCTGGCTGCTGACGCGCACCACGTCGGACATGTTCGCATCCCGCATGCCCTCCGCGATGACCAGCGGCCCGGCCACCTTCTTGATTATACCTTTGCTCATCTTTCCTCGCTATCTGCCGCTGCAGGCGGCATTTTATTCAGAAGGAATTGCGCACCCGGCGCAATTTCCAGGATGAAAAGCCAGGGCTTTTCATCCGCCAAATATGATATCCGAGCCAACCGCCCGTTCCACTGACTTTTTCACGGCCGACATGCCCTGTCCGGTGTTGCCGGAAGCGCCGGGGATCAGGATGACCGCCGGGAGTCCGCTCTCCGTATAGCGCGCGATCTCCGCCTCCATTCCCGCGGCGAGCGCTTCCGTGATATAGATCACGGCGTAGCCGCCCTCGGCCAGCTCTCTGAGCTTGCGCCCCGCCGCCTGCGGGTCCGTGATGGAAAAGGGGGTAAGCCCCAGGGCCGCAAAACCGTAAATGCTGTCCTGATCTCCCATTACCGCAATTTTATACATAAGTCTCTCTCACCCTTTCCCGTACTACGCTTTCCGTCAAATGGTTTTTCTTGCCGGAAAGGATCATGCGGACCGATTTGATCTCGTTTTCCCTTGCCAGGATGTAGGCCGCCAGCGGGCCAAGCCCGAAGGCGTTGTGAAGCTGCGGTCGGATGCGGCGGATCATGTAATTATCGCACCAGCGTTCAAAGGCGGAAAGAGAGCTTTCCAGCGCCTTCGCCCCTTCCTGGTACTGTGTTCCCGCAAGATACCGTCCGATGGCCTCCTCCGACTGAAGCGCCGCGTCCGTAAGCTCCTTTACATCTAGGGAATCACAGGGCGCAAGAGCCCTTTCCAGAAAGCCTCTGTCTTTTCCGGTGCGGCAGGCGCGTACCGCCGTTTTGATATCCGCGCAGGCCACGGTCAGCTCCGCGTACATCTCAAGAAACTCATTTCCCGACGCCTTTCCCGCCTGATAGATGGCCTCCAGCGCCGCCCGGTCGATGATCATGTCGCACAGCTGCCCGTCTCCGGTCTGCAGAAGAACCCGCTGCGCTTCCCGTGCCGTTTCCCGCATGGCCTCCGGCAGCTCGTCAAAGCGGTTTTCCTTCAGCGCCTTTCGCATGGTATCCACCGGTACCGTTCCCTGGCCGATGTAGATATTTTCCAGCTCCGTCCTGTGCCGGCAGCCCTTGACCGCCGCCTTCAGGTTGCTGTAATCGTTGGCATACAGGAATACGTCAAATGGGGAAACGTCCCCCAGAAGCTCCTTCATCAGCTCCCAGGTTTTCTTCCTTTCCAGCGTGAGCATCTGCTCCTCATCCCCGCTCTTCGCCCCTTCCCAGCCCTTCTGCTCCAGAAGCTTCAGGCAGGACGCCTCGTCCGGAGCGTTCATGAGCTGCTCCAGAAAGGATACGGACAGCAGGGCCAGCTCCTTTGAACGGATGCGGGCAACCGCGTATAAATATTGTTCCTTTACCATTGCCACTTTTCAACCTTTCTGTCTGCACAGGCTATGCGAACAGGATCCCTCCGGCCACATCCTGCAGCCGTTCCTGATCAAAATCAAACATCGCATCAAAGGAGCAGTTTTCCTCTATTCCGTCGTAGCAGAGCACGAAGCCGCCCTCGATCGGTCTGGCCTCCTGCGCGATCCTAAGCCGCGCCTTCTCGCCCTGCTGCTTTTTCACCGCTTCGTTCAGTCTCTCCTCCAGATCCGCCGGCATCCTCTTTCTGTCCGCCTCTGAAAAATACAGGGTTCCCTCCCCTTCCATAGCAACCCCGGCAGCCAGTCTGACGATGGCGTCAAAATAGGCCTCCGGTTCCAGATTTTTCAGGGTAGAAAGCGCTTCCGCAAGCACCCCGCTGATGATCTGCTGCTTTTTATCCAGAAGATCCCTGCGAAGCTTTAAGTCCGCCGCGGAACGTCCTCTTTCCAGGATATCCTTTACCTCCCGCTCGGAGCGCTGGCGGATCTCATCGCAGTCCTTCGCGGCCCTCTGCCTGGCTTCCTCCAGGATACCGGCCGCCTTTTCTTCAGCCTCCGCAATGGTCCGGCCGGCCGCTTCCTCCGATTCCTTCTGAATCTGACTGATGATACTTTCTAATCCAGCCATCCCATCCTCTCCCTTCCGTGATCATTCCTTATACTGCAAGGCCGTTGATTCCGAAAATGGCCAGAATGGAGATCAGGAGGGCAAGGATCGCGTAGGTCTCTACCATCGCAGGGAAGATCATCGCCTTACCGAACTGATCCGGACGCTTTGCCACCAGGCTGATGGAGGACACGGAAGCCCTCGCCTGACGGATCGCGGATTTATAGCCTACAAATGCCATGGGAAGGCAGGCGATCAGATACAGAAGCCCTTTGATCAGGGAGATATCCGAGCTTCCGCCCATGATGCCAATCTGGGTCAGCGTGATGAAGCCGATCAGCAGTCCGTAGATACCCTGCGTACCGGGCAGAAGCTGAAGGATCAGAACCTTACTGAATTTTGCCGGATCCTCGGTCACGACGCCTGCCGCCGCCTCACCGGTCATTCCAACGCCGATGGCGGAGCCGATTCCCGCAGTAAGCGCCGCAAGTACGGCTCCCAGAAGTGCAAGTACGATTCCCATGTTTCCCATAATATCCATTTCCTCCTTTTTCGCCGCCTCTGGCGGCATTTTAATCATGAAAGAACGGCTTTGCCGTTCTTTGGCACGAACCAGCGGTTCGTGCCGGCCTCCTTTTTTGCCATCTTCGGCGGCATTTAATCATGAAAGAACGGCAAAGCCGTTCTTTGGCACGAACCAACGGTTCGTGCTGCCTCCGGCGGCATTTTAATCTTAATTTTCCTGTTTAAAATATTTGGTATGTTCCGCAAAGGGATTGAATTTTCTTCCTCCACCCTCATAGAACTTTCCGAAAAATTCCACAAACTGCAGACGGTTGGTGTGCACGTAGGCGCCCATGGCGTTGATCGCGAGATTCAGCGCGTGGCCGATCACAAACACCAGGATGAACAGGATGATCCCCGGTATGGAATCGCCGAGCATGCTCCCCATCTTGTTGAACACGGTGGAAATAACGCTGGTCGCAAGGCCGAGGGCAAGCAGTCTGGAATAGGAAAGAATGTCGCTTAAATAGGAGGTTACGCCGTATGCGCCGTAAAGTCCCTTTAACAGACGCTTTCCCCAATTCTTTGATTCCCGTCCGCTGGTGAGGACGATCCCCACAAGGCCGATCAGAGCGGCGACAGCCGCTGCGGTTCCCACTGCAGGCGGAAGAGTGAAGCCAAGGCCCAGCATTTCCGTAAACATGGACATGGTGAGCATATAGACGATGGCGCCGCCCACCAGCAGATACCAGAATACCACGTCATAGATCCCGTCCGCCGGATGGCCCGATTTCACCGAAGCGTACAGCTTCACGCCAAGCCCCGTGAACAGATGCACGATCCCGAACACGAAGGAAAAGACCAGCATCTTCATGGGCAGGCTCACCGGCTCAAACCACAGAGGCGGCAGGCTGATATCCGGCCTGTGGAAAAATGTGGTTGCGATCACGTTCACCGCGTCTCCGAAAAAGCTGCCGAACAGGAAGCCCCAGAACGTGGTGGAAATGCCGCAGTACATGAACATGGTCAGCGTCTTTCTCATGCCCTCTTCCATATTCCGGAATTTTTTCAGGCAGTACAGGCAGCCGAACACCATGATCAGGCCGTAAGCCGCGTCGGAAAGCATCAGTCCGAACAGAAGATAATAGAAGGGCGCCATAACGGCCGAGGGATCCATCTCTCCCTTTCCTGGAAGGCTGTAGCTCTCCACGATCCCCTCCACCGGCTCCACAAATCTGTTGTTGGAAAGCATCACCGGCACATCCTCGTCCTCATCCGGATCCGAGCAGACCGCAAAAACGCCGCAGTGTTCGGAAAGCTCCTGTTCCAGCGCCTCCGCCCTCCGTGCCGGGACATAGCCCGTGATCACGAACACGTTTCTGGACTGGGAAAGGCCGTTCAATACCCCGTATTTTTCCGCCCGCATGGTGTAATAGTCGGAAAGGAATTTCAGCTCCTCCCTTCCTTCGGCGAGCTTTCGGATCTCCTGCTCAGCGGCCTCGATCCTCTGAAGCGCCCCTTCCTTTTCTTCCAGAAGCTGCTTCTTGCGCTCCGCCGGGATCACGTCGGTGGGCGGCGCCTTCACGAAGCCCATCGCCTTCAGCGCTTCCTCCGTCCGGGAAGCGTCCACTTTTGCGCACAGGACGAAGAAGCAGGTCTGCTCCTTATCCGCGCTGACGACGGAAAGCTCCGCCTGAACCCTTCCTCCAGCCGCTTTTGCGGCTTCCGCTCCCGCTCCTGCGGCCTGCGTCCCCGTTTCCAGGGCCTCCGCCTGCGCCTCCAGAAGCTCCGTCAGCCTCTGCATCAGCGCCTGTCCCGAATGCTCTCCGGGAAGAGAGCCGATAAAGGCCGCCGTCTTTTTTGTCCCCCTGAAATTCAGAGGCAGGTCAAAATCGCGCCAGGGCTCAAGCTGCTGCAGCCTCTGCTCCAGCCGGGGCAGCTTCCCCTTTTCCTCCCCCACACTTTTATCCAGCGAAAGGATACGGGAAACCCGTTTCGTCAGCTCCTCCCGCCGCGCGGTAAGAGCCTCATACTGCTCCAGCTCCATGGGCTGTCTTCCCGCGAAAGAGGAAAGCAGCCCCTTTTTCTCCGGCGCGTAAGACTGCAGCACGCCGAGCGCGCGCTCCGCGTCCGCCGCGCTTCGTTCAAATACGGCCTTTGAGGACAGTACATCCATCCTCTGAAAAACCTCATCCTCCTCCGGTCCCGGAGTCACCTCCACGGCCTCCTGCCGCTGCAGATATTCCAGCGTCCGCTTCCTGTTCCGCTTCATTCCGCAGATCAGGATCTTTTTCATAGGCAGTACAGCCAAGTTGCAAACACCTCCTTTTCCCTCACATCAGTGCTGAAAGGACGGCGTCCACAGCCTGTCCCCTTCGGTCTGAAGCGGCCGCCTCCAGACGTCCTGCCTCCGCGCGCTCCTCCATCCCGGCAGCCTCGAGCATCCGGCAGCACTCTTCCTTCGCATTTTCTCTGGCCCGGTCCGCATCCTCGCGCGCCTTTTTCGTCATCTCCTGAATGATGGCGGCAGCGTCCTCCTGCGCCTTCCTCAGGATCTCCTGCGCCCTTTCCTGCGCCCCGGCCTGGACGGCTTCCGCCTGCGTCTCCGCCCGGCGGATCTCGTCGATCATTTCTCTGGCCAATCAAAGCCCTCCCTTCCCGCGGCCCCGCCGGGCTTTCTGCGGCTTTTCCCTCCGCATCCGCCCCGTTTCGTGTTTCCGCTCATGATAAGGTTTATTGTACCATATTATTGACCATTATTCAAAAAAAATAATGGCCGTATCTGAAAATTCTTACAACAAAAATATGTCCGGCTGCTATTTTATAGGGAAATAAGCTATAAAAAAAGAAAATCATAGTCAATCCTGTCCTATTGTTGGAGCTTAATTGTGTCTACGATTGCCATTCTGCTGATCTGCCGGATGGGGCGTCTGATCGCAATCGCCGCAGACGCAAGGCAGAGGAACACAATCAATAGAAGGGAACCCACAGGGATTTGCCATGCAGTTCCCCATTTATCTGCAATCAAAAACTGGAACATCAGCTTGTTCAGCGGCAGCCCCAAGACACAGCCAACAACACAGCCAAGTATGGCATAGGTAAAGGCTTCCGCCGCAATCATCTTATAAAGCTGATTTGCACCCATTCCAATAGAACGCATAATGCCGTATTGCCTTGTTCTGGACGCTACGCTGGCGTTCATGCTGTTAAAAATATGAAACACTGTGATAAGCGCAATAATGATGAGGAAACCATAAATAAACACAGCGCCTGTATAGTAGGAGCTTTGGGACTCGGAATTGGTAATTCTCTTGTCTGAAACAGTGCTGTCGGATGGGATCATGCTCCGTATTGTGGAAACAGTATCATCCCCACCGGCAGAAGAAAATTGAACATCAATCGTCGTATAGCCCAGATCGCCAACCAAAGCGGCGAATGCCTGCTCCGAGCAGATCATATATCCGCCGCTGCCTGCACCGTCCGCCGCACTGGCCGTAGCTGTTTCCAGTATTCCGGCAATCGTTACCTGCTTATCGCCGGAAGTTGTATGAAGGACTACGGTATCTCCAACATTCCGGTTTACACCATCCTGATAAGTGACCAGAACATGATCTGTATTTTCCATAACAGGCGTGATACTGCCTTGATTCAATTCTTCTTTCGCCCATCCGAATTGGTTATCATCGTAGGAAATGAGTGTGACGGTTCCTTCCCCCACATCAGAGGAAACAGAAATACCAGCCATTTCCATACGGCCAAAAACTTTATCAACACCTTCCGTTTCTCTGATCTGTTCCAGCAACGATTTGTCCAGAGATGTATTTCCCATTGTGATCGATACATCCGCGGCCGATGGAGAGAGCGCCGGCATCCCCTGATCGAGAAAGACTACCATGACCTGAAACGCAAGGAACATCATAATACTGATAGCAAACGAACAGGTCATAAGGAATACATTCTTTTTGCCGGATAGTGCATGGAAAATTCCCATGCTGGTTTCAATGTGGAACAGCTTTGTATTTGCGGCCCTCTTGTTCTGCGTAAGCTGTGTGCTGCCGCTGATTGCAGTTACCGGCGATACTTTAGAAGCCTTTTTTGCCGGGGACAGGGATGCCAGCAGTACAATCAAAAAACCAATCACCGCACCGGCGATCAGACCGCTTACACTGAACTGAAAAAGCGGTATTTCTGAAAAGCGTTCCCCGCTGATGGATTTCAGTAAGAGGCAGGCACACCATGTAATAATCTGTCCGGCAACCAGCCCAACCGGTACGCCTTTCATACTTTGGCGCAGCCCTTGAAGAATGACGAAGTGCTTTACCTGTGCTTTGGATGCCCCCAGGCACCGCAAAAGGCCGTAGAACTGAACCCGCTCCAGAACATTTGTGTTAAAGCTGGCGGCAATCATTACTGCACCGGCAATCAGCACCAAAAGGACAAGAAAGCCTGCAACAATGTATAGGGACTGCATTGTACTGTTCTCGCTTTGCCCCATCAAGCCAAGGAGAGCCGTGTTTTCGCTTACCTGACTGTCTGAAAGTCCATATTGCGTTTTTATCTCCTTTATGGCTGCCTGAATGTTTACGCCATCTTTGAACTGAATGCGGAAAGTAGTTCCATCTTTGGCATTTTCGTCTGCAATCTGGCGAAAACCGTCCTCGGTCAATACCATGCCATATACATCCGCTTTCAGCAAACTTCCCATATCGGCAAGGACGCCGGTAATACGGTATTCCCGGCTGGAACCGTCCGGCACTGTAACGGCTGCGGTGTCGCCAACTGCAAGCCCCAACTGTTCCATGGCCGATTGATTCAATAATGCTTCATCAGGCTGGGTGGGGTATGAGCCGCTTTCCATAACCATTTCTGTCAAAGTGGAAAAGGTGTCCTCATTCGCACCTGCGTAGCTGACGGTTTTGGAGCCGATAGAGCCTGTATTTCCCTGACAGGTCCATCCGCAGAGGGCAACATCTATCCGCGCTTTTACAAGCTCCGCCGTCTGTTCATCAATGTCGGTCAAACTGATATGGTATTCCCCATTCGTCTTGATAAAATAATTTTTCTGTGCGCGCAGCGCCATATCTGCCATGCTGAAAATAGCAGTTACCAGCAGCACCGAAAGGACAATGCAGAGAACAGAAATTCGATTGTTCTTGCGGTGTACCTTTTCATATTGCGGCACCAATCCAAGATAGCTTTTCAACGCGACGACACCCCCAAATCCTTCAGTACGCCATCGCTCATACGGAACACACGGTCTGCCGCACTGGCGTGGTTTTTGTTGTGGGTAATCATCAAAATGGTCTGTTGATACCTGTCTGACATGGTTTGCAGCAAAGCCAGAACTTCCTGACTGTTTTTGCTGTCCAGATTTCCGGTCGGTTCATCTGCCATAATCAGGGCGGGGCGTGTAACCAATGCCCGGCCAATCGCCACGCGCTGCTGCTGGCCACCGGAAAGCTGGCTGGGAAGGTGTTTTCGGCGTTCGCTCAATCCAAGTACCTGCAACAACTCATTGACGAACTTTTGATTTGGCTTTTTGTAGTCAAGCAGCAGCGGAAATGTGATGTTCTGCTCCACATTCAGCTCCGGGATCAGATTGAATGACTGGAAAATAAATCCGATATGCTGCCGCCGAAACACAGTTAATTTCTTCTCCGGCATAGAAAAAATGTCCTGTCCATCAATCCACACCGTGCCGGAAGTGGCGCTGTCCAGAGCGCCAACCACATTCAGCAAGGTGCTTTTGCCGGAACCCGACTCACCAATGATGGCGATAAACTCGCCTTTACGGACAGAAAATGATACATGGTTCAATGCGTGAACTTCTGTTTCGCCTGTGCCATAGGTTTTGCACAGGTCTTGTACTTCAAGAA
>DWWS01000025.1 GCA_019119595.1 Candidatus Eisenbergiella merdavium | reverse complement strand
CAACTCTGGTCAATCTTTCCCGTTTTTACTGTCTTTTGGGTTGCTCCCTTCCTCTTTCGATTCCGGGAACCGTTCCTCTGAATTATTCTTTTAGAATTTTCAGGGTTGCATTACTGTTTATTTGTCAAGGTCCTTTCACTCTGGCTTTTGACCAGAGCCGCTTCTTCGCAGATAAGCCCTGCGCGAAGCACTGCGATTCTTTAAAAGAATCGAACGGAGAAGGAGGGATTTGAACCCTCGCGCCGCTATTAACGACCTGCACCCTTTCCAGGGGTGTCCCTTCGGCCTCTTGGGTACTTCTCCAAGCGGGCTGAATCATCAACCACTTTATTCTGTTATCGGACACGGCCCGGCCGTTTCCAGCGGAGAGGGTGGGATTCGAACCCACGCGCCCTTGCGGACAAACGGTTTTCAAGACCGCCTCGTTATGACCACTTCGATACCTCTCCAGGTATTTTCACAACAAGAAAACAGCGGCTTCTTAATCGGAAGAGCTTAACCCTCTTCTGTTTCCCGACGGGAAGGATTCCCGTTGCAGGAACCGCTGTAGCAATGCTTCCAAACTCTCTGTTCTCTCAGAACTTTGTGTTCCTCAGCAGTGCAAAAGTTATTATAGCGAAAAAGGTATATTGTGTCAACACATTTTTTTACTTTTTTTTAAAAAGCTGAAAACAGAGAGAATATTTCCCGCAAAAGCCGCATATACAGGACGTTTGCGCTTATGCCGCGGCCACATCTCATATAGAAGCAGTTCCGTAAAGAGGGTCATGAAAAGGATTGTTCTTTTTCAGGAAGCCCTCCGCTGTGATCAGATCCTCCGGCGTGGTGATCTTGATATTTTCATAGGAAGCGGCAAACAGCTTTACCGGATGATGAAGCAGGGTTTCTACCGCCATTGCATCGTCCGTCACCGGTATCCCTTCTGCCGCGAGCCGGTCAGCCTCCTGCAGGAGCTTATCATAGGCCGTACGGATCAGAGCGGCTTCAAAAACCTGAGGTGTCTGCATCAGCCATACACGGTCGCGGCGGGGCGTGGAAACGGAAAAAGCGTTTTCATCCGCGATACGGATGGTATCCTTGACCGGCATGGCGGCTACACAGGCCCTGTTCAGACGCACCGTTTCCAGCGCCCGCTCCAGAATCTGCTCCGTCACAAAGGGGCGCGCGCCGTCATGGATGAAAATATAATCGCAGTCGGCGGACACTGCCTTCAGGCCGTTGGCTACAGAATGATAGCGCTCGCTTCCTCCCGGCGTGATCGCGGTAACCTTGGTAAAGCCGAAGGGCTCCACGATCTGCTGTCTGCAGCGTTCCTCCTCTCCGGCTTCGGTCACCAGAATGATCTCGTCGATAAAGCTGTCCTGAAAGGCTTTCAAAGCATAGCAGATCAGCGGCCGTCCGTTCAGCAGCATATACTGCTTTGGGGTATCGCTCTGCATACGTTTTCCCCGTCCGGCCGCAAGGACCACCGCCGCCGTTTTTTCTATCGCCGTTTTTTCGATCGCTGATTTTTTTGCCGCTGTTCTATCTGCCGTTGATCTTTCTGCCTTTTGAACCTGCTTTTCGATTTCCTTCATTTCATCCTCCATTCCGCACTCCGGCGGCGGGATCTGCGTTTTCCTATATCCGTTCGCCAAGCTTCAGAGAGGGCACCGCGTTTAAATCCCAGCCGTGTCTGGTTCCCCGGATGTATTCGTAGTAGCCCGCCGCCCCGATCATGGCCGCGTTGTCCGTACAATAAACGGGCGACGGATGATAAAAGGCGACGCCGGTTTTGGCACAGGCCGTTTCAAAGGCGGCGCGCAGGGAGGAATTGGAGGCGACGCCTCCCGCAATGGCAAATTTTTTGACGCCAAAGCGCTCCGCGGCTTCCATGGAATGCCCCACCAGCACGTCCGTCACCGCCTTCTGGAAGGAAGCTGCCACATCCGCCCGGTTGATCTTAATGCCTTTCATCTCACAGGAATTCAGGTAATTCAGCACCGCCGATTTCAGGCCGCTGAAGCTGAAATCATATTCGTTTCCCTCTCCTCCCACTCTGGCTCTGGGAAAAACAATGGCGTCTGGATTTCCTTCCCGGGAGACTCTGTCGATCTTCGGGCCGCCGGGATAGCCAAGGCCAATGGCTCTCGCCACCTTGTCAAACGCCTCTCCCGCCGCATCGTCCCTGGTTCTTCCGATGATCTCATACTCCCCGTAGTCCTTCACCATCACCAGATGGGAATGGCCTCCGGATACCACGAGGCAGAGAAAGGGCGGCTCCAGCTCCGGGTTTTCGATATAGTTGGCGCTAATGTGGCCTTCAATGTGATGCACGCCCACCAACGGCTTTTCTGCCGCAAACGCGATGGCCTTCGCCGCGGATACGCCCACAAGAAGGGCGCCCACAAGGCCGGGGCCATAGGTGACGGCGACCGCCGTGATCTCAGGCAGCGTCAGGCCGGCATCGGAAAGAGCCTTTTCGATCACCTGATTGATTTTCTCGATATGCTTCCTGGAAGCGATCTCCGGCACCACTCCGCCGTAAACGGTATGAAGATCGATCTGAGAATAGATGACGTTGGAAAGGACCTGCCTGCCGTCGCGGACTACGGCCGCCGCAGTCTCGTCGCATGAGGTTTCCACCGCCAGAATCGTAACTTTTTCCTTTTCCATGCTTCCTCTGTTTCCGCGGCCGCATGGCCGCATCTATTTCCAGCTTCTTACGTTTTTCAGTCTTCCTCAAACAAAAGGTCGAGGCTCTTGCCGTCCTTTCCTGCGCTGGCTGCGGGAAAGATCCTGCGAACGCCATCCATGTAATCCTCCGGCCGGATGAGGGACGGGCTGTAATGGGTGAGCCACATCTGTTTTACGCGGGCTCGCTTCGCCATATCCGCAGCCTCCAGGAAGGTCATATGCTTATACTCCTTCGCCTTGTCCTTCTTTTCCGGTTCTCCGTACATCCCCTCACAGATGAACAGATCCGCCTCCGCCGCGTTTTTCACAATGCTCTCTGTGGGCCTGGTGTCCGTACAGTAGGTCAGCTTGATCCCTTTTCTGGGAGGACCGAGCACCATATCGGGGGTGTAGACCTTTTCCGGCGTTTCGATGGTTTCCCCTTTCTGCAGACGGCTCCAGTATGGCTTTGGGATCTGGAGGTTTTGAGCCTTTTCCAGCTGAAAACGGCCTGCGCGTTCCACCAGAATGGTGTAGCCGTAGCAGATCACGTTATGATTTACACGGAACGCTTCAATGCGGAAGCCGTCGAAGACGAAGGACTGCTCCTGCTCCGTGATTTCATTATATATAATGGGGAAGGGAAGCTCCGGAGCGATCACGCGCAGGGCGTTCACCACCCGGGTAAGCCCTTTCGGACCGATCAGAAGCAGCGGCTCGGTCCGCTCCGCGTTTCCCATGGTCAGGAGCATGCCGGGCAGGCCGCTGATATGATCCGCATGGTAATGGGTGAAGCAGATGATATCAATGGGCTTGGGGCTCCAGCCTTTTTCCTTCATGGCGATCTGCGTTCCTTCCCCGCAGTCGATCAGAATACTTTTTCCATTGTAACGGGCCATCAGCGAGGTGAGCCACCTTTGCGGCAGCGGCATCATTCCGCCTGTTCCCAGCAGACAAACATCAAGCATGATTACCTCCATTCCGAAGCGCTTCAGCGCTGAGTGACGCTCCGGATTTCAAATGAAGCGGCGCAGACAGAGGACGAAGCCTCCGCGCTGCTTTATATTCCTTTCACCAGGATGAGGGCGTTCTCCTTCGGGTCGGAATAAAAATTTTTCCTGATTCCCGCTTCCTGAAAGCCCAGGGATTCATAGAGGCGTCTGGCGGGAAGATTCCCCTCGCGCACCTCCAGAATGAAGCGGGACACGCCCCGCTGCGACGCGCGGGCCAGAAGCTCCTTCAGCAGCTTTCCCGCATAGCCCTTTCTGCGGAAGTCCTTTCGCACCGCAACGTTCATGATCTCGCCTTCCTCAAAGGAAAGCCATACGCCGCAGTAGCCGACGAGCACGCCGTCCGGGGAAGCCCCGGCCTTCAGCCCGTTTTCCATAAGGGCAAGGTAGAGCGCATTTTTGTCCCTGGCCGCATCGGCGAGCGCCTGCCGCGACCAGGCCTGGGAACCGAAGCAGTCCCGTTCCAGCGCGGCGGCCTGGTCCAACACAGCGGCCGGATTCAGCGCGGCGGCCTGGTTCGGCTCATTCGCCTGATCCAGCGCGGCGGCCTGGTCCTGTGCATCGGCCTGATTCGACGCAAAACCCTGATCCCGCTGCGCCTCAGAAAGCTCACAGATCCACATGGCCGGACGGCTCCTGTCCTCTTTGTTCCCGTTCTGTTTGTTCCTGTCTTTCCTGTCCTTTCATCTCCTGCTTTCCGGAAGCCGCTTCTTTCTCTCTGCGCGTCCTTTCCGCCTGGGAGGGACGCAGATATTCCGGGGCGTGATCCGCCGCGTTCTCCATGACTCCGGCGCGTCCCTCCCGCACGTACTGCTGTGCGAGAACGGCCACCGCCGCGGCGCGCTGTCTGTTGCAGGAGGCGGGAGCGCAGGCGAAGGGGCGCTTCATCAACTCCCTCAGTTTATCATGGAACACCGGAACGCCGTCTCCCAGGAAGATCACATCCTTTTCCTCCGGAAGGTCGTTCAGCGTCCGGGCCACCTCCTCTATGGGAGCCACGTACTGCGCTTTGATGACCTCAAGGCGGCAGGTCTGCTCCATTCCGGCGTCCGCATTTTCTTTTTCAGGGACAAAGGCGTAAATACCTGTATATACCTGATTCCTTCTCGCGTCCATGATGGGGCAGATATAGCCGCCGGCTCCGTACAGGTTCATGGCAAGGGCGTCCACGGTGGGCACGCTGATCAGGGGCTTATTCAGGGCCAGTCCCAGGCCCTTTGCCGTGGCGGAGCCGATGCGAAGCCCCGTAAAGGAGCCGGGCCCCGCCGCCACAGCGATGGCGTCAAGGCTGGAAAGCTCCAGATCGATCATCCGTTTCACCTCATCCAGCATGGGAAGAAGCGTCTGGGAATGGGTTTTCTTATAGTTCATCGTATATTCCGCAAGCAGCGTATCATCCTCCGTCACAGCCACGCCGGCCACCAGGCCGGAGCTGTCGATCGCAAGTATTTTCATTCCTTATTTTCTCCTTTTTCATCGGCGAAAGGCCTGTGCAGGGCATAGGGTGCGCGAATCAGCTCTCTGCCTGTTTTTCGGTCAGAACGATCCTCCGGTAATCAAAGCCCCGCTCCAGCTCCTTTTCCAGACGAATCTGCGTGTAGTGCTCCGGCAGGATTTCTTCGATCAGATCCGCCCACTCCACAAGGCAGACGCCGTTTCCGTAAAAGCAGTCCTCGTAGCCGATTTCCTCCATCTCCTCCACATCGCCGATCCGGTACACGTCAAAGTGGTAAAAGGGAAGTCTGCCTCCCTCATAGCTTTGGAGGATGGTGAACGTAGGGCTGTTCACCGGCTCCGTAATGCCAAGCCCCGCCGCGAAGCCCTGGGTAAAAACGGTCTTTCCCACGCCCAGATCGCCGATCAGCGTGTAAACCTGTCCGGGCCTTGCCTGTTTTCCCAGCCGCTCTCCCAGCGCAAACGTATCCTGCGCTGAATAGCTGTCTATTTCTTCCGTTTTTTCCATGATGCTCCTCTTTCCTTCCTCTCTGTTTTCCATGAAGGCACCGGGACAGCCGGTCCTGTCTACATTCTGATATTGACCTTTCCCGGAGGCATGTGGGTGGAAATCATTTCCACCGCGGGGATCAGGCTGTCCTTCAGCTCGGCGCGCGGGAAAATGCATGCGCGGGAACCGGAGGTATAAAGGATCACACTTTTGTTAGTGGATACAGCCTTTTCCAGCTCATTCCATTTCCAGAAGTCTCTTGTTTTCTCTCCGACAGCCTCCACGCCCTCCTCTGTCAGGGTGTAATGAAGAACCGGGCTGTAATCCGGATCCCCTGTCCGCCGCCCCGCCTTCAGATACAGAAGCACGGGCGGCGCCGCGAACACGATAAGGGAAGCGGCAAGGCAAAGGATATTTCCCGTCCTTCCGAACAGAAGCAGGAGCACAGCGCCTGCAGCCGCTTCCAGCACGCCCGGCGCACGGGAGTAGGTGCGGTTTATCATGTAGTCATAAAGCGTTCCCGCGTCCATCTTCACATCAAATTCTACCTGCATGACAATCCTCATTCCGGAGCGCGGCAAACTTTGTTTTGATGCAGCCGGAATGCGTCACCGCCGCTGTTTGTTACGCTCCGGTGCAAACAACAGCGTCCTTTTTGAAAGAGCCGCAGAAGGGACTGCATCCGAAAAAGCACCCACATCGCAGGTGCTTTCTCTACTTTACCATATATTATACCGAAAACCGTCCTAAGCGCAAGGCCTTTTATCATTCGTGCCGGAGCGCCTCGATGGGGCTCAGCTTCGCAGCCTTCCTTGCCGGATAAATGCCGAAGAAGATTCCTACCGCCGCAGAGAAGGCGGAGGCCCCGATCACGGTGACCGGGCTGATCCTTGCGGAAAAGCCGATCGCTCCCCCGATGGCTCCCGCTCCCGCCACGCCGAGAACGATGCCGATCAGCCCGCCAAGCAGGGTAATGATCGCCGATTCTGACAAAAACTGCAGAAGGATGGAGCCGGTCCTCGCTCCCAGGGATTTGCGGATACCGATTTCCCTGGTGCGCTCCGTCACGGATACCAGCATGATATTCATAACGCCGATGCCGCCCACCAGAAGGGAGATGGCCGCCACGATCACCACAAAGATGGAGATGCTTCCCATCACCGAATTGATCTGGGAAATCTGATCCTGCATGTTCTGAACCATGATCACCCCCTGGTTTCTTACATCATGTCTGCTCTCCATGAGCGTAATGATGCTCTGGGTAATCTGGGTATTCAGGGCCGGCGACTCTGAAATCACGTAAAAGTCCGTAAAGCCGCCGAAGTAAAGTCCGTAAGAAGCGCTCAGAAGATTTAACGGCACCTCGATATTGATCATGTCCCCGTACATGCTGAACATGGCGGACGCGCTGTCCTGACGGATCCCAACGATGGTCAGATCCTGCGTGACGCCGTAAAGCGTGACCTCAATGGACAGGCCGACCACGTCCGTGGTTCCGAACAGCTTTTTGGCCGCCTGCTGCGTGATGACGCAGACCCGGTTGCCGGCGTAATAATCCGCCGCCGTGAAATATCTTCCGGAAACAATGGGCTCCGTCTGGTAGAACTCCATGCTCTCAGAGCCGCCTGTCGTATAGGCGGTAAAATCGCCCTTCTTTCCGATCACGCTCCCGTACATGGTATAGACAGGGGTAACTCCCTTCACTCCTTCGATCTTCTCACGGATCGCGTCAAAATCATCCTCATCAAAGTAGATTTCTTCCTCACTTTGTTCATTATTGACATAAATGCCGATCAGCCCTCCGGCCATCGCATTCAGCTCGTCGCTGACCTGTCCCTTCACCCCGTCGCCGATGGAAATGATCATGATCACGGATGTGATCCCGATGATGATTCCCAGCATGGTCAGGACGGAACGGCCCTTATTGCTCCGGATATTCATCAGGGCAATCTTGATATATTCCCATGCCTGTGCCAACTTGCTTTCCTCCTACGCCGAAGCGTTTTTCTGACTGACCGCCGCAGAGGGCGGCCTCTTATTCGGCCGGCTCCGTTGCGCCGGCGGTCTCCGTTTCGGCCATCTGCGCCGTTTCAGCAGCCTCTGCGGATTCCGCAGGCCGGGTCTCCTCCAGCAGCTCCGCTTCCGCTCCGTCCGCAGCTTTCATTTCGCCGGCGGCATCCGTTCCGGATTCAGCCCCCGTTGAGGCTTCGGTTTCTGTTCCGGCTTCCGTGCTTTCAGGCTGGGTCTGCGCCGCACCCTGGGCCGCGGGGACGGCGAGCACATTCATTCCCTCCGTAACCGTTCCGGTCATATCGTAAACCACCAGATCGCCTTCCTTCAGGCCGTCCGTCACCTCCACATCCGTATCGGATGAAATCCCGGTGGTGATCCTTCTCATCGTAACGACGCCGTTTTCCACCACGTAGCAGAAGTCTCCGTTTCTGTCCGTATTCACGATCTCCACGGGCAGGGTGATCACATCCTGTGCCGAATTGGTATGGATCACCACCTGTGCCTCCACGCCAAGGAAAATATCGGAATCCGGATTGTTGATATGTATCTCTACGCCGACCACAGGGCTTCCCTGAGAGTTACTGGCGGCCACCTTATTGATCTTTGTCACTTCCCCTTCGTATTCCTGGTCCGCGATCGTGATATCCGCCTTCTGTCCCACCGCAATCTTGGACAGGTCGTATTTGGTGATGGAAATATCCACCTTTACCTGGCGGTTGCTTTCAATCGTAAACAGCTCGGTTCCCTCCGAAACCGTAGCGCCTTCCAGAAGGCCGCCCCCTGCGGAAGCATTTGCAGAGGAGGACATGGTGGCAATCTTGGTCACGATCCCGCCAAACTCCGCTTTCACGCCTTCCTGGCCCCTCTCAAGCTTCTCCGCCGCTTCGGTCGCGGCGATCTGAGCGCTCTTCATGTTATCTGCCTGCTGCTGCTTCGCGTAAGGGTCCACGATTCCGCCCTCTGAGGAGGATTCCTTGCCTTCCCTCCGGCTGATCTCCTCGTTCATGTCCTCCAGCTTCTTCTGCTCCGCGTCGATGATGCGCTGCTGCTCCTTCATCTCGTCAGACATGCTCAGGTCGCTGATCTCGTTCGTCGTGTTCCTTATGCTTTCGTTCAGGTTCTGGATGACTTCCTGGATCCGCTCCCTGCTTTCGTCGCTTCTGGGCTCCGACAGCTTATTGTTCTGGATCTCCAGCTCCAGGTTCAGCTTGCCCAGCCAGTTCTGCAGGTCTTCCTTTTTGCTCTGCATATTGTCTTCCAGATTATATTTCAGCCCCTGCACATACTGCTCCTGCTGGGCGGCAAGCACCTTCAGCTCATCCAGGCCGATCACGGCCTCGTTATATTCCGACTGATTTTTATCGCTCTGATACTGGGTGCTGCGGTAGCTGTTCGCGGATGCGGAGGCGTCCAGATCCGCCTTCGTCTTCTGAGACTCCAGCTCCGAGGTGTCAAAGGTCACGAGCTGCTGGCCTTCCTCCACCACATCTCCCAGGGAAACGTTCATTTCCGTGATCACGGCTCCCACAGGCGCATAATAGGTTCTGCTCTGCTCGCTGTTCACCTTGCCGCTGGTGGAAATGGTTTCCTCCACGCTTCCCCTCGAGGCGGTGATCGTGTTCACCTGGGTGGGCGTATTTTTCGCGATCACGCTGTTTACGACGGAATACCCTGCAAAAACAACGATCAGGATCACCGCGACGATCAGCGGGATCCTCTTCTTCTTTTTTCTTCCGCCCGCCGCCGTTTTTTTGTCCTTTTTCCTTTTCTTCTTCTCCGGCATTTCCTGTACTTCAGAAATCGTTCCGGTATTCTTTTCCATCTCGCTCATTTTTTCCTCCATGTTACACTCACTATGCCAGATTCTGCTGCTGATAATCCTCTACGATATGTCCGTCCTTAATGCGTATCACCCGTTCCGCCTGCGCGGCAATATCATTATCATGGGTGATGATGATCACCGTCCTGCCCTCCCGGTGAAGCTCCTTCAGGATTCCCATAATCTCAACGGTGGAGCCGGAATCCAGATTTCCGGTCGGCTCGTCCGCCAGGATCACGGGAGGGGCCTGCGCGATGGCTCTCGCGATTGCCACTCTCTGCTGCTGTCCTCCGGACATCTCCGCCGGCTTATGCGTCATCCGCTTTTCCAGCCCTACCTTGATCAGCGCCTTCCGGGAAAGCTCAGTGCGTTCCCTCTTTCCCACTCCCCTGTAGATCAACGGAAGCTCCACATTTTCCAGCGCCGTCAGATTCTGGATCAGATTGAAGCCCTGAAAAATGAAGCCGATCTCCCGGTTCCTGATATCCGACAGCTCGTCGTCGCTCATCCCGGATACATCCTGATCATGGAGCAGATAGGTTCCGCTGGTCGGCACATCCAGGCAGCCGAGCATGTTCATCAGAGTGGATTTTCCGGAACCGGAATGACCGATGATCGCCACGAACTCGTTCTCCTCGATGGTCACGCTGACATGATCCAGCGCCCGCACCTCATTCTCTCCCGGATTATAAATCTTGCACATGTCTTTCACTTCTACCAGTGCACTCATAAGCTCCTTCTTTCCGCTTGTATTATTGTCTTATTTCCACAATACAATAATTCATTTCGTTTCCTTTGTCAAGCAGTTCTGATCTTTTGCAGGCTTCCGTCCGGCCTGCACCACACATCATACTATGAGCGCCTTTAAAATTACAGCCTGCTTCTTTTAAATTTTCCTTAATTTTTTCTAAAAGTCAATTTGGAGGGACCGCATCATTCGACAGAGCAGAAAGAAAAGCAATACTTTGTATAAGATCGATAGAGCTGGACATACTGAGGATATCGAAAAAAAGAGAGATTCACCATTTGGTTTCAAAAGCTTCACAATTTCTTCAAAAACAGAACACGATTCTTCCATACATGGATGGTATCGTATAATCAAACAAAGCCAACAAGACTTTTTCAGATAGATTTCTTTTTCATAACTTGCCGGCATCCCAAAAGGATGCCGGCCCTCCCTCGTTTCTAAAAAAGCTCCCGCCCGGAACGGTTCCGGCCGCGGGAGCTTTTTTTGTTCAGGAATCCCTCAGCCCTTGTGCAGGATCGGGCTGAGCTTTTTGTATACCAGAATGGTCACGACGGATACCACGCTTCCCTTCAGCAGGTTCATCGGAACCACAGCAAACAGAGCGAGGGTGCTCACGCTGTTGATCGCAGGGTTGATCACATGTCCCATCTCAACGATGGACTCCAGCGGCATCCCGTAAAGCTGGGCAAACTTGGGGATCAGGTAGATGGCGTTAAAGGCGGAGCCGAATATGGTCATGATGATCGTTCCTGCCACACAGCCGATCACCGCGTTCCTCTTTGTTTTGCGGAACAGGTAAAGGATGGATGCGGGAAGCAGGAGGCTGCAGCCGATGATGAAGTTGGCGAGATCTCCCACAAACGCGGTGGAGGTCCCCTTGAATAAAAGCTTAAGAACGATCTTGCAGAACTCGATCATGACCGCCGCCACCGGACCGAAGGCAAACGCACCGATCAGGGCCGGGATCTCGCTGAAGTCCAGCTTATAAAAGGAAGGGGCGAAGGGAATCGGGAAATCCAGCATGTGAAGGACGGCCGCAATGGCGGAAAAAACGCCGATCATCGCAATTTTTCGTGTGGTGAGAGTCCGTTCCCGCACGCCGTTTCGTTTTCTCTCAAACCGCTCCGCGAAATAGGCGATCAGGACCATCGCCACCACAAGTCCCAGAAATTCCAGGACAAAAACAATGTTTTCCATGACTGTTGCTGCAAGAGTGCTCATAATGCTTCCTTTCCGCGGCCTGTCGGGCCGCAAACAACGGACGCCGTCTGCACGGCGTGTCCTTTGCCGCATGAAAGGCAGGTTCTTCAATTTTTACACAAAAAAACCCGGAGAATCGCTTCTCCGGGGCTGTTTCAAAATTCAGCGGGTCTTTTCTCTTTCCGGCTCCGCCGGAGCCGCTCTGAAAAGCGCCGCATCATTCTTCTTCCATCCAGACTGTACTGTCGGTTCCGGATTCCAACCGGATCAGCCGCCGTCGGCGGGTCGCGGACTCATCTGCAGCATGGCACAGGCCATATACAGCTTCACCGCCGGTAGGGAATTGCACCCAACCCTGAAGAACGTTACCTTTTATGTAGTTTCTGACGCGGCCGTGGCCGCAGTTTATCGGTTACTTTTTTATCATACCAGAAAAATCGAGGCTGTCAAGAACCTGTCCGCATTTTCCATTTTTCCGTGTATCCACATTTTCTTCCGTTTTTTCTTTGCTTCCGCCGTCCGAACCGTTTATAATGGGAAGGGAAATGATCCCAAAGCGCCCGTTCTGAAAGGAGGTTATTCCTGCATGAAGCATAAAAACAAAGCTTTTTCAGCGCGCCATGCTTTTCCCCGTTTATTCCATAAAGCCGCCGTTGTCATGTGCGCGTCCCTTTGTCTGACGGCGTATCAGCCCGCGTCTGTTCAGGCAAAGGAAGATCTGTCCGCCGCCTCGGCGGAGGCAGGCGCCGAGCGCGTCACGTACCAGGAGGGCTTCTTTTATGAGCCTCTCAGCGAAGCGGTAAAGGAACGGATCACCGGCATTTCCTACGGAGAGGGCTGCATCGTCCCCTATGAGGATCTGCGGTATCTGAATATTCTTTACTATGATTTTTGCGGGGATGAGCAGGTTGGTGAGATCATCTGCAACAAAGCCATCGCACAGGATCTTGCGGAAATTTTTTATGAGCTGTTCCTGGCTGAATATCCCCTGGAAAGCGTGCGGCTTGTGGACGAATACGGCGGGGACGATACGCTTTCCATGGAGCACAACAACACATCCTGCTTCAACTACCGCGTTGTGGACGGCACCAGCAGCCTGTCCAGGCACGCCTACGGGCTTGCCGTCGATATCAATCCTTTGTATAATCCTTATGTGACCTGGCCTGACGGAAAGCAGCGCGTTTCCCCTGCCGCGGGAGCCGCCTATGCGGACAGAAGCCTGGATTTTCCAGGCAAGATCGATGAAAGCGATCTGTGCTATCGGCTTTTCACAGAGCACGGCTTTACCTGGGGCGGTCACTGGAAAACCATGAAGGACTACCAGCATTTTCAGAAGGCGCTGCCGAAGGAGGAATGAATCACGGATCCGCTGTTTTTCTACAGCGTGGAAAGCATGGAGCCCGCGGGCTGATGGCTTGAGAAGCATCTTTGCCAGTCTCTTCCGGAGCGGAATTTTGCCATTTTCCCTGTGTCCCTTGTACGCCTGCAAATATATTCTGAAATAACCGAAAAATTCAAAATTTCCTGTTTCATTTGATAAACATTTGACGTAAAATAAGACAGAGGATTTTTTTCTTTCTACTTCGTGACCATCGTACTCTTATTTGTGCCGCCAACTGAAAGGCGGCGGAATGGAGATTTTTATGAAAGATCAATCGGCAATGTCAATGCGCTCTGTCGGCAGGAAATCCGTATGGACAAAAATCCTTGTGCCAGTGCTTTTGCTGATCATCATTTTGCTTGCGTACATCATATTTATAGTAGAAAACCGCAGATATATTTTGGATCTGAATGAAAAATATATCGGGGAGACCGCTTCGCTTACGGCGCAGCGTCTTGATGATCTGCTCCTCGCCCGCCAAAAAAGCCTGGATATACTCGCAATAACCGTTGAACAATGGATCGACGAGCCGGACGTTAATTCCGGACTGCTGAAATTCCTGCAGGATAATTCTATATTTGACTACGTTGAGTTTATCGATTCTTCGGGCCTAAATCACAATGCTTACGGCTTAAACTCAGATTCAACTGACCGGGAAAATTATTTAAAAGGCATCAACGGACAGACAGGCAACTTTATCATTTTCAATTCCAGGATCACGACTGAAACCTTGATCTGCTTTTATACGCCCCTTCATTATGATGGGAAGATTTTTGGCGTACTGAACGGAATGTACCGGGAGGAAACTCTTTTAAGTTCGATCAGTGCAGAGCTTTTTGGAGAATCTGCCGCCGCGTACCTGTGCATGAGGGATGGGACCGTCATCTCATGTGTCGGCGATGATGATATCACAAATGTTTTTGACATCTTTGACGAGGGCCGGGGCCGGACTGTTTCTGACGAAACTCTTTTCCATATCCACAAGGCGTTCGAAGAACACGAGCCATACAATTTTACATATCAGGACAGCAGCGGAACCGGCAACGCTTCCATAGCCGTAATTTCGGATAATGACTGGATGCTTCTGCATGTTTTTCCAAGCTCTCTGACCAAAACCATGGAACGTGAAGCGAATCGATCCGGCACAACTCTGACATTCATGATCTCCGTCGCATTTGCGGCTTACATAGCTTTCCTGCTCCTGAGCAATCAGAAATGGAGACATATCATGATGCGGCACGCCCAGACGGATCATATGACCGGATTTTTAAACCAGACGGCCGTAAGATCGGCTGTTAATGATCTGCTGCGAAAAAATCCGGAGAAGCTGTATGCCTTTTATGTTTTCGATATCGATAATTTCAAGCAGGCAAACGACAAATTCGGCCATGCCTTTGGCGATACGGTGATCCGCAGATTTTCTGAGCTGATCCGCTCCTGTGTTCATGAGGACAACGGCCTTCTAGGCCGGATCGGAGGGGATGAGTTTGTTGCGCTGCTCCCTGTCCCGGACCAAGAATGGGCAAAGAAAAAGGCTTCGCTGCTGAATGAGACGCTGGACTGTGACTGTATCAGCGGTGACGCCAGCTGGCATATGTCGGCAAGCATCGGGTTTTGCTTTGCTCCGCAGGACGGCGCTTCTTTCCATGAATTATACAAAAAGGCCGACTCCGCCCTATATACGTCAAAGCGCAAAGGAAAAGGCATCCATTCCATGTTCCGTTAAAAATCACCTCCGAGCTCTCAGTATGTTCCCAATGAGGGCTTTTGCGGCCCCTCATTTCTTATATCTTTCTTATGTCTATCCTATTTGTCTTTCCTATTTCTTCTGCTTTCCCTTCGGCGCGTCCTCCTGATCCAGCCGCATGGTGAGGGAGATCCTCTTTTTGGCCACATCCACGTCCAGAACCTTCACATCCACCACGTCGCCCACGCTGACCGCCTCCAGCGGATGTTTGATGAAACGGTCTGTGATCCGGGAGATGTGAACCAGCCCGTCCTGGTGCACGCCGATGTCCACAAAGGCGCCGAAGTCGATGACGTTGCGGACAGTTCCCTTCAGGATCATGCCGGGCTTTAGATCCTTCATGTCGAGAACGTCGCTGCGCAGGATCGGGGCGGGCATGTCCTCTCTCGGGTCTCTCGCGGGCTTTTCCAGCTCCTTCAGGATGTCCGTCAGAGTGATCTCTCCGATGCCAAGCTCCTGCGCCATCTTCGCCTTGTCTCCAACCCGGCGCTCCAGACCCGCGGTCTGACCGACGGAAGGCTTTTCCTGTCCGTTCCGGGGCTGTGCGGCCTGCTTCCCTGCGTCCCCTCCAGTCTGCTTCTTTGCGTTCCCTCCGTCCTGTCCGCCGCGCTCCTCTTCCAGGGAAAGGCCTCCCATTGCCGCCGCGAGGGCCCTTCCCATTGCGGTGTTCGTGTTGCGGATCACCACCGGTCTGCCGGATTTTGCCTGCGTCTGAGCCGTCTGCGCGGAGGCTGTTTTCGCAGAGGTGGAGCCGTTTTGGATTTCCTGGCTCCGGGCCGCCTGCGCGGTTTTTGCTGTTTTTGCGTCTCTCGCGGCCTGGGCCTGCAGCTTCTTTACATCAGCGAGGGTCATGCCGAGGCGGTCCAGAAGCTTCATGGTCGCCTCATAGGATTCGGGGTGCACGCTGGTGGCGTCCAGCGGATTTTCCCCGTCCTGGATGCGCAGGAAACCGGCGCACTGTTCATAGGCCCTGGGGCCCAGCTTCGACACCTTGAGAAGCTGTTTTCGGCTGGTGAAGCGTCCGTTGGTCTCCCGGTATTCCACGATGTTCTTCGCGATGGTCTTGCTGATTCCGGAAATGTATTCCAGCAGGGAGGCGGAGGCCGTATTCAGGTCCACACCCACCCGGTTTACGCAGTCCTCCACCACGCCCTCCAGGGCCTCGGAGAGCTTCTTCTGGTTCATATCATGCTGATACTGGCCCACGCCGATGGATTTCGGGTCGATCTTCACCAGCTCCGCCAGCGGATCCTGCAGGCGTCTTGCGATGGAAGCCGCGCTTCTCTGTCCCACGTCAAAATTGGGAAATTCCTCCGTGGCAAGCTTGCTGGCCGAGTAGACCGATGCGCCCGCCTCGTTCACGATCACGTACTGAACCGGTGTGGAGAGTTCCTTCAGCAGCTGCACGATCACCTGCTCGGATTCCCTTGAGGCGGTTCCGTTCCCCACGGAGATGAGGGAAACGTGATATTTGTCAATGAGACGCTTCAGCTCTCTTTTCGCCTCTTCCACCTTATTCTGGGGCGCGGTGGGATAGATCACCTTCGTGTCCAACACCTTTCCCGTCTCGTCCACCACGGCCAGCTTGCAGCCCGTGCGGAAGGCCGGATCCCAGCCAAGCACCACCCGTCCCGCGATGGGCGGCTGCATGAGGAGCTGCTCCAGATTTTTCCCAAATACGGAGATCGCTCCATCCTCCGCCTTTTCAGTCAGGTCGTTCCTGATCTCCCTTTCGATGGCGGGCGCGATGAGGCGGTCGTAGCTGTCCGCGATGGCCTCCTTAAGAGCAGGCTCCGTGAAGCCGTTCTGCTTTGTTATGATCTTTTTCCCCAGATACTGCAGGATCCGCTCCTCGGGGGCCTCCACCTTCACGGTGAGGAATTTTTCCTTTTCTCCCCGGTTCAGGGCAAGGACGCGGTGCCCCGCCGCTTTTTTCAGAGGCTCCTCATAATCGTAATAGGTCTCGTAGACGCTGGCCGCCTTTTCGTCCTTGGCCGTGCTGACCAGTTTTCCTTCCGCAAAGGTGAGATCGCGGATGAAAATGCGGTAGTCCGCCTCGTCGGATATCATCTCCGCAATGATATCCTTCGCGCCCTGCAGCGCGTCCGCGGCGCTCTCCACGCCCTTTTCCTCACTCACATAGGCCGCCGCTTCCTCCTCCAGAGGGCGGCTTGTCTCCTGCGCCAGGATGATCTGAGCCAGACCCTCCAGCCCCTTTTCCTTCGCCACGCTGGCTCTGGTCCTTCTCTTGGGGCGGTACGGCCGGTAGAGGTCGTCCACCACCACCAGGGTCTCCGCCGCCAGGATGCGGCTTTTCAGCTCCTCGGTCAGCTTTCCCTGCTCCTCTATGGAGGAAAGCACCTGTTCCTTCTTTTCCTCCAGATTCCTCAGATAGTTCAGCCGGTCATAGAGGTCTCTTAACTGCTCGTCGTTCAAAGACCCCGTGGCCTCCTTGCGGTAGCGGGAAATGAAGGGGATGGTGTTCCCCTCGTCGATCAGCTTCACCGCCGCCTCTACCTGCCATTTCTGTACCTTCAGTTCCTCTGTCAGTTTTCCTGTGATATCCATGGTATTGCCCGTGTTTCCTGCCGCACAGACAGGTCGTCCCTTTCCTGAAAAAAATGAGCCTCCCGCCCTCTCCGCTTTTTGGAGATCTGCGGGACGCTCCTTTATTATAATAGATGGGAATGCCGGATTTCAAGCGTTACCTTCCCTTCATACTTTTTTCATTTGTCAGGCACGCCGGCGCGTGCTACAATATCTTCCAGAAGAGTTCCTGCACAAAAGGAGACGCGAAAAATATGGACAACTACAACAACGGGCAGATTCCGCCCTGGCAAAACAGCAATTCCGGCGTTCCGCCGTATTATACACCGCCCACCAGGCATCCGGGCAGCGGCTTCGCAACGGCTTCCATGGTGCTTGGCATCCTTGCCATCTTGAGCGCCTTTACGGGAACGGTCTTTCCGCCCCTCGTCTGCGGCGGCCTTTCCGTCATTCTCGCCCTTTTATCCAAAGGGAATGACCGGGCCATGCTCCCCAACGCGAAGGTGGGAGTGCTGACCGCCGTGCTCGGGCTGGTCGTCAACGTTCTGATCGTAGCGAGCGCCTTTCTGCTTCTGTTCACCAATCCGGACATGCAGAAGGAATTTCATGACCAGCTAAACTATTATTACGAATATTTTTATGGGGAAAGCTTCGACGACGCCTGGGATGAGATGGAGGATATCTACGGCGGATACCGGTAAGGAGGCTCCCTCAGGTTCTGATATCCGTCTGCCATAGAAGCGCAGCAGACGGTCTGCACGGCAGCCGCCGGATATCCATGCACGGCTGTCCGGCTCATTGCCCGCGGGAATACGGCGCTTCGGAATGGAGAATCATTATGGAAAGACATGCAACCTCAGCCGAGCTGAAGGCCCGGGCAAAGGGGCAGCTTCTTGGAAAATACGGAACGGTGATCCCGGCGGTGCTCATCGTGGAAGCGATCATGCTTGTGGTCGGCAACGTGGTCAGCTTCCCTGTGGATATGCAGAGCATGCCGGGGATCCTCGTCAGCTTCATCGTGGATTGCTTTCTGCAGCTTCTTGGCGGTATTTTCATCGCAGGACAGACCTATCTGTATCTGAACATTTCCTGCGGCGGGAATATCCGCATCAGCGATGTGTTCTACGGCTTTACCCATCACCCGGACAAGGCCATCCTGATCCAGCTTTTCCAGCTTCTTCTGATGCTGGCAAGCTTCGTGCCGCTGTTTCTCTGTCTGGGGCTGTGGATGGTGATCGACTCTCTGTATATGCTGATCCCGGTCACCCTCACCTTCTGCCTGGGACTCGTGCTCTCCGTCATCATCATGCTGATGTACTCCCAGAGCTATTTCGTCATGCTGGATTTCCCGGATCTTTCCGCCGTCCAGTGCCTGCGCTTCAGCCGCAGGATCATGAAGGGAAGCAAAGCAAGGCGCTTTTATCTGGACGTGAGCTTCCTCCCGCTCTATCTGCTGGGGCTTCTCACCTGCTGTATCGGGCTTTTGTTCGTGATCCCTTATGTCAACACCACCTATTCCAATTTCTATCTGGAGCTGATGAGCAAAAAAGAACCTCTGCACTGAGCAGAGGTCTTTTTTTACCGTCGGGATATATCCGTCCGTTTTCTGTCTGTTTTCTTTCAGTCCGCCTGCGGTTTCCAGTCCGGATTGGGCGACGGGAAGACGGCCTTGTTTCATAAGGGTCTCCGGTTATTCTGCCGCGCTGTATCTGTCATAAATCTGCTGCTTCACTTCCAGATAATGGCTCAGCCCGATGTTCTCCAGCTCCTGCAGATAGCCGTCCCAATCCGCATTCACATCGCTTTCTCCCGCGATCCATTTGGCGAGCTGATTCTTGGAATAATCCTGAAGATCCGTTTCCGTCGTTGCGATATCATCCTTTTCTTCCAACGTGATATATACGCTGGGCCACCGCTCCCAGGTGCCGTCCTCAAATTTCCCGGTGTACTGCATCATTTCCTCATTAACTGCAACCTTGGCCGGATTTCCAAGGAAGTCTCCTGCTCCCGCGCCCAGAATGGCCGGTGCGAACGGAAGCTGCTGCTGTCCGCGCACATATTCATCCGGCAGATCTACATTCTGCTTTCTAAAAACGATGTCCCCGTTTTCGTCGTAATACCACGCCTTGTTTTCATCCGGTCCGATTCCGTAGGTAGCGTTCAGTCCCACTTCCATATTTTCATAAAAACGGTCTACCCACTGCATCAGGATTTCCGGATTCTTTGCCTTATCCGTGATCATAAAGCGCCCTTTATACATCCCCGTAATGCCTTCCAGCAGCGCGTTGCGTTCTCCGTCGGGGCCTTCCAGCGGCATCAACGCCACATAATCGTCCGCATAGTCGCCTGCCGGACTCTTATCCCAGGAAGAGAATACTCCTACATTTCCCTGCGATACCTTGGCGGCAAGGGAGCTTTCGTCCTGCGTGAAAACATCGCGGTCAACCAGTCCCTGCGCGTAGAGAGAGCCGAGCCATTCCGCACCTTCCCTGAAGCTTTCCTCCGCTCCGAGATACTTCACCTCTTTGTTGTCGATCATCAGATAATCCGGTGAGAGCGGATAGCCGAACGCTCCGAAATAAGCGCCGTGATCGGAGGCCCCCCAGTCAGAGAAGTTGAAGGTCATGGGAATTTCATCCGCTTCCCCGTTGCCGTTGGGATCATTGTCCTTGAACAGCTTCAGCACCGCTTCAAATTCCTCCGTGGTGGTGGGGATCTCAGCTCCTACCGCGTCCAGCCATTTCTGATTGATGAAGGTATTGTTAAAGATGTCCGGATTATAAAGCACGGAAGGCATCCCGTAAATGTTGCCGTCGGCGCAGGTGATCATCTTCATCAGATCCGGATATTCCTCGCTCACCCTACGTTTGAAATTCGGGCAGTACTGATCGATCAGATCATTCAGCGGAATATAAATGCCTTCGTTTCCGTAGGTGATAACATCGTTATCCTCCCCTCCCAGGGCTCCGATGAACGCATCCGGATAATCTCCCGAGGTCATGAGAAGTTTGAATTTCTCAGGCGCTTCCGTTTCCAGATAGGTGATCCATTCGATATGTACGTTGGTCTCCTCCTCCAGCCACGCCCAGAATTCTCCGTCGGCAGGATTTCCCCAGTTCGGGGATAACTGGCAGGCGATCGTGTAGGTCACCTTCTCATCCACAATGGGGCCTTCCCCGCTCACAGCAGCGGAAGCGCTCTCCTCAGCGGTTTCCTGGTCTGCCTCTGATTCAGCGGCAGGCGCGCTTGCCGCGCTCTCGCTTCCCCCCGATGTGCTCTGCGAGCCGCAGGCCGTCAGCAGCATGGCCCCCGCCAGCAGAAAACAGCTCAGCCTTTTGACAATGTTTCTTTTCATACACCCAGTCCTCCTGTTCTTTATTCTAACCCTTTACAGAGCCTACCATAACCCCCTGCACGAAATATTTCTGCACAAAGGGATAAAGCACGATCATCGGCACGCTGGATACCACCACCAGCGCGTATTTCAGCATTTCCGTCTGCTTGTACAGCTCCGCCCTGTCCGTCATTCCTGCCAGGGACGCATCCGGCTGGCTGGATATCAGGATATTTTTCAGCACAAGCTGCAGCGGATACCGGCTTCTGTCAGACAGATACAAAAGAGGCTGCATATAAGCGTTCCAGTGCCCCACTGCGTAAAACAGAACCATGACCGCGATGAGCGCCCTGGAAAGGGGAAGAACGATCTTGATAAAAAAGTAATCGTTCCTGCAGCCGTCGATCTGAGATACCTCCAGCAGCTCTATGGGAATGTTCCCTTCGAAGAAATTGCGGCAGAGGATCAGATTCCATACGCTCATGGCGTTGGGAAGCACCATCGCCCAAAAGGTATTCAGAAGATTCAGGTTCCTTACCACCATGTAGGTGGGAACCGTTCCTCCGCTGAAAAACATGGTAAAAATGAAAAACAGCGAAAATATCTTTCTCCCTCTCAGGTCCTTTCTGGAGAGGGCATAGCCGGCCGTCAGCGTAACGGCCAGATTGATGCAGGTTCCCACTGTCGCATACAGGATCGTATGCAGATAGCCGTTCATCACCTCTGAATTTTCAAACACCTTCTTATAGCTTTCCAGCTGAAAGCCTTTTGGCAGAAGGAATATCTTTCCTGTCAGCACCAGGTTTGGATCACTGAAGGAGGCGATCAGCACATAGTACAGGGGATACAGAATAATCAGAAATATAAAGACCAGAAGCAGCGTATTGATCACATCGAACGCCCTGTCTCCCGCCTTGATCTTTCCCGATCCTTTTTTTCTCATCTTAACCTCCTCGTCCTACCATAAGGATGTTTCGCTCAGCTTACCGGAAAGCTTGTTGATAACGACCAGAATGATAAAGTTGATGATCGAATTGAACAGATTCACCGCCGCGGAGAAGCTGTATCTTGCATCGATCAGGCCGACCTTATACACGTAGGTTGCAATGATCTCCGAAACCCCGGAATTTCTGTCGTTCTGCATCAGATACGCCTTTTCAAACCCGACGCTCATCAGATTGCCCGCGCTCATGATCAGCATCGTAATGACGGTGGGCATGATGCCGGGGAGATCGATATAGCGGATCCTCTGCAGCTTGCTCGCCCCGTCCAGCTCTGCCGCCTCATACAGAGTAGGATCGATCCCGGAGAGCGCCGCGAAATAAATCACGGAGGAATATCCCATCCCCTGCCATATGCCGGACCATACATACATGTGCCGGAAGCAGGCCTCGCTGGACATGAAGGATATCGGCTCCATACCGATCAGCTCCAGGACCATGTTCACCACGCCGTAATTTGTGGAAAAGAAGATATTCATGATTCCCACGAGGACCATGACCGAGATAAAATACGGCATATAGGTCACGGTCTGGACCAGCTTGCCGAATTTCCGGCTCACGCAGTAGTTCAGCATCAGAGCGAGGATGACCGGAAAGGGAAAGCTGGCGAGCAGCGAGTAGGCGGACAACGCCACCGTATTGGTTATGATCTGCTTTGCCATATAGGTGCTGAAAAATTTCTCAAAATGCTTCAGGCCCACAAAGGGGCTTCCCAGTATCCCCTTCACCGGGCTGTAGTCCTCAAAGGCCATCAGGACTCCGTACATCGGAACATAATGGAAGATTGCCACAAATACGACCGCAGGCAGCAGGAGCAGATACAGATCGTAGTGTCCTTTCATATAAGCCTTGAACGGCTGCCGGTATACCTGTACCGTCTGTTTTTTCTTTCCTGTCTTTCTCACCTTCCCATCCCCTTTCCTGCTTCTGCCATCCCTGACAGCTCCACCTCAAGAACGGTGTCCACCGGATCGGGCAGTACCGGATTCTCTCCCAGATCCGCAAAGGTAATATCAGGATAATTATTGCTCACCCAGTTATTCGCGATCGGTACCTCCGCGCCGGACGAGATCAGACGCATTTTCTTCACATCCTTTTTTTCAATGCCGATCAGCGGGATCGGCCCGATGGTATTATCAAAAATATGATAATACAGCAGATTCCCCTTCCGGGTGATCCGGCCGAAATCAGGCCTGGGCATGTCGGCTGCTCCGCAGCCGTAAATGCTCTCTGCGTTTTTATCCATCCATTTCCCGATCTCCTCCAGGATCCGCACGGATTCCTCCGGGAAATTCCCTCTGGCATCCGGCCCCACGTTCAGAAGCATGTTCCCCCCCTTTGATACGCATTCCACCAGCTTTTTGATCAGCATGGGCGCCGGCTTGAACAGCTTGTCCTTCATCCGGTAGCCCCAGCTGTTATTCATGGTAAAGCATGCCTCCCAGATCAGGGGCTTTCCGTTCACATCCCGGATCCCTTCCTGCGGTATCACCTGCTCCGGACTCACAAAGTCCCCGTGATAGGGCAGCGGATTTCCCGACGCAAGGGAGCCGAGGCCGGAACCGCTCACCTCCAGCCGATTGTCAATGATCACACCGGGCTGAAGCGAACGGACCATGTTCACCAGCTTTGTGGCTCCCCACTTCTCGCCGCTGTATTCCCCGTAAGAATAATCGAACCAGAGGATGTCTATCTTCCCATAGTTGGTGCACAGCTCTCTCACCTGGTTATGCATATATTCCAGATATCTGTCCCAGCAGCGGCCCTCGTCCGGATAAGCGGGATTCTGATACATGGGATGCGCTCCGTCACTGAAGTGCGGGTAGTCCTCATGATGCCAGTCCAGAAGCGAATAATACAGTCCAACCTTCAGCCCCTCCGCTCTGGCCGCTTCCACATATTCCCGGATCAGATCCCGTCCGCACCGGGTATTGGTCGCCTTAAAATCCGTATATTGGCTGTCAAACAGGCAGAAGCCGTCATGGTGCTTCGCCGTGACCACCATGTATTTCATTCCCGCCCTTTTCGCCAGGCGGGCCCATTTCTTCGGATCATAATCCACCGGATCAAACTCATCAAAATAGCGCCCGTATTCCTCGTCCGTCATCTTTTCAAAGCTTCGCGCCCACTCTCCCCTTGCCGGGATCGCGTATATTCCCCAGTGAATAAACATTCCAAAGCGCGCATTCACATACCATTCCATTCTTCTGCGGTAATCCACTTCATTGAAGCTGTACATAAAAAAGGAACCTCCCTTCTGATTCTATCCTAAAGGGAGGCGTTCCTGTTTTCCATGTATGATTTTTGATATTTTGGTATTATTTTCGGTCAGTTCGGATTCATGAAATAAATTTTTCTGAATGCTTCCAGCTCTTTGATCCCCGCTTCCTCCAGAGCCTGGTTCAGCCCGTCATATTCCGTTTCAAAGGTCTCCGGCGTTTCCGCCATCAGCACCCTGTTCAGGTGCCCGCTGATGCAGTCCGCCGCCGCTGTTTCCAGCTCTCTTATATCCTCCTGCGCCAGTGGGAAATCCAGGCGCGCCCTGTCGTAGACGACGGTTTCCGGAAGCCTTGCGAACGCGCACAGAAGCTGCGCCCATGCCTGTGTTTCGCGGTCCGGCTCCTGCCTTGTGGCATAGTACCAGTCCTCATTCAGAAGGGGCCACCAGATCTCCACTCCGTCTTCCGAATAAATGCCCATTCCCTCCGGAGAGGTCATATAATCCAGCCACTTCGCCGCGGCTTCCGGATATTCACAGTTTTTTGACACAAAGGTGGTCATTGTTTCCCTGCTTATGTCCTCGGACCGTCCCAGAACAGGCTTGCTTCCGTCGCCGGAAAGGATCGCTCCGCTGGACACCCATTCCTCAGGGTCGATCCCCGAATGCCTGATATCGCCGATAAAGCAGAGCACCTGCCCGGAATTTAACAGCCTTCCCATATTGTACGGCTTCAACATAAACTGCTCCGGGGTGATATAGCCCTGCCGCAGCGCCCCGTTCAGAAACTGCAGCGCATGCTTTCCTCCTTCGGTGCGGATCCGCTCCTTATAGCTTCCGTCCTCCTCCAGCCAGTAAGCTCCAAAAAAATCATACAGAGCCTCCAGCGTCGTATCCTGATATCTGGCTCCATCTACCAGAAGGGGAGTCACCTGGATGCCGTTTACGGTCACTTCCCGCTCCCGGACCAGCCGGAACGCCTGCAGGACCTCTTCCTCCGTCCGCGGCCCTCCCACGGACAGCCCCAGCCGTTTCAGCAGCGCTCTGTTCCAGATGATCCCGATGTCATTTCCGCTCCTCTGAAGCTGTCTGTAAAAATTTTCCGGCATTCCGTACAGCCTTTGATTATCGGGGCTGTGAAGATTTCCGACGAGGCCGAACCAGCCGCCGTCCCTGCTGATCAGAGCATTTTTTATGTCCTGCGGATAATCCGTCAGGAGATGGGACTGCGGGAGGAAGGTTTCCAAAAGCTCCTGCATGTTCCACACCTCTCCGGCGGCTATCAGATGATGGATCATTCGGGAATCCTCTACGGATATGATATCCGGCACCTTCCCGTTGATCAGCATCAGGCTCAGCCTGCTGTCCCCGTTCTCCTCCGGGATCTGATATTCTATTTTCACTCCCGTCGCCTCCGTTATGGCTCCGGTTCCGCTGTCCGCCTCCCCGCTCCATTCCTCCGGCTCCCAAAGGGGAAAATCGCAGAACCATGTCAGCTCCGTTACCTCCCCCGTCTGTGTCTGCACGCTTTTTGAGCTTTCCACACTCTCCGGCCGGAGCAGGAAAAGACATAAAACGATCAGGACCGCGATCTGCCTTCTTTTTCCTTTTTTCATCTCTTTTTCCTGTATACGCTCGGTGAGATCCCCGTATATTTCTTAAATACCTTGGTGAAATAGAAATAGTCGTGATAGCCCACCATGTCTGAAATTTCCTCCAGAGAAAGCTCCTCTTTCTGAAGCAGCCGCTTCGCATCCTCCATCCGCTTTCCGGTGATATATTCGGAATAGGACATCCCCGTTTCCTTTTTGATCAGCGTGCTCAGATGGCCGATGCTGAGCCCGTATCTGTCCGCCAGCTCTCCCAGCGAAAGCTTTTGCGTATATCTCAGGTTGATCTCGCTGATGATCTTCCGGATCCTGGGATCCCCCGCGCCGATCTCCGTTTCCACCACGGGCTGCGCCTGATTTTCCCGCAGGCGGCAGAAGCGCTCCAGAATGGCGTTCAGGCTTTCCTCCTCAACCGGCTTGAGCAGATAGTCAAAGGCTCCCATCCGGCAGGCCTCCTGCGCATATTCAAACTGCGCATAGCCGCTGATGAAGATGACCTTTACCGGATTTTCCTCCTCCACCAGCTTTTTCATCAGCTCTATCCCGTTCAGGCCGGGCATGCGGATATCCGAGATCAGCAGCTCTGGCCCAAGCTCCTTCACCTGCTCGTATGCCCGGATCCCGTTTGGCGCCTCGGCGATCACCTCAAAGGGAAGGCCGCTTCTTCCGATCATCTTTTTGATCCCGACACCTACCCACACCTCGTCATCCGCAATTACGATCTTATACATGCTTCTCCTCCCTTCCTTCCACATTGCCCGGAAGCACGATCCTGACTCTGGTACCGCAGCCCGGACTGCTTTCCATTTTGAAATCCGCCTTTTCTCCGTAAAACAGCCAAAGCCGATGATAAATATTCGCAAGGCCTATGCTGTCCTTCTCCGAGCTTCGATGCAGGCTCTGTCTTTTAATCTGATACATCAGGTACTCCACTCTTTCCTTCTCCATGCCGCATCCGTCGTCGGCCACCTCAAGCACAAGCCCCTTCTGCCCATAGGCTCTGGCGCTCACGACCACCCGGCCGCCGTCCAGCTTCTGCTCCAGCCCATGAAAGATGCTGTTCTCCACAATGGGCTGAAGGATCAGCTTTATCATCTGCCTGTCTCTCACCCCATCCTCCATATCGATCTCAACACAGATCCTTCCTCCAAACCGGTAGTGGATGATCCTGGCATATTCCCGGATATTGCTGATCTCGTCCGCCACGCTTACCACATTATCCCCCTTGATCGCATAACGGAAGATCCTGGATAATGCCATGGTGATCTCCGCGATCTCGTCTGCGTCATAATACAGCGCCATGGCACGGATGCATTCAAAGGTATTATACAGAAAATGAGGATTGATCTGATTCCGGTATGCCAGCACCTGCATCTGCTGCTTTGCCAGCTCCGTTTCATACAGGATCCTCTGGGAATGCCTCAGCTTCTCGCTCATTTCATCCTTTTCATTCAGCATATGGTTCAGGTTTCCGGCGAGCACGCTGATCTCGTCCGCTCCCTTCACCGCAAGCCTCCTCGTCGGGTACCTCACGCTGTTCCTGACGAAAAGATCGACCCTGCGGATCGGCTTTATGATCAGGCAGTAGCAGAAGCCCAGCAGGATAACGAGCCCTAAAAGAGTGATGAACCAGATGATCAGAATGAAGCTCTGCACGATATTCATGCTGCTGTAAAGCTCCGAAACAGGAATGATGCTGATTATCTTCCAGCCCGTTTCCTTCTGCGGAATGATCTGGACATACCGCTTTGGCGTGTTTCTCAAATCCTCCTCAGAAAGCCTTTTCAGCTCCTGATCCTCATCTCCCGCTATGACCACATTATTCCGGTCGGCCAGATACAGCCTCTCATTTTCCGTAATGGCCGTATCCGTAAAATAGGACGAAAAACGGCTGGCCTTTATCAGAAGAACGAGCATTCCAAGCTGCCTGTCATAATTTTCCTTCATCAGGTCATAGACCGGATAGGAAACCATAAAATAGGCTTCGGTGGAAGAATTCGGCCGGAACACATTGGAATACGCCAGCTTGCTCTCCATTTTCACATCCGTAAATATGTCGAAATCCTTCCCCGTCCCGACCAGCTTATTCGCATGCTCGTCATACAGGGCGATCCCCGCTATATCGTCCTGGATCATCATGGTATTGGAAAACAGGGAGATCAGGCTTTCATACGCGTTCAGCCGTTCCAGGGCCGTCTGCGTGAAATAGTTGTAGGTCGTCTGCTCATAAGCCAGAAGGGTCAGCATATTATAAAGCGAATTGTGAAATTCCGAGGTTTTCGCATCGATCTGACGGAGGATCTTGTCATTGGAAAGCTCCGTATTTTCCCGCGCTATGCTTCTGACCACATGATTGGTGATGAAAACGCTTCCGGCCATACACAGAAGGAGCACGATAACGATGACCAGAAACTTCCCGAACAGACTGTTCTGAAGCTTCCCCCCTGTCATCCTCCGCCTTCCCTCATCGATATCCGTCTCCGGTCTCACCGCACGTCCCCACACCCGCTTCATCATGATACTCCTTTCAGGCCTTCCTGCAGAAGCGCTTTTCCTTCTCATCTGAAATTCTACCATAAATTCACAGAATCATCCACTTCCGGAAATCTGGCGGCAGATCCGGAAAAGGATTGTCTGTTTCTCCCAGATCTGATATTATGAATCCAGGATTCCCGATGTTTCAGGCATGACGGCAATACGCCCCTCAAGGAGGTCTTTATGAACAGGAAAAAAATCGGCCTTACGCTTGTTATTCTGCCTCTGATCTGTCTGTTTGTGTCCGGGCAGGCCAATTCCGCCCTCGGCATTTTTCTTGACACTCATAACACCCATGGTACGCACGGGAGCCTGCCGGGCTTTGCGTTTCCCGGAGCTTCCTTTTCCTTTCTGCTTGCGGCCCTTTTTCTCGCTTTTTCCCTGGGCTGCCTGTATTTCTATCTGTACAAAAATATGTCCGCCGTTTTCCTGCGGATCCATCTGATCCTAACCGCGGCGGCATGTCTTTGCAGTCTGGTTCTTTCCGTCCTCTGCCTGATCTGGCTGAACGGTCAGAGCGCGGACAGCGCGGCCCTTGGGGTTGTAAGGCAGCTTCTCTGACTCTGAGGGGAAACCGAAGCTACAGGAAGCGCTTTGTCAGAAAAAAGCGTCCTTCCGCCGTGCCGGAATCCGGCTGGGCGGAAAGGACGCTTTTCTTTTTTTCATAAAATCGAGGGAGGGAATCGGCTGCCTGACCGCAGGCGATCCGCCTTATTCCTGTCCGCCCTCCGTATTTCCCGTGCTGATCCATTTCAGATAGGCGTTGATGAAGGAATCCAGATTGCCGTCCATCACCGCGTCCACGTTGCCCGTTTCATGGTTGGTCCTGTGATCCTTCACCATGGTGTAGGGCTGGAAGACGTAGGAGCGGATCTGGTTGCCCCAGCCGATCTCCTTTACCTCGCCGCGGATGCCGGAAAGCTTCTGGGCGTTTTCCTCCTGCTTGAGCATATACAGCTTGGCCTTCAGCATCTGCATGGCCTTATCCTTGTTCTGGAACTGGGAGCGCTCGTTCTGGCACTGCACCACGATCCCGGTGGGAAGGTGGGTGATGCGGATGGCGGAGGAGGTCTTGTTGATGTGCTGTCCGCCCGCGCCGCTGCTTCGGTAGGTGTCGATCCTCAGATCCTCGTCGTTGATCTCGATATCCAGATCCTCTTCGATGTCCGGCATCACGTCCAGGGACACAAAGGAGGTCTGGCGCTTTCCCTGCGCGTTGAAGGGAGAGATGCGCACCAGACGGTGCACTCCCTTTTCCGACTTGAGGTAGCCGTAGGCGTTCTCTCCGTTCACCTGGAAGGTGACGGATTTGATGCCCGCCTCGTCGCCGTCCAGATAGTCCAGAACCTCCACGCTGAAGCCCTTTTTCTCCGCCCATCTGGTATACATGCGGTAGAGCATGCTGCACCAGTCGCAGCTTTCCGTGCCGCCCGCTCCGGCGTTCAGCTTCAGGATCGCGTCGTTTTTATCGTATTCGCCCGTCAGCAGCGTGCTGATGCGAAGCGTCTCCAGTTCCTCGATGAAGGAATCCAGCTCGCCGCGGATCTCCTCGGCCATGCTCTCATCCTCTTCCTCGTTTCCCATCTCGATCAGGGTCTCGATGTCCTCATACCGGGTGTCCAGACCGTTGATCTGCTCCACGGTATCCTTGAGATTTTTCAGCTCCTTCATCTTCTTGTTGGAATAATCGGGATTATCCCAGAAGCCGGGAGCCTCCATTTCCCGTTCCAGCTCTTCTATCCTCTTCGTCTTTTCAGCGAGGTTAAAGTGAATCCCTCACTTCCGCTAATGGAGTTTTGTAAGCCTGTAATTCCTGCTTCATCTGGTCGAGCAAAACCATTGCGAATCACCACCTTTTCTTTAATCAAGCATGTGTGCCGCCCAGGCAGGAGCCCCTGCCGGGCGGCGCTGTTTTCTTTGCTGCAAAATCCCGTCTTTTTCTATTTGTTCCTTCCGCAGCAGTTCTTATACTTCTTGCCGCTGCCGCAGGGGCAGGGATCGTTAGGATAAACCTTTGCCGCCGCCTTTTTCACCGGCGTCTTCGCTTTGGAATCGTCCTTGTTGGTTCCGGTCACCTTGGCGACCTGCTCCCTTTCCACCTTCTGCTCCACTCTCACATGGAAGAGCAGGCGGATGGTATCCTCGCGGATGCTGTCGGTCATGGCGTCGAACATCTCATAGCCGCTCATCTTATATTCCACCAGCGGATCGCGCTGTCCGTATGCCTGAAGGCCGATGCCCTGACGGAGCTGATCCATGTCGTCGATATGGGACATCCACTTATTGTCGATGACCTTCAGGAGCACCACGCGTTCCAGCTCACGGATCATTTCCGCCTGCGGGAATTCCGCTTCTTTATTTTCATACAGCTTGACGGCTTCTTCCTTCAGCTGCTGCTTCAGGCTGTTCTTCTTGGGCTTCGCCACCCGCTCCTTCGTGACCGGAGCAAGGGGGATGATGGGAAGCAGAAGGGAATTCAGCTCGGTGAAATTCCACTCGTCCACGTCCGCGTCCTCACCGATCACCATGTCCACGGTGTTGTCCACGATATCCGTGATCATCTTGTAGATCACGTCGCGCATGCTCTCGCCGTCCAGCACGCGGCGTCTTTCCGCATAGATGATCTCACGCTGCTCGTTCATCACCTGATCGTATTCCAGCAGGTTCTTACGGATGCCGAAGTTGTTGCCCTCGATCTTCTTCTGGGCGGACTCAATGGCGTTGGTGAGCATCTTGTGCTCGATCTCCTGGTTCTCCGGAACGCCCATGGCGTTGAACATATTGATCAGACGCTCGGAGCCGAACAGGCGCATCAGATCGTCCTCCAGGGAAATGTAGAACTTGGATTCGCCCGGGTCTCCCTGACGGCCGCTTCGTCCGCGAAGCTGGTTGTCGATACGTCTGGACTCATGCCGCTCCGTTCCGATGATCTTCAGGCCGCCGGCCGCCCTGGACTCCTCGTCCAGCTTGATATCCGTACCGCGGCCCGCCATATTGGTGGCGATGGTGACCGCGCCGTGCACGCCGGCGTCCGCCACGATCTCCGCCTCCAGCTCATGAAATTTGGCGTTGAGTACCTTATGCTGGATACCCTTCTTTTTCAGAAGGCCGGACAGCTCCTCGGAGGCCTCGATGGTGATGGTGCCGACCAGCACGGGCTGGCCCTTCGCATGCGCCTCCTCCACCGCTTCCACGATGGCGTGAAGCTTCTCTTTTCTCGTCTTGTATACCGCGTCCTGATGGTCGACCCTCTGCACCGGCCTGTTGGTGGGGATCTCCACCACGTCCATGCCGTAGATGTCGCGGAATTCCTTTTCCTCGGTCAGGGCCGTACCGGTCATTCCGGCCGTTTTTTCAAATTTATTGAAGAAATTCTGGAAGGTGATGGTGGCGAGGGTTTTGCTCTCCCTCTTGACCTTCACATGCTCCTTCGCCTCAATGGCCTGATGCAGGCCGTCCGAATAGCGCCGCCCGGGCATGATGCGTCCTGTAAACTCATCCACGATCAGCACCTGATCGTCCTTCACCACATAGTCCTTGTCGCGCGCCATCAGGTTGTTTGCGCGAAGAGCCAGGATGATGTTGTGCTGGATCTCCAGGTTCTGCGGATCGGCCAGATTTTCGATCTGGAAAAACTTCTCCACTTTTGACACGCCACGCTCGGTCAGGTTGACCACCTTATCCTTTTCATTGACGATAAAGTCTCCGGTCTCCTCCTGTTCCACGCCCATGATGGCGTCCAGCTTGGAAAGATCCTCCACATCCTTTCCGCGCTCCAGCTGCCTGGCAAGGATGTCGCAGGCCTCATAGAGCCTGGTGGATTTACCGCTCTGTCCGGAAATGATCAGAGGGGTTCTCGCTTCGTCGATCAGCACAGAGTCCACCTCGTCGATGATGGCGTAGTGCAGATCCCGGAGCACGAGCTGCTCCTTATAGATCACCATGTTGTCTCTCAGATAATCGAAGCCGAGCTCGTTATTGGTCACATAGGTGATGTCCTTTGCGTATTCCGCGCGCCGCTCCTCCGGCTTCATGCCGTTTAGGACGCAGCCCACCTCAAGGCCGAGGAATTCATGCACCGAGCCCATCCAGGCCGCGTCACGGCTTGCCAGATAGTCGTTGACCGTAACCACATGCACGCCCTTGCCCTCCAGCGCATTGAGATACGCCGGAAGGATTGCTACCTGCGTCTTTCCTTCACCGGTCTTCATCTCCGCGATACGTCCCTGATGCAGGATGATTCCGCCCATCAGCTGTACGCGGTAATGCTCCGTATGCAGGACACGGCGGGCCGCTTCGCGCGCCGTGGCATAAGCCTCCGGAAGAAGATCGTCCAGAGTCGCCCCGTCGGCAAGACGGCTCTTAAATTCCTTCGTCTTATCCCGCAGCGCTTCATCGGAAAGCGCCATCATCTCCGGCCGCAGCGATTCGATCCTGTCCACAAGGGGCATGATCCGCTTCAGCTCTCTCTCGCTGTGCGTGCCAAAAACCTTTTGAATGATATTCATCTTAATACCTGCTCCATTTGTTTTGTCCGCTTTTCTCCGGTACGGGCCCTCCCTTATCCGCGGAAAAAATAAGCCTGTCCGCCCGCACTTCTCTTTATTCTAACAGAAATGGAATGGTTATTCAACTTTTATCTGGCGCAGGTATGGAATTTCCGGATAAAAGTCGGTCCGGAGCAGGCATGAGACCTTATCCATGCGTTACAGCATGGCCTTTCCCCGGCAAAAGGTCTGGCACACCTCGTAATCATCCTCAAGAACCACCAGGTCTGCGTCGCAGCCCGCAGCGATCCTTCCTTTTCGGTTATCCACCCCCAAATATCTGGCCGGATTCAGTGTGCAGGAATTCACCGCGGCATCAAACGGTACCAACGCATCCTCCACAAGAATCTTCAGTCCTCTGTTCATGGAAAGGGTACTCCCGGCAATGGTGTCCGTTCCGGCAAGACGGGCCGCTCCGTCCTCTCCGACCTCAATTTCATGGCCGCCGAGGAAAAAAACGCCGCCGGGCGGACAATGCTTGACGCAGAGGGAATCCGTGACCATAACAGCAAGGCTTCTTCCCTTCGCCTGGAAAAAGCTGTTCAAGACGGAAGGAACGGAATGAACCCCGTCGCAGATGATCTCCCCATATATGTCTCTCATCCGGAGAGCAGCTCCGATCAGACCCGGATTTCTGGGATGGAAGCCGCTCATCGCATTAAATACATGCGTCATGCCCGCAGCCCCGTTGGCAATGGCAAGCAGGGCCTGTTCATAGGTGGCGCGGGAATGTCCCATACTGACCACCACGCCATTTTCCCGGCAGTATCTGATCAGAGCATATTCCCGGTCATGCTCCGGAGCAAGGGTAATACAGCGGATCAGTCCCTCAGCGGCATCCTGATACTTCCGGAACTGCTCCACGCTTGGCTCCGCGATGGCTTCAGGGGGCTGCGCCCCCTTGTATTCCATATCCAGATAAGGGCCCTCAAAATGAACACCCAGGATTTCCGCTCCCTCATAGCCCTCTCTGACCACTGTTGCCACATTACGCAGAGCCGCAGTAAGCACCTCCGGCAGCTGCGTCACTGTGGTTGGCAGAATGGCGGTAACCCCTTCCTCCGGGATCCTTCTCATCCATTCCCTCAACCCCTCCGGCCGCGCGTCGTTCGTGTCAAAGCCATAGGCTCCGTGTGTATGCACATCAAGAAAGCCCGGCAGGATCCGTCTGTCTCCATAGTCCTGATCGACGGGGCGCGTGCCTGCCGGAAGCACGCCCGTGATCTTCCCGTTCTCCGCAACAAGCTGCGCGGCAAGAAACTGCCCCGCTATCCAGATTCTCGTACTCTGTATTACCATCGCGTCTCCTCCTTCTTATCACCCGTTCCTTCTTTTCTTCCGCCCATTCCTCTCGCTCCGCCCATTCATCCTCCGCAGGGATGCCGAAGCAGGCCGGCGGCGCCCGCGTCGTTCTGTGCCGGATCCTTCATACACAGATGTACTGCCGCCGTGGTAAACGTCTGGGGCAGGGCCAAAATATTGGGACTGTCTCCCACATATTTCCGCTTTGCGTCCTCCAGGGCTTCCTCAAATGTGGCGCGGGTCTTCAGCCCCATCGAACGGGCAATGCCGGGTTCTCTCGCCCCGACGATATAGATCGCGCTCGTGTGTTCCTCCGCCAGGTGGCCGCAGCTTATCATACTGAAGCCGTGGAACGGATGAAAGGCATTTGCAAAACGATATCTGCGGATATAATCCTGCCGGGTGGAAAAATATTCCCCATATCTGTTCAGATCCGGAAGGATCTGCATATAATCATGCTGGAACAGCTCATACAGCTCTCTCAGATACGGCCATCTCTCTTCATGGAACCAGCCGTCGCATATGCTCGATACAATGAATACACAGCGGTCGGAAAGCACCCTTTTGTGCCGTATCACCTGTGCGGACAAGGCCTGCATCATCTGGATGGGATTCGTACCCATTCCGTTTCCATAATGGAAATTCGTCGGCATTCCAAATACCACAACGTCATATTTTTTCTCCGCCCAGTGCACATAGGTGCGCCGGTCCGCCGTCCGCCAGCTCACCGGCTGCATTTCCCTTGCCCATCCGCTGTTGATCTCAATCTGCCTGCTCATGGTATCCAGAACCGCGTCGCAGCAGAAAAATTTCTTTCCCATTTTTTCTTCCATCAGCATTCCCTGACGGTCGAAACGGCTCCTCATCTCGCTTCTGGTGCTGACCGGAACAAAATCCTTGCGGTGCATCACCTTAGGCACATGATGAGCGCTGATGCTGCGCCAGTGCGTGATCCCGGTGGCACAATGCTTGTAGCCGCCCGAATATCCCCCATATGGGTTCCCCTGGGTATGGCCGATCAGGATCGCAAGGTCAGCATCATAAACGTATTTGTTCATGATGACATGATCACCGTTTTCCGTATAGCCGATGTCTACAAGATGCTCATAATCCTCACTGTCATGGCTCGTGATCTGATCGGTAAAATAAAATTCCTCAAACAGCTCCTTCCCCAGGATCGTCCGCATTTCGCTCTCCGTCGCCCTGGGATGCAGCCCGTTTGAAAAAAGGAGGAGAATATCCCTCTTTTCAACACCCGCTCTGTAAAGCTCATCCAGGCATGCCCGGACAGCCACCTTCCTGTGGCTTGTGGCCTGGTCCCCCCCTTTTACGATATCCGGGATCACGATGACCACCCTGCTTCCCCTGTGTGCCAGCTCTGCAAGAGGCTCCATTCCGATCGGATTCCTGATGCTTTTCAGGGTCTGTGCATACAGCGCGTCCCATGTCTGCTCCAGGCAGGGAGGGTCCTTCACGGTTCTGCCCGGAATGAAGATATCCGTACTGTCCGGAAGAACAGCGGACATATAACCGTTTCCATATTCAAAATCCAGCTTCATCGTTATGAATCCTCCTGTGTGCAAAAGGAAGCAAAACGCGGGACAGGCCCTCCAAGCAGCGGGCGGCACCATTCCTGAAACGCCTGCGTCACTCCGTTTCCTTCCTCATTGATAAACTCCTCCGGCAGTCTTTTTTCCGTCAGCATTACGTCCTTAATCGGGATCAGGATCGTCTGTGTCTCATATTCCGGCAGATCCTGTCTGAGGAATCCGACCATCACTCCTGTTTTTCCGGATACCGCGGCTCTGACCGCCTCTCTCCCCGCCTCGACCGCCTCCCTTCTGTCCGTATCGCTCTGCAGGGCAATGCAGGCCCGGCCCAGGATCCCCGGCTTTTCACTGCGGGCCTTATATCCCAGGCGTCTTATGATCAGCCCTGCCAGATACTCCGCCACGTTTCCAAAATAGACCGAACGTCCCGATGTCATGACAGGCTCCGCGATCGGGTCCCCCGAGGCATCGCGGAGTCCCTCGCTCGCCACCACGACACCGCAGCCCTTTCTTCGGATCAGCCCCTCCACATCCGCAAGGAAGCGTTCTTCCTCAAAGGCTCTTTCCGGAACATAGATCAGATCGGGACCCGGAATACCGCTGTCACCGGCAAGGGAAGACGCGGCAGCCACCCATCCGGCATCCCGTCCCATAGTTTCGAGTACAGCCACATGAATGGGCAGTCCTGCCACATCACAGCACAGCTCTGCCGTTCCCGCCGCAATATATCGCGCCGCGCTTCCATAGCCCGGCGCATGGTCTGTCACGGCAATATCGTTATCCATGGTTTTGGGAATCCCTACCACCGCAGCCTCCACTCCCTTACGTCTGCAGGCCTCGTGGAGCTTCCCACAGGCATCCATGCTCCCGTTTCCCCCGTTGATGAACACAAACCGGATGCGGTTTCGGCCGATCACCTCCGCCATCCGGTCATAATCCTCCGTCTCCAGGCAGTATCTGCTCGTTCCGATCACCGATGCGGGCGTGGTCAGAAGCTGCTCAAGCCATTCCTCTTTTGCTGTGCCAAGCTTTGTGAAGCGCTCCTTCAGAACTCCCGCACTTCCTCCCAGAGCGCCGTATATGCACCCGATCTCCCCGCATTCACGTGCCTGCCGGATGACCCCATACAGGGATGCGTTCAATACCGCTGTAGGCGCTCCTCCATGAACGACCAATGCATTTCCCTTCATCTTTATTTCTCCTGCTTTCTCAGATACAGGCGGACAATTTCTAGATATTCTTCCGGATAAAAACCAATTTCCCCTTCAAACCTGGTGAGCGCGATGAGCCCGCCGTCAATGACGTCAATCTCCGCAAGCATAGCGGCATTTTCTTTTTTCAGGCCGCCGCCGTATACAACGTCAAGTCCCCCTGTTTCCTTCTTTATGAATTCTGCCGTTTTCTCTATATAGCTCCGGTCTGCAGGCTTTTTCCCCGGCCCGATGCTCCAGACCGGTTCATAGGCGATCACTGTTTTTTCTTTATCCGTACCCGCCAGACCGATTTCGAGCTGCTGCGCCAGGGTCTTCTGCCAGCAGTCCTTTTCCTCCTGCGTCTCTCCTACACAGTAAAGCACGGAAAGCCCGCGCGCCTGCGCAGCCCTGATCTGCGCGTTCAGGATACGCCCCACTGCGGCCGGAGAATGGACTCCGGCTTCCTTCAGAATACCGGCCTTATCCCGGCGTTCCTCACAGTGGCCCACAAGCACCTGCTCACAGCCAAGCGCTTTTGCCGCAGCCGCAGGACGGCAGGAGGTGAATGCGCCAAAGCTGCCTCCAACGGCGGTATCCTCCCTGTATACGCTCTGGCAGCCAAGCCTGAGAGGACAGGCGTTGTTTTTCGCCCGCGCGGCGCTCAGCAGATGAGCCTCCGGAAAAAACATGACAAATTCCGCTTCCCCGGAATACTCTTTCAGCCCCTCCTGTGTCTGCTCCACGATAGCCTGTCCCCAGTCCGCCGGATCCGCGATCCGGTTTACTCCGCCGAATTCCGGCGGAATATCAAAGCGCTTTGGATTCAGGTAAATATGCTTCATAACCTCCTCCTGTCTGTTCCTGTTTTCAGCCGTTTCCCCCAAAAGGAAGCCGCGCCGCGTTCCCGTTTGTCAGAATCAACGCGTCCGGATGCTCCTGTGCGAGCGTAACCGGAAATTCCGCCGTTTTTTCTCCATATACAGCCCGCCGGACCACAGCCCGGTGCCAGTCCCTGAATACCCCAAGGCGAAGCTTCCCGGCGCCCAGGATCTGCTTCATTCCCAGTGTTACGCACCGGGCAGGCATGCATTCCAGCGCTCCGCCAAGCTCTCCCGCCGCATTTACCGCACGGGTTTCCGGAGCGATCTCAAGAACCCTTGTCGGCAGAGCCGCAAACTCTGCCGCAGTCATGTCCTTCCGCGGCTCGTTGAATGCAAGATGTCCCGTTATCCCGATTCCTCCGAATGCGATATCCGCTCCGCCAAGCTCCTCAAGAAGCCGGTCCGTACCGGCCGGGTCAGCAGGATCCGGAAAAACCCTCTGATCCTTTGGCATAAGAAGCTCAGGATCGATCCGTCCGTATACCTCACGATCCATAAATCCCCGGAAGGACAGCGGATTTTTGCTGTCAATGAAGGTATCTCCGTCCAGGTATTCATCCATATTGAAAAACCAGACCCGGCTTAGATCCAGACGTTCCCGATTCACCTGCTCCACAAAATACGCATACTGCCCCACCGGTCCTACCGGACAGATCAAAACCGTCCGCCGCCCCTCTCTGTTATTTTCCCTGATGCAGTCCGCCATCATAGAGGCCATGGAACGGAAAACATCCTCTGAGGTTTCCATCACTCTTAACGGAATTTTTCCGTTTTCCCCCAGCAGCTCTGCCGGGATCCGATAATATTCCCTTTCCATCATATTTCTTCTCTCCCTGCCAGACGGGAACGCCATCAGCGCTCCGCTCGGCCAAATCCCGCTGTTTTTCCAAGATCGAGCAGCCTGTAAACGTCGAAGGCCCGCTCCAGCATCCTCTCATTAGCGCACAAATACTCCGTAAGCTCCTCCCAGCGTGATGCGGCCTCACCGTCCTCTCCCTTTGCCCGTGCCTCCACGGTCCGCATCCACAGCCGGGTATATGCCGCATGATACTGCAGATAAAACCAGCTCAGCCTCACGCACACATCCTCGCCGCCCAGCCGTTCTTCCCGGATCCGGCGCTCGAACTCCTCCGCCCGCTCTGCGATCCCTGCTGCGCGCTGCGCTGCTTCCAAATCCTTTCCCTGACAAAAATGATACCAGTAATCGACCGGAGCTCCCTCGGATACCCCGTCCAGATAAGCCGAACAGAGCTCCCAGCGCTCCCCAAAGGCCGCCCGGAGATACTCCTCCCTGATTTCCGAATACGTTTTCCCGCTGTCCCACAGCCGCATTCCGAGAACATAATCGGGAAGCGCCGTAGGGAAGAAGGCGCGCAGCTCCTGGCAGCTTAAAATTCCCCCGAGGCCAATATTTTCCAGCGCCGAGATATCTTTGTCTATCACTTTCGATATCCGCATATATCCCGGGTCTCCGTAATGCGCGCGTCCCTGGTAATAATCAAAATCAAAGCTGTCTCCGTCAAATACCCTCTGCCAGCCCCGAAGCAATCCCAGCATTTCCTGTATGCTCCCTGGAATCGGCGTCACGTTCAGCTCATATTCCCCCGCGGAAGCTTCGCCGGCTTCCCCAAAAGAGCTTTCAAAGCTTCTTGTGATAGGAGCGAACATCATGGTGAAACGCTTCTTGTTTCTGAAGCGCTCCGTTATCGGCGGCCAAAGCAGATCGTAATAAAGCAGGAATACGATACGGGTATCCAGCCCTTCCTCTGTCAGTCTTTCATCCAGCTCGTTCAAAAGCACCACATACCAATCCGACGGCGTCTTTTTTCTGCATGCCTCACATTCGCAGAAGCTGTGTGGCGCATCCGCAAGCCATACGTGCAGATAATCCACTGACGGATGCTCCTTCAGATACCTGAGCACATAGTCCTCCAGCCTTTTCCGCGCCGCCGGATTGGAATAGCACAGGTTTGTTTCCGCAGGAACCCTTTGAAAAAATCCTCTCTTTCCGTCAACCTGCGCCAGCAGCCCGCGCAGCTCCTCAGAGGGCTCCTCGTCCACCGGATACCAGTCGCGTCCGGGAATTCCCAGACACTCGCTGGTCCAACCATGTCCCACGGCATGGTGACGCAGCCCACGGACGCGGATATGCTCATATACCTTCCCTTCCATCTGCCTGTATCTGAAATCATCTATCTCCTCCGGCTCTCTTCCCGGATTATGAATGTGGCTGTAATAGCGTTCAAAAAACAGTCTGAAATCAGTAAACTGGGTAAAAAAGGAATTCATTCCGATCTTGGGAAGCCAGTCAATATAATCCAGCACATGCTCCAGACTGTCCGCGCCTTCAATGACTGCCCCACGATGCGGGAAATCCGCTTCCTCCTTACAGATCACCGTCCACTCCTCCCGGCGCAGGCGGGGAATCCTTTCCCCGTCCTCTCCCGGCCTGATGAAGCGGCAGCCCAGATGATACAGAAAACGGTAAATCCCCAGAAGAAGCGCCCCTTCCCCGTTTCCGGCTATCGTGCCCTTTCCGGCTCTCACATCGATCTGAATCCTTTCCCTCAGGCCCTCCCTTTGGCTCGTCAGCAGGCAGATATCCGCCTCTTCCCAGCCCTTTGGATCCATTTTCTTCAGATATTTACGCAGCTCTTTTTCCCGAAAGACCGCCGCATTCCCTTCCATTTTTACCTTCCTCCTTCCAGGCTCCGTTTTACCCCTTCACGGAACCGATCATCATTCCCTTTTCAAAATATTTCTCTACAAAAGGATACAAAATCATCATAGGCAGAGAGGAAACGATGATCACACTGTATTTCAGCGTTTCAGCCAGCTCCTGAAGCTGCATCATCGTGCTGTCCCCTCCGATGCTGGAAGCCATATCAGCCTGGATCAGCAGCTCTCTGAGAATGACCTGAAGCGGGAATTTATCTCTTGACTGCAGATAGATCAGAGAATAAAAATAGGAATTCCAGAATTCCACCGCATACAGCAGCACCAGAACCGATATGATGGGCTTTGACAGAAACAGTACGATCCGGAAAAAGAACTGGAAATCACTGCTCCCGTCAAGCTGAGCCGCCTCATACAGCTCCAGCGGAATGCTCGAACCCATAAACGTGCGGGCGACGATCAGATTATAGACATTTACGGCAAATGGAAGCGTCACCGCCCACATGGAATCATACAGTCCCAGATTATTCACCAAAAGGAAGGACGGAACCAGCCCCCCGTTGAAAAACATGGTAAAGGTGATCAGTCCCATAAAGAGCTTATTGCCCGGCAGATCCCTCCTGGAAAGCACGAATGCCGCCGGTATGGTACAGCCCAGGCAGACAGCGGTTCCCACAACCGTGTAGACAATCGCGTTTTTATAGCCCGTCCAGATATCATGATTTTCAAAAACCTTTCTGTATCCGTCCAGATTTAATCCGGCGGGAACCGCAAACACCTTTCCCGCCGTTACCAGCCTGGGCTCAGAAACCGAGGCGATCACCACGAAGTAAAGCGGATACAGCACCACCGCAACGATGAGAATAAGAAATAATGTATTTATGATTTTAAAAAGCCGATCTCCCTGTTTCATCCCTTTTCCCCTTTACCACAGCGAGCTGCCGCTTACCTTCTTTGAAAGCCAGTTCACCAGCACCAACAGAACACAATTTATAACTGCGTTGAAAATATCCACAGCCGTTGAGAAGCCGTACTGTCCCTCCAGCAGTCCCACCTTGTACACGTAGGTAGAAATGATCTCGGACTTCTCAAGATTCAGGGAATTCTGCATCAAATAAGCTTTTTCGAAGCCAACGCTCATTATTTTCCCCGCATTCAGGATCAAAAGCGTAATGATCGTCGGGACAATATGGGGAATATCAATATGTAAAATTCTCTGAAATCTCCCCGCCCCGTCTATCTTCGCCGCCTCGTGCAGCTCCGGATTCACGCTGGAAAGCGCCGCGAGATAGATGATCGCGCTCCAGCCTGTGCTCTGCCACACTCCCGACCAGACGTAAAGGGACGGGAAATAGGATGCTTTCCCAAGAAAAAGGATCTGTTCCTTCCCCAAAAGTGCCAGCAGAGAGTTTATCAGCCCTCCGTTCATGGAAAAAAATATGTTGATCATCCCGACAAGCACGACTGTTGATATGAAGTACGGCGCATATACGATCGTCTGGATACATTTTGCCACCTTTTTATTCTCCAGCGCGTGAAGGGAAAGCGCCAGAAGGATAGGAAGGGGGAATCCAACCAGAAGCTGATACAGGCTGAGCGTCAGCGTATTCTTCAGCAATACCTCAAAATGATAGGAGTTAAAAAAACGTCTGAAGTTTTCCAGCCCGATCCATTCGCTTCCGCTGATACCAAGGTTTGGCATAAAATCCCGAAATGCAAGCTGCAGCCCATACATCGGTCCATAGCGGAAAATGGCGAAATAAAGCAGGGCGGGAGTCAGCAAAACATAAAGCTGCCACCTTCTTTTGACTTTCAACGCTGTTTTTTTCATCTTACCTGTATTCATTCTGCCGGACTCTCCCTTCCTCCATTCAAGTCACTCTCTGTCGTCTCTTTGTCCCGCTCTGCGGTTTCCGGCGCTTCGGCTTATTCTAAGGAAGCGTCATATGCGTTCTGATAGATTTCCACATAACGGGAAACATTCATCTTTTCCAGCGCCTTCAGATAGTCCTCCCAGTCGCTTTCCACATCGCTTTCCCCGGTGATCCATTTTGCCTTCATCTGATCCACATAGGAAGAGATATCCACAAAAATGGTGGAGATTTCTTTTTCATCATCCTCCGACAGTCGCATTGCAGGCAGATATTCCGTCGCAGCATAAGGATCATACAGCTCGTATCTTTCCGCCTTCATCGCTTTGTCGGTCGCAAGCTCGATCTTATCGTAGGTTTCCTTCAGGATCGCCCCGGTTCCATGATAAGCGGGGGAGTTCTGGAACCTGTATTCGTCGCTGCTCATTCCATCCGGAGCTTCGTCCAGGACCTTCCATCCGGTTTCTGTTTTTTCAATATTCTGTCCGATCTCTCCCCAGTGAAGCCTTACGGAAATCTCCTCATCAAACTGCTCGTCTATCCAGCGCATCGTCGCTTCCGGATTCGGGTTCGCGCTGGTAATGACCACGCGCCCCATATAGTAACCCATATCATAGCGGTTCCACAGCCGGTCTCCGTCAGGACCCTCGAGCGGAAGCAGATCCGTATAATGCTCATAGGTTCTTTCCGCGCCAAGGAAATTTTCAGGCGTATATGCGACCAGGACTCCCACTGTCATGTCGTCCTGCTTTCCCTTGCTGGAATACTGGGATCTGTCCTGTGTAAATACCTCAGGATCGATCAGCCCTTCCGTGTACAGTCTGTTCAGATATTTGACGGCCTCTTTATAGCCCTCCTGCGCCAGGGAGAACAGAACCTGTCCATCCTTCACCATCAGATGCTTATCATTGTCCAGCACCCCAAAGGAACCATACAGGGAATAATCGCCAAGATTCGTATTTCCCGGAAGGAAATTGAACGGAATCTCATCCGCTATGCCGTTTCCGTTGGGATCCTGCTCCTTAAAGGCCTTCAAAACCTGGTAAAATTCCTCCGTCGTCGTAGGCATATCCAGGCCAAGCGTATCCAGCCATGTCTGGTTGATGAACATGGTATCCGGGATATTTTCCGGAAGGAATTCATCATAAAATGGAATATTGTATATGTTTCCGTCGTCCATCGTTATCATACGGGCCAGATTCGGACGTTCCTCAAGCAGCCTGCTGATATTCGGAGCATATTCCTCGATCAGATCGTTCAGCGGAAGGAAATATCCGGCCTGTCCGTATTTCATAATATCCGACGCGTCCATATCCGCCCCATAGATCAGATCGGGAAGATCTCCTGACGACAGGATCAGATTGATCTTCTCATCCCATACCTCCGGCTGAATCTGATCAAAGTTCACATTTACATTTGTCTTCTCCGCAAGCTCCACAAAGACAGGCATGGAATTAAAATCGCCGCTCATCGCGCTGACACAGGTAAGCGCATCCAGCTCTATCGGCACATCCACCACGGGATAGCCCGTCGCATTGACCTGGGAAGCGCTCTCCGTTTCCTCCGCCGGCGCCTGCTCCGACTGTGCCTGCGTGCCCTCGCCGGCTCCGCTGTCAGCAGCTCCTGAGCCAGAGCCGCACGCTGTCAGGGAAAATGCCGTTGCCGCTGCAAGCAGTATACATAACCCTTTCTTCTTCCTTACCATAAAAATGTACTCCCTCCTTTTCACCTGTGCACCTGCTGCGCGCCGATGCAAATCCAGAAAATTGTTTTCCAAGTTACGAATTTTATTATATTTTCCCAATACTTTTCTTTCAATTCACATTTTTTTACACCTTTTTAACAGCCATCCTCCTGTTTCTCTCCATTTTTCCGCCATTTTCCGCCTTTCATGTGCAGCATTTTATATGCAGTTTTTCAGGCACATCAGTAAAGGGTACATATCTTTTTGGGCCCGGATACAGAAAGGGACATAGAAAAAACAGCCGCTGTGCAGGGTGCCAAAAAAGGTATCCTTCACACAACGGCTGTTCCTTCGGTTTGTAAAAAAACTGCTATATCTCCTGTCCCTGATTTTCTTCTCTGTCCGAAAGCGTATGCCTGTATTCTCCCGGCGTCATGCCATATAACTGTTTAAAACGCCGTATGAAGCTGGACATATTGAAGTATCCCACCTCAAGCATGATCTCCCGAAGCCCCATGTCCGTCTTCATCAGCTCCTTCGCCCTCTCCATCCTGAGATTCGTGTAGTAATCGATCAGCTTGCTTCCGCAGGCATTTTTAAAAAACTGGCTGATATACGAAACAGAGACCCCAAAATGATCCGCGGTCATTTTCAGAGAAAAGTCCGCATCCGCATAATGATCTCCCACATATTCCAGAACCTTTTCAATAGACAGCAGAGGCTTCCGGCTCTCCTTTTTCAGCCTCTGCAGCATCAAAAGAAGCTCATTCGGCACCAGCCGTTCCAGCTCCTCCCGGTCCGGCGCCATCAGAATCCGGTCTGCCAGCTCATCCCCCTTCTGCTCGCTTTCCTGCCAATAGGGATTTCTCTGACAAAGCCTGATGATACGATAGTAAACCAGCTTTCTGACCTCCGTCGTCTCCTTACAAAGTCTTTCATCCAGTTTTCCGGCAAGCTCTGTAAGACCGTCCCATTCCCCGCTTTCCAGGAACTCTCCAAAGTCTTCGATCGTCCTCTCATATCGGGACAGGCTCCGGCTGTCAAGCCCGGAAGCTTCGCCTTTGCTTTTTTCTGCAAGAATCCGGAGCTCCGCATAAGCCACAGAAAGCTCAAAAACGGAATCGGCTGGCCGGCTGACCAAAATCTCATCCGGAAAGAGCATCTCCTGTTCCGGCCGCTCCTCCATTCCCAGCATAAAAACCCTGCCCTCCTCCTGTTCGATGCACAGGTAAAGGCAGGAAACGGAAACACAGCTTTTTAATACTGCTTCCAGTTCTTCCCTGCTCCGCTTTCTGTCAGAATCGATCAGAACCATCCACCAGGGACTGGAAACGTTCAGGCCGCAGTCCTCCGCCTCTGTTCTGAAATCCTCCTGCTCCAGATAGCTGCCGTTGATCAGACAATTAAGAAGATATCTCTGATGAAATTCCGCATTCTCACGTACCTTCCGGTTCAGCTCTTCATTCCTTTCCTTCAGATCCGTATAGGCGGATTCAAAGCTGCTGAATTCATCCCCCTGTGCTTTTCCCCCGTCCGGGATCAGCCTTTTCAGCATCCGGATCGGCCGGTAAAGCCTTCTGGAAAGCCAGACCGAAATAACCCCGCCCGCCAACGTTACCATACACATGACAAGAAGATATTTTTTTCTCGTTTCTTCCAGCCGTGCATACATCTGACTGTCCGGGACCGCCTGAAAATACAGAAGGTCATATTCCGGCAGCGTCCTTATTTCCATGCGGTATTCCTTCTCCTCCACCACCAGGCTTTCCCGGCTCTCCGCACACTCCAGCAGCTCTTCTATCTTTTCCGCTCCGATATCCTCCGGCGTCTCACCCAAAAGCAGGGTGCCAGAGGTATCAAACAGAGCTGTTCTTCTTGCGTTTTCCGGCACATCCGCCATCAGCCGCTCCAGCTCATCCTGATCCAGGACAAACCACACCGCTCCTGTCAGATCGGACCGAAACCGGTATGGCTGGACATACATCAGAACATAGCCGCCGCCCTCCTTCTCTCCCTTAAAAAAGCATGGTTTCTCAATCTGTCCGATCAGCTCCAGGAAGCCCTGTCCGCATTCCTCCTGAAATCCCTGATAAGCGATATAATTTTCCTGTGTGTAGCTGGACTTATTTGTATAAACATAACGATCCATCCAGAAATACACGCCTATTTCTTCCATAACATCATTCGTAACCGTATACTTTTGAAGAGAATCCTTCAGATCGATCGCCCTGCTCGGATATCTGGTGAGAGAAAACGGAGCCACAGCCTGATAGTAGCTCAGATTTTCCATAACCCCGTCACACGCCTCCATTACATTTCTGATATTCTCCTCAAACACATAGGACAGAAGCTCATTGTCCGCCTCAATCCTGGTTTTCATTTCCCCAAACAGAAGCTCGGAAAAAAGCAGATAGATAAAAACAGACGGCAGAAGAAGCACCAGCAGGTATGAAATCAAAAAACGCAGAAAATAACTGGGAAGGCGTTTCAATTTCAAAAACCTCATAAACAAACCCGCCTTTCTTGGCGCATCACACCACGCCGGGCAAAATTTTCAGCAGGCAGACGCTGCCTGCTGTCCTACAGTATCAGTATACGCTTTCTTTTTCCCTCTGTAAATTCCCTCTGTAAACAAAAGCTCTCGGCATATCCTTTGGGCAAAATACACAATTTTCTTTAACATCCACTCCGGGGATTGACAAATCCCATCGGAAATGGTACGGTTGTGCCATGATATAGTATGTTACTGTATGGCAGGCATTAACTATGCATGAATCACCAGGATGTTTATGCATGTTAATGCTTTTTTTTGTCCCCTCCCGGCAGCTTCTCACAGGCCGCCGCCAAAGCCGGGCAGGGGACGGGCCGCCGGACGGCACGCATCGGACATCCTGCAGACAGGCACTTTGCAGCAACGCAACCGCATCTGAAAAAGAAATGGAGGAAATGTCATGAAGGACAAAATTTTCGGTGTACTGCAGCGTGTAGGAAGATCCTTTATGCTGCCGATCGCAATTCTGCCCGTTGCCGGCCTGCTGCTCGGCGTGGGCGGCTCTTTTACCAATGAAACCATGCTTGAAACCTACGGTCTTCTCGGGCTGATGGGGCCGGGAACCTTCCTGAACGCGATCCTGCGGGTGCTGAGCGCCGCGGGCGACATCGTGTTCACCAACCTTCCCATCATCTTCGCCATGGGCGTGGCCATCGGCATGGCGAAAAAGGAAAAGGAGGTCGCCGCACTTTCCGCCGCCATCGCCTTTTTCATCATGCACGCCTCCATCGGCGCGATGATCGACAACAACGGCGGGGCCGAGGCCATGCTGGACGGCGCGACCGCCTCCGTGCTGGGCATCACCTCCCTGCAGATGGGCGTGTTCGGCGGCATTGTGGTGGGGCTCGGCGTGGCGGCGCTTCACAACCGTTTCTATAAGATCGAGCTGCCCCAGGTGCTCTCCTTCTTCGGCGGAACCCGGTTCGTTCCGATCATCAGCGGGATCGTGTTCACCGCCGTCGGCATTCTGATGTATTATATCTGGCCCGTCATCCAGTCCGCCATCTATGCAGTCGGAGGCGTGGTGATGGAATCCGGCTATGCCGGAACCTGGCTCTACGGCCTGATGGAGCGGGCGCTGATCCCCTTCGGGCTTCATCATGTGTTCTATCTCCCCTTCTGGCAGACCGCGCTCGGCGGGACCATGGAGGTGGGCGGACGGCTCGTGGAGGGCGCGCAGAATATCTTCTTCGCCCAGCTTGCGGACCCTTCCGTGACCCATTATTCCGTGTCCGCGACCCGTTTTATGACCGGAAAATTCCCGCTGATGATCTTCGGGCTTCCCGGCGCTGCGCTCGCCATGTATCATACGGCAAAGCCTGAAAAAAGAAAAGCGGCGGCGGGCCTGCTGCTCTCCGCGGCCCTGACCTCCATGCTGACCGGGATCACGGAGCCTCTGGAATTCACCTTCCTTTTCGTTGCTCCCATCCTTTATGTCATCCACTGTATATTCGCCGGTCTTGCCTATATGCTGATGCACCTTCTCGGCGTGGGCGTCGGCCTGACCTTCTCCGGCGGCCTGATCGACCTGTTCCTCTTCGGCGTGCTGCAGGGCAATGCCAAAACCGGCTGGCTCTGGATCCCTGTGGTGGGCGTCGGCTATTTTGTGGTCTACTATCTGCTGTTCTCCTTCCTGATCCGGAAGCTGGATCTGAAGACCCCCGGCCGGGACGACAGCCAGGAGGTCAAGCTTTACCGCAGAAGCGACGTGAACGCGAAGAAGCAGGCGGCAGGAAGCGCTTCATCCGCTGAGGATTCGTCCGCTGAGAATTCCCTTTCCGCAGAGGACGCTCTTTCCGCCGCGATCTGCCGCGGTCTTGGCGGCAAGGCCAACATCTCCGACGTGGACTGCTGCGCCACAAGGCTTCGCTGCACCGTCCATCAGTCCGGTCTTGTGGACGACGCGCTGCTGAAAAGCACCGGCGCATCCGGCGTGGTGCATAAGGGAAACGGCGTTCAGGTCATCTACGGCCCCAGAGTGACCGTGATCAAATCCAATCTGGAGGATTACCTGGAGCACGCCCCTCTGGAGGACGGTGCTCCTGGAGACGGACAGTCTGCCGCTTCCGGCGAGGCGGAGCAGACAAAGCAGACACAGGAGACGGCCACCGCGGGCAGCGCAGTCTCAGACGGAGCCTTTTCCGGCGAAGCCGGGCAGACAGCACAGGCACAGGAAACGGCCTCCGGCGGGCAGGACGTATCCGGCGGGAAAACCTCCCGGCCTTCCGAAAAGGTGATCCGCACGGATATCATCTGCAGCCCGGTGACGGGCACAGCCGCCGATCTTTCCGAAACGCCTGACGAGGCCTTTGCCGGACGCATGATGGGCGACGGCGCCATGGTCATCCCCTCAGAGAGCCAGGTGTATGCTCCGGCGGACGCAGAAATCTGCTTCGTCTTTGACACCGGACATGCCATCGGCCTGCGCACTGCGGCTGGAACCGCCATGCTCCTTCACATGGGGATCGACACGGTGAGTCTCAACGGCCAGGGCTTCACGGTTCTGGTAAAGGACGGCGACCAGGTGAAAAAGGGCGATCCGCTCATGCGCCTGGATCTGGATTACCTGAAGGCGAACGCTCCCTCTCTTGCCTCTCCGGTCCTCTGCACGGAGCTGGAGGACAATCAGCGGATCCGCCTTCTGACAGAGGGTCAAATACACGCAGGCGACGCGCTGTTTGCGGTGGAAACCCTGCAGACAGCGGATTCCTCACAGACCGCCTGACGGCAGACGGGGGCGGGATTTTTCCCGCTCCCGGCCGTCTCATACAGCCCATTCCGCACGTGCGGAAGAAAGATCGTATACACGGTTTCGCTGCGCGTACCTCAATACAAAACGCTTCGGCATGGAGGAAACTATGTTTCGAGTGAAAAAAGTCCTGAATCACAACACCCTGATCGGAATCGACATGAACGACAGCCGGGAATATCTCCTGATCGGCAAGGGGATCGGCTTTGGAAAAAAGGTTTCCGAACGCCTGGAGGCCCCAAAGGACTGTACGGTCTACTCCCTTCTGGAGAAAACCGAACGGGGAAGCGCGATGGAGCTCGTCCGCGAGATCGACCCCATTTTTCTGGAGATCGCCGAGCAGGTGCTGAAGGAGGGCGAGCGGATCTTCGGCCGCATCGACTGGAACATCCTTTTTCCCATGGCGGATCATATCGCCTATGCCGTAAAGCGGATCCGGAGCGGAGAACAGATCAGCAATCCGCTGACCGGAGACATCGTCGCCCTCTTCCACATGGAATATAAGGCCGCGGAATGCCTCCGCCCCATTCTCCGGGAACGCCTGCAGGTGGAGATCGACGAGCATGAGATCGGCTACGTCGCGCTCCACATCCACTCCGCGATCGAGGATGAAAATGTGGCCCTTTCCATGCAGATCGCCCGCTCCGTGCGGGAATGCATCCGGATGGTGGAAGCGGAGACCGGCCAGACCATCGACATCATGTCCCTCGCCTATAACCGGCTGATGAACCATGTGCGCTATATGGCCGCCCGGGCCATGACCGGAGAAAAGCTGAAGCTGAACATGAACGACTACATGTCCGTCAAATTTCCGGATTCCTTCCGTCTCGCGTCCGAAATCTGCGCCCATCTGTCCAGGCATCTGCGCCATCCGCTGGAGGAAGCAGAAATCGGCTACCTGGCCATGCATATCGAACGGACCGCCGGAAACGAGGCGGAAAGCCGCTCCATGCCTTGACCTTTATCCGCAAAAGTGTTACACTTTTAACAATGGGTTTATCGGGAAATTTTTTCAGAAAAAATGTTGTCAGCTTCCTCTTTCAGGGAGCTGTTTCCCGGTTCCCGGACAACCATCCATAAACAATAAATGATGAATGAGGTGCAGACAAATGAGTACAAGTTTTGACGGACTGATTTCCAAGGTGAAGGAATGCGGGCAGAAAACCGTTTCCGTTGCCGTCGCCCAGGACAGCGCTGTTCTGGAAGCCGTAAGAGCGGCCAAGGACCGCGGCATCGCCAACGCCGTTCTGGTGGGCGATGAAGAAAAGATCAAGGCGGTCGCAGCCGAAAGCGGCATTGATATTTCCGATTTTGAGATCATCCATGAGCCGGATGAATGGACGGCCGCCCTGACCGCCGTTAAGCTTGCTCATGACGGAAAAGTGGACATGTACATGAAGGGCCTTCTGGAGACCAAGACCTTCTTAAAGAGCATCCTTGACAAGGAAGTGGGCCTTCGCACCGGCAATCCGCTTTCCCATGTCTGCGTTTTCGATGTTCCCGGCATTGACCAGCTCCTTTTCTTTACGGATGTGGCTTTCATGACCTATCCCACTCTGGAGGACAAGGTACATATCATTGAAAACACCGTCGAGGTAGCGCATGCCTGCGGCATTGCCAATCCCAAGGTGGCGCCTCTTGCCGCCGTTGAGGTGGTCAATCCCAAGATGCCCGTCACCGTCGAGGCCGCGGAGCTGACCAAAATGAACGAGGAAGGCAAGATCACCGGCTGCATCGTGGACGGCCCTCTTTCCCTCGACCTCGCCATCGACCCGGAGGCCGCCAGGCATAAGGGCGCGACGGGCCGCAAGATCCAGGGAGATGCCGACGTTCTCCTGTTCCCCGACATCCATGCGGGCAACCTGGTATACAAGGCCATCGTCCACATGGTTCCCGGCGTAAAGAACGGCTGCATCCTGACCGGAACCAAGGTTCCCGCCATCCTGACCAGCCGCTCCGACACCTTTGAGACCAAGGTAAATTCCATCGCCCTCGCCGCTGTGGTAGCTGAGAACCTGAATAAATAATGACCAGCCGCCCTGCGGGCGGCGGAATGTGAGGCCGGCAGGAGCCTGCGGTTCCTGCCAAAGAATGGCTTCGCCATTCTTTCATGAATTTATGCCGCCCTACGGGCGGCGGAATGTGAGGTAATTATGTCTTTTAAGAGCTTGATCATCAATCCCGGCTCCACCTCCACCAAGATCGGGGTGTTTGAGGACGAGACGCTTCTGTTTGAAGAGACTCTGCGTCATCCCACGGAGGAGATTGCCAAATATGCTTCCATCATCGACCAGAAGGATTTCCGCAAGGAGATCATCATGGATCTTCTGAAGGAGAAAAATTTTGACATTCATTCCCTGAATTTCATCGTGGGACGGGGCGGCCTGTTAAAGCCCATCCCGGGCGGCACCTATCGGGTGAGCGACGAGCTGCTTCATGACCTCACCATCGGCTATCAGGGTCAGCACGCCTCCAATCTGGGCGGCATCCTTGCCAGAGAGATCGGGGATTCCATCGGCGTTCCTTCCTTCATCGTGGATCCCGTTGTGGTGGACGAGCTGGAGCCCGTAGCCAGATACTCCGGCTGCCCCGAGCTTCCCAGAAGAAGCATCTTCCATGCGCTCAACCAGAAGGCGGTTGCGAGAAGATATGCGAAGGAATCCGGCATTCCCTATGAACAGCTGAGGCTGATCGTGGTTCACATGGGCGGCGGCTGCTCCGTAGGCGCGCACAGGGACGGCAGGATCGTGGATGTCAACAACATTCTGGACGGCGAAGGCGCTTTCTCTCCGGAACGCGCCGGAACGGTTCCCGCAGGCGATCTGGTGAAGCTGTGCTTCTCCGGCAAATATACGGAAAAGGAAATCTACAAAAAGCTTGTGGGCAACGGCGGCTTTAACGCCTACGTGGGCACCAACGACGCCAGAGACGTACTCAAGGGCGCAGCCGAAGGCAAGAAGGAATTCCAGGACGTTCTGGACGCCTTCCTCTATCAGATGTCCAAGGACATCGGAGCAATGGCAGCCGTGCTGGAAGGAAAGGTTGACAAGATCATCCTGACCGGCGGCATCGCCTATTCCGATGTGATCTGCAACGACCTGAAGAGACGGGTCGGCTGGATCGCAGACTTCATCCTTTATCCCGGCGAGGACGAGCTTCTCGCGCTGGTTCAGGGCGGACTGCGCGTCATGAACGGTGAGGAAGAAGCCAAGGAGTATTAAGGCGTAACGGCAGAAAAAGAATCATAAGCAGAAAAAAAAGCGTTTCTGAGGGCTGCTCAGAGGCGCTTTTTTCTATTCTCTTCGGCATGCTTCGGGCCTTTTTCTCCCCGGATTTCCTCCGACGGATCTGAAAAAGGAAAGCAGGCTTCCATCCCAGCAAAGCAGAGGCGACAACAGGCGTACCAGCGGCCGCCAGGAAAGCGCCGCCACCAGACAGGCGCTGATCAGAAGGCCGGCGGCCAGATCATGTTCAATCGCATGAAAGAGCCGGGTCCTGCTCATCAGCTTGATCAGAAAGCCATGCAGCAGATAGACCGGCATGGTGTTGGCGCCGATGTAGGAAAGGAAGGGGAGCCTCCGCGCCGGGATGCTGGCCAGGAAAAAGGCGAGCCAGAGCAGGGCGGCGCCAATGGCAAGCACACGGAAGCGCCAGGTATAATTCCCCGTATCATAGGATACGGAGCCATACAGCCAGGCATATCTGATCTCATCCACATTTTCCGTTATGATGAAAATCAGAGCGCATACCGCAGCGCCGAGGCAGATCACAAGCGCCGGATACATCCCTTCCCGCTTCGTCCCTGTCGGCGTCAGCTTCCTCCTTCCGGTCCATTCCCGATAATATACCCCCATCAGGAAATAGGGGAAGAATTCCACGATCCTGGAAAAGGAGAGATAATAGCCCGCCTTATTATCGAAGCCGATCAGGATGCCCGCTGCCAGGGAGAACGCCAGAACCACCGCCTTCTTCCCGGTGCTGAAGCCGTTTCCCTGCACAAGCGGGAGCACCAGGTTCCAGGCGATGCAGGCGAACAGATACCATAACAGCCAATACGGAGTGGTAAGCTGCAGCTGTTCCTCTTTTCCCAGTACGCTGTTGGCAAACAGCAGATACAAAATCTGGAAAACCACGTAGGGATATATCAGATGATTTCTGATCTTTTTCGGGCTGAACCGGGCGAATACCCCTGAAATAAAAGCAAAAAGCGGCATGTGAAAGGAATAGATCACCAGATAGATCACCTTCAGGCTGTCATTTTTTCCCATGAACAGCTCCAGCATATGCCCGAAAACCACCGAGAAGATCAGCAGACATTTCAGGTTGTCCATTCTGTAATTCCGTTCTGCCGCTTTTGTTGACAGGATCATATTGTCTTTCATTCTGCAAGGCTCCTCTAAACGAACCTCACTATATTCCATTCCGCCGCAAAAGTCCACCCCTTTTCCTTCTTTTTAAAAAAGAATTAAGAACCTTTACAGCTGCTCTATCTGCCCGGAAGGCTCCGGAATGCCTCCTCATACGGCGGACGGAGCACACCGTATTCGGTCACGATGCCGGTGATCAGGCTGTGGTCTGTCACGTCAAAGGCCGGATTGAATATCTTCACACCATCCGGCGCCATCCTCTCCCGATACCACATTTCGCTCACTTCCTCCGGTTTCCTTTCCTCAATGCGGATGTCCGCCCCCGTGGGCGTCGCCAGATCGATGGTCGAGGTGGGCGCGCAGACGTAGAAGGGAATCCCGTAATGAGCCGCAAGGATTGCCACGCCGGAGGTTCCGATCTTGTTCGCGGTATCCCCGTTTGCCGCCACCCGGTCACAGCCCACGAATACGGCGTTCACCCAGCCGTTTTTCATGACCGTGGAGGCCATGTTGTCACAGATGAGGGTTACGTCCACGCCGGCGGAGGCAAGCTCAAAGGCGGTCAGTCTGGCCCCCTGCAGCAGAGGGCGGGTTTCATCCGCAAACACATGAAAGCCGTACCCCTTCTCCTGCCCCAGATAAATGGGAGCCGTGGCGGTGCCGTAACGGACGGTGGCGAGCTGTCCCGCGTTGCAGTGGGTGAGAATGCCGTCCCCTTTTTTTACCAGCGTCAGGCCGTATTCCCCAATCCTTCTGCATACCCGGATATCCTCGTCGCGGATCTCCTCCGCCTCCTTTTTCAGAAGGGACAGGATCTGAGGCACCGGAAGGGAAGCGTGATCCGTCACCACCCGCTCCATCCGCTTCAGCGCCCAGGAGAGATTCACCGCCGTGGGACGTGAAGAGTCCAAATATTCCTTGTTTTTTCTGAATTCTGCAAGAAAAATGTCATAATTTTCCGTTTTGCAGGATTTTGCAAGAAGATAAATACCAAAGGCAGCCGTCACACCGATGGCCGGGGCCCCGCGCACCTTCAGCAGATAAATGGCGTCCCAGATTTCCTCCGCTGTTTTTAAACGGATCAGCTCCGTTCTTCCCGGCAGAAGAGTCTGGTCGATGATGACGACCGCGTTCCCTTCATCGTCCAGGCTGACCGTATCCTGATCCATGATCGTTTTTTCTTTTTCCATAGCCGCTTCCTCTATTTGTTTTTTTCTTTGCATAAAAACGTGATAGCATGACGCGCCGTGTGCCGTATACCCGGCGCGCTATCTGCCGCGGCGGTCCCGCAGCTCCAGCGCCGCCGTAATGGCGATAATGACCGCGGAGGCGAGCAGGCACATGCGATCCAGCTTCTTCTCCATGCGCTTATCCCATCCCGCCGCTTTTCGGGTTCCTTTGGCGCTCTCTTTTCTTTCCTTTTTCACCGCTTTGCTCTTTCCCATCCTTACGTTCTTACCTCCATGCCAGCCAAATGTAAAACGGGTAATACATTCATTTTAACTGATTTCCTGCAAAAGAGACTTTTGAGGAGCCTTTTTTATTTTCCAGGTTTCTTCAGCGGCTCCTTTCATATAATTGCAAAAGCCGCTTGTTTCCCCTGTTTTATCATATATCATCAGCGCTCCGTAATATAAATCCTTCGTTTCATTTGAAACCACAATGGGCGGATGGTCATGTATCATCAGATAGTAATTCATCAGTGTTCTCCCGACGCGCCCATTTCCGTCTGCAAAGGGATATATATTTTCAAAACGGCAGTGAAGGTACGCAGCCGCTTTCAGGATATTTTCTCCCGTATCCGGTATCTCTGCTATTTCATCACACAGATCCCTGATGTCACCGGGTACTTCTTCCGGCAGATCACCCTGTCCGTCAGCAATCACATAATCATGCTTTTTATATTCGCCGGGTCTTTCTCCCTTTTTCCATCTGGTTTCATCATAAATACCCTCTGTCAGCTTCCGGTGCACTTCCTTTATAAACTCCGGCGTAACGGGTTCTTTCGCCACGATCCTGTCTATCAGAAACTCAAAGCATTTTTTCTGGTTCTCAATCTCATATAAGGTACGTAAATCCCCCGTAAAATTGATCACTCTCCCGTTTTCAAATACTTCTCTGGTGTTGTGATACGTAATCTCCGGATTTTCAATAACTCCGGAATGGTACGCAAAAACAATCCGGAAATTATCAAGAGCCGTCAGGTAATCCTCTCTTGTCTTCAGCTTTCTGTTCCGCCATGCCATTTTAATATCTTCGTAATCCATATCAATCCCCATTCCGGAGCGTGCGACGGGGCGAAGAGAAATCGCGGATGCGATTTCTCTTCTGCCATCACAGCAATTTGTGGCGCTCCGGCACAAATTGCCGTGTGAAAAATAAGCCATCAGGCTTATTTTTCACACCATCTCCCATCATGCAAGAACCTCCGCAAACTGCGCGCCGCAGGCTTTCGCCAGATCCTGCGGGGCAAGCTCGATCTGGGAGCCGATCCGTCCGCCGCTGACGATCATGGAAGGGAGCGGGAGGGCGCTTTCATCGATCACGGTGCGGTACTGCTTTTTCATCCCGACTGCGGTGCAGCCGCCGCGGATGTAGCCCGTCACGGAGTTGATCTCCTTCACATGGATCATGGAAACGGATTTCTCGCCAACCGAGCGGGCGGCCTTTTTCAGATCCAGCTCCGCTTCTATGGGAATGACAAAAACAAAATATTCCCGGGAAGCGCCCTGCGCCACCAGCGTTTTGTAAACCTTCTCATGGGGCAGTCCAAGCAGATCCGCCACCTGCACGCCGTCCGTGAATTCCTCACATTCATAAGTATAATGCGAATAAGGGATTTTCATGCGGTCAAGAATACGCATGGCGTTGGTCTTGATCTCCTTTGATTTGGCCATACTCTATACTCACCTCCAGCCGGGGTCTCCTCATCCTCTCAGGCCTCTCTCCTTTTTCCCCAGAAGAACAGGGCCACCGTTCCCGGGCCGGTATGGCTTCCGATGGTGGTTCCCACATAGTTGATCTCCACTTTGCCGTTCAGCTTCGGGAAGCGTTCCTCCACCAGGCGGGCCACCTCTTTCGCGTCCTCCACGCAGGCGGATTGAGAAATATAGCATTTTCCGGAGTAATCCAGCCCGTTGTCGGCGTTTTCCTCCATCCGGTCCACGATCGCCTGGATCACCTTGCGCTTGCTTCTGATCTTGGCTCTTGGGATCAGCCGTCCCTGGTCATCCATGTTCAGAAGAGGACAGATGCCCAGCATGCCTCCCACAAAGCCTGCCGTTTTGGAAATCCTTCCGCCCTTTATGTAAAATTTCAGATCCGTGGAAAAGAACCAGTGATGCACGTTGAGACAATGCTCCATGGCCCACTCGCAGACCTGTGCGGCGCTCATCCCTTCGTCCCTCAGGTCGGCAAGCTGATCCATCAGCAGACCATAGCCCGAAGAGGCTCCCAGGGAATCCACCACATAGATCTTCCGTTCGGGATATTTTTCTTCCAGCTCCCGCTTCGCCACGTTCGCTGAATTGATCACGCCCGAAATGCCGGAGGACAGGCAGACATGCACAATATCCTTTCCTTCCTTCAGGAAGGGCTCAAAATAGGCTTCAAATTCTTCCGTGTTCACCTGGGAAGTTTTGGTATCCGCTCCGTTGTCCATGGCCCGGTAAAAATCCTCAAAATCCATGGATTTCCCGCAGTCGTCCGGGTATTCCTTCCCGTCCAGCTCGTAGTGGAAGCAGATATAGGAAATCCCTCTCTTTTGGAAATGCTCCGCCGTCAGATCCGCCGTGGAGCAGCAGCTTATCACATAATTGTTCATGGTTACCTCCATTTCGAAGCGTTTTCCGGGCTTACTTCCTAAAAAAAGGACGCTGCCCTGCGGCAGTATTCCTCCGCTTTCCGGCAGCGTCCTTTCAGCAAATCCGTTTTATTTGTTCTGCGCCTTAACCGCCTTGATCTGCTGGGTCAGAAGCGGAACGATCTTGTTCAGGTCGCCTACGATTCCGTAGTCAGCCACATCGAAGATGGGTGCGGTCTCGTCCTTGTTGATGGCGATGATCAGATCGGACTCCTCCATTCCTGCAAGATGCTGGATGGCTCCGGAGATACCGATGGCGAAGTATACGCCCGGACGAACGGTCTTACCGGTCTGTCCTACCTGCAGATCCTTCGGTTTCCAGCCGGCGTCAACAACCGCACGGGAGCAGCTCACGGTGCCGCCAACGGCCTCTGCAAGCTCATCCAGAAGCTTGAAGTTCTCCGGGCTTCCAACGCCGCGGCCGCCGGATACCAGGATCTTGGCATCCATGATGTCCACGGTGTCCACAACGGACTTCACGATGTCAAGAATCTCCACATACTTGTTGTCGGGCGTAAAGCCGGGATTAAATTCCTCAATGACCGCCTTAGCGCCTTCCACCTTAGGAGCTTTCTGCATTACGCCGGGACGAACCGTAGCCATCTGAGGGCGGAAGTTCGGGCAGGCGATGGTAGCGATGGTGTTACCGCCGAATGCAGGACGGGTCATAAGAAGCTGATTGTGCTTCTGCTCCTGTCCGGGAAGGGGATTCAGCGGGAAATCGCCGATCTCAAGCTGAGTGCAGTCCGCGGTCAGACCGGTGTGCACTCTCGCGGATACGCGGGGGCCCAGGTCACGGCCGATGGCAGTAGCGCCAACCAGCATGATCTCAGGCTTATATTTCTCGATCACGGAGGACAGCGCATGCGCGTAAGGCTCCGTTCTGTATTCCTTCAGCTCGGGATCGTCAACCACGATCACTCTGTCTGCGCCGTAAGCGGCCAGATCATCCGCAAGGCCCTTCACGTCGGAACCGATCAGTACAGCGGTCACTTCCGTTCCAAGATCCTTTGCCAGTTCTTTTCCTTTGCCGATCAGCTCGTATGCGATACCGCTCACCACGTTATCTACCTGCTGCGCAAAGACATATACTCCCTTATATTCTTCTAAATTCATCCTTATTCACCACACTTTTCCTAAAATTTAAATGATGTGCTTTTCCTGTAACTTTCCGGTAATGAAGGAAGCCGCCTCATCCGGGGTATCGAAGGTAAACTGCTCGCCCGCTCCCTTTCTCACCTTGTCGGACGCCTTCGCGATCTGGGTCGGGGATCCCTTCAGGCCCAGATTGGAATCGTCAACATCCTTCAGGTCGGCTCTTCCCCAAACGGTGATCTCCTTCTTGAAGGCGTCGAAGATTCCGCCGGGAGTCATGTATCTGGGCTCGTTCAGCTCGCCCAGAGCGGTGATCAGGCAGGGCATTTTCGCCTTGAGCACATGATATCTGTCGTCAAACTGACGCTCCACGATCACGCTGTCGCCTTCGATCTTGATATCCTGCGCATAGGAAATGACCGGGATTCCCAGATGCTCGGAGATCTGAGGGCCAACCTGTGCGGTATCGCCGTCGATGGCCTGACGTCCGGTGATGATCAGGTCGTAGTCAATGTTGCGGATCGCGCCGGCGATGGTCTGGGAGGTAGCCCAAGTATCCGCGCCGCCCAGCACTCTGTCGGTCACCAGGATGCCGTTGTCAGCGCCCATGGCCAGAGCCTCGCGCAGAACCTCTTCCGCCTTGGGAAGGCCCATGGTGATCACGGTAACCTCTGCGCCGTACTGATCCTTCAGTCTCAGAGCGGCCTCCAGGCCTGCCTTGTCGTCCGGATTCATGATCGTCAGCATGGCGGCCCTGTCAAGCGTTCCGTCGGGTTTGAATTTCACGCCGCCCTTTGTATCAGGGACCTGCTTAATACAAACAACAATTTTCATTGTATTTTCTCTCCTTGTTTCTTTGTCTATTCTCATACAACAGCTAAACGAACGGATTCGATTATTTCAGCAGCGCGCCGGAGATAACCATTCTCTGAACCTCGCTGGTTCCTTCATAGATCTCGGTGATCTTCGCGTCACGCATCATGCGCTCCACATCGTACTCTCTCGTGTAGCCGTAGCCGCCGTGCAGCTGAACCGCCTTGGTGGTAACCTCCATGGCAACCTCCGCGGCATACAGCTTCGCCTTGGCAGCTTCCACGGAATAAACCTTCTGGGTAGCCTTCGCCATGGCAGCCTTGTAAACCAGAAGCTGAGCAGCCTCAACCTTGGTAGCCATATCGGCGATCTGGAACTGAGTGTTCTGGAACGCGCCGATGGCACGGCCAAACTGCTTTCTCTCCTTTACATAGGAGATGGTGTTCTCAAGAGCGCCCTCCGCAAGTCCAAGAGCCTGTGCGGCGATTCCGATACGTCCGCCGTCCAGGGTGTGCATTGCGATGCCGAAGCCCTTGCCCTCTGCGCCGAGCAGGTTCTCCTTCGGAATTCTGCAGTCGGTGAAGATCAGCTCATAGGTGGAGGATCCGCGGATACCCATCTTCTTCTCCTTGGTTCCGAAGCTGAAGCCGGGGGTTCCCTTCTCAACGATGAAAGCGGAGATCAGTTTTTTCTTCCTGCCTCTCTTATCCTCAACCACGCCGGTAACCGCGAAAATCACGTAAACGTCCGCTTCCTTACCGTTGGTGATGAAGATCTTGGAGCCGTTCAGCACCCACTCGTCGCCGTCCAGAACAGCCTTGGTCTGCTGTCCCTGCGCGTCGGTTCCCGCGCCGGGCTCGGTCAGTCCGAAGGCTCCCAGCTTCTCGCCCTTTGCAAGGGGAACCAGATATTTCTGCTTCTGCTCTTCCGTACCATAGGTCAGGATCGGATCGCAGCACAGAGAGGTGTGCGCGGAAACGATAACGCCTGTGGTGCCGCAGACCTTGGAGAGCTCCTCCACGCACATCGCGTAGGTCAGAGGATCACAGCCCTGTCCGCCGTACTCCTTCGGGATCGGAATTCCCAGGAAGCCCAGCTTCGCCATCTTTTCAACGGTTCCTCTGGGGAAAATCTCCGTCTCGTCAACCTCCTGAGCAAGAGGCTTCACTTCCTTTTCGGCAAAATCTCTGAAAAGAGTCCTCGCCATTTCATGCTCTTTGCTTAACGTAAAATCCATGATTATCTACTCCTCCGTTTTATCTATGTTCCCGCCCGCCTTCATGCGGCGGCAGGTCGCGGGAGGCGGAGCTTCGTCCGTATTCCCTGCGGCCTGCCCGCGGGATATACCGCACGCCGTCCGGGCTGAACCGGATGGCGGCGGTATCTCACTCATTTTTATTTGCTGTAATCGTAGAAGCCCTTGCCGGTCTTCTGGCCGAGCTGGCCGCCGCGCACCATCTTGCGCAGAAGCGGATGAGGACGGTACTTGGAATCTCCGGTCTCAGCCTGCAGAACCTCCATGATGGCAAGCACGATATCCAGGCCAACCAGATCGCCCAGAGCCAGCGGTCCCATGGGATGATTTGCGCCAAGCTTCATGGCGGTGTCGATATCCTCTACGGTGGCAACGCCGTCCGCGTAGATGCCGATCGCCTCGTTGATCATGGGGATCAGGATCCTGTTCACAACAAAGCCGGCGGCCTCGTTCACCTGAACGGGGGTCTTGCCGATTGCAGCGGAGATCTCCTTGATCTTCTCAACCGTCTCGTCGGGGGTGTTCAGTCCTGCGATCACCTCAACCAGCTTCATAACGGGAGCGGGATTGAAGAAATGCATGCCGATCACGGGTCTGTCAAGTCCTGCTCCGATCTCCGTAATGGAAAGGGAGGAGGTGTTGGTGGCGAAAATGCAGTCCGCCTTGCAGATCTCCTGCAGCTCCTTGAAGGTCTGCTTCTTGATCTCCATGTTCTCCAGAGCGGCTTCCACAACCAGATCGCAGTCCGTGCAGATCGTCTTCACGCCGGTCGTGATCTTTCCAAGGATGGCGTCGGCAGCAGCCTGCTCCATCTTTCCCTTCGCAACTCTCTTCTCCAGTCCCTTTGCGATCCTTTTCTTGCCGTTTGCGGCAAATTCTTCATTGATATCGCACAGGAACACTTCGTAGCCTTCGGTCTGGGCAAAAGCCTGCGCAATACCGGAACCCATGGTTCCTGCACCGATAATACCAACTTTCATGAATGTATCCTCCTAGTATGTTTGATTTTGCTGAGTCTGCGTCAGCCGTAACAGCGGAAGCTTATTTGTTCAGGAATTTCTCCACTTTTCTCTTTTCCAGGAAAGCGGCCATTCCTTCCTTCTGGTCGTAGGACTCGAAGCAGTCGCCGAACAGCTTCTCCTCGATCACGATGGCCTCGTCCATATCCGCGTCCAGACCCTCGTTGATGGCCTTCTTGCAGTTGCGGACGGCGATGGGAGCGTTCTTCGCGATGCCTGCGGCCATCTTCTCAGCGGCAGCCATCAGCTCCTCCTGCGGATAAACCGCGTTCACAAGGCCGATCCGAAGCGCCTCGTCCGCCTTGATGTTCCTTGCGGTATAGATCATCTGCTTCGCCATTCCGGGGCCTACCAGACGGGCAAGCCTCTGGGTCCCGCCGAAGCCGGGGGTGATTCCGAGGCCCACCTCGGGCTGTCCGAACACCGCGTTGTCGGAGCAGATCCTGATATCGCAGCTCATGGAAATCTCACAGCCGCCGCCGAGGGCAAAACCGTTCACCGCAGCGATCACCGGAATGGGGAAGGTCTCCAGCTTGCGGAAAACATCGTTTCCCTTCTTTCCGAAGGCTTCTCCCTCCGCCTTGGTCAGCGTGCTCATCTCTCCGATGTCCGCGCCGGCCACGAAGGATTTCTGGCCCGCTCCGGTCAGGATCAGGCATCTTACCTCGTCCAGATCCACGGCGTCGAGCGTGGCATCAAGCTCCTCCAGCACCTGGGAATTCAGCGCGTTCAGCGCCTTCTCGCGGCTGATGGTGATGACGCCATAGGCACCTTTCTGTTCATACACAATGTACTCCATGTCTCTCATCCTCTCTTTTTGAAACCGGATTTTTGGAAAAAATTCATTCCACGGTATGCGATCGGACAGGGGAAGGAACTTCCCATATCCGATCACGCGATATTACGCACAGCCTGCAGCACAAATGCCGCCTGCCGGGCTTATCGCGACAAATGATTAGCTGGCTTTTTTACCGGCTAATCATCCGTCATGGAAAGGAAGGACGCGCCCGCGGCCGCTTTTTTGTCCGCGCCGCCGGACTTTTTGCCCTGCGCGTCCTTTCCTCTTATTCTGTTAATCTCTTTCCACGATGGTGGCGCAGCCCATTCCGCCGCCGATGCACAGGGTGGCAAGACCCTTCTTCGCATCTCTCTTCACCATCTCATGAAGCAGCGTCACAAGGATACGGCAGCCGGATGCTCCCACCGGGTGTCCCAGAGCGATGGCTCCGCCGTTCACGTTCAGCTTGTCCATGTTGATGCCCAAATCCTTGCCCACTGCAACGGACTGAGCTGCAAACGCCTCGTTGGCCTCGATCAGATCGAAGTCGTCGATGGTCATTCCGGTCTTCGCCATTACCTTTCTGGTGGCCGCTACCGGTCCGATTCCCATGATGGTGGGATCCACGCCTGCAAGCGCTCCGGCAACCCAGGTAGCCATGGGCGTTACGCCGAGCTCCTTCGCCTTCTCCTCGCTCATCACGATCACCGCTGCCGCGCCGTCGTTGATTCCGGAGGAATTGGCAGCGGTCACGATACCGTCCTTCTTGAACGCGGGACGAAGCTTCGCGATGCCTTCCTTCGTGGTTCCCGGGCGGGGGCCTTCATCCTTATTGAAAATGATGGTCTCTTTTTTCTTCTTCACTTCGACGGGAACGATCTCGTCGTCAAACTTGCCGGCTTCCTGCGCAGCAACCGTCTTCTGCTGGCTCCATGCGGCGAACTCGTCCAGCTCTTCTCTGGTCAGTCCCCACTGCTCGCAGATGTTCTCGGCGGTAATGCCCATGTGGTACTGATTGAAGGCATCAGTCAGCGCGTCGTTCACCATGGTGTCAACCATGGTAGCATTTCCCATTCTGTATCCGTAACGTCCCTGAGGGATCGCGTAAGGAGCCATGGACATATTCTCCATGCCGCCCGCAACAACGATGTCGGCCTCGCCCGCAAGGATCATGTGAGCAGCCTGGTTCACGCAGTTTAATCCGGAGCCGCATACAACGTTCATGGTAACGGCAGGAACCTCGATCGGCAGGCCCGCCTTAATGGACGCCTGACGTGCCACGTTCTGTCCCAGGCCGGCCTGGATCACGCAGCCCATATAAACCTGATCCACTGCATCCGGAGCGATGCCCGCTCTCTTTAACGCTTCCTTGATGACGATCGCGCCGAGCTCAGCCGCCGGAGTCGTGCTCAGGCTGCCGCCCATGGTACCGATGGCCGTACGGCATGCACCAGCCAAAACGATTTTCTTTGCCATGTCTTTTCCTCCATTGTTTTTTTGCTAAATGTTCGGATATTTGGGGCTTTGACCATATTGTTAATTTTTTGTCATTGCCCATCGTTTTAATTATAGCATAGGGATTTTTTAATAGCAAGGATTTTGTGTGGGGGAAGGAGAAAAAATGGTAACAGACAATATGTAATGACCTCCGATTTGTAGATTCGTGGATTTACCTGTATACTATAAATCGGAAAAATAAATGGTAACAGGAATTACCGCATACAAATGGAGGTCATCAAATGAATTATAACACAG
>DWWS01000024.1 GCA_019119595.1 Candidatus Eisenbergiella merdavium | reverse complement strand
ATTCCGGAGCGTGCGACGGGGCGAAGAGAAATCGCGGATGCGATTTCTCTTCTGCCATAAAAGCTATTTGTGACGCTCCGGCACAAATAGCCGTGTAAAAAATAAGCCATCGGGCTTATTTTTTACACTATTACCTCTTTTTCCGGGACGTGAAGTGCGTTCCTGGCCGTTATTTCAGCTTGCGGATCAGCTCGAAGGCTTCCTCCACGATCTGGGTGTTGCCGTTCTGCACCTCTTCCACCACGCAGGTTTCCATATGCTCCTTCAGGATGAGATAGCCGAAGGACTGCAGCGCGCTTTCCACGGCGGCGACCTGGGTGAGGATATCTCCGCAGTAGCGGTTGTCGTCCAGCATCCGGCTGATTCCGGACAGCTGTCCGGAGATACGGTTCAGCCGGTTTTTCAGGCTCTTAAGCTCCGCCTCGCTGCGGGGCGTTTTCTTATGATGACAGGCGCGGCAGGAATCCTGACCGCAGGAAAATCCGGCGCCGGAGGCGGTATCATCCGGCGTGCAGCCACATGCGGCGTTCTGGTGATCTTCGCCATTTTTTTCTTTTGATCTTTCCATAAAAATCTCCATTCCGTCCTTTAGAACGGACCGAAAACCATTTTTTATAATACCCTGGCCGGGTATCTGTGACAAAATCATAATATACCCCATGAGGGTATTTGTCAACAGAAAAATGAGCATTCGTTTTCTGCGCTGAAAACGCTGTGAAAACTGACTCGGAATAGCATTTCCGGCTGCGTGCGGATTCATCCGGGTTTTGCCGCAAACATTTTTATGACCTGTTTTTGAGGATGCGGACGGAAGGGCTTTTCCTTATACTGAAGAAAGACGAAAGGCAGGAATCAGACGCCGGAGAGACGCAGGCGGGATTTTTGTTTTATGATCTGTACGCCGCCTTTTGCGGCAGAAAGCAAAGGTAAGCCATGGGAGCGGAGCTCTTTTGCGCATGGCGGAAGCTGTGAGGTGACAAACGGAATGAAAGCCGGAACACAGAAGCGGCCTGACCGATGCGGGGACTTTCCCCGGGAGGATGAGATCTGGAGGATCGTGCCGGTGAAGCCTCCGGTGGTGAGAAGACAATGCCCGGGCTGCCGGGCAGGTCTTTTTGAAAGCACCGGAAAATTCCGGGTCAACGCCAATAAAGGCAGGCTTGATGTCTGGCTGATCTATAGCTGTGTCAGGTGCAAACGAACCTGGAATATGGAAATCCTGGAGCGAACGGATACCAGAAAAATTTCAGAGCAGGAACGGAAAGGCTTTCAGGAAAACGACGGGGAGACGGCCCTGCGCAGCGCCTGCGACAGCCGTCTTTTGCAAAGAAACAGGGCGGAAGCGCTTTGGAAAACCATGGAATATCAGGTGGAGAGAAGTCCGTGGAGGAAGATGGGAGCAGAAAAAGACGGCCCAAAAGAGCGGTCGGTAAGAACCTGCGCGGTCGCGCTGCAGAACGAATACCATCTTCCCGTGCGGATCGGAAAGCTGCTGGCCGGAGAGCTGGGATTGAGCCGGAAAGCTTTGGAAGCGCTTGCGGAATCCGGGAGGCTTATACTGCCGGAGGGCTGGACGCTGCGGACAAAGCCGGGAGAAGGGGCTTTACAGAAACACGCAGTCCTGCTATTCTTGTTATCAGAAAGCGATGGAAATCAGATCACGGTTGGAAAGGAGAAATATTTGTATGACTACTGATGTTTTTTCTGCGTAGCGCAGGGGCTATTGCAGAGTGAAAAGAATACAATAGCCTTTGCTCGTCCTAAAAGAAAAAATAATTTAGGAGGGCTTTATGGGCTACAGAAAGGCGGACGCGATCCTGCCGCCCGAGGTGGTGGCGCTGATCCAGCAGTATGTGGACGGGGAATACATTTACATTCCCCGCAGGGAAGGAAAAAGGAGGAGCTGGGGAGAGACGACCGGATGCCGCAGGGAAACCCGTGAGCGCAACCGGCTGATCTATCTGGAGCATTGCTCCGGAGCGGGAACGGAGGAGCTTGCGGAGAAATATTTTCTTTCCTCCAAGAGTATACAGAGGATCGTGACGGAAGAAAAAAGAAAGATGCAAAAAAGGACCGATACGGCTTAACGGCTGTGTCGGTTTTTTGTCCTTATGGAACGTTTATCGTTATGAAAGGTTCATTATTCGACGGGCTGTCGTTAGCTATTGATAGGGCAGATAAAATTTGATACACTGAAAGCAGCTTCAAAAAAGACAGGAAACAGCGTTCATTCCGGCCGGGCCGATGCAGGATGGAAACCTGGAAGGGGCAGGAAAAAAGGCCTGATGCCGCAGCGGTCTGGCGGAAGTCTGAACTGTTTCCGGAGAACGAAAGAATAAGCGGAAAACATAAAGTATATGTCGAAAAAATGAGATAGAAAAGGAGAGCATTTTATGAATCAGTCAGAAACGAACCGGAACCGGAGCGAACGTACAGACTGTATCCTCACCATCGACACGGCGCGCCCAAAGGAGCCGCTTGGGGATCTGTTCGGCATTTTTTTCGAGGACATCAACCACGCTGCGGACGGCGGCCTCTACGCGGAGCTGGTGCAGAACCGTTCCTTTGCCTTCGACCCCATCGACCGGCCGGAATACCATCCCCTTTATGCCTGGGAGAAGGTGGAGGAGGGCGCGCAGGCGCTTCTGACGGTCGAAACGAAGGAACCCCGTCATGAAAAGAATCCCAATCACCTGATTCTTAAAACAGAAGGAACGGGTCGGGCAGGCGTCGCCAACCTGGGCTTCGGGGAGGGCTTTTTCCTGGAGGAAGGGGAAAGCTATCGCTTCGCCTGCTGGGCGAGGACGCTGAAGGAAGGGGAATGTACGCTTTTTCTTTGCGTGGAGGAGCCTGCGCCGACTGAGCGTGCACAGGAGGGCCCGCATACCCGGCAGGCCCCGTATACCCGGCAGGCCCCGTATACCTGGCAGGCTCCGAATACCCGGAAGGCTCCGGAGGGAGAAGCGCGCCGGGCGTTTTCCGCCTCGCTTTCCATAGCGGGAACGGAATGGAACAAATATGAGCTGTGCCTAACGGCGGAAAAAACCGTGACCGCCGGGCGGCTGGTTCTGACCGTGCCGGGCGGGGAAGGGCTGGCGCTTGACTATGTTTCCCTGTTCCCGGAAAAAACCTTCCTGGGGCGGAAGAACGGACTGCGCCGGGACATCGCGCAGCTTCTGTGTGATATGAAGCCGAAATTCATGCGTTTCCCCGGCGGCTGTCTGGTGCACGACGGCTCTTTGAACCCGGAGGACAGGGATTCCATGTACCGCTGGAAGAATACGCTCGGCGAGCCGGAAAACCGCCCGGCAAGAAGGAGCAACTGGGGCTATAACCAGACGCTGGGGCTGGGCTATTATGAGTATTTCCTGTTCTGCGAGGACATCGGCGCGAAGCCTCTTCCCGTGCTGCCGGGGGGATACGATCCCCACCATCAGAGGATGGCGCCTCTGGATGAAATGGGCCCCTGGATCCGGGACGCGCTGGATCTGATCGAGTTTGCCAACGGGGATACGGACACCGAATGGGGGGCCCGCCGGGCTGCCCTTGGCCATCCCGAACCCTTCGGGCTGGAATATCTTGGGATTGGAAACGAGGAGGTGGGGGACGCCTTCTTTGAGCGTTACCGGCTGATCCATCAGGCGGTGAGAAAAAAGCATCCGGAGATCAAGCTGATCAACACCGCCAGCCCCTTTGCCGCCGGAACGGAATATGAGAGAGGCTGGAGGAGCGCCTGGGAAAACGGAAGCGACCTGATCGACGAGCATTATTACATGGCGCCCGAATGGTTCCTTTCCAACAACCGCCGCTATGATTCCTTCCCCAAGGACGGGCCGAAGGTGTTCCTGGGGGAGTACGCCTCCTGGGGAAATACCTGGTACAACGCGCTGGTGGAGGCGTCCTACATGACCGCCCTGGAGAGGAACGCCGCTTCGGTGGGGCTTGCCTGCTACGCGCCCATGCTGGCGAACGTTTCCTATGTGAACTGGAAGCCGGACATGGTCTGGTTCGATAATCACAGATTGTACGGCACGCCCAACTATTATGTGCAGAAGCTGTTCATGAACCACCAGGGAAGCCGCAGGCTTGCCGTAACGGCGGAGGGGATCGGCGCGGTCAGCAGCCGGGCTGCGGAGTACAGAGGAAGGATCCGTCTGGAGGGCTATGAGACGAAATCCCGATTTGACGAGGTCTGCGTGAGGAACCTGGATACGGGGGAGGAAAAAGCCTTCGGAAGCTTTGTGACGGAGCAGGGAGAGCATGCCTGGCTGGAGGGCTGCGAGGACTGGGAAAGCTATGAGATCAGCCTGAAGGCCTGCGAGCTGGAGGGCCGGAAGGGCTTTCAGGTTCTTTTCGGCTGGCAGGATGAGGACAACTACCTTGCGGCCACCTTCGGCGGATGGCAGAACCTGGATCTGTTCGTACACAGGCAGATAAACGGCCGTGGCTGCGACCTGACGGAAGGGTGGTTCCAGGCGGAAAAGGGCCGGGTGTACGACCTGAAGATCCGGGTAAAGGACGATCGGATCAGCATTTTCATCGACGGAGAGGAATACCTGTCCATCCGGGAGAATCCGGTGGAGGTGGAGCGTCTGTATCATGCGGCGTCGCTGGACGAGGAGGAGGGAAGCGTGATCCTGAAGGTGGTGAACCTGCAGGAGAAGGAGGAAAGCGCCGAGATCCGTCTGGATGGCCTGGCAGACGGGGAGGGAAAAAGCATTTTCCCCGTGGATGCGCAGATCTACACCATGACGGGAAGGCGGGAGCAGGAGAACAGCTTTGAGGAGCCGGAGGCGGTGAGCCCTGTGGAGAGCAGCCTGCGGCTGGAGAAGGACTGCTTTGACTATCGCTTCCCGGCACTGTCCCTGACCGTGCTTCGCATTCCTCTGGGCGGGGAGTGACCGGGCCTGAACAGCAACGGCAAGGAGCCTTATTTACAGATTTGACAGGAATGGAGACCAGATTGAAAAATGTGCTCGATAGCACATTTTTCAATCGGATCGCAGCGTAGAAATCGCATACGCGATTTCTGCGCGCGTTCCTCAGCGCTGAAGCGCTTCGGAATGGAGGTAAGCATGGGAGGAACAGAAAAGAAGCTTCGCAGAACGGCGGCAGCGGCGGCAGCGCCGCTTCTCCTGCTGGCCGGAGAGGCCGCCTTTTTCTATTATTATTCGATCGTCAGGTTTCCGGAAAAAAAGAAGGAGAAGACGAAACGGCAGGAACGCAGGGAGGAAAGGAAGCGGGCAAAAAAGCCCCGCGCCCGGTTTGAGGAAACGGTGCAGGAGGGCATTCGCTGGTTTCTGGGCCAGCAGCCGGAGCTGGTTTCCATCACCTCCTATGACGGGCTGAAGCTGTCCGCCTATTATCTTCCCTCCGGACAGCCGGATAAAAGCGTTGTACAGCCGGATGAAAGCGCAGCGCCGACGAAGGACGCTTCGTCCGTCGGCACGGAAGGGCAATCCGCCGTGCACCGTCCCAAAAACGTTCTCCTTCTCATGCACGGCTACCGGGCCGGAGGGCTGACGGATTTCGCGGGCCTTTACCGCTTTTACCATGAGCAGGGCTATGATCTGCTGGTGCCCTTCCAGAGAAGCCACGGGCCGAGCGAGGGAAGGTTCATCTGCTTCGGCGTGAAGGAGCGCTATGACTGCAGAGACTGGGCGGAATATGCCGTCCGGCGGGCGGGGAAGGACTGCAATCTCTATCTGTCCGGCATTTCCATGGGCTGCGCCACCGTGCTCATGGCGGCGGGCCTTCCCCTTCCCCCCAATGTGCGGGGCATCATAGCGGACTGCGGCTTCACCTCTCCAAAGGATATCCTGAAATGCGTGCTGAAGCGGGACTATCACCTGCCCGCGTTCCCGCTCATGAACCTGACGGAGCTTCTGACAAAATGGCGGGCTGGCTTCGGATACAGCGACGCCTCCACCCTGGACGCTATGAAAAACTGCCGGATTCCGGTGCTTTTTATTCACGGAGAAAAGGATTCCTTCGTCCCGGTACAGATGACGCTGGACAACTACATGGCATGCACCGCTTCGAAGGAGCTTCTGCTCGTTCCCGGCGCACCCCATGCGGCTGCCTGCCTGCAGGACCCGGAGCTTTATCAGAGAACGGCTCTTTCCTTTATGAAAAAATATGAGGCGGCTCATGCGTAAGGGAGGATTTTGCTTTTTGCTTTTACTTCTGATCGTGAGCCTGCTTCCGGGCCTGACGGCCTGTTTGGGACAAAAAAACGGGGACGAAGAAGCGGAACAGCAGAAACCTTCAGAGGTCCTTTCCGAACCCCTGACGGCAGAAGCGGAAGGGGCGGAGACAGCAGAGGTAGCGTCGGAAACCGCAGAGGAAGCAGAACCGGAGACAATGGAGCCGGAGGCCTCACGCATTCTGACCATGGAGGCCCTGCTCCGTCTGTATGAGGACGGCACCCTCACGGAAACGGCAGCATCTGAGGGTCTGGATGGCTTTCTTTCCTATACCAATGTGGAGCCTGTGGAGACGAGAGAGGAATCCCTGACGGGGCTGTACGCCTGCCCGCTTGCTTTCCCTGACGGGAGCGACTCCGATCGGACTGCCTCTGGTCAGACTTCGCAAAATGCGGAGGAAAGCAGGGAATATGAGCTTCAGATTTATTACTGGAAGCCGGAAACTGCGGAAGCATACGGACATGAAGAAAATGAGATCGACAGCGTTCTGCTGATGGAAAAGGAATCGAAGGATGCGGTTCTTTTGTACCAGTCGGACAGCAGATATACGCCCACGCAGGATCTGGCCGGTTTTCTGGAAAGGGACTATGACCTGGAACGGTATCTGACCCTCTCTCTGCCGGATGCAGATGGGCAGGCGGACGGATATGAGTTTGGGAGTTATGAGGCGACTCTTCCGGGCTTTTCCGGCTGGCTGCTGGAGGCGGCGGGAGAGACAGCGGAAGAGCCGGAAGGGGCGGCGGAAAGAAGGGAGCCGGCCCATGGGGAGGGGATCCCGGAAGCCTGGTATGCGCCCGGAGGGATCGGAAGGGGCCAAAACGCTTCGAAGATCCTGCATTTTGAGGAAGGACGGCTGACGGACGTTTCCTTCCGGCTGAATCACGCGGAGATGGTCTCGCAGCCGGAGGAGCTTACGGGCTGCGAGGTTCCTGCCCTGCTGGCGGAGTATGAATTCGACCGGTTCACAGCGGCGCAGTGGCAGGAATATCTGGAAGAAAATCCGGATGCGGACGAAGGGGAAAGCGTTTCCCGGTATTACTATGTGTTTCTGGGAAGGAAGGACAGCGAAAGCTGGTACGTACTGTTTTTCAACGAGGAGCTGTTTTCCCGGGAGGACGCGGTGGAAACGGCGCGTTCCATCCACTTCGCCGGAGATGCCTTCTGAGGGATGCTGAGGGACGTGGAAGGGCGCTGAGGGATGCTGAGGGACGTGGAAGGGCGCTGAGGGATACTGAGGGACGTTGAAAGGCACTGAGGGACGCTGAAGGTGCCGCCCTGTGAAAAAAGGCCGAAGGAAAATCCATTTTGAAAAGGAGGAGCCGCATGGAACCGAGAGCCGTGATCTTTCATATTGATGTGAACAGCGCTTTCCTGAGCTGGAGCGCGTCCTATCGGACCAATGTGCTGGGCGAGGAGCAGGATCTTCGGACGGTTCCCTCCATCGTGGGCGGCGATCAGGAGGCGCGCCACGGGGTGGTGCTCGCCAAAAGCACTCCTGCGAAGAAATACGGCATCGTCACCGGGGAGCCCATCGTCTCCGCCAAACGGAAATGCCCGGGGCTGATCGTGATCCCGCCGGATTTTCATCTGTACGTGGAGGCCTCCCGCTCCCTGATCAGCCTGCTGAAAAGCTATTTTGACCATGTGATCCAATACAGCATCGACGAGGCCTGGGCGGAATTTACCGGCTATGAGCTTCTGTACGGAGAGCCGGTTGCGTTCGCGCACAGGCTGAAGGAGCAGGTGAAGCGGGAGCTTGGCTTCACGGTGAACATCGGCGTCTCCGAAAACCGGCTCCTCGCCAAGATGGCCGGGGATCTGAAAAAGCCGGACTGCGTCAACACCCTGTTCCCGGAGGAGCTGGAGGAAAAGCTCTGGCCCCTGCCTGTCGGGAATCTTTTTCTGGTGGGAAAATCGGCGGCAGCCAGGCTGAACGGGCTTGGCATCCACACCATCGGGGATCTGGCGAAGGCGGACCCGGGGATGATAAAGGCCCACCTGAAAAAGCACGGCGAGGTGATCTGGAATTATGCCTGGGGGCGGGAGGAAGAGGACGAGCCGGAGGCGAAGGAGGGAAATAAGGTATACGGAAACAGCATCACCACGCCCGTCAATGTGACGGACGAGCAGTATGCCAGGCAGATCCTGCTTTCCCTGTGCGAAACGGTGGGCATGCGCATCCGGGCCGACCGGGCGAGGATCAGCTGCGTGAGCATCACTCTCAGAGACAATGATTTTGTGAACCGGAACCGCCAGACGCAGCTTGACAGCGCGACAGATGTGACAGAGGAGATCTATGACGCGGCCTGCCGCCTGCTGCATTCCCTTTGGGACGGCAGGCCCCTGCGGCTTCTCGGCGTGTCCACCAGCCGGGTTTCGCATGAGGAATACCGTCAGTACAATCTGTTCGACCGGGAAAAATACGACCGGCTGGAGAAATGCAATCAGGCCATCGACACCATCCGCGCCCGCTACGGGGAGGATTCCGTCATGCGCGCCAGCTTCCTGAAATCGGAGCTTTCCCATACCGGGGGCGGACTGAACCGGGAGAAGCGGGCGGAGCTGCTTACGGTGAAAAACCTGAGAAAGAAGGGGAATAAGGGCGGATGAGGGGAAGCGGGTTCGATCCTCCTCATCCGTTTTTCTTTTCCGTGTCCTCACGCGGCAGGGCGCGCAGATATTCCGAAGGCGTGCATGCGCTGTAGCGCCGGAAAACCACGGTGAAATAGCTGCTGCTCCCAAAGCCCAGCTCCATGGCGGTATCCGTAACAGACGTGCCCTCCGTCAGCATTTTTTTCGCAAGCTGGATCTTGTGATAGTTGATATAATGCCTGGGGGCGATGCCGACCTGCGCCCGGAACTTCTGCTTGAACTGGGAAACGGAAAGACGGCACAGCGCGGCGAGCTCCTCCAGGGAAAGCTCTCCGGTCAGATTGGACCGAATATAGGAAACAGCCTTTTCCATATCCGGGGACAGGGATCCTGCCGGGCTGCCGGGAGAGTTCTGCTGATTCCTGGAAGCGGCGGCGAGCTCATACAGGGCCAGCGTCAGGCAGGAACAGGTCAGATAACGGCTGCAGTATGCGCCGGCATACTCGAACGCGCGGCGGATATCCCCAAATACGCGGCTGCCCGGCCGGGATATGTGCCGGTTCATGCCCGCAAGCTCCGTTATGAGCTCCTCGGCGGCCTGGGGGGAAAGAAAGAGAAAACGGGAGGGATCGGAGATGTCGAGCTGAAACCAGATGATCTCCCCTGCGGACAGCGGGAGCAGATTGGTACTGTGAACCTCGTCGGGACGGGTCATAAAAACATCGTTGCCGGACAGCTCATAATCCTGATCCTGAGTGGTGAAATGGATCGTCCCTTCCGTTACAAAGGTAAATTCATATGCGTTCCTGTGAAAATGGGGCGGAAGAGGAGCGCACGCCTGATTCATGGTGTGCTTCCCAAACATTCTCAGACCAGGGATCCCAAGCTCCTGACAGGTGTAGATCGTGCGGTATCTTGAGACAAAGTAGCTGTCAACGCTCTCGTGTGCTTCCTGCGTTTTTTCCATGTACAGTCTCTCCTTTTGAAGCAAGGCAGGCCGTTTTTCAGGTGCGGAACAAAAGGACTTGCTTTATTCTGCTCTATTATATCATTAATTTTGTACGGCGTATAGAAATAGTGGCGGTACTTTTTTAATAATTTTATAATAAAAGAGCTTTCGGATCACTCCGAAAGCTCTTCCAGATCAGTGCAGGAAAAGAGACTTGAACTCTCATGGTATTGCTACCACACGGACCTGAACCGTGCGCGTCTGCCAATTCCGCCATTCCTGCGCGACAAGTAATATTATATACTTTTTCTCAAAAAAGTCAATACCGAAAAAGAAAAAAGTGAAGGAGGAAGGCACAGGCTGGGAGAAAGCCCGTGTCGAAGGAGGTTTTTGCATGAAAGTGATGAGTGCAGAGTGGAAGGACCGTGTGAAGCACTGGGTCAGGACGTTAAGGGAGGACTTCTATGAGCCTCTGGGAGAGATTTCCTGGAAGGCGTACCGTACTACACAGCATTTAAGCCCGGACGAGGCCAGGCAGCATGAATTTGCCGCCGTGCAGCCGGGCTTCGTATGGGGGAATACCTGGGAATACTGCTGGTTTCAGGGGAGTGTCACCCTGCCCGAGCGCGCGGAGGGAAAGCGGATCGTACTGAACCTGAAGCCGGACGGAGAGTCCACTCTGTTCGTAAATGGAAAAAGCTTTGGAACCTATCGGGCGGACTGGGTCAGCGAAAAGCACCACTATATAGAGGACAACGTGCTGGCGCGGGAAGGAAAAGCGGGAGCGCAGTATGATATCCTGATGGAGACCTATGCGGGTCATTATTATCCGGAGGCGCCCTCCGGAGGCTGCGCGACGGGGCCGGTTCTTCCGGGGCTGTACCATGACCCGCTGGAGGAGGGAAGGAGACGTACCCTGGGGGTATGTACCTTCGGGATCTGGAATGAGGACGCTTATCAGCTCTACATGGACGTGGAAACTTTGCTTGGGCTTCTGGAGGTCGTGGATCTGACTTCACTTCGGGCTGCGAAGATCGCGGAGGCGTTGGAGCAGTTTACCCTGACCGTGGATTTCGAGCAGGACAGAGAAGCGAGGCAGGCTTCCTACCGGGAAGCCTCCAGGCAGCTTCGTCCGGTGATGGAGGCGGCGAACGGCTCCACGCAGCCTGTTTTTTATGCCATCGGAAACGCCCATCTGGATCTGGCCTGGCTGTGGCCCATGGCGGAGACGCATCGGAAGACCTCCCGCACCTTTGCCGCACAGCTCAGGCTTTTGGAGGAATACCCTGAGTACAAATTCCTGCAGAGCCAGCCAGCCTCTTATGAAATGTGCCGGAAATATTATCCCGAGCTGTTCGAGCGCATCCGCGAGGCGATCGGAAAGGGACAGTGGATCGCGGAGGGCGCCATGTGGGTGGAGCCGGATACCAACATGGCCTCCGGGGAAGCGCTGATCCGTCAGCTCGTCCATGGAAAACGGTATTATAAGGATGTGCTTGGGACGGACAGCGTGATCCTGTGGCTTCCCGATACCTTTGGCTATACGGCGGCGCTGCCTCAGATCCTGAAGGGCTGCGGCGTGAAATACCTGGTGACCCAGAAAATATTCTGGTCCTATAACGACGGGGAGCAGTTCCCGTACCACTATTTTACCTGGAAGGGAGCGGACGGCTCCGAGGTGACCTCCTTCCTGCCCACCAGCTATACTTACCGCACGGATCCGAAGGAGATCAACAACGTGTGGAAAAAGAGAGTGCAGGTCAGAGATCTGGATGCCTTCCTGCTGCCCTACGGCTACGGGGACGGCGGCGGCGGCCCGGCGAGAGATTATGTGGAATACGCGCTCAGGCAGAAGGATATCGAGGGCGGCGTGAAGGTGAAGCTGGCCGGCCCTCTGGAATTCTTCGAGGATATGGAAAAGCTGGGCGGCCCGAAGAACACCTACGTGGGCGAGCTGTATTTCAGCGCGCACCGGGGCACCTATTCCTCACAGGCGGACATCAAGAAAAACAACAGGATGAGCGAGCTTGCGCTACGCGAAATGGAAATGTGGGCCTGCGCCGCCACCCTGCGCGGCTGGGCATATCCTCTGGACCGGGCGGACGGCCTCTGGAAGACGCTGCTTCTGCATCAGTTCCACGATATCCTTCCCGGCTCCTCCATCGCCAGAGTTTATGTGGAGGCGAACAAAGCGCATGAAAAGCTTCAGCAGGAGGCGGCTGAGGTTACCGCGGCTGCTGCGGCTGCCCTTATGGAGAAAAAAGAGGGCGTAACGGTCTTCAACTCCCTGAGCTTTGAAAGAAAGGCCCTTGTGACCCTTCCGGAGGAATTTGAGGAGGGTGCCTGCCTGGCGGACGGAACCTGCGTTCCGGTTCAGAAGACGCAGGACGGCGTGAAGGCGCTGGTATCCCTTCCCTCCTGCGGAGCGGTATCCCTGTATCCGAAGAAGGCGGAGAGCCCTGCGGAAGCAAAGGGCGCGTCCATTCAGAAGACGGAGGAAGGCTTCGTGATGGAAAACAGCCTTGTGCGCGCGGTGGTGAACGGACAGGGCGAGGTGGTTTCTTTCCGTTTAAGGACCGGGAACGCAGCGGAAAATGCGGATACCGCTCTGAACGGAAACGCGGCTGTATGTCAGACAGGCCTTTCCCGTGAATTTGCGGCGGCTCCGATGAACCGGCTGCGCCTGTTCAAGGACGTTCCCCGCACCTTCGACGCCTGGGACGTGGATTCCAACTATGTCTGCCAGGAGATCCGGGGAGCGTATGAGGTTTCCGCAGAGCCTGTGGAGGAAGGCCTGGAGGCGGTACTGAAGGTGACGGGCAGGATCAGCCAGTCCTCCTATACCCAGTACATCCGTCTGGCAGCGGACAGCAGAAGGCTTGAGTTTGAAACCATCGTGGACTGGAAGGAGCTGCACCGCATGCTGAAGGCGGCGTTCCCCGTAAATGTATATGCGGAAAACGGGATCAACGAGATTCAGTTCGGTTATCTGGAAAGACCCGCGCACCGTTCCAGACCCTACGACCAGGACCGCTTCGAGGTATGCAACCACCGCTACAGCGCCTTCTGTGACGCAAACAGCGGGGCTGCTGTGCTCAACAACTGCAAATACGGCATTTCCATGAATGAAAACAGCCTGGAGCTGACCCTCTTACGCGCCTCTGCCAGCCCGGAGATGCGCGCGGACAACAAGGTGCATCACTTTACCTATGCATTTACGGCCTGGGAAGGAAGCCTCATGGATTCCGATGTGGTAAGACAGGGCTACGAGCTGAATGTAAAGCCCTATCTCGCGCCCGGAAGCGGCAGGGACTTCAGCATGCTCTCCATCGACAGGAGCAACATCATTCTGGATACCATGAAACCCGCGGAGGACGGAAGCGGCGATCTCATCCTGCGCCTGTATGAAAGTAAAAAGGCCGCTACCAGCGCATGCATCCGTCTGGCTCCGGAGCTTGCTGCGGCGAACGCCGCGCAGGGCGTCCGGGCGTATGACTGCGATATGCTGGAAAATGTGACGGAACAGCTTGCGGCAGAGGACGGAACGCTCACGCTTTCCTTCCGGCCGTTTGAGGTCAAGACCATCCGTATTTCCAGGGCTGAATAAGGAAAAGCCCCGGAAAAATCCCTGAGAAGCCGGGATGTCCCGCCTGGGCGTCCCGGCGTGCGGGAAAAGTTTCCGAAAAGGAAAAAAGGAAAACCGAGAAAACCGAGGTTTACAGAGAACGTGTTTTGCGGTATACTGTGTACGGGAATGAGGTCTCCCATGGCTGATGCCTGAACCGCTTATAAGCTGATGACTTCTGCTTTTGAAAAAAGGCAGGGAGCATCAGCTTTTTTTGTCATTAAGGAAAGTAAGTTCGCCGCCGGACGAATACTCAGATCCGAAAAGGCGAAAGGTTTTCCAGAAAGCGGCAGCGAAAAGAGCTTTCTGTTTTCAGAGAGATGACTGAATGCTGCCGGATCATATTTTCAGGAGGAATTTTCATGATTACATCACTCGCTTTCATTTTCCTGGCGGGCCTGACAATGGCCGCGATCTGCCAGCGTCTCGGACTGCCGCGCATCATAGGGATGCTGTTTACGGGTATTCTTTTAGGACCGCATGTCCTGAATCTGCTTGATGGGGCCATTCTATCTGTTTCCGCCGAGCTGCGCCAGATGGCGCTGATCATCATTCTGCTCAAGGCGGGCCTGTCACTGGAGCTGTCTGATCTGAAAAGGGTTGGAAGGCCCGCGGTTATGATGTCGTGTGTTCCGGCGGGCTTCGAAATTCTGGGTTTTTTTCTGCTTGCGCCCTATATTCTGGGGATTACAAGAATAGAAGCCGCTGTGATGGGAGCTGTTTTGGCCGCGGTTTCTCCAGCCGTGGTGGTACCGCGTATGGTACAGCTTATAGAGTCAAAATACGGCACAGATAAAAGTATTCCACAGTTGATTCTGGCGGGCGCCTCATGCGACGATATTTTTGTGATCGTTTTGTTTTCAACCTTCGTCGGAATGGCTCAGGGCGGAAATGCGGGAATCAGGAATTTTGTCGGTATTCCGGTTTCCATTCTTCTGGGGACGCTCCTGGGCGCGGCCGCCGGATATGCCCTCAGCCTGTTTTTTGAAACGGCATATGCCCACAGGCACTGTGTCAGAAACAGTATGAAGGTGATCATCGTTCTGGGCGTATCCTTCCTGCTCATGTCAGTGGAAGACTGGCTGGAGGGAATCATACCGGTGTCCGGCCTGCTCGCTGTTATGAGCATGGCCTGCGTGATCAGGCTCAGAAGCGTTCCCTTCGTTTCAGAGCGGCTGTCCGAAAAATTCGGCAAGCTGTGGCTTGCAGCGGAGGTGATTCTTTTCGTTCTGGTGGGAGCGGCTGTGGATATCCGTTATACTCTGAACGCAGGACTTGCGGCGGCTGCGATGATAGGAATCGCGCTTGTTTTTCGCTGTGCCGGCGTTGCGGTCTGCCTTTTGCGTACATCCCTGACCCGTAGGGAGCGGCTGTTCTGTATGATCGCTTATCTTCCAAAGGCTACGGTGCAGGCGGCAATCGGTTCCGTCCCGCTCTCGATGGGCCTGTCCTGCGGCCGGATCGTGCTGTCCGTCGCTGTTCTTGCGATTTTGATCACGGCCCCTCTGGGCGCATTGGGGATGGATATGACTTACAGGAGGCTTCTTATCAAAGAAGGGAAAGAGGAGGAAGGGGACGGCAGCAATGTCTTACCCTGAAAAACAGGCCGACAGGCAAAATAAAAATTCACTTATTTGATTTGCTCCCATTGCATTTGGAGCAGAGGACCTGAAGATTAGAGGAAATTGATCTGCCGCCTTTGGAAACAGGGACGATATGATCCACTTGAAGGCCGACTTCATCAGGCATGTACTTTCCGCAAATCTGGCAGGTATAGTTATCGCGGATCATAATTTTATTTCTCAGCTCTTTCGTCAGCAGCCTTCGCTGATTTTTGCTGTGATATTCACGTAGCGTGCATTCATAGTTTATATCTGCAAGCTGCCTGTCGCGATTTAGAAGGTACATATAGTCACAGTCAAAATATTCTACTGCCTGCGATACCTTGTAGGATTTTTTTACGTAATCCTTCTGCCGGTATCGGGTCTGTTGACGAAAGAGTACGAATTCATAAGCATTGTCATCGTCCAGACATTCGCGATACTGTTTTACCCGGTATTTTTTCAATATGCTATGTTCAATTTTCTTTTTGCATTTCGTTTTCCAAAGCCGGATTTTTTCATTATGCTCTTGAAGCAGAAGAAAATTTCCTTCTATCAGAAATTGATCGATCAGATCTTCAGGCTGCGGATTTCTTTTTCCGGAAACATCAAAATAGTGGGTAAAGTACGGGTATTTGAAAGGTGATTTAAGAAATGCGGCGATGACCGCGATCACAAAGACAACGAATAGGAGTATAACAGCAGCGATTATCAAACCATCTTCCATAAAAATTTTCCTCCTGTATAAGTTTACGAAGCGAAACGATTCATAACTTTTTTGCATGTCTTTGGATTGCTGTTCATTATCGTGAAAAAGGGTACAAAAAAATCCCTTTCTTCGAAGGGATTTTCAAATGCGGAAGATGGGACTTGAACCCACACGACATTGCTGCCACAAGATCCTTAGTCTTGCTCGTCTGCCAATTCCGACACTTCCGCATGCCCGCTCGGCTGTTCTGCCGTGCTGCGAATAGTATATTACCATTTTGAACGGCAGAAGTCAAGGTGATTTTCAAAAAAATAAGCAAAAAAATTGTCGAAAAATTTCCTGAAAAAGACTTGACTTTCTTTTGCGAATCATTTAAAATACAACATGTCGCGCAGGAATGGCGGAATTGGCAGACGCGCACGGTTCAGGTCCGTGTGGTAGCAATACCATGAGAGTTCAAGTCTCTTTTCCTGCACTGATGGAAGGCTCTGAAAGCATTGGAGAGATGTTTTCAGAGTTTTTTTATACGATAGGAAAGTTCCTTTCCTATCGTATAAAAAAAGACGCTCCGCTGAGGATGCGCAGTCTGCACGCCGGCAATCAAAGATTGCCTGGTAGATTGTTGCCTGACGGCAACCGCGCTCGGCGCGAGTGTGCGCCTGCCGTCCCGTGAAGGAAGCAGTATACACGGCCCAGCGCGGTCCGTCAGAAATGCAGCCTTCTTCGCACCGCATTCCGCAGGCGCTTCCTTGAAATGATCGTGAGCAGCGCGGCGGAAATGATAGCGCAGGCGGTGAGAACAACGGCGGACCAGGTGAGAAGCATAGGGGCGGAAAGAAAATTCCGGATCAGCAGCTCGATCGTCACGCATAAAGCCGCGATCCCAACGAAAATATACAGCGCCATTGCCAGGAAGGATGAGGAAACGTGGCGGCTAAAAAAGGCGATGAGGATGGCTATGAGAGTTACGGCCGCCGTGATCGGCAGCGCGAGGAAGACGAACCATTCCACGGTCGGCGTGTTGAAGGTGATCAGATATTCATAAAGGCTTACCGCAAGTCCGTCCAGCAGCAGGGAGAAGTAGATGGACAGCCTGGTATACATGAAAATGGGAATGGCGACGACCCAGAGGATGACGCAGGCCCCGATGATGTAGAGGGACCAGGCGGTGGAGTTGAAAACGAGGAGGTTCAGAAGGCCGCAGGAAAGAGAGGCCGCGATCAGGGTCAGAGAATAGAGAAGGATCACGTCCCTGTTTTTGACCGGCTCTACCTGCCCCCGCTCCTGTGGAAAAGGAGGAACAGACGCCTGATGGGAGACCTCATTCGGATTGATGACCGGGGTATTGCAAAGAGGGCAGCGGTCAAGGGAATCGTCCAGCTTAACGCCGCAGTTTACACAATATGACATATTCGCTCCATTCTGCCGGGCATCAGCCCGGCTCTTTTTAGGAAAACGTCTTCCGCAGGGATGGAAAAGAGCTGAAAACAGCCTCTATTCTTCACGGAAGGTCCGGTTGCTTTCTATCTTCACACGAACGCCGTCCTCCACCAGCTTTCGGAAAAACAGGCGTTCCACATCGGCTTCGATGATGCAGCTCGCAAAATTGACGGTTAGGGTATCCTCAAAGCTCACGATGGCGCAGTTGGTGCGGGAGGAAAAGGGCTGGCCCATGTAAATGTCAAAGCGTTCGATATACGGCTTCATATCCTCCGGCACCTTCAGGGCGCCCATGTTGGTCAGCCCGGCGGAGGAATTTTTATCCTGCACACGGCGGTAAAAGGTGCGCACCACAACGTCTTTGAGAAAAAGAGGAACCACGCGGATGAAGGGATTGCGTTTGGTCGCCGCGTTGGTGGTGATATCGCCGCGCAGGAATTTTTCATTGATATAGTAGCGCATGAAATTCCGTACCTCTGTCACGATCTCCTCAAAGGTATAGCTGCCAAGCCTTGGATCAATGGAAGGATATACCATGGTGATGAAGTTGCGCAGCGTCTGCGAGGGGAAAAAGCGTCTCAGGTTCACGGGCAGGGCGATCCGGACAGGGTACAGGCGGATATGGGGATCCAGAAACTGCTTGTTCAGGAGAGCGTACAGCAGCACGGAGTTAAGGTATTCCGTAATGGTGGCGCCGTATTTTTTCGCCGCTGCATTCACCTCTTTGACTGACATGATCCCATCAATGATGTTGAGAGTGTGGAAGGGCTCCGGCGTGCCGCGTACCCGGTAGGTCTTTTCCGCGGGCCTTGGAGGGCAGACCTGTGCGTTGGCATAACGCAGATAGGCGTCCTCCAGCTCCTCCGGGTCAGGTTTTTCATTGATATCAAGCACAAAAAAGCCGTTTGATATTTCCGCCCCGAGCAGGCGCAGGTAGACCGCCGTGATGGTCTGGAGCACGCACATGCCTCCGGTGCCGTCGCCAAGGCTGTGGTGGCATTCCAGGGAGATCCTGCGGTCATAATAATAGACGCGCAGCAGGTAACGGTTCCCCGCCTTGAAATACATGGGCATGCAGGGATTGGCGATATCGGGCTGCACGAACGGGCCGGGACGGTTGTTCGGCTCGAGATAGCGCCAGAAAAGCCCCTTATGGATGGCTACCTTGTAGGTGGGAAAGCGCTTCATGGAAAGATCCACGGCCTTCTGAAGGACGTCCGGGCGTATGGGCTCCTTCAGGAGAACGGAAAGACGGTAGACGGAGGAAAAATTTTTCCTCTGAAGGGTGGGATAGACGGTGGCTGACAGATCCAGCCGGTACCATTCCTTCTGTCCGCCCGCGGCGGAGCCTGTTTTTTTCTGTTTTCTGGCGGCGTCTGTCTGAAACGGCATGCTTTTTTCCTTTCAAATATCCTGCGGATCGGCCGGGAGCCGGTGACTTACCAGGCCCGTTCCATCCGGACCCGGGAAAAAACGGGGCCGGAGGGCGGAGCTCTTTTCTAATAATTATAGGCTGTTTTGACTGACGGCGCAAGAACATGATGCGGATGAGCACAGTCACAAATTCTTCGCTTTACGCAGAAACGGTTCTGTGATAGGATTGGGAAAAACAAAAGGCTGCGTGTCGCCGGAGCTTTTATCCGGCACCTGGCCTGGCAAAAAAGCGCTTTGGGAGGAAAAAATGGCAATCTTTCGCAGAAACGGTTCGGAGGGAAAAAACGTCCGTACACAGGAGCAGAATCAGAGCCTGATGAAGCTGATCAAAAGGGTCCACAGTGTTGTGGAGCATGAGGATATAGAGAAGCACCGCCAGTCCCAGGACTATTTCGGGGCGCTTCTGGGAAACAGCAGGGAAATGGATATCGTTCCCGTGGATGTGGAGGGGATGCACTGTGAATGGGTGCGTGTGCGCCGCCCGCATGTGAAAAGACGGGTGATCCTTTACTGCCACGGCGGCGGTTATTCCACGGGAAGCTGCATTTACGCAAGAACCCTGACTACCAAGCTCGCATCCGCCGCTTCCATGGACGTTTTCTGCTTCGACTACAGGCTTGCGCCGGAATATCCTTATCCGGCGGCGCCCCAGGATGCGATGAAGGCGTGGGATCATCTGATGCTGCAGGGCTTCGGCGCGGCGGATGTGGTCGTCGCCGGAGATTCCGCAGGAGGGAACCTGGCTTTGTCGCTGACCCTTTCACTCAGGGAGCAGGGACGCCTTCTGCCCGGCGGGCTGGTGCTGCTTTCCCCCTGGACGGATCTGACGGCCTCCGGAAAAAGCCATGAAAGCAGGGCGGAGGTGGATCCGGTGCTGGACGCGGAGTATCTGCAGAAAATGACGGAAAATTATGCGAAGGACGCTGACTGCCGGAATCCGCTCGTATCTCCGCTGTTTGCGGATTTTTCCGGCTTCCCGCCCGTTTATATCCAGGCTGGGGACAATGAGGTGCTTTTGAGCGATTCCACCCGCCTTCAGAAAAATATGCTCCGGGCAGGCGTTCCGGCCAGGCTGGACGTATTTGAGGGAATGTGGCATGTGTTCCAGATGTCTCCATTTAAAACGGCGGCGGAGGCCATGGACAAATGCGCGGAATTTATTTTTGAGATCGGAAGGTAAGTTACATACCCGAAAAAGTCCTTGACCTTCTGTCTTTGGTATGCTACACTTCTAAACATACCGAGCGAATGTATGTAAAACCCGGCAGAAAAGGAGGGCCTGTCATGGCGAGGAACAAGTATCCTGAAATCACAGTAGAACGGATCCTGGACGTCTCCCAAAGGCTGTTTCTGGAAAAAGGCTATGAGAATACCACGATTCAGGACATTGTGAACGAGCTGGGCGGGCTCACCAAGGGAGCGGTCTATCATCATTTCAAATCCAAGGAGGAGATCATGGACGCGGTGGGGGACCGGATGTTTGAGGAAAACAATCCCTTTGAGGCCGTGATGGGCCGCAGTGATCTGAACGGCCTGGAAAAGCTGAAGGAAATGGTGCGGCTGAATCAGTCTGACCGGGCAAGGATGGATATGAACATCCAGGCATTTCCCATCCTGAAGAATCCCCGGGTGCTCGCCGGCATGATCGACTCCAACCGCCGCGTGCTGACGCCTTATTTTTTCCGGCTGATCGAGGAAGGACAGCGGGACGGCTCCATCCATACGGAGTATGCCAGAGAGCTTTCCGAGCTGATCCCTGTTCTCACCAGCGTGTGGCTGGCCCCTTCTATTTTTCCCGCTTCGGCGGAGCAGATGCTTAACAAGTTCCGCTTCATCGGGGAGATGCTGGAGCGGATGGGCCTGCCCGTCATAGACGAAGAGCTTATGGGACTGGCGGAAAGCTATTTCGGGGCGTTCAAAACGGCGGAGAAGATGGGGGAAGAATCCGAAAAATCTGTACCGGGAAAGATCCTTTAAAAGGGCGGAGGAGAGGAGAAAGAAAAAGGGAAGGCATCATTGCCGCTGCGAAGCTGTGAGAAAAACTGCGGCAGGATGCCAGTCCGAGTTTTTTTATGGCAAAATACATTCGTTCGGAAGGTATGAAAGGGGCGCAGCCTTAATTTTTTGAACTTATACATACGTTTGGAAGGTATGTATAATGGGGCAGACGGCAGAAAGCGAAAAAACGATCTGAATCCTGACGGAATGTTTGTTTCCGCTGTGTCCGGATCGGCCGAATGGGGAGAGATCCTCTTACCCGCTTTTTTGAGACGGTCTGAAAGAATATAAGGAATGGAGATTAATTCATGAAGGAAAAACTTTTTAACAGAAATTTTACCCTGCTTCTGCTGGGACAGGTCTTTTCCCTGATCGGGAATTATACGCTGAAATTCGCGCTTTCCATGTATGTGCTGGAGCGCACCGGATCGGCCTCCGTGTTTGCCGGGCTCCTGGCCGCGGCCACGGTGCCGCAGGTACTGCTTGCGCCGCTGGGGGGCGTGCTGGTGGACCGGCTGAACCGAAAAAATATGATGGTGGTGCTGGATGTCCTTTCCGGGACGACAGTTTTTCTTACCTTCCTTCTGCTGAAAGGAGAGGGGAGCGCGCTTGCGGTCATCGGGATCGGGCAGGTCGTGCTCGGCGTCTTCGGTGCCTTTGAGACTCCTGCCGTGCAGGCCTGTGTGCCGCAGATGCAGACGGGAGAAAACCTGCTGAAGGGGAATGCGGCGGTCAACCAGATTCAGGCTGTCGCGGGGCTGGTCACGCCTTTTTTCGGAAGCCTTTTATACACGGCGTTCGGCATCCGGCCTGTGCTTGCCGTCTGTGCGGCGTGCTTTTTCCTCACCGCATGCCTGGAATGCTTCATTCGTCTGCCCTTTGTGAGACGGCCAAAGGGTGAGGGCGCGCTGCAGATCGTGAGGGAGGACCTGAGAGAGGGAATGAACTTCCTGCTGAAAAAAAGGCCGGAGGTGTTCCGGCTGCTTCTGCTGGCGGCGCTGGCGAGCTTTTTCATCGTGGGAACGGCGGTGGTGGGACTGCCGTATCTGGTGAGAAATGTGCTTGGGCTGTCCGCGCAGCATTACGGGGCGGCGGAAAGCCTGATGGGGGCGGCATCCGTTGCGGGAGCCATAGGAGTGGGCCTTTTGGCCGGAAAGCTTCGGCGGGCGGGCCTGCACCGGCTGATGATCGCGGTCGGAGCGGCCCTGGTCCCGGCGGGAGCGGCTTTTCTTCTTCCGTTTCCTGCGGGCGTCCGTTATATCATCCTGCTTCTTTCCTTCTGCATTGCGCAGGCGGTCTGCTGCATGTTTTCCGTCCTTGCCCTGTCTATGATCCAGGAGGGGACGCCCGCGCATCTGACCGGAAAGATCATGGCCTGCGTGATCGCCCTTTCCACCTGTGCCCAGCCCGCCGGACAGGTGATCTACGGTCTGCTGTTCGACCTGTTTTCCGGGGAAGTCTGGCTGGTGATTCTTCCCACCGCAGCGGCGGTGATCGCCGCTGGCTGCCTGTCCGCAGACTTTCTGCGCCGGTTTTTCAGGGAAACTCCCGAAGCGGGATGAAGCGAACGCCGTCCGGCTCGGCCGTTCCGCTGTAGAGGTCGGAGGTGTGACGCCCCGTTTCCAGATAGTGCCGAAGGACGTATTTTGCCGTGAAGGGCATTTCAAGTCCGTCAAGCTCGTCCAGGCGGAACCATTTGGGAATACCTTCGTCGCTGGAAAGCCGGACGGAGGCTTCAGGCCTCAGCCAGGCGAAAAAGTAATAGTTCTGGCGGATGCGGCCCTTACGGAGCCGAAGCGTCACATATTTCAGATGAATGTCTGAAAGGTCGCTTTCCGGGACGCCAAGCTCCTCGTACAGCTCCCGAAGCACACAGGCTCTCGCATCGTTCAGCTCCTCTTTTTCAAAATGGCCTCCGATCCCGCACCAGGAGGGCGAGACTTCCCTGGAGCCGATGCGGTAGAGCAGCAGGATCTTATCTTCCTGCAGAATATATATCGATGTCATATTATTCAGTCTGCCGTCCATTTTTACCTCCATGCCGAAGCGTTGCTGAGGCACGCACGGAGAAATTGCGGATGCGATTTCTCCGTTGCGATAACGGGATTTGCGACGTTTCGGCGCAAATCCGGATTGTGAAATGTGCTATCGAGCACATTTCACAATCTGCCCTCCATGCCGAAGCGTTGCTGAGGCACATGCCTCCTCCAGCGCCTGTTCGAGAAAAGCCTCCGGAATGTCGGGCCAGCTGCAGCTTCCGATTTTCTGCACACACAGCTCCATTGCCCGCGCCAGCACGGAGCCGTGGGTGAGGGGAAAGCCCTGAAAAAGGGCTTCTGTGATCCGGCACCAGACGGGCGCGTTTCCATAGAGCCCGGTGGCGTGAAGCTCTTCAAATACGCAACGGGCGTCATATTCCAGGGTGATCATTTCCTCTTCCCATGCCGCCGCCGCCCATGCCGCGGCGCTTTGGGCGGAGACCGCGGCATGGGCGGAGACCGGACGGGCGTGCAGGATCAGATACTGAGCCAGCCCTTTTTCGGATACGGGATGCGGTTCCCGGCCATGCTGCGGGGCGGCCGGTTCCGGCTTTTCTTCCGGCGCAAAGAACGGATGCTGTCCCGGAAAGGAAGGGATGCCCACAGAGCCCGGATTGAGGACGGTCACGCCCCGGTGGGTGATCTTTCGCTGGACGTGCGTATGGGCGCAGAGGATGAGGGAGCAGGAGCTTTCCTCCATCAGAGCAAGGGTTTCCGGATCGCCGGGAAGCAGCTTCTGGTTGACCCGCTTCGGGGAGCCGTGGCAGGCAAGAATGGGAGGAAGTCCTGAAATCTCCACCTTTCGCACCGGCTCCAGCTGAGAGAAAAAGTCCAGATCCCGCTGCGTCAGGCGGCGATAGCTGTAGAGCATGCAGCCGGTGACGGAGTCCCTTTCCTTCCATCCCTGCTCCCCGTTTTTGCGGTAATTCAGCCAGTAATTTTCTTTATTCCCCCGGATGAACAGACAGGGATACTGTTCGGCAGTCCGGTAAAGAAGGCTCATTACCCGTTCGGGATGGGCCAGCTCGCCCGCATAGTCTCCGAGGAAAAGAAAACCGTCCGCACCCCTTTCCCTCGCATCCGCCAGACAATGCTCCAGCGCAGTATCGTTGCCGTGGATATCCGCCATGACGGCGATGGAGGGCCCGCTGCGGGTACCGGCGCTCTGCCGGCCGGTGTCCGTGAAAAATTTTTCTTCGTATATATTGTACATATTAATGTATTTCCTTCCTTTTGCGGCTTTGCGCTTCATTCGTGAAGCTCCAGGGGAAGATCGTCCGGATCCCGGAAAAAGGTCATTCTTTTCTGCGTGAATTCGTCAACCCGCACAGGCTCCGTTTCGATGCCGAGGCTGTTCAGCCAGGCCACAGCCTCATCCATGTCGTCCACACGGAAGGCCAGATGACGAAGGCCGCAGGCTTCCGGATAGCTGGGCCTTTTGGGACTTCCCGGAATGCCGAAGAGCTCAAGCTCGCAGTCGCCAAGCTTTAAATCCAGCTTGTAATCTCCCCGCTCCTTCCGGTAATTTTCACGGACGATCTCAAAGCCGAGCAGGTCTACGTAAAAATGCCTGGAACGCGCATAGTCCGAGGCGATGATAGCTACATGATGAATGCTGTTGAATTTCACAGGACGCTCCTTTCGGTTCAGTTTGTTTTTTTCCATTTTATCAGAAAAGAGGGGAAAAGCGAAAGGCATTAAGAAATTCTTTCGTTTTTCCTCATATTTTTTTCACCGATTCTTCCGGGCTTATTCCTTGCAGTTTTGCGGGCTCTGCACTATAGTAAAGCTACAAAACAATATTATAGCAAATATAATATGAAATGCGTTTGATGACGCTTCGACATGGAGGTAAAAATGGTTTTTAACACAGGAGCGGCACTGTTGGATGCGATCGTGCTCGCCGTGGTTTCCAGAGAACCGGAGGGCGCTTATGGCTACCGGATCACGCAGGAGGTGCGGCAGGCGGTGGAGCTGTCGGAATCCACGCTGTATCCGGTTCTCAGAAGACTGCAGGCGGACGGATGTCTGGAGGCCTATGACCGGGAATGCGGAGGCCGGAACCGGAGATATTACCAGGTGACGGAGCAGGGCTATGCCCAGCTTCGGCTTTATGTGGAGGAATGGAAAAAATATTCCGGCAGGATCACGGGTCTGCTTTCGGGAGATGGGAGGTAAGGATGAACAGAGAAGAATTTATGGAGCGGCTTGAGGAGCTTCTGGAGGATGTGCCGCAGACGGAAAAGGCGGACGCGCTTCAATATTACAACGATTATCTGGACGACGCCGGGAAGGAGAACGAAAATGCCGCCCTTGCCGTCCTGGGCTCCCCGGAAAGCATTGCGGACAGCATCCGGATCGGCCTGCAGGATGGAGAAGAATTCGGGGAGTTCACGGAAAGCGGCTTCCGGATGGACGGGGAAGAAAAAAGGGAGCCTGTCCCCGTAAGCGGATGGACGCAGACGGCGGAGGAAAAAGGAGAAAAGGCGGGAGACTTTCAAGCGGACGGCAATGGGCCCGCCGGCTTCGGAGCGGGAAGCGCGCAGGCCGGATACGCCTGGACTGGAGGTTCCCGGCCAGGCGGCCCTACGGGCAGTCCCCGTCCGGGGAATCCGAGCCAGGGCGGCCCATGGACAGGAGGTTCCCGGCCGGGCGGCCAACAGACAGGAGGATCCTGGAACGGGCAGAGAGGCGGCCAGGGCCCATACAATCAGGGCCCGTATAATCAGGGCCCGTCCGGCCAGGGCTATGGGCAGGGCGGCGGCCCGAATCCCTATGCTTACCGGCCCGGCGGAAACGGGCCGGCGGGCTCCGGTATGTACGGACAGGGACCTGTTCAGCCCAGGAGAAGAAGCGCGGGAGAGATTTTTCTGCTGATCCTTGCCGCCATCTTCCTGCTCCCGATCCTGGTACCTCTGGGACTTGGCGCCGTTATTGTTGCCTTTACCTTCCTGGTATGCGTCGTCGTGTTTTTTGCCTGTCTGGTCGTTGCGGGAATCTGTGTGCTGGTGGTGGGAGGAGCGCTGATCTCCTTCGCCGTCGCTAATCTGGCGGCGGTTCCCTCTTCGGCGGTCTGCATTCTGGGCGGCGGTCTGGTCTGTGTGGGGCTTGGGCTCCTTTTGACCCTGCTGATGGTCTGGCTTGCGGCCAAAACGGTCCCGGCCCTCTGCAGAAGCTTCGTCAGCCTGTGCAGCCTGCCCTTCCGCAGGAAAAAATAAGAAAAGAGCAGGCGCCTGCGATAATTTCTGTGTGTGCTTCAGCGAAAGCGTTTCGATATGGAGGAAGATATGGATAAATGGTTTAAGGGGATATTGATAGGATCGCTGGTTCTGATCGCGGTCGGAGGGATGCTCGCGGTGACCGGAGGGGTCTTCGGCGGCAGGGAGAGTCTGGATGGGCTGGTGGCGCAGGGGCTTCTGCAGATATCCGCGGCGGAAAAGCAGGATTCCGGCATCGTTTTTGACGAAAGCTTCGGAATCTGGTCGGGGGATTTTTCTCAGAGGCTGGATGCTCTGCCAAAGGACGGAGCGGGGAGGCTTACGCTTGAGGCCGGAAATGTTTCCGTAAACATCCTGGAAGCGGAAGGAGATACGGCCAGCGTTGAGGGAAGCGATATCTACAGGGCTCAGGTCTATGTGGAGGACGACACCCTTTATGTGCGGGCGGACAGTGAGGCTGAATGGGTGAATTGGGCATTGGGCGGCGGAAGAAGAAGCACCGAAACGGTGGGTGAGCTTACGCTGTATCTGCCAAAGGAGTTTTCCTTCGACACCTCCAGCCTGACTATGGGAGCCGGAGCGCTCACTGTGGATGAGCTGAACACGGAGCACCTGTACTGCAATGTGGGTATGGGAAGCATGGACATCATGGAGCTTGCCGCACAGGATGCGGAGGTTTATCTGGGAATGGGAGAGGTGAATCTGTATGACGCTGCTGTTTCCGATATGACAGCGGACATCGGCATGGGCTCCCTGTATATGGACGGGTCGGTCGCGGAAAACCTGACGGGAACCTGCGGCATGGGCAGCATGAATATGGAGCTTTTCGGAAGAGAGGAGGATTATGGCTATGATGTTTCAGCCTCTTTGGGAAGCGTTCGTATCGGAGACCGGGAAATTTCCGGCATGAGCAGGGAGTGGGAGGCGCAGAACGAAGCGGCTGGGCTTTTTGACCTGGATGTGTCCATGGGAAGCATTGAGATCATATTTCGTTAACGGTTCGTTTTCTGAAATTGACTTTACAAATCCCAAAGGATAGGGGATAATAAACACAGGAGCGCGGCAGATGCTGTTTTTAAAAGCGGGACTTCATTCCCGGCTTTCCCTTCACACGAACCGACGCTCCGGAAAAGGAGAATATCATGACAGATTATCAGGATAGAAATCAGTATGATCAGAATAGCCAGAATAATGGACAGCAGGGCTGGCAGCAAAGCGGCGCGGATCAGAACGGCGGCCAGGGCTGGAACAGCTCAAACGGCTGGAATCAGGGCCAGGGCTGGAATAACGGAAACGGCTGGAGCAGCCAGAGCAGTCAGGACTGGAGCTATGAAAACGGTTCCCAAAGGAAGCTGACCAGATCCGCAGCGAACCGGATGGTCTGCGGCGTGTGCGCCGGGATCGCGGAATATTTCAACTGGGATCCCACCATCGTCCGGCTGGTGTGGATCGGAGCAAGCCTGCTGCTCGGCGCGGGCTTCATGGGGCTGATCGCCTACTTCATCGTGGCGGTCGTCATGCCTGAAAGATAACGTATGATCGAAAACACAGAGCCTGTATGCAGGGTCTGTGTTTTCCTGCTGTATAGAAGAAAAAACAGGCAGAAACAGGCCGGAAGGAGGTAAAAGAAATGTGGGAAAAGATCAAACCGGAGGAGCTTCATGAGAATCCTTTTTCCCTGATCGGAGAGGACTGGATGCTGGTCGCGGCGTCGGACGGAACGCGGGTGAACGCCATGACGGCAAGCTGGGGCGGCGTCGGCATTCTGTGGGGGAAAAAGGTGGCCTTTGTTTTCATCCGGCCCCAGCGCTATACGAAGGAGCTGGTGGACGGAAGCGAAAAGCTTTCCCTGAGCTTTTTTGACGAGGGAAGCAGGAAGATGCTGAACTACATGGGAACGGTTTCCGGCAGGGACGAGGACAAGATCGCCGCCTGCGGTCTGCATGTGGAGATGGTGAACAGCGCTCCCGTTTTTCAGGAAAGCCGCATGGCGCTCATCTGCAGAAAGCTTTACGCCCAGCCCATGGAGGAAGCGTGCTTCCTGGATCAGGAGCTGATCGGGAAAAACTATCCGAATCAGGATTATCATACGGTATATGTGGTGGAGATCGAGAAGATCCTGGTGCGGAAGCAATGATGGAAGAGAAGAAGAATGCGCTTTTCAGAGGCGTTTCCCGTATAAAAAAACATGTGGCGGGGTGCAGGGTCACCTGGAAGGATGCCGGGATCACTCTTGGCGTCCTTTTTGTTGCGACCATCGCCGCCTATATCTATGACCGTCTCACCGCGCAGACCATGAACGTGATCATGTTCTATACCCTTGCCATCCTGCTGGTCTGCCGCATGACGCAGGGCTACGTGCCGGGGATCGCCGCCGCCCTGCTCAGCGTGTTCGCGGTCAACTGCATTTTCACCTATCCGTACTGGCGGCTGAATTTCATGCTGGATGGCTATCCCGTCACCTTTTTCTGCATGCTTGTTGTTTCCGTTCTGACGAGCATGACCACCTCGCACATGAAAAAGCAGGCAAAGGAGCTTGCGGAGCGGGAAAAGCTCCTTGCGGAGGCGGAAAAAGAGAGGATGCGTGCCAATCTGCTGCGGGCGGTGTCGCACGACCTGCGCACGCCCCTGACCGGGATCATCGGAGCCAGCAGCTCCTATCTGGAAAACGAGGAACAGCTGACCGATCCGGAAAAGCGGGAGCTGGTACGGCATATCGGAGAGGACGCGGACTGGCTTCTGAATATGGTGGAAAATCTCCTCACCGTGACCCGGATCCGGGAGGGACGGGCCAGCGTGAACAAATCTCTGGAGCCTGTGGAGGAGGTGATGAGCGAGGCCGTATTCCGATTGAAAAAAAGGATCCCGGACGCGAATATCAGGATCCTTCTGCCGGACGAATTCATCATGATCCCCATGGACGCCATGCTGATCGAGCAGGTTCTGATCAACCTTCTGGAAAACGCCGTCTACCATGCGGGAAGCAGCGAGCCCGTGGAATGCGGCGTGCAGATCGGAAGGGATGAGGTGACCTTTCAGGTCACGGATCAGGGCGTGGGAATCCCGGAGGATAAGCTTACCGCCATTTTTGACGGGACGGGCCACACGGAAAACAGCGTGGCGGACGGGCATAAGGGAATGGGGATCGGGCTGTCCATCTGCAAGACCATCGTGACGGCGCACGGCGGCACCATCGGGGCGAGAAATCACGGACACGGCGCGCAGTTTTATTTCACCTTACCTGCCCTGCCCACTCAGCGCCCCTCGTCCTCGGCCATCCGGTAGCCCACGCCGATCTCCGTCAGGATGAAGCGGGGCTCCGCCGGATTGCTTTCCAGCTTCCTGCGGATATTCGCCATGTTCACCCGAAGGATGCGGTTGTTGTCGTCCGCATACGGCCCCCATACGTGGGAGATGATGGCGTCGTAGGTCATGACCCTGCCGGAATGGGCAGCGAGGAAGGAGACGATCTTAAATTCCACCTGAGTCAGATGGACGGGCTTTTCCTCAACGGTCACAAGACGCCTTTCAAAGTCGATGCAGAGGCCGCCGGAGCGGTAGGGCCGTCCTGCGGCCGTGCCCGCGGCCATCTGGGCGCCATGCCGCAGGGCGGTGCGGATGCGGGCCATCAGCTCCGAAGCGCCGAATGGCTTGGTGATATAATCGTCTGCGCCCAGATCCAGGGCCGTCACCTTTTCCCGCTCCTGCGTGCGCGCGGAGATGACGATGATGGGAATGGAGGTATAGGCGCGCAGCTGTCGGATCACATCCATTCCGTCCAGATCCGGAAGCCCAAGATCCAGAAGAAGGATGTCCGGGCACTGGGAGGCAGTCAGGGAAACGCCCTCCCTGCCAAGTCCCGTTGTGATCGTCTTATAGCCCTGCGCCCTGAGCGTGGTCGCCATGAAGTCACAGATATTTTTTTCATCCTCAATGATCAGTACCGTCACTTTATTCTGCATAGCATCTCATTCCTCATTGCGCGGGAGCGCCATGGTGCGCACGTTGACCCCGTTCACCTCGATGTGGTCGTTGACGGTGATGACCAGGCACTCCTTGCCGTCAATGATCCTGGTTTCGATCAGGTCGGTGCGTTCGGGATTGACCTTGATGACAATATCCGGCGTTTCGATGCTGAAACTTCTCCCGCTTGCGATGTTGGAAGCAAGGAGGGGCGTATCCTCTCCGGCGGCCGCCTCGTAGGCCCGGTCGAAGGATTCCATTTTTTCCTCGGGCACGCCGCTCAATTCAAACAGCCGCTTCACGTCGGGACGGGTGAGTACCAGAGGATCAGGGGAATCCTTGGTTTCCTCCACCATTTCCGTCAGATGCTCGTGGATGGTCTTTACCATCTCATAGTCGGCCTCTTCCCCCAGCGTGTCGGAGATCAGCGTGTTGAAGGACTCCTTCTGGCTCTTCGCGGTGAGCGGGAGAGGGCAGCCGAACATGCTTTCCATGAAATCGGGCTGAAGCTCCTCCGCCTGCTTGGAAAAATAGAGCATGCCGTGGATATCGGAGCTGCGGTCGTTGAAGGCGGGGAAAAGAAAGCCCTTCACCGGAGGCTCCACCACCCAGTCCCGGATGCGGTTCTCGATCTGGTTATGCTCCGTGTTGTAGAAAAGACCGGGCTTTGAGAGCTTCACCGGGCAGAGGCTGCAAAGCAGGTATTCATACACCTCGTCGGAGGCGTCGAACATTTCGGAGCCGTCCGAGGATTTTCCGGGGATGTCGTAGGCTACATGGATCAGGATGATGTAATAATTTTCCGGGAAATAATAGTTTTCGATGATCCTCGTGTAAAATTCCTCCAGCAGGGCGTCGTCCTGAAGGCGGCTGTCCCGCAGCTTAAGAAGAAACTCCTGCTGGCCGCCCGGATTCTCCGCATCCAGAGGAAACTCCAGATTCAGAAGATTCTTTCCCAGCGTACCGGAAAGGGTCTGCTTGAAAATATTGAAATATTTGAACGTCTCCTCCTCGGGAAGGGAAAGAAAGGCC
>DWWS01000023.1 GCA_019119595.1 Candidatus Eisenbergiella merdavium | reverse complement strand
CGGGAAATACTATAACCAGAAAGGTACATTCGACAAAAGATACGGTTGCAAAAGCCGACAAAAACCCCTACATATCAAATTCTTATCTGGAAGATTTCATTCCCATAGACACAGAATATTTTACAGCCTCGAAGGGGCAGGCAGTCCGAAGACTGTCTGTCCCACTCCTCCTGTTTTTCCCGTAAGCAAAACCAGGGCCAATCCCTGATTCACATCATTTCTACCTCTCTTACCCGTATCAGATTATCCTCCCAGGCATCCTCTTTTCCCAAAAGATTCACCCCTCCCTGCCAGACCAGGCTGCGATCGATCACCGCAAAGCACCGGGGCATTTCTTCTGCTGTTCTGACGCAGATTCCCTCTTCCTTCATCCGGCGAATCAGGCTGTGCAGAAATTCCGCGTTTCCAAAGATATTATTTTCCGGCACCTCCGTGATAACCGTAACCTGTACCCCGGCCTCCTGCCTGCACTTTACCAGGCGGACGAAACGCTCCACCTTCTCCGCGGTCAGATCAGGGCTGGAAATCAGGATTTCACGATCCGCCTCCACCAGATCCCGTTCAAACGCATCGGCATAGTTTTCGGAATCATATATGGCGTTCACCTTTTTCCGGCAATATCATCTCATCCTCCATTTTTACAAAACCATGGCTTTCATACAGCGGCCGCCCCATATCCGTCGCTTCCAGAGAAATGTGACTGATCCCTCTGCTTTTTGCTTCATCAATCAGAAGCTTAAGCGTATGCTCCGCGATTCCTTTTCTCCTGTATTCCGGATCGGTATACATGTTCATGATATACGCTTTCCAGCCTGTGGGATTATGAAAGGTGGGCATTACTCGGAAAAAACTGACGCCGCCGGTTCCGATACACTTTTTTCCGTCAAATACCAGCCAGGCAGCATGCATGCCGCTTCCCAGCGCTTTCTCATAATAGTCCCTTGACTGCTGCTCCACCAGCGTCATATCCTCATTTTCCGAAAGGCCATTCGCTGCCCGCAGCACCTCGATCCTCATCTGAACCAGCAGCTCCATATCCGCCACGGACGCCTTTTTATAAATCAGTTTTTCCATTGCCGTCTCCATACTGTTCTTCCGTCCTCCCTGCCGCTCCTCCCAGCCCCATCACATAAATCTGGCAGGGATTCGCCTCGTCCCAGAGCCCGGGAAACACTTCAAACTCCTGAAACCCTATACTCTGATAAAACCGGTTCGTCCTGTCGTAGGATTCATAATGTCCCATCTCAACCGTCTTTACCTGTAAAAAGAGGAAGCCTGAGCGAACCGCATACACCCTGGCCGCCTCGAAAAGCGCCTTTCCGATTCCCTGGCGGTGATATTCCGGCAATACTCCCATCACCGCAAGCTCTGCCGTGGCTCTTCCGGTCTTTTTCAGGCATAAAAATCCCACTGGACGGTTCTGACTGTATGCCGCGAAAAACGGCTGATCTGCGCTGTCTCTGATATACTCCTCCCTGGATTCACGAATCCCGAACCATTCCGGAAGGGCCTCCAAAATGCTCCGGGCAATCCGGCTTTTGACTTCCGAAGCTTCCTCCTGCCGTATTATGAGCTGCTTTTCATCCGTATCTGCAAAAGAATGCACCTTTTTATCCTTCATTTTTCCAATCCCCTTTCCGGCTCACATACAGACGGCGCATCTGTCATATTCCATTTCCCCCTTATCTTCCTGTTTCCAGCGCCAGGTAAATCCTTGTAAAATCCGCTCCCTTTCTTCGTTTTGCGCTGGCATACAGCTTCTGATATTTTTCCGTTTCGTTATTTTTTCTTGCATCTCTGAGAAGGAAAATGAACGCGTCTGTCAGGTCGTCCCTGCAGTTTTTCAGACATTGCTCCGCTACGCGCCGGGCGTCGTCCGTCCGGCCGTGCTCTTCATAATACGCGATCAGCTCCCCATACTCCTTCCCGCTTTTCCACAGATTCTGCTCCCTCCAGGCAGCATATTTATCTCCTTTCCCATACTGAAGGTACAGATATGCAGCTTTTCTCCTGTTATCAGAGCTGTTGGACTTTTCCAGAATCTCCGCATACTCCAGATATTCCTCCGGTTTCGTGCACAGCCTCTCCGACAGAGCAGAAAACGCTTCATAGAAGTCTAAAGAGCTGTAATACCCATGCGCCGCCATATCGGCCAGAACCTGTTTTCTCAGCTTCCAGTCCTCCTGCCCCAGTCCGTCCCTGTCAAGCAGGGACCTGCAAAGCTTCACAATCTCCTCCGTCTGCCATTTATCATTCGACGATCTCCTGTACGCCACCTGGTCTGCAAGCTCCCCGACCTGTTCCCAGATATCCGCAAGACCGCCCTCCGTCTGCTGCAGAGGCGAAGGCTGCATGCATCTGTAACGGATATTTGATGCCAGCTCTCGTTTTCTGCGCAGCGTTTCCTGCGCCATATGCATTTCTCTGGAATAATCCTGCCCTGAAAAGCGTCTGTCAAACTCCGCCCTTCCTTCCGCGATCTCTTTTTCCAGCAGAGTGGACATTTCAGAAAAAATGCCCTCCGGAAAGCCTTTTCCAAGAAGCGCTTCCGGATTGATCCCCTCACACATTTCATGCTCCAGAATTTCCTTCAGCCTTCTGGCCGTATGCCGGATATCTCCGGCAGCTGCACGGCCGGCTCCCGCACAGCCAGCCTCCGCAATCAGCCAGTCCAGACCGATATCCTTCCGCTTCATGGACAGCATTCCTTCTTTCGCCGCATCCACGATGGAAAAGACGTCCTCCTCCGGGCCGTCCTCTGAATCCTCCGCCTCAACAATCTGAAATTCCAGCCTGCATACCCGATCCAGGACTCCGGCCGCCGTCTCATGCTCCCCAAGCCTCAGCAGCTCATGACAGCCCATAAACACCCTGTCCAGAAACAGCATCGCGCCGTCCGGATCATTGTGCCATATCTTCCAGTCGTCCATGTATCTGCCGTCGTCGTCAAATTCATAATAATGGGTTTCATATTCCAGAACAATCTCTCCATCTTCCACCTTCCTGCAGAACTCCTCAATTTCCTCTTCTTCCGGCATATACCGGAGCTTTTTCCTGCCGGAAAGCGTTTTCAGAAAATCCTCCTGCTCCTCCTGCATCAGCAGTCTGGCCTGTGTCAGAATCCATTCATCCTTCTGAGCCTCCGTCATTTCCTTCAGCCGTTCCTCTACCCGTTTGAAAAACACTTCATTCTCCTTTAAAAGCTGACCATTCTCTTTCCCTGACATTTTGTTCCCCTTCTTCATTGTCTTTTTAGTAAAATATAGCACTCATCCCTTCTCCTGAACAGAAAAAAATCCCCAAGTCATTTCACCCCCGCATTTTTCATAAACTGATAAAAAGCCCATCAGGACGTTCGATTGAAAAAGAAACTTCCCTGTCTTTTCACCGCGGTCTTTTTTCTTGGCTTTGCCGCCGTATTCTTTTATTTTTTTCTGAACAGCGACGCCAGACGCTTCCGGCAGGTGACGGAGAATTTCTTCGCCTCCTCCCTGGCCGGGGACAGCCTGAGCCTCCACTATACGCTGGCCGACCCTTCCCCCTATCTGGACGCGCCCTCGCCGGCCACGCTTCCGGTCTATTCCAGGAGCGGAAGGCAGGCGGGCGCCGCCGTCATGGAAAATCTGCTCACCGCGCTCTGGAAGATCGATCCCGAAAAGCTGAACGAGCGGGACGCTTTCACCCACACGCTTTTAACCGCATACCTGGAAAACGAGCTGGCAGGCGCCCGGTGCGAATATTTTGAGGAGCCTCTTTCTCCTTCCTCCGGCATGCACCTGGATCTGCCGGTGCTTCTCGCCGAGTACGCCTTCCGGAGCAGGGAGGATCTGGAGGATTATCTGGAGATCCTGGAAAGCATTCCGGACTATCTGAATGGTCTGGGGGAATATGAAAAAGAAAAAGCCGCCGCAGGGCTTTTCATGACGGAGGAGGACGCGGCGGAGGTGGTGGAGCAGTGCGACGCGATCCTGGATGATGTGCTTCTGGAAAACGGGGCGCATTTTCTGCAGGTCACTTTTGCGGAGCGGCTGGATCATCTCATCGAAACGGGAGAAGTGGATGCGGAGGAACGGGAAAAATATCTCTCGGAGAATGACAGGCTGCTTTCCACCGTGGCCGCGCCCGCCTATGAGGCGCTGGGCGACACCGTTTTCCTGCTTTCGGGAAGCGGGCTGTACGAAGGAGGGCTTGGGCGGGTTTCCGGCGGCATCGTCTATTATACTTACCTTTTAAGACATAACACCGGTTCCTCCAGAACGCCTGAGGAGATCACGGGACTCCTTTCCGACCAGCTTCAGGAGGATGTTCGTGCGCTTCAGGAGCTTTCTGCCAGGTATCAGCAGCTCACCGGACAGGCGCCGGATTCCGCCTCCGCCCGGTTTTCGTTTCCTTTCGCGGATGAGCAGGAGATCCTGGAGGATCTGAAGGGCCGCATGCAGAACGATTTTCCGCCTCTTTCCGCCCTCACCGATACGCCGGTCACCTGCACCGCCAAGACGGTTTCCGAAAGCCTGCAGGCTTATACTTCGCCCGCCTTTTACCTGACGCCGCCCCTGGACGATCTGAGCGAAAACGTGATCTACATCAACCCCTCCTCCACCAGAACGGGGCTGGAGCTTTATACCACCCTGGCCCATGAGGGCTATCCCGGCCATCTGTACCAGACCGTTTACAGCCAGCTTTATTCCAATTCCCTGACTGATAACCCGGTGCGCAGCGCCCTTTCCTTCAGCGGCTTCGTGGAGGGCTGGGCCTACTATGTGGAAAATCTTTCCTACGGCTATGCGGCCCAGGTGCTTGCGGAAAACGGCGCGTCAGAGGCCGATCAGGTGCTCGTTTCGCTATTATGTCTGGAGCGGAACCTGCAGATCAATCTCTACTGCCTTCTGGATCTGTCCATCCATTATTATGGGGCCCAGCAGGCGGACGTTTTCCGCTCCCTTGCCGCCTTCGGCATTTCCGATGAGGGCACGGCGGATGCAATCTACGACTATATCCGCAGGGAGCCGACCACCTACCTGAAATATTACCTCAGCTATCTCGAGCTTCTGGCCTTAAAGCAGGAGGCGCAGGAGCTTTGGAAGGAGCAGTACAGTGACCTGCGCTTTCATACCTTCCTTTTGCAGACCGGCCCCTGCGATTTTACCAGTCTGCGAAGCAGGCTTCTGCAGAGCGGGCTTCCGGGAACGCAGGATAAGGGCTGAAAAGCTTCCCGCGCTTAACCCTTCATTTCCTCAAAAAACGCCATCAGGTTCAGAAGGGACCTGCGCAGAACCTCCTGCTCCTTTTCGTCAAGCCCCTTCAGGACCTCCCGGATCATGGCGTCGTGGAACCGCTTGTGATGGGCGAAGGCGCGCTTTCCCTTTTCCGTCAGGGAAACCAGCACCACGCGTCTGTCCTCCTCGCTTCTGATGCGCTGGACATAGCCCTTTTTCACCAGAGAGTTCATGGAAATGGTCAGAGTCCCCGTGGTGACGGAAAGCAGCTTTGCCACGGTGGTCATATTTTTGGGCTCTCCGGTGCCGATGGCCTCGATCACGTGCATATCGTTCGCGGTCACGTCACGGTATTCCTCCGTGCGGATCGCTTTTTCCTCAATGGTATTGATATCGCGGAACAGCTTCACCAGCACCTCGTTCAGCGTTTCATTGATGTCCATTCCGTTCCTCCTTTGGCACGAATCCAGGTTCGTGCCGCCGCCCTCGGACGGCGATTCCTTTTTTATTCAATGGATTTCATGGATTCCGCCATATTGATGGCGTCCAGCTTCCGGTTCATCACCCAGCAAACGAACAGCGCAAAAACAAACGTCAGGATAATGCTGTAGACAATGCTCAGGGGAGCGATGCGCACGTCAAAGGTGATCATATCAATATCGATCTGGGACATCACAAAGCTGTGCAGATATTTCCCCATCACCAGTCCGGCCAGGGCGCCAAGGCCCGTCAGGATCAGATTTTCCCGGAACACGTAGCTTGCCGTTTCGTTCCGGTAAAAGCCCAGCACCTTGATGGTGGCGATCTCACGCAGCCGTTCGGTGATGTTGATGTTCGTCAGGTTATACAGCACGATGAAGGCGAGCGCCCCGGCGCAGACGATGATGACAAGCACCACATAATCCATGCTTTCCATCATGCTTCCGAAACGGGTCTGCATATCCTCATAGGCCGTCACGCTGGCCACGCCGCTGCAGTTCATGATGGCGGCGGAGGCTTCGTGGATGTCCTGCCCCTCCTTCACGTTCACATAGGCCGTCTGGTATTCCGCCTCCCCTCCGGTCTGCGACCGCCAGGTTTCCGGCGAAAGATAGGCGTAGTTGTAAATATAGTTTTCACTGATCCCGGAAACGATAACCCTCAGGCTGTTTCCGTCCTCATCCTTAATCAGCGTCTCATCCCCTGTTTCCAGCCCGCTTTTTCCCGCAAGCTTCGCGGTGAGCACCACCTCTCCCTCACCCGGCCAGGAAACGGACTCTCCCTTTTCCGTGTGCAGGCTCAGATAATCGCCCATCTCATCGGGATTCTGCGGGATCACCAGGGTGACCGATTCCGTTTCCTCTCCCGCTCCCAGATCCGCGCTTTCCTCAAAGGCCAGGGTATAGCCCGCCGCGGTCTGTCCCATGATCTCTTCAAATTCGCTTCTATTCTTCTGCGTATAAGCGTCGCTGAAGATCACATTCAGGTCATTGATCTGGATCTCCCCATACTGATTATCGATGATGCCGCTGATGGAATCCTTGACGCCGAAGCCGGTAAGAAGCAGGGCCGTACAGCCGCCGATCCCGAACACCATCATGAAAAACCGCTGCTTATAGCGAAAAATGTTTCTCGCCGACACCTTGACCAGAAAGGACATGTGGTTCCAGAGAAAAGGGATTTTTTCCAGAAAAATGCGCTTTCCGTTCTTCGGCGCCTTGGGCCGCATGAGCTGTGCCGCCACGTCCGCAAGCTCATACCGGCAGGTCACAAAGGTGGTTCCCATGGAGCACAGCACCGATACCAGGAGAGAAACCGCTCCCAGCCTCCAGTCGAGCAGGATCACAAAATCCCCCATCTGGTACATGATGCCGTAGGCAAACCAGATCACCGTGGGGAACAGCCAGGAGCCTGCGAAAAATCCGATGAGGCAGCCCAGCAGGGCCGCGCTCCCGGAGTAAAACAGATATTTTCCCATGATTCGTCCCCTGGCATAGCCAAGCGCCTTCAGCACGCCGATCTGGGTTCTCTGCTCCTCCACCATGCGCGCCATGGTGGTCATGCAGACCAGGGCCGCCACCAGGAAAAAGAATACGGGGAACACGCCCGCGATCCCCTCGATGATGCTGGAATCGCTTTCATAGCAGGCATAGCCGATGTTTTCATTTCTCGTAAGGACGTAGGAATCCGGTTCCTCCAGGTCGGCAAGCTCCGCTCTGGCGTCCGCCAGCTCCTCCTCCGCATCTGCGATCTGCTCCTCAAAGCTGTTCAGATTTTCCTCATATTCCTCCCAGCCGTCGGCAAGCTCCTCCCTGGCGTCCGCAAGCTCCTCCTCCGCATCCTTCAGCCGTTTTTCATTCCTGGAGATCTGCTCCTCGCCGTATGTAAGCTGCGCCTGTCCCATATTGACCAGACCGAGCCCGGCCTCAAGCTGCGCCTCGTTTCCCTGAAGCTGCGCCTGCGCCAGGTTCAGGCCGGCCTCCATGTTTTTCCGCTCATCCTCATCATCCAGATCGGCCGCCTGCGTCCTGCTGTCGGCAAGCTCCTCTTTTCCATCCGCAAGCTGCGTCTGTCCGTCCAGAAGCTCGGCACGGGAATCCGCAAGCGTGCCCCGGTTATCCGCAATTTCCTGCCTTGCGTCCGCAAGCTCGGCCCAGCCGTCGTCGATCTCCTTCTGCGCGTCCGCGATCTCAGCTTCCGCGTCCAGAAGCTCCTGCCTGGCGTCTGCAAATTCCTCCTCCGCCTCGGCTTTCTTTTCGGCAAGCTCCCGCTCGCCCTCCTCGATCTGCCACTCGGCGTCCTCCTTCAGGGCCAGGTACCTCTCCTGTGCCAGCTCCTCGCCCAGCGGCTCCGCCCAGTCCTCAGCCGCCTCCACAGCATCGTCATACTCCTCGCTGTACAGCCCGTAACGGTCCTTCAGGAATACATAAACATCCGTATAATAATCTGTGTCAAAGCCATCCTTCGGGATGTAGACGAAGCCCTTCAGCCTTCCGCTCCCAAGAGCCGTCGTTCCCCGCTCGTAGTTAATATAATAGGAAGAATTGCACAGACCGACAACGGTATACTCCGTATAGCGGAACATGTCCGCCGTATCCTCGTCGTTGTTTTCCGACACCCGGATCGTGCTTCCAAGCGCGGCCTTACCGTAGGCCTGCGCATCCACCATGCACTCATTTCCGGCAGTGGGCTTTCTTCCCGCCGTCACCACGGTCTGGTTCAGCTTCCACAGCATGGAATGGGCGCGCAGGACGCTCTCCTCTCCGTTTTCATCCACCGCGAGGAAATCCGTATAGACCTCTCCCTCGGCGATCTCCACATCCTCCTGCGCGTTAAGGCTTTTAACCGCCTCGTCGTCATATCCGATGGTGGAAACCAGCCGCAGGTCGTACAGCTTATTTTCCTCCAGGTAATTTTCTCCGGCGGCCACCATGTCCGGCTTCGTCACCGTAAGCCCCACGTACAGCCCGACGCCCAGCGCCACGATGGCAAGGATTGCCATATAACGCCCAAGGCTCTCCTGAATCTCCCTCACAGTTGTTTTCATAATGGTAGATTTCATGCCATCTCCATTCCCGAGCCTTACCACTCGATCTCTTCCACCGGCGTGATGTTCTCATTGATCTCCATGCTCTGAACCGTTCCGTTTTTTACCCGGATGATCCGGTCCGCCATCGCGGTAAGCGCCTGATTGTGCGTGATCACCACCACGGTCATCCCCGTGCTCCGGCAGGTGTCCTGCAGAAGCTTCAGCACCGCCTTTCCGGTATTATAATCCAGCGCTCCCGTGGGCTCGTCGCACAAAAGCAGCTTGGGATTTTTGGCAAGCGCCCTTGCGATGGCCACACGCTGCTGCTCTCCACCGGAAAGCTGGGCCGGGAAATTCCCGATCCGTTCCTCAAGCCCCACTTTTTTCAGCGTCTGAGCCGCATCCAGCGGATCCTTTGAGATCTGAGAGGCCAGCTCCACGTTTTCCAGAGCCGTCAGATTCTGGATCAGATTATAAAACTGAAACACAAAGCCGATGTCATATCTGCGGTAGGTGGTGAGCTGCTTCTGATTGTAGCCGGAGATTTCCTTCCCATCCAGGATCACCGTTCCCTCCGACAGGGTATCCATCCCGCCCAGGATGTTCAGGATCGTCGTTTTGCCCGCGCCGGACGCACCCACGATCACGCAGAATTCCCCTTCCTCGATCTCAAAGTTCACATCTTTCAGGGCCTCGATGTCCACCTCGCCCATGTGATAGACCTTTTTCACATTTTTAAATTCCACAAAGGCCATGCCGTCACTCCCTTTCTTCCATCATTTCCTCCACATATCCCCGATCCCACAGCAGGATCTTCAGCTTGTCCGCCGCCTGCACGGCCGCAGAGGTAAAATACTGGTTGGTCATGACCGCTCCCACCATTCTGTCATAGTAGTCCCGGCCCGCATAGACCTCCTGCACCGCCCTGATGCCGATCGGGTCCGTATGGCATTTGCACTGTACCGCATAGGTGATCCCGTCCTTCTGCGCCAGGATATCCACGCCGTAATCTCCGCTCCCCCTCGTCACCTCCACCTCTGTAAAGCCATTGTCCCTTAAAAGGTCCGCACAGAAGTATTCAAACTCATGGCCCTCCATGTCGTCCATTTCAGACCGCCTGCTCCGGCTTCTGAAAAATCTGACCGTAAAAACTGCCGCAGCGGCCAGCAGAAGAACGCCGCACACGCCGATCAGAACGGGCCATGCTTCCGATATTTGTTCCATAAATTCAAGTCTCCATTAAATTCAGGTCTATTCCGGACGGCGCTTTCCACCGCAAAGGCGCCGCGCGGCGGCATGCCCGTTTCTGATGCAAAAGCCCGTCTTCATCTGATAATCTTAACACATGGGGGTGGCTTTCTCAAGGTGGTTTGTTCTGTGCCTGTGTTTTTCTTTCCCGCATATTGACTTCTATTCTCATCTTTAATAAACTGGACACAGACCGACTATGCGCGGCATATTTTTTCAAATTCCGCGCATTCCTGTTACGTCGGCGACTATCAAAAGGGGGATTTGATTCCAATGGAAAAAAGAGAAAGCTTCTCATCCCGGCTGGGCTTCATCCTGATCTCAGCCGGCTGCGCCATCGGACTTGGAAATGTGTGGCGCTTTCCCTATATTACGGGAAAATACGGAGGCGCCGCCTTCGTGCTCATCTATCTGATCTCGCTTGTCATTCTGGGTCTTCCCATCATGGTCATGGAATTTTCTGTGGGACGTGCCAGCCGCAGATCGGCGGCAAGAAGCTTCCACGTACTGGAGCCGAAAAACACGAAATGGCATTTTCTGTCCTTCGCTGCCATGGCGGGTAATTACCTGCTCATGATGTTCTACACCACCGTTGCGGGCTGGATGCTCGCATATATCGTAAAAATGCTCCGGGGAGAATTCACCGGGCTGACGCCCGACGAGGTGGGCGGCGTCTTTAACAACATGCTCGCCCAGCCCGGTCCCATGCTGTTCTGGATGGTCGTTGTGACCGTCCTCTGCTTTGCCATCTGCGGTATGGGACTGCAGAAGGGAGTGGAACGCATCACCAAGGTCATGATGGTGGCTCTTTTGTGCATCCTCGTTCTTCTCTGCATCCGCAGCGTAACGCTTCCCGGCGCGGGAGAGGGAATCCGCTTCTATCTGGTGCCCGACTTCGGAAAGATTCAGGAATACGGCTGGTTTGAGGTGGTCTATGCCGCCATGGGGCAGTCCTTCTTTACCCTGAGCCTTGGAATTGGAGCCATGGCCATCTTCGGAAGCTATATCTCCAGAGATCATGCCCTGACCGGGGAATCCGTGCGCATCTGTATTCTGGACACCACGGTCGCCCTTCTGGCCGGCCTGATGATCTTCCCCGCCTGCTTTGCCTTCGACGTGAATCCCGGCGAAGGACCCGGGCTGGTATTCGTCACCCTGCCCAACATTTTCAACCAGATGGCCGGAGGCCGGATCTTCGGCGCGCTCTTCTTCCTTTTCATGAGCTTTGCCGCCCTCTCCACCGTCATTGCGGTCTTTGAAAATATCATCAGCTTCGGCATCGACCTGTTCGGCTGGACGAGGAAAAAATCCACCCTCGTTAACCTGGCGGCGATCCTGATTCTCTCCCTTCCCTGCATCTTCGGCTTCAATGTGCTGAGCGGCATCACTCCGCTTGGAGCCGGAAGCACGATCCAGGATCTGGAGGACTTCATCGTTTCCAACAACCTGCTTCCCTTAGGAAGCGTCGGCTATCTGCTTTTCTGCACGAGCCGCTACGGCTGGGGCTGGGATAATTTCATCGCGGAGGCGGATGCAGGAAACGGCATGAAATTCCCCAAATGGGCACGGTTTTATGTCAGCTATATCCTTCCGCTGATCGTCCTGTTCATCCTTGTGATGAGCTATGTTCAGAAGTTTGGGTGAGGCGCCGCGGACGGTTTCGCCTGTATGCATGGGCTTGTTCCAATATATATCAACAATATGGGCCGGAATCTGTTTGAAGGTTCCGGCCCTTTTTTGCTTATTTTGCTGTCTTTACTTATCAAATTCCAAATCCGTGCATTCAGCCCGTCTTGAGGGACACATTGAGGGACATCTTAGGGGACATCCTGGGGGACATTTAGAGGGACAATAACCGCTATTGATGATAATAGCTGAAAAAGTCCGCAATGCTCTCGGCCGCTTCCTTCAGCACCTCAATCCGGGGCAGGTAGACCACGCGGAAATGATCGGGCTGATTCCAGTTAAAGCCGCCGCCATGGATCAGCAGGATCTTTTTATCCCGGAGCAGATCCAGGGCGAATTTTTCATCGTTTACGATGCCGAAGCGCTTCACGTCGATCTTCGGGAACAGGTAAAAGGCCGCCTTGGGCTTCACGGCGGTGATTCCGGGGATATCCGTCAGCGCCTTGTAAATGTATTCCCGCTGATCGTAAATCCTCCCGCCGGGAACCAGATAGCTTTTCACGCTCTGGTGGCCGCCGAGGGCAGTCTGCACGATGGACTGGGCGGGCACGTTGGAGCACAGGCGCATGTTGGAAAGCATTTTCAGGCCCTCGATATAATCCCCGGCGATCCTCTTGTTGCCGCTCAGGATCATCCAGCCGATGCGGAAGCCCGCGATCATATGGGATTTCGACAGGCCGCTGAAGGTGACGCAGAACAGGTCGGGGGCCAGGGAGGCGATGGAAACATGCTCCTGCCCGTCCATCACCAGGCGGTCATAGATCTCATCGGAAAAAAGAATGAGCTGGTGCTCCCTCGCAAGCTCCACGATCTGCATGAGGATCTCCCTTGGGTACAGCGCGCCGGTGGGGTTGTTGGGATTGATGATGACGATGGCCTTGGTCCGGTCCGTGATCTTCTTTTTCATATCCTCAATGTCCGGATACCATTCCGCCTGCTCGTCGCAGATATAATGCACGGCCTTTCCTCCCGCCAGCGTGGCGCAGGCGGTCCACAGGGGATAATCCGGAGAGGGGATCAGGATCTCATCCCCATCGTTTAAAAGCGCAGACATACAGAGATTGATGAGCTCGCTGACCCCGTTTCCCGTATAAATATCCTCCATGGAAACGTTGGGGATCCCCTTGATCTGCGCGTACTGCATGATGGCCTTTCTCGCGGAAAACAGGCCGTTCGCCGCAGAATACCCCTCGCAGTCCGTGAGCTGCCTGCGCATGTCATAGATCACCTCGTCCGGCGTGCGAAATCCGAAGGGCGCGGGATTTCCGATGTTCAGCTTCAGAACCTGCATCCCCTCATCCTCCATCCTGGCGGCCTCATCCACCACCGGCCCCCTCACATCGTATAACACATGATCCAGCTTCGTTGATTTTTTAAATTCCCTGCATTCCCGCATCTGTTTTCCTCCCGGTATTTCCTTTCCTTTTTCCGCCTGACCGGCCCTTCCCTCAAACGCGCCCGCATCCCGCGCGCCGCCGGTTTCGCCCGCATGGCTCTGAGCGGCTGACGCCCCGCCAAGCCAGTCTGCCTCCACCTCCAGCGTCTGCGCCAGAAAGCGCAGGATATCCGCGCGCGGAACGGTTTTCCCGCTCAGGTACTGGCTCACCTGGCTTTTTCCCAGCTTCACGCCCCGCTCTCCGGCCGCCCGGATCAGGTCCACCTGTTTTTTCCCTTTCTGTTCCATGGCGTATCTCAGCCTGTCCGCAAAGGTCTCCTTTTTCATCCGGCTTCCTCCAAAAAGTTTATTTTCAATCTAAAAGTTCCGTTTTGCTTCTAAGGTTCGTTTTTATCTCTGAAGTTCATTTTTTCAAATACAAGTTCAATTTATGTTTCCGATTATACTACTCCCGCCCCGAAAGTTCAATTTCTTTTTTTCATTATCCGAAAAATTATCCCGAAACGGCAGTCAGCCCCGCCAGCAGAACGCTGGCAGCGATTCCCGCCGCCGTCGCGAGCAGCGCCCCGGAAAGCGTGTAGCGGGTTTTGGTCACCTTTGCCGCCATGAAATAGACGCTCATGGTATAGAAGCAGGTTTCCGTACAGCTTAACAGAATGGAGGTCATCATGCCGATCCTGGAATCCGTCCCGTAGTTTTTGAAAATATCCAGCACCAGCCCCGTCGCCGCCGAGGAAGAAAAAAGCTTCACGATGATCACCGGCACCACGGGGGCGGGAAGTCCAAGAGGCTCCGTCAGCGTTCCGAGCAGCCCGCCAAAAAATTCCAGAAAGCCGGAGGCGCGCAGGATTCCCACGGCCACCATCAGCCCGATCAGGGTAGGCATGATATCGATGACCGTATGAAAGCCGTCCTTTGCCCCCTTGATAAAATCCTCATAAACGTTGGTATGATGAATGATCCCGTAGCCCACCACGTAAAAGATCAGCGCCGGAATGATGATATTCGACAGATTGGCAAGGGCGTTTCCCATTCCGCTTTCCCTCTCCCCTCTTCGCACATAGATCCGCTTATCCTATGTGTATGTGCGTTTTTCCTGCCGCATTCCCGGTTCTTTTGCCCCGGCCGGGCGCATAGGATGGAAAAAAAGCGGAGCCCGGCCGTCGCTGAGGCTGCGAATGGAGTTTTCATGCTGAATCTTATCTGGGCCGCCATGATTGCTGTCGGCATCATTTACGGAGCGCTCACGGGAAACATGGAGGCGGTGGCCAACGGCGCGCTGGATTCGGCCGGAGAGGCCGTGCAGCTCTGCATCACCATGATCGGCGTCATGAGCCTCTGGGTGGGGCTGATGGAGATCGCCTCCAAAGCCGGCCTGATCGAATCCCTGACCAGAGGCATCCAGCCCTTTGTCACCTTTCTGTTTCCCCGTATCCCCAAAGGCCATCCGGCCAGACAGTATATATCCACGAACATTATCGCAAATATCCTCGGGCTTGGCTGGGCCTGCACCCCAGCCGGGCTGAAGGCCATGGAGGAGCTGGCCCGCCTGGAGGAGGAACGCGGCAATCCCGCCTATCTTTCCAAAAAAGGGGAACGGGCCGCAAGCAATGAAATGTGCACCTTCCTGATCCTGAACATTTCCTCCCTGCAGCTCATTCCCGTTTCCATGATCGCATACCGCAGCCAGTACGGCTCCGCCTCCCCCACGGCCATCGTGGCCCCCGCCATCCTTGCCACGCTTTTCAGCACGCTCGCAGGCGTCGTGTATGCGAAGCTGATGGACCGGAGACGCTGACTGTTCCGTGAACATGAAAAAGGTCGCGGAAGTTCTGTGCCATCTGGAACTTCACGACAATTACGAATCGGCTCATAAAGGTTCACACCTTTCAACCGCGAAAAAACAGCCTGTTCTCACAGACTGTTTTTTGCAATATCCATTATTCATTTCAAAATTCACTTGGGGAATAGCGGATCGTCACAACGATCACCGTTTTCTTTGCCTCATCAATCCGAAAAACGGCGGTGTAATTTTCCACAAAGAGCTGCCGGTATCCCCGGTTAGCATAAGTCCCTCGTTTTCGTTCCGGACAGCGGTAGGGCACCGTCTCCAGGGACAGGATGGCATTTTCAATCCGATCCACCAGGTTCAGAGCGGTTTCCGGCTCTGACAGAGTGTTGGCGATGTAATCATAAATACCGTCTAAATCCCGCAGTGCCCGGCTCATCAGTTTGACGCTGTATCTATCCAAAATGCTTTCTCCTTAAAGAAGCCAGCGCCTCCCTTGCGTCATGGAGCTGCCCATCCCGTTCATATTCGGCCTCTGCTTCTGAAATTGCGGTGTCCATTGCTGCGTTTTCTACCATCGCCTCGTATGCTTCGATACTCATCACTACCAGATCACCATAGCCATTTTTCGTGATAAAGATCGGCTCTCGTTTGGCATGACAAATGTCAGAAATCTCATTGGTATTGCGAAGGTCTGTAATCGGTCTGATCTGCGGCATATCACCACCTCCTTTTTGTACATTATTATAGCAGAATTACGCGCAAAAATACAGGGGCAGAAAGAAATTTATAAAGTTTTTTGGGTTGACGCCGCTTCCCTCAATTTTTTCATACAGAGCCAGTAATTTTTATCACTTGCATATCGCGCCCTTTGGATTTCAGCCTCGATATCTGCCCTTTCCCGCAGCCAGTCCGTCCTCACGCTGCCAAGGCGCAGGCAGCGCCGAAGCTCCTTCTGCTTTTCCGGCTGTAGGCCCATCTCCGAGAACCTCTCCAAAAGCTGTCCGGCAGCCCGGTCGTACGGCGGATTCACAAATCTCTGCACCGCGGAACGGTACTCCAGCTCCACAATACGGCCTTCTCCCGAATCCGGCAGAAAACAGGTGTCCTCCGCAGTTCCCGTCACATGCAGATAGTAAAGAGAGGCCCTGTCCTTTCCTTCCTTTTTCCGAAGGATACGCCCCAGCCTCTGGACGCGCTGACGCTGCATGGAGGTGCCGGAAAGGACGATTCCGACAGAAGCGTCCGGCACGTTCAGTCCCTCATCCAAAGCCCTGCAGGTGATCAGAATGCGGATTTCTCCCGAGGAAAAACGACTCAGCGTGTTCTGCTTTGCCTGAAGCCCCATTCGGGAATGGTACCTTCCCACTTTTCCCGGATATCTTTCCTCCAGAAGCAGGTACAGCTCCTCCGCCTGGTCAATGCGCTCCCCGAAGATCAGGATTTTTTCATAAGAGGGCAGAAGCCCGACCAGCTCACGGGCGCATGCAGACCTTGCGGATGCCAGACATACCAGACTCTTCCGTTTAAACGTAAGCCTCATATACCGTTCGGCGCGCGGCGCGCTTCCGGAATCCCTGCGCCCGGCAATCGTACGCAGCAGCTCAAACTGCTCCTTCTGGCGCATATTGCGGAGGATCGGAAAATCACCGAGCAGCCTGTGATACAGAAGCCTCATCTGTTCCGTGATTTCCTCGTATTCGTCCGCCTCTTCTTTCTCAAAGGACAGGGAAACATGAAAAATATCATAGGGGCATAAGCTTTTCATGGAAACGGCACGAGACATTCCATAGCTGTATATTTTCTTTCCGAGAACGGACGCCAGCCAGGCGTATTCCTGACCGGACGGCAGGGTGGCCGACAGTCCAAGGGAGAAAAAACGGTCCCGGTATGCATCAATATATGGAAGGAATTCAAAGATCAGGCGGTTCTGTCCGCTTTCATACCGGTGACATTCGTCCGCAATCAGGAATACGGCAAAGCCCTTTTTCAGATCCGATAATATCTGCCGGGCCAGCTCATAACGCGCGGAATTGATCACATAAATCATATACTTACGGTCAGGAGGCATTTGAAAACCGTTTCCCCTCATGCCGATATCCCCCTGCATTGCGGCGGCTTCTCCATCTCCTTCTCCATCCGCGTTAAGAAATTCGCGAAGCGACTGATTCCACTGGCGCATAAGCGCGCCGGTCGGCACAACGATCTTCACCTTCAGTTTATCCTTCCATTCTCCCTGCAGACGGGCAGCGGCCACGAGGGCAAGACGGGTTTTCCCGGTTCCCGTGGCCGCCTGCACCATTCCTCTTCCGCCATTGGAAAGCCATCGCTTCAGACAGTCCTCCTGCCAGGGATAAAGGTTCCTTTCCATTTTCATCCGTATATACTCCCGATCTTTCTTCAGGTTCACAGGAAAATTTTAACATATCTGTCGTATCTTAGGAACAATCTGTTGAAACCTCGCGTCGTTTCCGCTATACTTTTCATAGTCGTTGTCGTTTTGAGCGGCTTAATTTCAATGGTCCGCCGAAGCGGACGGATAAGGAGCGCATATATGAATTACGAAAATCTTTATGAGGAGCTTCAGCCCGGCGAAAAGGCGCTGAAGGACGGTCTTGCCGCCCTCCAGAAGCTCTATAAGGCGGTAAGCAGGGAACGGGAAAACGGGGACATCAAAAGCCTTATCCGGGATCTGGATGCCATGTCGCAGGCGGCAGCCGCCGTTTCGCAGACACTGACAGGTATGCAGGAAACGGCGGAGGCCTTCGACACAAAGGAATATTTTGAAAACGGAGACTTCGCACAGCAGATGCTTACCTCCTGCGAGGAAAACGGCGTGGACGTCCGGGGAGAATTTCCCGTATATGAAATGTTCCCCTACAGGGTCAGGCTGGATGCTGAAAATCAGGATATTTATCTTGACCGCAAAAAGGTTCAGTGCGTCCGTCCGCAAAGCTTTGTGCGCATGGTTAAGGCGGGGCAGGAAAAGCTCAACCGGGCATCCTTCAACGCGCAGACCTTTGTCAGCGAGCTTTATGACGCCTACAGCGTCGCCATATTAAAGCTGAATAAACAGCCCGGAGCCGATATCTACCTGAACAGCCTGTACAAATTTCTGGCTCCCATGAGCCGTTTCAGAAAGGATTACGATCAGCAGAGCTTTGCCTTCGATCTTGCCAGACTGTACGCCTCCGATGTTGAAGAGACAAAGGGGGGCAAAAAATTTCAGTTTGGTCCAAGCAGAAACAACGTCAAAGCGATCCGCATTCTTGACAGAGAAGGCAAGGAGCAGTTTCTGGCTACGATCCGTTTCTATGAATAATTAACAGGCGCCGCGCTTTACGGGCCGCCTCCAGTTTTAATCAAAGGAGAATTCAGGCGATGGCAGATTACGATGAAAACGCCGTCATGCAGGTAACAACAGCCCCGGAGGAAAATCTTCCGGAAAAATCCGGCCGTGGTATCCGGTTTCTCACGGATTTCTGGGAGGAAAAATATCTTCAGGAATATATCAGGGACGGCGGAAGTAAAATAAAATTTGTGACAGGACGCCGGGGAAGCGGAAAAACCTATTTTCTGCAGCTGATGTCGGCTCTTGCCCGAAAGCAGGACTATAAAACCGTGCAGTTTTCCGCGCGGGATGTCTGGATGCACGATTTCAGGGAGATTTATATTGAAATATTCCGCCAGTGCGATATTCTGGACTGTCTGGAGGCTGTCGGAAATCATCTGATCGCGGAAATGGGCTACGATCACCGGGACATTCCGGAGGGAATGCGTTTTATCGATTATCTGTCTCAAAACGGGATGGGGGACGCGCTGACCAGGCGGGAGATCCGTACGCTGCTGAAGCAGCTTTTCCTGGATAACCCTCTGCTTGACAACAATTTTGCCCTGGCATGCAGCATGCTCACCGGAAGCATCCTGGGCTACCCGGTTCTGGAGGAACAGAACAGGGAGCTTCTTCTGGCCTGGCTGGAGGGGGATCGGACGGTCAAGCTGTCCCAGCTTCGCGCAATGGGATTTTACCCGAGCCGGATCACAAAATACAATGCAAGACACATGCTCCGTTCTCTGGCCGAGATCATCCGGATGGGCGGGCATTCCGGCCTTTTCATTGCCATCGACGATCTTGAAATTCTGGTGAGCCGCTCCAGCCTGGAACCGGTTCATTATACGAAAATGAAACGTGAGGATACCTACGAAAGTATCCGCCAGCTCATTGACGATATTGACAGCATGAAAAATATCATGTTTCTGTATGCCTTTGACCGAACCCTGATCGACGATGAAAACGCGGGACTGAAATCCTATCAGGCCCTTTGGATGCGCATACAGAATGAAATCCTGGGGGAACGCTTTAACCGTTTTGCCGATATGTCGGATCTGGACCGTCTGGCGGCACAGGAATATACGCCTGAGGTGATCATTTCCATTTCGGAAAGTCTTGCCGGGCGTCAGAAGAATACGGTCCCTCTGGATCATGAAAAAGCGGAGGGAATCGTAAAGCAGGCACATGCAGGCGCAGTAGGCATCCCGGGACTGATCCAGGCCGCAATGCAGGAGGTGAGAGACGATGTATGATTTTGAAGCAAGACATATTATAGAGGCGCTCCGCTCCGGTATTCCCTCAAGAGCCGTTGGCCAGTATTTTTCAGAGGCGCGTCCGAAAATCATGAAGGAAATCTCCGACAGGCTGGACATGGCGTCCGAACAGGGAAAATCCTGCGGCATGGTGATCAGCGGAAAATACGGCGAAGGAAAGACTCATCTTCTCAACACCGTATTTACCCTCGCTCATTCCTCCAATATGGTTGTTTCCTATCTCTCTCTGAGCAAGGAAACGCCCATGGACAAGCTTTATCTGGTCTATCAGAAGCTGATGCAGAATACCTATCTCCCCAAAAGGCAGCAGCCGGGCTTCATGCAGGAGCTGGAAAAAATCTCCGCAAACAGCCCTGTCGCCAGCGAGATGCTGCTCTATGCCGCCAGACAGCTGGAAACCGATAAGCTGTATTATTTATTCCGCTCTTACCTGAACACAGAGGACTCGGATGAGAAGTTTCTTCTGCAGGCCGATCTGGAGGGCGATTTTATCGCCAACGCGCCCTTGAAGAAAATCTACCGGCGTATTTTCGGACAGCCCGCAAAATATAATGTGAACTTTTCAAAGACGAAGCACTGCATGGATTATTTTTCCTTTATGAGCCATCTTTTCCTGCAGATGGGCTATCATGGCTGGGTGATCCTCATTGATGAAACAGAGCTGATGGGAAGGCTTGGAAAAAAAGCGCGTCTGAACGCCTATCGCAATATGGCCCGCTTCCTGTTTCCGGAAAAGGGGCTGGAATCCGCCTTCAGCCTGTTCGCACTCAGCGCCTCCTATGCGGAGGACGTGATCGAGGGAAAGCATGAATATGAAAATCTGGAGGCCATATACCCGGGTGAGCCGGAGCCTGCCAAAACCGTGCTGAACCTGCTTGTCAGGGCCCCTCAGCTCCTGCCTCTGACCCGGGACGAGATCAACGAGGTGTTGTATAAGATCCAGGATTTTCACGGAAGAGCCTACGGCTGGACTCCCGATTTGTCCATCGACTCTCTGACGGAGGCCACGCAGTCCGGGGGCTATCTGCTCCGCACCAAGATCCGGGCGGCGATCGAGTTTCTGGATCAGCTTTATCAGTACAACAAAGCCGGAAAAACCATTGTCAACGAGCTGGGACAGGAAACCTTTACTGAGGATGTCCCCTTCCTGGACGAGCTGACACAGGAACTGGAATAAGAGGTATAGTGAGAAAAATAAGCCTGATGACTTATTGTTTCACAGCAAAGCTTTGCTTTGCAGCAATTATGTGCCGGAGCGTCACAAATTGCTTTTATGGCAGAAGCGAAATCGCATTCGCGATTTCGCTTCGCCCCGTCGCATGCTCCGGAATGAGGATCTTTATGAACATTTTTGCCCTGGTGCTTTTCATCCCGTTTTTCGCCGCGGCGGTACTGTTTCTGCTGGCCGCCCTGTATTTCCTGCTGCTCATTCCAAGATTCAACAGCCCTGACTGCAGCGCCCTCATGGGACGCTTCTATGCGCACAGGGGCCTCCATAACCTGGCGAACGGGGTTCCGGAAAATTCCCTGAAGGCGTTCCGCCTCGCCGTGGAAAAGGGCTACGGGATCGAGCTGGACGTACAGCTTTCATCGGACGGCGTTCCCGTGGTTTTCCATGACAATACGCTGACGCGGATGTGCGGCGTAAACAAAAGGGTCTGCGAACTGTCCCTGACCGAGCTGAAAAGCCTGTCCCTGGGAGGGACGCCGGAGCAGATTCCCACCTTCCGGGAATTTCTGGAGCTGGTGAACGGCAGGGTTCCTCTGATCGTGGAAATTAAAATGGAAAAAAGAGACGACCGCATCCCGGAAGCCGTCAACGGTCTGCTGGAGGATTACAGGGGCCCCTACTGCATTGAATCCTTCCACCCCAGCGCTCTGATCTGGTACAAAAAGCACCGCCCCGACGTATTCCGCGGACAGCTCTGTACCAATTTCATGAAGGAAAATCAAAAATGCAGCCCGGCCTATTTTCTTCTGAGCAAAATGCTCACGAACATAGCCGCAAAGCCGGATTTCATCGCCTATAACTGGAAATACAGAAACGACCTGTCCCGGCGGATCTGCTGCAATCTCTACCATGCCCTTCCCGTGGCCTGGACCATCCGCTCCCAGCAGGAGCTGGATCAGTGCCGAAGGGATTTTCAGCTCTTCATCTTCGAGGGCTTTGCGCCTGACTCTGGACGTTGATATCAGCCTGATTCCGGAAGATGATATCATCCTGAGTCAGGAAGCGATAGCGGCCTGACTTAGGGAGCCGATACCGGCCCGGTTCAGAAAACGGATCTCAAGACCTTAAAACGCCCGGAGGCCTGTTCGGCCGCCGGGCGGATTCGCTTTTATGGGAGTGTCCTGGCCGGCTTCTCAGCCGGAATCCAACGCTCCGTTCTTTTTATATAAAATCCCTTCGGATATCAGATCAGCCTTCGATCGGGATGATGGTCTTTTCGTCCTCGATCTTCTTCGGCTGAGGCTTGTCGATGATCACCTTCAGGATGCCGTCCTTAAACGCCGCGTGGATCTCATTCTCCGTGATATCCTCGCCAACATAGAAGGTTCTCTTCATGGTTCCGTAATATCTTTCCTTTCTGACGTATCTGGTTCTCTCATCCGCCTTCTCCACAGGATCCTTCCTGTCGGCCGTGATGGTCAGATAGCCGTCCTTCAGCTCCGCCTTCACGTCCTCTCTGGTGTAGCCGGGCACCTCGATCTCCAGCAGGTACTGGCCGTCCTTCTCACGGATATCCGTTTTCATAAGCTGGTTCTGGGGAACATAGCCTCTGTTAAAAAACGGATCGTCAAACATATCTCCAAAAAAGTCGTCAAATAAATTGTTTCTGATCAGCATGATTTTTTCCTCCTTGCTTATCCGCCGCCTTCGGCAGCATTTCATTTTCTGTTCTATGGACTGGCTCCGGTGTTTTCCGGCTCCTCTTTTTTTGTTCTAATAGACTCTCGGAATCTTTAAGCCTTATTTTATGCGACTTCCAGGATTCCTTTTTTATAAATTCCCCCATCTTTTTCTAAAAAAGGTTGACAAACCGCCACAAAATTGTGGCGCTTCGCGCCCTTGATT
>DWWS01000022.1 GCA_019119595.1 Candidatus Eisenbergiella merdavium | reverse complement strand
GACCGCCTTTTTTCCGACGGCCTGAAACGCCCGGAGGAGCTGGGAGCCGCCGTAAGCCCGACGGTTTCGGAAGCGATCATGCGCGGCCTCGCGGTGAAGAAGGAGAACCGTATCCAGACCATGCAGGAGCTTTCCGACGCCCTCTATGCGGGAAAACGGGTAAAAAGCGCCCGCGCCGGAAAACAGCGCCGCATCCTGGCAGCGGCTCTTGCGGCGGGCGTTTTCATCCTGATCGTGGCGGCTGTGGGGATTGGTATTTCGATAGGAAATTCTGACCGCACGGAAAGGGGGACGGCGGAACAGGACAGCGCAGGACAGAACGCGGCGCAAGATGCGGCTCAGAGCGCGGCGCAGGATACGGAAGCTTCCGGGGGACTGGAAACGGGCGGAGCTTCGGACGCTGCGCTGTCCGGTGAGGATACCCTCCTGCTGGAAGAGGAGCAGGAGGATGAGGAATGGGAGATCGTCGCCGTGCGGACGCCCCAGACGAGCTGTGCGGGCGGCCTGTCCCATGCGGTTTTTCTGCAGGAGGACGGAACGGTGATCTCCTGCGGAAGCAATGGATTTGGCCAGCGGAATCTGGAGGGATGGAGCCGGGTGGCAGCCGTGGCCGCGGGAGACAGCTTTACGGCGGGCCTTCTGGAAAACGGCACGGTGATCGTGGCGGGCGAGCTGGAGGGGAAGGACGACGTGGAGCGCTGGGAAAATGTGACGTCCATTTCCGCCTGCGACGAGCATCTGCTGGGGCTGACCTCGGACGGGAGGATCCTGGCAAATAAGGGCTATGGCGGCGGAACGGATATGTCCCTCTTGGAATGGGAGGATGTGAAAGCTGTCTGCGCGGGGCTGTATGTGGCGGCGGCTGTCACCGGAGACGGCAGGGTGCATACTGCCGGATTTGAAAGCCTGAAGGCTGCGGAGATCACGGGCTGGGAGGATGTGACGGCCCTGGCCTGCAGCCAGACCACCGTATTCGGACTGACGCGGGACGGCGGGGTAAAACACGCGAAGCTGTGGGAAAACTGGTTCGATGAACACAACGAAAGCTTCGAGGGGATCGGAAATTTTCAGGATATCGTACAGCTTTACGTCAGGCCGGGAAAGGCATACGGCGTGACGGCGGACGGCAGGCTCCTGATCGCCGGGGAATGGACGCCGCAGGAGGTGAACGGCTGGGAGGGCCTGAGCGGGATTGCCGGAACGCTCCATGAAAGCAATCTGGCCGGAATGGGAAAGGACGGAACCCTGATTAAGTATTCTCCGAATTACGGAAACAGCGAGCCGGAGAAAATGACGGATCTGGAAAAGGTGTATGTGTTTAACGGCATGGATCAGGACATCACCTCTCTGATCGGCGTTACGAAGGATCATACCCTTCTGACCTTCGGCAACAGCTCCAGGCTCCCGGCGCTGGAAAACGCGGCGGATGTACAGCAGGTGGGAGAGCTTTACTATACGGATCCCATCGGCATTGATTATGGTTTTGCCTGGATGGACAGGGCGGGAACCCTGTACACCCGCGACCAGAGCAGCGCTTTTCAGCCGGCCGCTATCTTTCAGAACGGGGCGCAGCTCGTTACGGAAACCTTTGGCTCTAACAGCATATGCGCGGTTCTGGAAAAGGACGGTACGGTGTCTCTGATCGCGATGGATGAGGAGGCGGGGATTCCCGACGGATTGGAGGAAGCGGAGGAATGGTCCGGGATCACACAGCTTGCGGGCTGCTCCGGAAGGATGGCCACCGGAATCCTTCTGGGCTTACGTGAGGACGGCACGGTGGTGTCCGTCGCCCATCCGGGCTATCCCGGCAGCCTGGAGGGGGACTGGACGCAGATCGCTTCCCTGTATGCGGGAGACTACGCCATCGGAGCGATCCGGAAGGACGGGACGGCGCAGTTTCTGGAGGACAGGTCGGAATATAACTATGGCCAGTACAACACAAGCGGCTGGGAGGATCTGACCCAGCTCGCGCTTGGCCAGTACCATACGGCGGGACTGCGCTCCGACGGCACGGTATACGCCACGGGCAGGAACGACGCGGGCCAGTGCGACGTGGAGGACTGGACGGACATCATTTCTATCGCTGCGGGGGACAGCTGTACGGTGGGCGTGCGCGCCGACGGAACTCTGGCTGTGGCCGGAGAGATCGGCTGGTAAGACATGCAAAAAACAGTCAGAGGATGAAAGCGGGAAAAGCGGCCCCGCAGGGAGAGGAAGCATGAAGCATTTATTTTTTATATTCATTGATTTTTATACAAAAAAGAAGAAAAGAAGAGCGTTGCCCGGGAAGCGAAGCAGGCCTGCAGCCGCGCGTCTGACGGCCCTGCTTGTGGCCGTAACCCTGCTGGCGGGGCTGGTTCCTTTTTCGTCCCGCGCGCAGGAGGACGGCGAAGAGAAGGTCATACTGACCGACCTGGAGGAGCTGGATCTGCCTGAAACCTGGCCTGCCAAAGGAACCCTGTGCCTTCAGGTGGCCCGATCCAAGCATATCACCGAGGACGGAGGCACCGTATATCAGTATGAGGAGGGCTATCTTCCCGTGCTGGTGACGCAGGATCACAGCGTATACGGGGAGCTGGACACCCTTGCCGGGCTTCTGGGGATGAAGCTGTATTATGATTCCGAAAGCGTCTCCGTCACCTGGCATGAGACGCGGGTGATGCTGGCCGCAGGGGACACCGTCGCCGGCTTTGTTACGCCCCTGTACAGCATTTTGGTGCCGATGGGACGCGCGCCGGTCGTCCTGGACGGAAAATGGTATGTTCCTCTTGACGCCTTTCTGGATTTGACGGGCACGCTTCAGAAATACGGAGAAACCAACTGGATGGGAAAGCAGCAGCTGAACCTGATCCCGCCCCAGAGAACGGTGCTGGACGACATCGGAGCCTTTTACCGGGACGCCTATTCCCGGTATGCCTTCAGCTACGTGAAGGATCTGGGCTACACCGAGGAGCAGGCGGCGGAGCTGGCGGGGCAGACGTCAGTGATCCAGTATGTGTACGGGGTGGGCTCTCTGGATCTGCGGACCTGGCTTGCCATCGCCTTCGGAGGCTATACGGATCTGGCGTTAAAGCAGTGGGAGAACCGCTATGCGGAGCGCTTCATGAACGACCTGCTCCAGGAAAATGAGGAGATCACCGCAAAGCTGCTTGAAAATCACAAAAAAGAGCTGGATTATATGGGCTGCATGCTGGACATCTGCATGTCGGTGCAGGAAAGCGCGGGAAAGCAGACAGGCCTGGCGGCTGCGGACGTACAGAAGGCGCTGGCGGAAACGAAAGCGGCGCTCGCCACGCAGGGAGAAGGAACCTTCCTCGCGGATTTCGGGCGCTATGCGACGGCCTTCCAGAATACGGCGACGGTACTTTCCCACCTGTACAGCATGATCTCCCTGGGGCTGACCTTCAGAAACGCAGACGAGCAGATGGTGAATGCGGCGAAGCTTTTTTACAACAACCGCAATCTGCTTTCCGAAAGAACGGTCCGGGACGACCAGTACTGGTTTGTGGATCAGAAGATCAAACAGTTCGGCGGTTTCCTTCCGGAGACGGTGGTGGATCAGTTCATCGTGGATAACGGAGGGCGCCTTCTGCTGGATGCGGCGGCTATGGCCGGATATGGGGCGGCAAAAAAAGCGGCGGGAGGCTCGGCTCTCTGGAGCGCGGCGGCAAGAGTGGCGGGAGGCAAGTGGATCGACGCCTCGGAAAGCTTTCTGGTGGGTATGTTTGGCATGCAGTATGAGGCGGATGCCGTGGCCCTTGCCAGACAGGAGCTGGACAGGCTGCTTTCCGGCCGGACGTGCTTTTCTCTGGAGGACGGGGAGGAGGAATACCTGCGCAGCCTGTTTTTCCACGCGATCAAGGCCTGCATCATAACCCGCATGTACGGCTGCGCGGGCTGCCCGGCCCTGATGGAAAACTACCCCGGCCTCGAGAAGCAGCAGCAGGCCATCAACGAGGAGCTGATCGCGCTCGCCGCCCGGGTGAACGATCCGGCCATCCCCTTCGGCCGCCTTCCCGGCGAGGTGAATCTGACCGCGCATATGGGACAGGAGCATTATAAAAACGTGCTCTACAACTTCTGCGCCATTCAGGGCCAGATCCTGGACTGGGAGGATGAGCTTCCGGCCAAAAAGGTCCGGGTGGAGGTGATGAGCGAAAGCGGTGAAAAGCTGGCGGAGTTTGTCACCGACGAAGAGGGCCGCTTTGAGGAGGAATTTGCTCTGGAAGAGGTGAACGCCTGGGAGGAAACCCCTCTGGTGCAGCTTCTCACCCTGCATCTGTATTATAAGAAACATCCTGTGGTGCTGGAAAACATTCAGGTCAATTATTTTCACCGCTATGAGATAGAGGGGCTTCATGTGGGAAGAAAAACGCAGGAAAGCCTGGTCTATGTGACGGGAGCAAGCGTGCAGAACGGCCAGAACGTGATGGACATCGTCCGCATCGAGCTGGACGAGGACGTTTTTGCCTTTGACGCGCCGGACGGCTACGGGGGGAGCTATACCGCTTATGCGGCCATGCCCGGCCAGCTTCATCTCGCCTCCGACGGGGAGACCGTGCTGCTTGAGGAAGGCATGGAATTTGAAACCCTGTACGGGATCATGATGCCGGAGGGAAGCCTGGTACGGGGACTGATGGATTTTGCCAATTCCGTGGACAGTATTGTTCCGGAGGGGCTGACGCAGGCTTCCCTTTCCAGCGCGCAGGAAATCCAGGACTATGTGGACGCCTATTACGAGATCAACGGCCAGTACCCCACCTTCCTGCTGAAAACGGTGAACAGCCTTGCCATATCGGCGGAGCCCGTGGCAGTGGTGGCGGACGAAACCGACGTGTTACACTGAAAAATGGAGCAAAGCCTTGCTGCGCTCCGGAATGGAGAGGAACATGACAAACAGAAATAAGATTATTTTGATCTCAGCAGGGGCGGCGGTTCTGCTGCTCATCCTGATCGGGGTGCCCGCAGCTCTGATCGGGAGCAATACCCGTCAGGCGGAGCAGGCCGCCCGGGAATTTACCGGGCTTCTTTCCCGGGGCAGGCTCGCGGAGCTTGAGGCCCGCTGCTATATGCCCCAGAGCCGGGAGGATCAGATCATTTACGACGAGCAGGGCACGGCTCAGGCCCGGTTTGTCACCGACGCGGAGCTTGCGGAACGCTTCGGGGCAGAGGTCGTCCTGGACGGAAGGGAGACCTCGCCGGAGGAGGAGCTGCTTGCCGTCATCATGGAATACAGCAGCCTGGAGATCTCCACGGGCCTTGTGCCCGCAGGGAGAGCTTCCGCCGTGCTGACCCTGACCGGGCCGGATTTCACCTCCTGGCTGGCCTCTCCGGATGCGGCGGGAGAGGAAGGCGCCGCCGCCCTCATCGGAGCCGGGGACGGGCTGCCGGAGGCAGTCCGTGAGCTTCTTTCGCAGGGTACGGTGCCCCTTCGGACCGTCAGGCTCACGATTCCCATGCAGAAAAGGGACGGCTCCTGGCGCTTCCAGGTATCCGATGAGACGGAAAATGCCTGGTTCGGCGGCCTTATCACGTTCTGAAGAACTTCCTGAATGCTTCGAACCAATCCGTTTTTTTCACAGAAAAAGAAGCGTCGGATGCATAATCTGCTTTTTTTCGCAAAAAATTAAATGGTGATGTCCCTTTTTGGCCTCGAGCTCACAATTAATCTGTGAGAGGGGGAGATGAGGATGACGGATTGGGAACTGCTGGAGCTGCTTGAGGCAGACCCCGGCCTCGGCATACTTGCACTGATCGAACAGTACACGGATTTACTGAGCTATGTGGTATCCCTGCGGCTGAGAAATCCGTTGGATATACAGGAATGTGTACAGGATACCTTCACGGATTTTTACCTGAGCAGGAAGAATTTTAACCCGGAAAAGGGCACGCTGTCCGCGTATCTGGTCGCCATAGCCAGGCACAAGGCGGTCTACCGCTACCGGGAGCTTCAGAAGGACTGGAAGCTTTCCCTCGCCGCCGGGGTGCCGGAGGAAACCATCGATATGGAGGAGCGGACGGCGCTGGAGCATGCCCTTTCCCGCCTGCCCGAATCCGACGCGAAGATCCTGCGCCTGAAATACTATGAAGGCTATACGGCGAAGGAGATTGGAGAAATGCTGGGCCTTACCCATGAGGCGGTAAAAAAGAGGATCCAGCGCGCCCTGAAAAAGGCGATGACCCTGATGGAGGAATGAGCCGGGGTTTAAGCCGGCCCCTTCACCGGCGCAGGCGATCTGAATGAAGGGATTACTGATCACGGGGTTTCCATGAGCAGTAACATGACGGGTTCTTTATGTGCGCATTACGCATCGAATTCTTGAAAAAAAGGACGTTGCTCGTTTATAATGACGGGAGACGTTCTTTTTTTGATATTCTGCCAATGCGGCTGCTTTCTCTTGTGCTGAGAAAACTTTCGACAGGAGCAATCTGGAATAACCGCAGAAGATTTGGTAATATGGATATTAGCTTCGAGAGCTTTATGCGTCTTAAAAAAAGATAAGCATATAGAAGCGGAAAATTATGATGAGGAAAAGAAAAAATTAACCAGGGAGATCAAACATGTTTTCAGAGCATTTTTCCCATTACGCCAATACTGTCTTTGAAAAGCGCCTCCCCCTGCTGGGGAAAACGGGAGAGGCCGTGAAAGAGCGGCTTGCGGGCTGCCCCGGGGACATCCGGGCGCTGCTGCAGTTTTATTACGGCTGCATGCCCCTGTCCGATGCTTTTACCTATGATTTTGACCTGTTTTACCGGTATGCGGCCCATGCTGCGGCGCTGAGAGAGCAGGATGCGCACTGCGCGGCCCTTCCGGAGGAAATGTTTCTGCACGATGTGGCCTGGTATCGGATCAATTCGGAGAAGATCGTGGACTGCCGTTCCTTTTTTCAGGAACAGCTCTCCCCGCTGATTTGCGGGCTGGATACCCGACGGGCGGCGCTTGCCGTCAATTACTGGTGCGCCTCCCAGGCCTCCTATGAGGCCAGCGACGAACGCACCCAGTCGCCTCTGTCCGTTTACCGTTCCGGCAGCGGTCGCTGCGGGGAGGAATCCACCTTCCTCGTTACCGCCCTGCGAAGCGTGGGGATTCCGGCAAGGCAGGTGTACGCGCCCCGCTGGGCCCACTGCGACGACAATCACGCCTGGGTGGAGGTCTGTGTGGATGGGACATGGCATTTTATGGGAGCCTGCGAGCCGGAGGAGGTGCTGGACCGGGGCTGGTTTGCCAACGCGGCAACACGGGCGCTTCTGGTATACGCCCGGACCTTCACGGATTACGGCGTGGAGGATCGGATCATGGGCAGGGACGGCTGTGTGCGCTTTCTGAACGTGACGAAGCATTATGCACAGACGAAGCCCCTCTGCATCCGGGTGTCGGACGAGGAGGGCAGGCCTGTGGAGGGAGCCTCTGTGAGCATCGAGATCCTGAATATGGCGGAATTTTGCAGCGTGCTTACCCTGATTACCGGAGCGGAAGGAACGGCCCGACTGTCCATCGGGCGGGGAGATATTTTGGTGCGCGCCTGGAAGGACGGCCAGTGCGCGGAGGCGGTCTGCGCGGCGGAGGATCGGGAGCTTTTCCTGAAGCTGGCCGGATCTTGGGAAATGTCTTCGCCCTGGCGGGAGCTGGAGATCCGTGCGCCAAAGGACGGCGCCGTTGTCTGGCCCGCGCCGGATGCCGCGCAGAAGGCGGTGGGCCGCCTGCGCCTGAAGGAAGCAGAAGCCGTCCGGGAAAAAAAGCTGGAGGCCTTTCGTGCAGAAGCCGCGCAGGCGGCGGAAGCGTGTCCGCAGGAAGCGGACATTTTTCTGCGGGCAAGGGGAAATACGGCCCGCCTGAAGGAATTTCTGGACGGGCGGGACTGGAGGCATGAGAGAAAAGAGCTTCTGCATTCCCTGTCGGATAAGGATTTCCGGGATCTGGACGTTCAGACCGCGCAGGAACAGCTCCTGCACCAGGCCCCTCTGCAGGACAGGCTCCGCCTTTTCTCTGAAAAAGCGAAAACCGGAGAATCTGAAAAAACGGAGGCCGTGGAATCTGACGCCAGGAAATGGAGGGCCGTGGAATCTGACGCCGCAAGGGATATCTTTGTGCGATACTGTCTCTGCCCCCGTATCGGGAGAGAGGAGCTGACCGCCTTTGCGCCGGCGGTGGAGGCGTATTTCACGGAAGAAGAGAAAGCGGCCTTCCTGGAACGGCCGGAGCGCATCTGGGAATGGGAGCAGGCGCACATCAGGTATCTGCCCCAGGAGGATTACGACACGCTGCGGATCACGCCCCCGGCGGCCCTTCGCGGCCTCTGGGCGGATGAGACGGGGAAGCGGACGCTGTTCGTGGCAGTCTGCAGAACGCTGGGGATTCCCGCCCGCCTGAACCCCGTCACGGAGCAGGCCGAATATTGGAACGGAAATGTCTGGATGAAGGCTTCCGGAAACGGGGAGGAGGCGGCCGATTCCGGCAGCCCCGCCCGTCTGACCCTTCTGACTGACCGGGAGGATCAGTGGGGCTATGCGCAGACCTGGACGATCGGCGCGCTGTCCGGGACGGGCTATGAAACGCTGCACTATGAAGGAATACAGCCGGAAAACGGCCGCATCGTGCTTTCCCTGAAAAGCGGGGACTACCGTCTGATCACCACGAACCGGATGCCGAACGGAAGCCAGTATGCCTCCATCAGCTGTTTCCGCCTGCGAGAGGGGGAAGAGCGGACGCTGGAAATGAAGCTGCGCAGACCCCGGCTTGCGGATCTGCAGATGAAAAATCCGCTGCCCGCCTTTTCTCTGACGGACAGGGAAGGAAAACAGGTGGAGTCCGCCTCCCTTTTGATCGGAGAAAAAAGCCTGCTGATCTTTGTGGAGGAAGGAAAGGAGCCTACGGAGCATGTGCTGAACGAGCTGCTTTCCGAAAAGGAAAGGCTGGAACGGCTTTCCTGCAGGCTCATTCTGGCAGCGGAATCACCATCCGCCCTGTCCAATCCGCTTTTGCGGCATACGGCGGAGGCTTATGAAAGGGCGCAGGTCTTTTTTGACGAAGGGCTGGAAAACGTGGAGCCCGTTGCGAGGCGGATGTATGTGGATCATGAGCGCCTGCCGCTGCTTGTCGCGGTGGACAAAGCGGGCTGCGGGATCTACGCCTGCAGCGGCTACCATGTGGGAAGCGTGGGACTAGCGCTGAGGCTTTTGGAGATGGAGGGGAAGGAATAAAGACTTTGAAAAGGTACCGGGCAGGAGAAAGGCGGGGATTTACCCGCCTTTCCGTTTTACCTGCTATTCCGTTTACAGGACGCTGCTTCCGGTGATCCTGCGGCAGCATTCCTGATAGGTTTCGGCCGCAGCCCTCCGGATCTCATCCGGAAGCTTTGGTGCGGGCGTTATGCCGGCCAGACCGCGCGCTGTCAGCCAGTCGCGGACAGGCTGCTTATCATAGGATCTGGGAGAAATTCCGGTTTGATAGTCCTCCATGGCCCAGAACCTGCTGGAATCCGGAGTAAAGATTTCATCCCCCAGGGTCAGTATCCCGTTCCTGTCATAGCCGAATTCAAATTTGGTATCGGCTATGATGATTCCGCGCCTGAGCGCCTGTTCAAAGCAGGTCTGATAAAGCTTCAGACAAATTTCACAGATGCGGTCAGTCTCCTCGGCTCCAAGCTCTTTTTTCAGCCGTTCAAGAGAAATCGGTTCATCGTGTCCGAGACTGTTTTTCACAGAAGGGGTCACAACAGGAGCGGAAAGCCTTTCCGCAAGCCGGTAAGCCTTATCCGGCTTCTGCCCGTAAAAAGTGTCGGAGGCCTGATATTCCTTCCACAGACTTCCGAACAGATAGCCGCGTACGATGAATTCATAGGGCAGCATGCGCAGCTTTTTGACAAGGACAGTCCGGTTTTCGTACTGGGCGGGATCCCGGGAGAAAAAAGAGGGCATATCGGACAGCCTGCCGGAAAGGATATGGTTGGGAACGATATCCCGGGTATAGTCGAACCAGTACAGAGAGATCAGGTTCAGGGCTTTTCCCTTTCCGCAGATGACCGAGGGCAGAATCACGTCGAAGGCGGAAATCCTGTCCGTAGTCACGATGACCAGCTCCCTTTCACTGATCTCATAAACCTCTCTGACCTTGCCTGAAATAAGCTTTTTCATTGCTATCCCCTTTCTGAAAAAATCAAAGCGGACCTTCCTGTTTTATGGCATACAGAGTGTCCATACAGTGCTTATGCGGAGTGCCTCCGCTCATGCAGTCAAAAATGCTTTCCCCGCAGGCCGTGATGAGCCAGTCGGAATAATAGGTAAAAAGCTCTCCAGAAAGCCATTTATAACGGTGCTCTCTTTCGTCTGAAGGGCTTTTCACGAAAGGCTTCCTCACGAAAACATTCAGGGCGTGAAGACCGCCGGAGGAGGTGTGAGCCTGATAGTTTTCCAGAATTTCCTTCCGAAGCCTTTGCGGGATATAGTGGAGAGAGCCGGAGCAGAAAATGATGTCAAATTCACCCTCCAGCCGGAAATCGAGCATGTCCGCCTGAAAAAAATTGATCTCCGTCCCGGACCGGTCAGAGAGCCTTCGGGCTTTTTCAAGGCCCGAGCCGGCCGCATCAAACGCCGTTACATGATAGCCGTTCCTGGCAAAAAAGACGGCGTCCTTTCCTTCCCCGCAGGCGACGTCAAGAAGCCGGAGCGGCCTGACCGGAGGGCAGAGCTTCATAACCTCATAGCACATGTGAGAGGGGCGGATTCCCCAATAATAATCATTCGTCTTATAGCGCTCCTCATAATCCGTGATCCTTCTCTGCTCGGCCGCATAGCCTAGAAGAGAATCGATGCTGCAGTGCAGGACGTTTGCCAGAAGCGGCAGAGTGGAAACATCCGGAACCGAATTTCCGTTTTCCCATTTTGAAACAGCCTGGAAGGAAACATTGACAAGCTCGGCAAGCCTTTCCTGTGTCAGCCCCTGCTTTTTCCGCAGAGAATAAATATTTTTCCCGATGATCTCATTCACGGCGCGACCTCCTTATCTCTTATTCATAATGATACGATACGGGCATGGGAAACGAAAATAACCTGACGCTTGAAAAGATGCGGAAATTCAACCCGCGGTGGAAAACGGAAAACCGGAAGCGGCTCATATTCCTTCAGAAAAGCCGCAAAAACCCGTCACAAAAGAAAAAAACCACAAAAAGAAAAATCCCCCACAAAAGGGAGGATGCCAGGTAATCGCTTACCTGGCATTATTATGAAAAAGCTATTTAAAAGTTTTGGTGTATCTCCATATCCGGCATACACATAAGAAGAAATCTCAACCGGCTGACTCGCGGCAGTCCGTGCTTTCAACTTATGAATACAGTATAACCATGAGAAGTAACAAAAGCTTTATGAGGGGATGAAATTTTTTTAAAGGATATATGAACAATATATGAACGCGCGTGGAACCTGGCCCCGTATCCGGCGCGCATGGAATTCCACCGCCAATTCCACCGCCTCAGCCTTCCCGTCTCCCTCCGGTTTCCCGCCGGCCCCTCCGGGGTTTTTTACATTTTCTCCGGCTCCGGATATTCCACGCCGAAGGTTTCCACCGTCATGGTGCGGATCTTCTGCTCCTGCAGCGGACGGTCGGAATAGTCGGTTCTGGTCTCCGCGATCCTGTCCACGTTTTCCATTCCCTCGATCACCTTTCCGAAGGCGGCGTAAGCGCCGTCCAGATGGGGAGAGGTCTTATGCATGATGAAAAACTGGCTTCCGGCGGAGTTGGGAGCCATGGTGCGGGCCATGGAAAGCACGCCCTCCGTGTGCTTCAGGTCGTTTTTCACGCCGTTCTGGGCAAACTCACCCTTGATGGAATAGCCGGGGCCGCCGACGCCCGTTCCCTCCGGATCGCCGCCCTGGATCATAAAGCCGCTGATGACCCGATGAAAGATCAGGCCGTCGTAAAAATGACGGTTGATCAGGCTGATGAAGTTGTTGACGGTGATGGGAGCGGCTTCGGGATAAAGCTCCGCCCTGATCACGTCTCCGTTTTCCATGGTAATGGTAACAATGGGATTCTGTGCCATAAATACAGCTTCCTTTCCTTGTAAATATTTTTATTTTTACAGTATAATGTCGTCAGTCATTTATTTTATCCGAAAGAAAGGAAAACGTAAAGAGAAGTTGAAGAAAATGCTGAAAAAGGTGAGGATCGTCCTGTCGGAAAAGGACGGGGGAACCCGGGAAAAGATAGAGCGTCTGAGGGAGCGGCTTCGGGAGCAGGGGATGGAGGCGGAGGTGCCTGGGCCGGAGCAGCCTCCCGAAACGGCGCAAAGGGGCAGCTGCGCGCAGAAGGACAGCCAGGAACGGAAACGGATACCCTCCGCCGGGGCGCTGTATCTGACGGACCATCCGGAGGAAGCCCGCCGTCTGGCAGGCGGTGACTGCTTCATCCTTCTGTATCTGACGGAGGAAAGCCGGAGGCTTCCCATGGGAGCGTATCCCTATGCCGTGGAGAGTCTGGAGGAAATCGACGCGGACGATCTGGAAGGGATTTACCGCCGCCTGCTGGGAGTACCCTGGGAGATCCTGCGCACGCCGCGGCTGGTCGTGCGGGAGCAGTGTGAGCAGGATCTGGACAGCCTTTATGAAATCTACGCCCATCCGGATATGACCGCCTGGATGGAGGGGCTTTCGGCGGACAGGGCGGAGGAGGCGGCGCGGCTTCAAAGCTATATCCGCACCGTCTATCCCCTGTACGGCTTCGGGCTCTGGATGCTGGAAAAAAGAGCGGACGGCCGCTGCATCGGCAGAGCGGGCTTTTTCTGGCGGGACGGGGCGGAATACCCGGAGCTGGGCTTCGCCGTAAAAAAAGAGGAGCAGAAAAAGGGCTACTGCATGGAGGCCTGCCGCGCCATTCTCGCATACGGTTTTTCAGAGCTGGGCTTTGGCGGCGTGCAGGCGCTGACGAGAGAAAACAACCGGGCGGCGGAGGCGGTGTTGGAGCGCCTGGGCTTTCAGCGAAGCGGCACGGCGCAGGCGGACGGGGAAGGGGCTGTGCGCTGGCTCCTTTTTACTCCAAAACCGCCGGAGGATCCTCGGTAAGAAGCTCAAGAAAGGCCTGCGCCGCGATGGAAAGGGGAAGGTCGGTGCGGTACACCAGACAGATCTGCCGGGGAGGAACGGCTTCGGTCAGCCGGATGGAAAAGACCGAGCCTGCACAAAGCGCTCCGGCGGCGAAGGGCTCCGGAACGAAGCCGATTCCCAGATTGTGCTCCGCCACCGGCACGATCAGGTCGGTGGTGGAAAGCTCGATGTCCGGAACCACGCTCAGATGGAAGCGCAGGAAAAAATCATCCATATACTGTCTGGTGAGCGTGCCCGGCTCCATTGCGATGAACGGAAAAGCGGTCAGCTCCTCCGGTGTAACGGCCCGGTCCTTTAGAGCCGCAAAATCGTTTCCAGCGATGAAGATATCCTGAAAACAGGTCAGCGCTGCGACGTTCATCTGATCCCGCGGCTTAAGGAGGCTGCGGTAGTCCCCGTGCATCACCAGGATGGCGCAGTCAACCGCGCCCCTTCGCAGAGCGTCCAGAGCCTGCGGCGTGGTTCCGTTGGAAACCCTCAGCCGCACGCCGGGATACAGCTTCCGGTAGCTTCTCAGATAGGGGAGCAGGAAAAAATGCAGGGTGGTCTCGCTGGCGCCGATGCGTACCTGCCCGGACAGAAGCGCCTTCTGATCCTGCAGCGTTTTTTCCGCTTCCTGCAGATGCTCAAAGGCGGCGCGCACATGCTCGTACAGCAGGCGTCCTTCCGGCGTCAGTACCGCCCCCTTTCTGGAGCGGGAAAAAAGCGCGCAGCCAAGCTCCCGTTCCAGACAGCCCACCGCATGTGTGACAGTGGGCTGGGTCACATAAAGCGCCCTGGCCGCCTCCGTGAAGCTCCCGTATTTTGCCGCGTAATAAAAGGTTTTGTAAAAATCCAGACTGACCGCCATCGCTACCTCCCTTTTCTGTTCCGGGTGCAGATTTATCCATTTATGCTATTTATGGAAAGTATAAATAAGATTTATTTTATTTATCCAGGCAAAAGTAGTATAATACACACCGGTTTGAATGACAAGAGAATAGAATAAGGAAAGAGAAGGAGCAGACAAATGAATAAGGATCTGACACAGGGAGAACCGCAGAGCGTATTGTGGAAATTTTCCATCCCCATGTTCGTGAGCGTGATCTTTCAGCAGCTCTACAACATGGCGGACAGCGTGATCGCGGGAAAATTCGCGGGAGAGGACGCGCTGGCGGCGGTAGGCGCCTCCTATCCGATCACCATGATCTTCATGGCCATCGCGGTGGGAAGCAACATCGGCTGCTCGGTGATCATTTCTCAGTATTTCGGCGCAAAGTGGTTTGAAAAAATGAAAACGGCGATCTACACCACGCTGATCGCCTCTGCGGTGCTCTCCGTCCTGCTGACGGCGGCCGGGCTTCTGGGAAGCCGGGGAATGATGATCGCGATCAACACGCCGGAAAATATCTTCGCGGACGGCGACCTGTACCTTCGGATCTATATTGGCGGCTTCGTTTTTCTTTTTCTATATAATGTGGCAACGGGAATCTTCAATTCCATGGGGGATTCCAAAACGCCCCTGTATTTCCTGATCGGCTCCTCCCTTGGAAATATCGTGCTGGATATGATCTTCGTGGCAGTTTTTCACTGGGGCGTTGCGGGCGTGGCCTGGGCCACCTTCATCGCGCAGGGCATCGCCTGCGTCCTGGCTCTGATCGCTCTGAAAAAAAGACTCTCATCCGTCAAAACGGAGGGGCGCGTGGAGCTGTTTTCCTGGAATATGCTGGGGCGCATCAGCAGGATCGCCGTTCCGAGCATCCTGCAGCAGAGCTTCATTTCCGTGGGAAATATTTTCATCCAGGGACTGATCAATTCCTACGGCTCCTCCGTCATCGCCGGATATTCCGCGGCGATCAAGCTGAACACCTTCTGCATTACCAGCATCACCACCCTGGGGAACGGAACGAGCAGCTTTGCCGCTCAGAACCTGGGAGCCGGGCTGGAGGACCGGGTGCGTGCGGGCCTTCGTGCCTCCGTCAAGCTGGCGCTGATCCTTGCGGTTCCCTTTTTCGCCGTATTTTTCTTCGGCGGACGGCTGATGCTCTCCCTGTTTATGAATGAGGGGAGCACGGTGGCCATGGAAACCGGCCTGATGTTTTTACGGATCGTTTCCCCCTTCTATTTTGTAATCTCCATCAAGCTGATGGTGGACGGCGTCCTGCGCGGGGCGGGAGCGATGACGGCCTTCATGACGGCCACCTTTACCGATCTGGTGCTGCGCGTGGTGCTCGCCTATATCTTTTCTCCCCTGTTCGGCACGCTCGGCATCTGGCTGTCCTGGCCCATCGGCTGGACCACGGCGGCGATCGTTTCCGTGATCTTTTACAAAAAAGGAGTCTGGAGGAACCGCTCCGTCACAGGAGACGAGAGCTGACGGACTGGAAAAAAACAGGAGGCTGCGTATGGCGCTATACGCATTGGGCGATCTGCATCTGAGCTTTCAGACAAATAAGCCGATGGATGCTTTCGGAAAGGTCTGGCGGCATCATGAGCGAAAAATTAGAAAGTACGTGAGCCGGATCGTAAAGCCGGAGGATACTCTGGTGCTCACAGGAGACCATTCCTGGGGCAGAAAGCTGGAGGAGTGCCGCGAGGATCTGGCTTTTATCGAAGCGCTGCCCGGACGCAAGATCCTTCTGAGGGGAAATCACGATATGTTCTGGGATGCGAAAAAAACGGACCGGCTGAATGAGGAATTTCAGGGCCGTCTGTTTTTCCTGCAGAATAATTTTGCTTCCTATCAGGACTACGCGCTGGTCGGAACGAAGGGCTATACCTTCGAAGGGCCCTTCTGGCTGGACCGCCAGGGCAGGATCATGGGCTGGGACGAGGAGAAGGAGCAACAGGCAAAAAAGCTGGTGGACAGAGAGCTGGACCGCCTCCGGACCTCCTTTCAAAAGGCCGAACAGGCCGGATACCGGAAATTCATCATGTTTCTGCATTATCCGCCCACGAATATTCTGGAAAAAACCTCGCCTTTTACCCGGATCGCCCGGGAGTACGGCGTGACCGCCGTGGTATATTCCCACTGCCATGGAGAAAGCCGGTTTTCTGACAGCATCCGGGGGAGCTTCCAGGGCGCTGAGTATCTGCTCGTATCGGGAGATTATCTGAACTTCCGTCCGGCTTTGGTGCTGCCGTGATGAGGCTCTCAGATTAAAGCATGACGGAGCTTTCAGATCGAAGCATCAGATATTCCATGAGAAAAATCGAAAATGCAAATGAAAATCCTTCTGGAAAAGTATTTTCAGAGGGATTTTTTTACTTTAAAGCAAATTCTGATCTTTATGCTTCTCTGAACGTTCACGGCCTTTGCTCTTTTTTGAAAAATGTGCCAGGTGGGGTTTGTATCGGACACCTCTTCCTGTAAGCTGGTACTATCGAAAAGAAAGGAGCGAAGAGCGATGAAGGGATACAATACGGAAAACGGTTATATGGGATATGTGAACGGAGGGTATCAGCTCTTCGCTAGCGAAGCTGATTATCTGGAATGGATGGAAGATTGAGGGAGGTGCGCCATATGGAGAAAATGAATATTGAAAGGCCCGGCTTCAGCGGCCGCATGGTGAGAGGGCAGCTTCAAGGCCGCGGGGCCGGCCTGTTTCTGAACGACCATACCGGAAGGAACAGGCATTCTATGCGTTGCGCCGCGTCTGGATATGTTACAATAATATCAAAAAGAGGAAAATGTGAAGCAAGTTTTAACTGAGGGATTTTTATGAAATATACAGAGTATATTGCGCATAAGGACGGAGAAAGAGTGCAGTCCGTTCAGGAGCATTTGACCCGGACGGCATACCTGGCGGGGAATTTTGCCGGCCGGTTTGGAAAAGAGGACTGGGGATACTGCTGCGGAATGCTCCACGATATCGGAAAGTATTCCGCAGCTTTTCAGAAAAAAATAATGGAAGACAGTGACAGACTTGTGGATCATTCCAGTGCGGGCGCCCGGGTCTGTCTGGAAAAGGGCGGTTTGCATGAGCTTATGAGCTATTGCATCGCCGGTCATCACGCAGGCCTGCCGGATTACGGGAGCACGTCGGATACGGCAGCCGCGCCCACACTGATGGGAAGAAGGCGAAAGAAGCTGGAGGATTATCAGGCATACCGGAAAGAGCGTGGATTGAAAGTGTGATGGTGGCGGTGCCTTGTAGCCACATCTCAAGGTCGCTCCCCTTGTGGGAGCGATTAATAAATTTTTACAATCAAAAGTAATCATAAAAATATTCATTTTTTGCATATATGTATTAATATCCTCAAAGAGTGTATCACCTATAATATAACTTAAAAATATTGATTTTTAACTTTCAAAAAGTTATAATATAATAAAACAAGTGAAAAGAGGTTCTCTTATGGACATACTTGAGGATATATTCGGAGCGCAGGTACAATATGAAAGTTGGAATAAACAAGGTGCATTGCCAATGTATATTGCCGGAAGCTATATTTTTTCAGTAGCAATATTAAATGGCTGTAGATTCATTGTTTTATCTCCAACAGGAGAGCTTGTTACTCTTCCGGCATTGAAGAAACAGATAAAGAGGATACAAGAAATCGATAATGTTCCGGTAGTAATAAAACTTCCGACAATCTCATTATACAGAAGAAAAAAGATGATAGAGAGCGGAATTCCCTTTTTTACAGGCAAGCAGGCATTTTTACCATTTATAGGAACATTTTTAACGCAAGAAGACGAAGAAGCGAAAAAAGTTGCAAAATTTATGTTTTCTACGCAGCAATTAGTTTTGTTGTATCTTTATAATGACAGCAAAAAGATGTACGTTTCTGATGCCACAAAGAAGCTTCCTTTTACAGCAATGACTATGAGCCGTGCTGTGAAACAGCTTGAAGCAACAGGATTATTTCACACGACCAAGGATGGCGTGAACAAAGTAATAGAGTCAGATTATAATAGACGGGAGTTATACGAAAAAGTAAAAGGCTATTTGTCGTCTCCAGTCCGTAAAACCGGCTATTTGAATAAAGCAGAGATTACAAATGATATGGTCCTTGCAGGTGATTCCGTTTTGTCTGAAGAAACGATGCTGAATTCGGGTAAAGTAATGATATATGCCGTTTATGTTAAGACATTTTCTCAAGAAAAATTAGTGAATGAGCTGATTGACCCCGGTGAACAGGTCAAAGTTGAATTATGGGAATATGATCCGAGACAGTTTTCTGAGAATGATATGGCAGATAAATTGTCAGTTGCATTGTCTTTTGAGGGAAATGAAGATGAGCGAATAGAAGAAGCTGTTGAAGAATTACTGGAAGGGGTATGGGCAGATTAAATGGTGACTGGATTAAGGAAATTTAAGGATAAATTTCAAGGCTTTGAGAATCAGTATGTGGTAATTGGAGGAACTGCCTGTGATCTGCTGATGGAAAATGAAGATATGACTTTTAGGGCAACGAAGGATGTTGATATTGTACTGCTCGTTGAATCCATGACAGCAGAGTTTGGGAAAGCATTTTGGGAATATGTAAAAGAAGCTGAGTATGAACATAAAAACAAAAGTACGGGAAATACGCAGTTTTATCGTTTTACTTCTCCGAAAAATAAAGAGTATCCTTATATGATTGAGCTTTTTTCAAAGAAACCTGAGTTTATCGCGTTAGGTGAAGGCACTGTGTTGACACCGCTGCCTGTTGATGATGAAATATCCAGTCTCTCGGCAATACTTTTGAATGATGCCTATTATGATCTGCTGAAAGATGGACAGATCATTTTGGATGGGATTCCAGTACTTAGAGAAGTTTGTCTGATTCCATTCAAAGCAAAAGCGTGGCTTGACCTGACAGAACGAAGAGCAAGTGGAGAGATGGTTGACAGAAAAAATATTAGAAAGCATAAAAATGATGTTTTTCGACTTGGACAGCTGATTACAGCAGAAACCAGACAGGTCCTTTGCGAAGAAATCGCAGCTGATATGAAGCGCTTTTTGGATGAGATAGAAAAAGAAACTATTGACATGAAAGCGCTGGATATCAGAGGCTTTGACCAGAAAGCCATTGTGAGTCTGCTGCGCAGATGCTATGGAATAGATTAACTGGTACAATGCGTATGTTAAAAACAATCCTTCAGCGAATAGACGACTTTGGGAGTCCCATCCAAGGGAAACCCAAAAGCAGGAGGGACACAGACAGAGCCGGAAACAGTGCTGTCCTGACAGATGATGATCAGAGAAAAAATGCCGACAGAATGGCAGAATAAAAAATCAGTACTAACCCATATCTGCAGGAAAAAATATCAAGGGGATGTGCCGTATGCTCAGGTAACGCTTTTTGCCAGATATCTGTGTGGCGATTCGGATGGTTATTCCATATTTCTATAAGTGACACGGAAATATTTTGGTACTGATTACTTATGATGTCAACATGGAAACTGTTGCAGGAAGAGACCGGTTGGAAAATCTGAAAGTATCCCTGTCTGATATCACTGGCGAAAATGCTGGCAGCCTTGATTCAGTAAGAAAGATACGGGTGCGAACCTGAAGCTCACATAAAAATCCCGGGAGATTCGCACCGGAAAAAGTGCACAAAAGAGTGTGGAAAAATGGAGGATCAAAAGGGATGGCCATAAAACAGTAGTAGCTGAAGTGCAGAATAGGGAAAGAATTTGGCAAAGTGAATAAGAAGTGAGAGAAGATTTTAGTTAAAATTGCAGTCGCTCCCCTTGCGGGAGCGCGACCCGAAAACCGGGGTGAGCGTCACCGGAATGAAAGATGGTGGGGTCGCTCCCCTTGCGGGAGCGCGACCCGAAAACACGGCGAAAGAATGGAAAAACCGGTTGGTAGAGTGTCGCTCCCCTTGCGGGAGCGCGACCCGAAAACCCTTCTGGATGCGCTCGATCTGCCGGTACAGCTCCCGTCGCTCCCCTTGCGGGAGCGCGACCCGAAAATCCGTATTCATCCCGGCTGCCGCAAGAAAATCGTGTCGCTCCCCTTGCGGGAGCGCGACCCGAAAATACGGCAGCGAATCTTTCCGGGGAGGTTATCGCGCGTCGCTCCCCTTGCGGGAGCGCGACCCGAAAATGAAAGAAAGGAGTAAGGCCTGCGGCGCAGTCGGCGTCGCTCCCCTTGCGGGAGCGCGACCCGAAAATGTAACACCCAGTATAACGGTCAATCCAGGCTTTGTCGCTCCCCTTGCGGGAGCGCGACCCGAAAATATTCTGGTAAATCATCCTCGTACCGCATCTTGAGTCGCTCCCCTTGCGGGAGCGCGACCCGAAAATACTGCGTTGGCTGTAATACTTCTGGACATGATTAGTCGCTCCCCTTGCGGGAGCGTGACCCGAAAATTCTACTAACCACCCTTAATTCCCCAATCAGCCCTCCCACCCTTCTCCACAGGAGCACGATTCAAAATTTGCTCACATACGAAGGAAAACAGGCGGATAAAGGTCTCTTATCATTGAAAAAAAGAAAACATACCTCGCCAGAGGAGCCTTCCCGCCTGGGATCAGAAAAAATCCCGTCGCTCTGCATTATTCTTGACAAAATCCATCCAATATACAACTATTGTTACATAACAAATGTTTTACTTATAACCATCTGTAAGAAATAAAAGACATCCGAAATTCAGGAGGAAGGAACCATGCCGCCGGCAGCAAGGGTAAACAGAGAGATGATTTTGAATGCCGTTCTGGATATTACCAGAAAAGACGGTTTTGAAGCGGTGAACGCGAGGAGCATTGCGGTCAGGCTGAACAGCTCGACACGGCCGATTTTTACCTGTTATAAAAATATGGATGAGCTGAAGGAAGACTTTCTCGCCTTTGCCTACGAATATTATGAGAAGTATGTGGCAGAATATGAAAATTCTGCACACACAAGTCCCCCTTTCGTCCTTCCGCTCTCCTATGTCCGGTTTGCAAGGGAAGAGACCTGCCTGTTCCGGCTTTTGTTTGTCCGCGATATGCAGATGAATATGACGGAGATAAAGAATTTTTATGAGGAGCCTGATAATGAAAAAAGAGCCCGTCTGTTTGCGGAAAATACCGGATTAGAGGTGGATCGCGCGAGGGTGGTTTTTCTGGATCTGTTTTTGTATACCCACGGGGTTGCTGTTTTGACAGCTGCGGGAAAAATCAGTCTGGATGAAAAATCAGTTGAACAGATGATAAGCAATGTCCTCTCGGCTTTTCTCCGGCAGGAAAAAATGGGCCGGAACGCAGACGTACAGGTATAGAAGGAGGGTACGGCATGAAAACGAATCCATATCTGACAGACTTTTACAGTCATTATGATGAAGATGAACGCCTGGCAAGTCGCTACGGTTCCGTGGAGTTTCTTACCACCATGCGTTATATCGAAAAATATATCAGGCCGCAGGACCGGGTTCTGGAAATCGGCGCGGGGACCGGCCGCTATTCCCATGCGCTGGCGCGGCGGGGATATGCTGTTGACGCTGTGGAGCTTGTGGAGCATAATATAGATGTTTTCCGCAGAAAAATTTCTCCGGATGAAACAATATCGATCATCCAGGGGAACGCGCTGGATTTATCAGCTTTTCCTGACCGAAAATATGATATCACCCTTCTTCTTGGGCCACTGTACCATCTTTACAGCAAAGAAGATAAAAGTCAGGCTCTGCGGGAGGCGATTCGCGTGACGAAGCCGGGCGGCGTTCTTTTTGCAGCCCACGTAATCTCCGATGGCTGCCTTCTCGACGAAGGTTTTCATCGGGCCAATATCAATGTGGCTGAATACGTCGAAAAGGGACTCCTGGATTCCAAAACCTTTGCCGCCAGCTCCGGTCCCGAGGATCTCTTTGAGCTGGTCCGCAAGGAGGATATCGATGCTCTGATGGCGGATTTTCCTGTGACCAGGCTTCACTATGTCGCCTCAGACGGCTGCGCCCTGTTCATGCGGGAGGCGGTGGATGCCATGGACGACGATACTTTTGAATGGTATTTAAAATATCACTTTGCCACCTGCGAACGGGAGGATCTGCTGGGAGTGACAAGCCATGCGCTTGATATTTTTCGGAAAGCACAATAAGGAGGAAAAGAGCATGCTGGAAGCGAACAGAAAAGCACCTGATTTTACACTTACGGACAAGGACGGCAGACAGGTGAGCCTGTCGGATTTTCTCGGGAAAAAGATCGTCCTGTATTTTTATCCCAAGGACAACACTCCGGGCTGTACCCGGCAGGCCTGTGCATTTGCGGCGGCCTACGAGCGATTCCGGTCACAGGACGTTGTGGTGATCGGCATCAGTAAGGACAGCACCGCCTCTCATCAGAAATTTGCGCAGAAGTATGACCTGCCGTTTATTCTGTTGTCTGATCCGCAGCTGCAGGCGATCCAGGCGTATGATGTCTGGCAGGAAAAGAAGCTTTACGGCAAGGTCAGCATGGGCGTGGTGCGCACCACCTATATCATAGATGAACAGGGCAATATCGAGAAGGTGATGCCAAAGGTCAAGCCCGATACCAATGCCGCCGAAATCCTTGCGTATCTTTCGGAAAAGTAAAGATTGCTATTTAAAAAAGCTCCCTGTATAGTGAATTCATTATATAGGGAGCTCCTTCTATAGGGAACATGCGCCCTGAGCAAATGTTATACACTGTGAAATAACACATAAGAAATGACGCAAAAAGTCAGATCTGATCAGAAAAATTACAAAGCTGCATGGATACGCCATCGTCCATGAGTCTGAATCCGTGCTTTTGGGAGAAAGAAACGTTTCTGCTTTCTTCCGGCATGACTTCAATGTACAGATAATCCTTGTATTTTTCTTTTACCATTTCTATCAATGTTCCGGCGATCCCCCGCCCCTGATAGTCGGGGCTGACTGACATTTTTAAGAGGAGGAAATGCACAATGCAGTTTTTGAATACAGATTTCCTGGAAAACGAAGAAATCAAATTGATCGTAGACCGATTGACTGAAGGAAATCCCGAGAGAAATTGGGTACCTGCGTATCATTTTCACATATGCGATCTGCACGGCAATATAATGGGTGCGTGTAATTTACGAATTGGATATACGGACGGGCTTTATTATGTAGGACATATCGGATATCGCATAAATGAGGAATACAGAGGGCACCATTATGCCGCAAAAGCCTGTAAGCTTCTGTTTTCTTTGGCCCAAAAGCATGAGATGTTTTATTTGTACATCACCTGTAATCCTGATAATTGGGCGTCCAGAAAAACCTGTGAATATCTACAGGGAGAATTTCTGGGCGTAGTGGAATTGCCCGAGGATAATGATCTGAGGATAAATGAAGGGGAAACCCAAATGTGCATTTTTAGGTTCAACTTATAATATACATTTGTCTGCAACAAAGGCTCCAAACGTTACTATATCCAGTCGGCCTATGCGATTCCGGACCAGGTAAAGATTTCCTGCTGAATGAAGGGAGTCTGGATAATTGATTGATGGAAATCAGGGCAAAATGCGTCATTTTAGGAGGAGTTTCAAATATGATTAAAATACTTTTTATCTGCCACGGCAGGACAGCGGCGTGAAAGTGCTTGAGAGCAATTACTGCGATAAACTGCGGCAAATCGGTGCAATAGGACTGGTGGGGTACTACGGTTTTACTACGATTGAGGAAGCAAAAAATCAGAAGTGTGAAATAATGGTCCGGGAGATGAAAAAAGGTATCTTCTGGACTTTTGTATTGTTTCGATTAAGTAAAAATTAGGATGTGTATGAAAAGATTTTAGGTGAAGTGCAGGGGCAGTAATGGTATAATGAGAGTACATGCCGGAGTCCAGGCATCCGGAAAGGATGATAATATGATTTACATAACAGGAGATACTCATGGGCAGTTCGGACGTATAGAAACATTCTGTGAACAGTTAGGAACAAGCCGTGGAGATATATTGATTATTTTAGGAGATGCAGGGATTAATTTTAGTGGATGGAACCGTGATTGTGTGAAGAAAAAGTTTCTGGAATCCCTGCCGATTACGTTTTTCTGCATCCATGGGAACCATGAGCAGAGACCGCAGACTATAGACAGCTATAAGGAGAAGCAGTGGCATGGCGGCATAGTGTATTATGAGGAAGAGTACCCGGATTTGCTTTTTGCGAAAGATGGGGAAGTATTTGATCTGAATGGGAAGCAGACCATTGTGATGGGCGGAGCATATAGTATTGATAAAATAATTCGGCTGATGTATGGATATGGCTGGTGGCCGGATGAACAGCCATCTGATAAGATTAAGAAGTGTGTGGAGAGTCAGCTTGATAAGCTAGACTGGAAGGTGGATGTAGTGTTGAGCCATACTACGCCGTTGAAGTATGCGCCGGTGGAAATGTTCCTGTCCGGGGTTGATCAGAGTAAGGTAGATAAGTCTACAGAAGAATGGCTGGATGGGATTGAGGACAGGCTGGATTACCAGAAGTGGTACTGCGGACATTATCATACGGAGAAGAAGATTGATAAGTTGGAGATTATGTTTGAGAATGTGAGGGAATTTGGTATAGGAGGATAAAATAATGGACGCATTGACTAACTGGATTGCAGAAAATCCAGTTGTTACGACTTGGATTACAATAATATCATTAGTAGGTGTGGTTATTACAATTATCGCCTTAATCTTGCAAATTAAAGATAAAAAGAAAAGAGCAATCTATTATACGATAAATTCAACAGTATTAGTAGATAATGAAGTATCAAGAATAGATGGGATTAAGATTCTTTTTCATGATAAAGTAATTAAGACTGTTGTAGTTTCAAAAATCAAATTGTGGAATGGAGGAAATGAAATTCTAGAAACGAGTGATTTTTATCCAAGTTATGAGTTAAGTATTAAAGTTCCACAAAATGAAAAGATACTTGCTGCTATAGTAAATGAAGAAACTGATGAAACGTGTAAGGTGAATGTTCAAAATTCAACTCAAGTTGAGAATGTAAGAAGGATTGATTTTTATTGTTTAGAACCACGTCAAGGAGCTACTATAACCATTTATCATACTAATATAGATGAAAAGGGAACAGAAGTAATTGGAAAGATTAAAGGTGGAAAGGTGCTGAACCGTTCTGTTGAAATGATAATTGAAGATGGAGAAATGTGTATGGCTACAGGTAGTCATAAAATATACTTTGGCGGTCTTGTAAGACCGTACATACGATTAGCAAGAAATTTTTCTGAAATGTTTGGAATATCTGTTGTAAAAACGAAGAAAAAGAAAAAGTGATAGAGAATAGATACTGTGAAAGAAAGTAAATTAAGTCAAAATCGTGGAATAGACACAAAAAACTGGCTCACACAGTGAACCGATTTAAGATTATTCCCACCTAAGCAGAGAGGCACACCTGCACATCAATAAACAAACGGGTGGGTGCATCTGATACTGATGCCGGGATGCCTTAATAATTAAGTCTATTGTAACACGAAAATTTGAAGGTGTGAAACACTTTCATTACTATTTGTGCCGCCAACTGAAAGGCGGCGGAATGGAGATTATGATGGAAAATGGGGTGAGAGGGAAGTATTGGAATTAAAATCATGTGAAGCATGAGATTGGGACAATGAGAAAGCTGTTTGCCAGATATGTGAATGAAAGGTTAGAGGGGTATTTGACGATGCTGAAAGAATAAGGGAGTATTTTATTTGCAATAAATAACTATTTTGTGAGATGAGGATATCAGATGGATTACAATATTCCGCAATACTATAAAATATAGTAGAATTTCCTGCCGTTCCACACAATAAAATTTGATAGGGAAAACGCTGAAAAGCCGCATAAACACTACGTTTTTGCGGCTTTTCGCGTTCCTGCGTCAGCGGTCAAAAAATGCCGTTTGACGCTTTTTTGCCGCCCTAACTCGACGGGGCGATATAAAAGGCTATAAGAAGCGGTAAAAAGATAAGGCGGTTAAAGCTCCATTTCCTTGCTCTTTTTCTTCGTCGTTCCTTTTTCTTTTTTCGCGCCTGCTTCCTTTGCCTGTGCCGGGGCTGCTTTTTCTACTGCGCCGTGGTAGGCGTCCAACACCTCCTTTTTTCGCTCCAGGCGCACATCAACATATCGGGCGGTTACTGCTTCAAAGTTCATGGATAAGCCAAGCGACGCGCCGATACCCGCAAGCGTATGTCCCAAGACTTCGCCAACGGTATAGAAGTCGCCTGTCAGTTGGTGCATATTCGTAGCTGCCGTATGGCGCAAATCGTGAAAACGGATATGCGGCATTTCCAAATCTTCAAGGAGCTTGCCAAACTGCGACGATACCCAAGACGCATTGATAGGCGCACCGTCCGGCTTTGCCACAACAAGGTCATTATCGTAGTAGGGCTTTCCCTCCTTTGCTGCCTGTTCCTTTTGCGCTTCCTGCATGGCAAACTGTTTGAGGAAGAACGGGCGGGCAAGCTCGGTAATGGGAAGCGTTCTGCCGTTGGATTTTGGCGGTGCCATTTCTTCAATGACTTTCGTCTTCGGCGGCACCTTAAAGGGGAGCTGCTCGGTAACGTCAAAGGTATTGTTTTCCAAATCCACATTGCGCCAGCGCAGCCCCAAGATTTCAGAACGGCGCATACCATAAAGCCCGCCAAGAATAACGGGCATTTCCCAAACAGTCCCCTCCACCCGCTGCATGAGCAGCTTGACTTGTTCCGGCGTGTAGGGGTCGGGTGTCTTATCGCCTTTCCCAAACTTCGTAAGGGTATCTTTTGCCGCGTTGGTTTCAATATAGCGGTATTTCCGGGCATGGCTCAACGCCACGCTCAACACACGCTTTGCCCCGGCTGCGGTGGACGGTTTCAAACCCTTGTCAATAATCTGCTGAAACATCTTGTCTACCATAGCCGGGGTAAGCTGATTAAGGGCAACGCCGCCAATGTATGGATTGATATAGTTTGCAATGGTCTTTTTGTACCCGTCGTAGGTAGAGGGGCGCAAATTCACTCTTGCGTAGCTTTCCACCCAATCATTGAGATAACGCTCGGACTGTGGCTATAAGGGAGTATCATTATGTATTTTGCGCGTTATCGCCGACAGGCTGCGTCTGATAAAATCCTCCTTTCTGCGCCGCCTTATGAAAAGTCGGCGGCGTCGATTTCGTAGTAGTCAAATACTTCGTCCGGCTTCACGATTGCAGGGCGTCGTCGCAAATGCTTCTCCATGTCAAAAGCGTTTTTCTTGTCATAGTCCGAAAGGTATTTGTAGTTCGGGTGCTGCGTTATATCGTATTTATCGCTGAAAAACGGGCGCACACCCCGTAGCTGCAAGATACATTTGCATATTTCGGCTGCTTCGGGCGGCTTGACATCATCAGCCGTGAAGCAGCCGATCTCAAAGTTGCAGGTGGGCATGAATTTGTATTCCGCCCTGACACCCGTGGCATCCGAGATGACCTTGACCAGTTCTTTGCGCTTTGCGCCTGTCACATTGTATCTGATTTCCATGTGCGAAAACCTCCTTTGTTTTTGGTAGTCACATATTCGCTCTGAACCCCTGAAATAGCAAGCGGTTTCCGCACATTTCGCTGTAGAATAGCTGCCGGATCATTCGCCGGATAACTGTGCATAGTACACGATGCCGGAAAGCACAAAGCAGACGTTGGGAAGAGCCACGCCGTTGCCCCACATCTTGTATTCCGCAGAATCGGAGTGGGGGTCTTTCAGCCACTTGATGATCTGATTTCGGCTCTTTGGCTTGGAGGAGGTTCCCATGGGATGGTAAGAACGATCGTCCGCCACCTTGGTCACGGCGATCTGATAATTTCGCTGTGAGAATGTACCGTAATGGGAATCTACATAACTGATCAGCTGAGCGTCGTCAGCATCCCTCCAGTATTTGGACGGGTGTTTCCAAGGAACGTCCCTGGATTTGCTCTGCTGGCGCGCGGCGATTAGGTTGCTTGCCAGTCTCTTTGACACTACACTGATGGCGGTCAGGACATCAATGATATCCTCGTCGGCACGGGCGTCATAATGGTCTGCGTTGTAACTCATATCGGCGGTTCCTCCTTTCCCAAGGCGTTTTGTGTTGCCTTTCAATGACCCATCTGGACGGGAAAGGAGGAAGTGGCCGAAAGATTTTTAGAAATTTTCTTTGAGCCGCTTCAGCAGCTGATTGCGCTTATACACAAAAGTGTTCCTTGGCATATGCAGCCGCTCTGCACCGGCGCGTTCGGAAAGCCCGTCCGCAATTGCCATGAGGATCTCGTAGCTTTCCGGGTCGGATGACTGAAGCTCCGTAAGCAGGCCGTTCAGAATCAGGGCGTCGATATCGATCTCCGTGGTCAGCCGGCTGTCCGCAAGAAAGCTGGTGCGGGAAATGCCGTTTTCATAGGCGTTTTCCATTTCAGTGTTGATGGAGAGATGCTGGGGAGCGTCCTTTGGGATACAGCGGAACTCGCAGGTATCGCAGAGACCGTCGCATTTGTAGCTTTTCTTATACGGAATGCAGCAGGCTCCGGCTCTCTGCTTTGCCTTGCGGGTAGTCCCTACGAACCGCTCCCAGTCACGCTTCTGCTCCGGGGTGACCTCGATCCACTGCTTGAGCGGACGGTAGTAGATGGTTGATGTATTTTGATTGGCTGTTTTTGACATTCGTTTGGCTCCTTTCAGATTCGGTGTGGAATCCGCCAGGAGCCGTTCATGAAGTCCGCTAAGACACAAAAAACGGCAGGGAAACTACCATGGAGGTCGTTTCGCACTGCCGTATTGCGGTCTGGCGGAAATCCAGTTGTTTAATTGTTTGTACTGTACTTGATGCCTACCGGACCGGGAGGAATAACAAGCGTGGTGATGCATTTACCTTGCTTGATTTCAACCAGTCCGTCATCCTCATTCACTGTGCAAGCAAGTTGATGGGCGTTTGGATGCTTGATCGGGATTGACTGATGTTCACTCGGCAATTTCCTAATAGAAACATCATTGCTTGCGGTGTTGACAATCGGGTACATCGAGGGCAAAAAAAATAGTGTTTCTAAAGACTCATCCGGGAAAGCTTTGATAAGCCCGCTTATGACTTTGTTTCCACCGTTTCGCTTGCCGTTCAGCAGCCTCGTGGCTTCTGATCGGGATACTCCCATCTGCCGTGCAAGCTCACTTGCTGACCACCGCCTGACCGCCATCAGTTCTTTTATCCTTTCGACATTCGGCTTCATGCTCCGACCTCCTTTCCTGAGAGATATACACCTATTATAGTACCGATGTTTCCGAATGTCAACGTTTTTAAATCGTCTGCACCCTTAAAGAAATTTATAGCTGCGCGGCAATTATTTTCTGAAAAGCGTTGCCTTTTGGCAACACTTGTGATATAATGGGTGACAAGGAGGTGCAAAGCGATATGAGCAAAGTGGGTGAAGTAATAAAGGAGCGCCGATTAGCGAAAGGGATGTCCAAGAGAGCGCTTGCAGAAAAGGCGGGCATCAGCCATTCCGAGGTGCATCGTATTGAAAATGGCGAGCGACAGAATCCGTCTGTGCCTATGCTCATTGCTTTGGCGGATGCATTAGGCATTCCCCAGGATGATATTCTCATACTCGCCGGGTACAAAACTGACGGCGAAAGCACTCCGTTGATTGAGCGGGTTTTCCCTGATTTGAAAACTCCCAAGCAGCAGGAAACAGCACAAAAAATCGTTGACGGTCTATCTCGAAACAGCGATCTGAAAGATTCGCAGTATGATGAGCTCGTGAGACAGGTCGAAATGTATCTGGATTATGCAAAGAAGAACCCGGATACCTGATTATCCGCGCTATCCGTATGCAAGGCAACGAGCCTATCGATTACTATGCGAGCTGGAAATCGACAGACTGCCTGTTGATCCTTGGAAAGTCGCTGCAGATCTTCCCAATGTCCATATATGCAAGTGGACTGATTTAAGAGAAAACTGCGGAGATGACGATCCGCTCTTCATTGATAAGGAAGGTGCGGATGCAAAGACGCAGCATTTGAGAGGTCAGGCGGATTATCTTGTTGTTTATGACGACCGTGTGGAGAATTATCAGCGAGTACGTTGGACGATTGCACATGAAATCGGACACATCGTGCTTGGACACCTGACTTCGTTCGATGCTACGGCTCTGAACCGTGGAAGTCTCACAGAAGCAGAGTATAGAGTTTTGGAACGGGAAGCGGACACCTTTGCCGTCAATCTTCTGGCTCCGATGACCATCATAAACAGGCTACCGTCTATTCGGACGAAAGACGATTTAAAGGCACTGTGTGACTTGTCAGGCGAGGCATCGGATAACTGCATGGAGGAATTGCGGTTATTAAAGAGCGGCCAAAAGCTACCTTTTCCAATAAAGGAAGAGGATGTTCTGTATCGGCAGTTCTTCCGCTTTATCAGCGAGTTCAATGGGACGGATATTCCGACAACGAAATATGGCGACCTGGAGATTGATGAAGCGTTTGATGATTACATCGAATGTGATTATTGGGAATTCGCCCTGATGGCAATCAGGAAATGGAAACTCGAAAAGGAACTGTATGCTGCCCTTGAGGGCAGTCTGGCATTATACGACTGTGAGGATATGGTCATATTTGTGAAGGACGCAGGGAAGGTGGATTTCGTGGCACAGAATGAGGGCATCATTCTTGAAACGTTGCAGAAGTATGCCGATTCCTGTGTTAAGCGTATTTCGGCATATGCCGTAAAAACCACGCATTAAAGCCGAGTAACGGCTAATAAACGTAAGGGAGAATTTATCATGCCTAAATTAACAATATCTCAATTGGAAAGCCATCTGTTGAAAGCGGCAGATATTCTCCGTGGCAAAATGGACGCTTCCGAGTTTAAGGAATACATCTTCGGAATGCTCTTCTTGAAGAGGCTCTCGGATAACTTTGCGCAGAAACGCAAGGAACTCGAAGCGGAATATAAGGATGATTTAACGCCGGAGGAACTGGAGGACTTTCTTGAGGACAAGACCTCCTATGGCAGCACATTCTTTGTGCCTCGTGAGGCAAGATGGGAATGTGAGGATAACGGCGATGGCTGGACGGGATTGCTCCATGTAAAGGTCGATGTTGCGTCCAAGCTGAAACGCGCCCTTGTTGCCATAGAGAAGGAAAACAGTCAGCTGGACGGCGTTCTGAAAAACATAGACTTTGCCAAGAAGGTCAGAAACAAGCAGATCATCACCAACGAGAGGCTTGTTCAGCTGATTTGGCATTTCAATAAGCATAAGCTGACAAATGACAACTTCGTATTCCCTGACCTGCTCGGAGCCGCATACGAATATATGATTAAAAACTTTGCGGACTCAGCCGGAAAGAAAGGCGGAGAATTCTATACGCCTTCTACTGTCGTTCAGCTGATGGTTCGTCTCATTAAGCCGCAGGAGAACATGGAAATCTACGATCCCACGGTCGGCAGCGGCGGTATGCTCATTCACAGTAAGCAGTATGTTGAGGAGCAAGGCGGAGATGGTAACAAACTGGCACTCTTCGGACAGGATGATGCCGCAACGGTATGGTCTATCTGTAAGATGAACATGATTATGCACGACATCAAGGATGCCGACATCCAGCACGGGGATACCCTTATGGAACCCTACTGGCAGAAGGGCGGCACGGTGCGCCAGTTTGACCGCGTTATCGCAAATCCGCCGTTCTCGCAGAACTATACCAAGAGCGACAAGATGAAGTGTCAGAACCGTTTCGTCTATGGTTGGGCACCGCAAATGGGCAAGAAGGCCGATTTGATGTTTGTGCAGCACATGATTGCCAGCACAAAGCCGGACGGAATGATGATAACGGTCATGCCTCACGGCGTATTGTTCCGAGGCGGCGCAGAGAAAACCATCCGCAAGGGCATTCTGACCGATAAGCAGGACATCGTGCAGGCAATTATCAGCCTTCCGCCCGATTTGTTTTACGGCACCACGATTCCGACCTGCCTCCTAGTTATCAACAAGAAGAAACCTGCCAAGCTGAAAGGAAAAATTCTCATTATCAATGCTGATGCAGAATATGGCGAAGGTAAAAATCAGAACTTCCTCCGTCCGGAGGATACCGAAAAGATTGTCTGGGTATTCGATAACATTGTCGAGGTCCCGGGCTATTCTCGCATTGTAGAGATTTCTGACATACTCGATGAAAATACAAATGATACCAATCTGAACATCAGCCGCTATGTGGACAACTCTCCAGCACAGGAGCCGCAGGATGTCAGAGCTCATATGCTCGGCGGCGTTCCGAATGTTGAGATTGAGGCTTTAAACGGTTGCATCGCCAAGTACGATATTGCCCCGGCTGACATCTTTACCGACCGTGGCAATGGATACTCCGATTTCAGAGAGGTCTGCGCCACAAAGGGAAAGATCAAGGACTTCATCATGGAACATAAAGGCGTGCAAGGAGCCAGAGACAGAATGTACGGCGCATTCGATGAGTTCTGGAAAGAAGCCGCCCCCGCAGTCAACAGCGTACATACGGATATGGGCATTGCGGAGTTTGCCATGAAGTTTACGAACCTCCTGGTAGAAAAGCTGGAACCTGTCGGCATACTCGACTCTTTCCAATGCCAGGGCGTATTTGCCAACTGGTGGGAACACAGCTATATCGTCCGTGAATACACGGAGATTGAGCAGTCTGTGGAGGGCAAGGAAACGAAGGTGGATGTTAAGGAAGTCATCCGCATCAAGAATGTTTTCAAGACCATCAGTTCCGAGGGCTTTGTTGCCTCACTTGTCAGCGATGAGAAGATTGCTCTTGAGCACTTCGCCGATGAACTGGAGGAACTGAAGAGGCTGCGTGATGACGCAGAAAATGCGCAGGCTGATCTGATGGCGTATGTGTCGTCTATTGATATGGAATCGGACGATGACGATTTCGAGGAAGGCGATGAGGATAAAGAGCCGAAGGAGCCGTCCGTTAAAGAGGTTGAGACTTACCTCAAGAGCCTCGGTACAGATGAGGCGAAGGAATCACTGAAGCAGATTGCTGCGCTGAAAAAGGAAAAGAACCGTCTGAATAGAGAGGTCAAGAAGAAGGAAAAAGAACTGCAGGATAAAATTGACGCCATCCGCGAGGAACTCACCGAGCAGCAGTGTGAAGACCTTGTTATGTCCCTGTTGTATGATGGATTTGTCGAGGAATTGGACACTTATCTCTCTGCAGAGGTACAGAAGACCATTCGTGCAGTCTATAAACTCTGGGAGAAGTACCATGTATCGGTAAATACGCTTCTTGAACAGCGGAGGGCGGCCGAGGACAAGCTGAACGGATTTCTCGCACAGCTGGGATATATCCCGAAAAAGGAGGTTGACGCATGACCTCCATGACAAAGCATACTCTGAGCGATTGCTTTTCTCTGCGCGCCCGCATCGGCTGGCAGGGACTGCGGTCGGATGAATTTAAAACGGAGGGACCATATCTGGTAACAGGCATTGATTTCCACAACGGCAGAGTCGATTGGGATGACTGCTATCATGTTACGGAGGAACGCTATGTCCAGGATAAGGGAATCCAGCTCCATGAGCATGATTTGCTTATTACAAAGGACGGAACCATCGGAAAGACCGCTGTAGTCGTGGATTGCCCGGAAAAGGCTACTTTGAACAGCGGCGTATTTGTGGTGCGGGCTATCAATAACGAGGTTGTGCCGGAGTTCCTCCACTATGTCCTGCATTCTCATTGGTTTGACCTCTTTGTGCGGAATGTGCTGACCGGCTCTACCATCAAGCATCTGAATCAGGAGAAGTTTTATAAGTTCACCTTTGAGGCTCCTGATGTGCCGACACAGAAGAAAATTGTCGAGGTGCTGGAGTCTATCGACACAGTAATAAACCAAACAAGAGAAACTCTTCAAAAGAGAATTTATGTTAGAGATGGATTGTTTCAGGCATTACTGCAAAATGGCATTGATGAATATGGACATATTCGTTCCCCTAAAACACATCAATACAAAGAAAGCCCGGTAGGAATGTTTCCTGTCGATTGGGATGTCATTCAAATAAGAACAGTTGCGACTAAGGTCGGAAGCGGTTCAACACCGAGAGGCGGAGAATCTGTTTATACAAATGAAGGCATAATTTTCATTAGAAGTCAGGATGTAACTCATGATGGATTGGTACTATCGGATGTAGCACATATCCCTCCGACCATTCATAATCGAATGAGGCGTAGCTGTGTGAAGAAGAATGATGTTCTCTTGAATATTACGGGTGCTTCAATCGGGAGGAGCTGTGTATATGATCTTGACGAAGATGCAAATGTAAATCAGCATGTATGCATTATCAGAATGGATAAGGGCTATGAGAAAGCATATCTTTTGCATCGCTGGCTATTCTCATATGGGCAGCGCCAGATCAGAGTTCTTATGACGGGAAGCAATAGAGAGGGACTCAATTTTGACCAGATAAAGAAAATATACTTTCCTCTCATTCGAGATGAGGCAGAAGTTAAACGGATTGTTGCTATTTTAAGAAGCGCAGATGAAGAAATAGAACAGGAGCAGGCCACTTTAAGAAAGTACCAGTCAATCAAGCAAGGATTGGTTAATGATTTATTATCCAATAAAGTGGATATTCCTGACACATTATAAAGGAGGCGGTCAACATGGCAGGAAGACCATCTGAATTAAAGTATGTGGAGACTCCGCTACTTGAACAATTGAAGCAATTAGGCTGGGAAACTGTCCAGCTTGACGATAGCGAAAAGCACGATCCCCAGAAGAGCTTCCGCGAGTCCTTCTCGGAGGTCGCTATCCTGTCACGCCTGAAAGCCGCTCTGAAGAGGCTGAATCCGTGGTTGGATGATGTGCAGATTGATGACCTGTGTGTGCAGATCCAGAACTATCCTCATCCGATGAATCATACCCTCGAAAACAACGAAGAGGTCTATGAGCTTATCGTAAACGGACTCTCGGCAGATAACGAAGAGACCGGAGAAGTTAATTGCCCCGTTCGCCTCATCGATTGGACGGATGTGGACGGCTATGACGGTCCCGGTCATACGGATAATGACTTCCTCGCCATTAGCCAGTATAAGATTCGCATTCCCGGCAAGGAAGAACACATCATTCCCGATGTCGTTCTCTTCGTGAACGGGCTGCCTCTTGTTGTAATCGAATGCAAAGCACCGGATATCACGGAGCCTATGGCGGAAGGCATAGACCAGCTCATGCGCTACCAGAACAGACGCAGAGCCGAGGAAATGGAAGGAGTGCCGGAACTTTTCTATTTCAACCAGCTTCTCATCTCCACCTGTTTCCATGACTGCCGCTACTCCAGCATCACAGGCGGCATCAGCCATTTCATGGAGTGGAAGGATGCCTATCCTTATAAACTCACGGAAATCAATCCGAACGGCAAGCCGTCCGCACAGGAGGTTACTGTTGCGGGAATGCTTGAACCGTCCCACCTGCTTGACATCGTACAGAATTTTATTGCTTATAAGGATGAGGACAACGGCATTCGTGTGAAGCTCTGCCCTCGTTATATGCAGTACCGTGGTGCAAACAAGATCATCGAGCGCCTTCGCAAAGTCGCCAAGGGAGAAAAAGGCGGCACACTCTGGCATACCCAGGGGACCGGCAAAACGCTAACGATGATGTTCGTCATCCGCAAGATGTATAACTCCTATGATTTGAACGATTATAAGGTTGTTTTAATCGTGGACAGAAAAGACCTGCAGACTCAGATGTTCAAAACCACTAAAACCGTAAAATACGCTATCAACATTGCCGGTAGTATCGATGGGCTGAAAAAGCTGATCGCTGACACGGCAAGTGATGTGACGGTTGCAATGGTTCATAAATTCGGAGAGCCGGATAAGGACAAGGACGATAAGGGCAAGAAGTCTGCTACTCTCCAGCAGAAAAAGGCGGTCTCTACATTTCCGGTATTGAATGAATCCGAGAAAATCCTCGTAATGATTGACGAGGCGCATCGTTCCGAGTATTCGGAGCTCGCAGCGAATATGTGGAAAAGTATGCCGAATTCAGTCAAGGTCGCATTCACGGGAACACCGATCACAAAGACGGTCGATAACTTCGGCGGATATATCGACACCTATACCATGCGGCAGGCTGAAGAAGACGGAATTGTCGTGGAAATCAAATACGAAGGTCGCGCGACCGACAGCGAAATCACTGACCATGACGCTATGAACCATGCCTTCATTGATGTGTTCGGCTACCTCGAAGACGAGGAGCAGCTTGAAATAATGGGCAAATACACGGTCAGAGGTTACCTTGAAGCCTGGGAAGTCATCAGGGAAAAGGCTGCCGATATGCTCGCCCACTACATCAATACGGTTTTTGCCAACGGTTTTAAGGCGCAGATTGTCGGCGTGAGCAAGGAGGCGGCCTACCGCTACAAAAAGACGATTGACGAGCTTCTACCCATAAAGATCGCCGAACTGGAAAAGAACAATCCGAACGGTATCGACATCGAACAACTAAAAAAGTTGAAGACTGCCTGCATCATATCCTCCGGCGGAGCAAATGAGGAACAGCATCTCAAGCAGTATGCCAATGAATCGGAAAACGAAATGATCATTGACGGCTTTAAGGCTCCGTTTGGCGAGACTGGTCTGAAAGGCGGAGACGGCAACTTCGGTATCATCATTGTTACAGCTATGCTTCTTACCGGCTTTGACGCTCCTGTGGAGCAGGTCATGTATTTGGACAAGAAACTCACTAACCACAATCTCCTGCAGGCTATCACGAGGGTAAATCGTACCTGCGGAGCAAACAAAAAGTGCGGATACCTCGTTGATTATGTCGGTATCACAAACCATCTGAAGGACGCTCTTGCGGATTACGCAGATGCCGACCGTGACGAGATTATGGCGTCCTTGCGCGATAAATCGAAGGATATTGATGCCTTGAACACGGCTTACAACGAAATTATTCAGTTCTTGAGCGACAAGGTCGGCTATTCCTTGGATCAGACATCTGAGATCGTGGAGGAACTCTGTGTGGATGAGGAACTGCGTGAAGAATACAATGGTCGTTTCTCTGTCATGTCAAGGCTGTTCGACCGTGTTCTTCCGAATCCGGCCGCATTGGAATACAGCGAGGACTACAAGATACTTGCTTTTATCCGAGAGTCTGTTGCAAAGATGACACGAAATCCGAGGTTCTCCAACAAGGATGCCAGCAAAAAGGTTCGTGCCATTATCGAGGAATACCTCACGGTCAACGGCGTAGATATTGAAATCGCGCCCATCTCCCTGTTATCGGACGATTTTCTGAAAGGCGGAGAAAAGAAAAAGAGCGACCGCGCCGTTAGCGAAGAAATTAAATATGCTGTCCGTGAGTATATCAACGTGAATATGCCGAAGGACCCGGAATTGTATGCCCGTTTGAGCGAAAGACTTGAGGCCATTCTGGAGGAATTCAAAAACAACTGGGCGGAACTCAGAAAGGCGCTGGAACAACTGCGCCGAGATATTAAAGCAGGGCGTTCCCAGGAAGACACTTATGGGTACGATGCAAGTCACGAGATGCCATTTTTAGGTTTATTAAAAACGGAGTTATATGGCAAAAAGACATTTGGAGAACTGACAGACGAACAGGTGGCTGTTCTGAAGAATCTCACTGATGATATTCTCAACCGTTTTAAGATTGAGACTGCCGCCGTGAATTTCTGGAATAATGTCGCTCTGCAGCAAGACCTTCGTACCGATATTATCAAGAAGCTCATCAGCCCGGAGGTAAAGCGGTATGTCCCGGATGTGGTAAAGCGCCGCAAGGACATTGCGCAAAAGCTGATGGAACTCGGCTATCAGCATTTCGGGAGGGATGATTGATGCAAGAAATAGCATATCAGGTGGTACGCTCTAATCGCAAGAGCGTGGCACTTGTCATAGATAACGAGGCAAATCTGATTGTCAGGGCGCCGCTGCAAATGCAGGATGCCACGATAGAGGAATTTGTCCGCAAGAAAAAACGTTGGATCAATGAGAAGCAACAGCAGGTTGCTGTATTCGGAGAAAAGCATCCACCCGTGGTTGTAGAGACCGGCGAGAGCCTCATGTATCTCGGCAGCATATATGCAATCATCAAGGATGCAGTTGACACTGTCCATGTCTCCGGCAATGAATTGTTTGTACCTAACGAGTACGGTATAGCCGAGATGACCGAATGGATGAAGTCAGAAGCGATGCGTGTTATTGCCGAACGGGTAAGCAATTATGCGGGGATAATGGGCGTAACGCCTGGAGAGATAAAGCTGTCGGAGGCAAAAGCCCGATGGGGTTCCTGTAGCACAAAGAACAATCTTAACTTTGCGTGGAGGCTCATCATGTGCCCTCTTTCAGTAATTGACTATGTCGTGGTACATGAATTAAGCCACATTACTTATAAGAACCACAGTCCGGCATTCTGGGCAAGGGTAAAAACCGTTCTACCAAATTATGAGGACGATCAGGATTGGCTGAAGGTCAACAAGAAATTGATGGAGATAATATAAAGAATTTTTATCTCACACTGCCTTTTGATTATATCAGTTGGTAAGTTGCATAGGAGGGTATACTATGCCAAGAAGTAAAACCTTAAAATTATTTTTGATGGATGGAGAGCCGAGCGGAAGAATTAAATGCTCTCTTGCCAATTGGACTGGAATTGCATATAAAACCCCTCGCACCGCTTTGGATAAGTGTAAAAATCTGGATATTCTTAAGCAGAGCGGCGTGTATTTCTTGTTTGGCACAGACAAGGCGGACAACGCGGTAGTATACATTGGGCAAGCTGGAGTTCGTAAAAATGGCAAAGGTCTTCTTCTGCGAGTGCAAGAGGCACATAACTCCATTGATTATTGGACCGAAGTGGTTATGTTCACTACAACAAATAATTCTTTCGGGCCGACGGAGATAAGTTATCTTGAAAATCGTTTCTGTAATATGGCGATTGAAGCCGGACGCTATGTTGTTAAAAACGGCAATGATCCTAATCCCGGGAATATAACTGAGGAGACAGAGAGCGAGCTTGAAGAGTTTATTGACTATGCTAAAATTGTGATGGGCACTCTTGGACATAAGGTTTTTGAGCCGTTTGCACCTTCTACCGAATCAGCCGATACAGAACCAGTCCTATATATGGAATATGGAAAAGGCAAGGCATCCGGCAAAAGGACGAGCGAGGGGTTTGTAGCGTTGAAAGGCAGTACGATCAATCCTACCATGACGAAAAGCTGTCCTGAAAGAATAATAAAGGATCGCAAGAAGTATGAGGATAAGATCGATGGCGACGGCATTTTAACGGCTGATGTGCTTCTTTCAAGCCCTTCATCAGCAGCTGGATTTGTTGGCGGAGCGTCTCTGAGCGGAAATGCACTCTGGAAAGATGCTGAAGGGAATACTCTGAAAGAACTCCTTGAAACAAATTAAGACCTTTTAATTTTTCCTCACCTTTTAATTATTCCAAAATCGCTACACCGCAAGGCTGACACCCCACCACATCACAGCAGGACAACTAAACACATAAAGCAAGGGCTTCCAAAGTCAGCGCATGACCTCGGAAGCCCTTATTTCAAGCCTTTCTCGGCGGCTTTTGCTCCGGAGAGGGCTTTTTCTTTTGTATCAAAATCAGTAGGAACATAGACCCGTCGTACAATACTGAAGAGAGATAGGTTGAGACGATGAAAATACCATGCACTCGCCACTGCTGTCAGGTTGAAGCGATGGCGCAATCTCTCTGTTTGGTATATAATAAGGAAAAGATGTTATAGTTGACATGTTCCCATTTACGGACAGGATTGAAGCGAAGGAAAAATCCAGTTGATATGTTCTTATGCACCTATGTGGATATGTTTCCGCAAACAGACGAACTATCTGACATCAAAATGAACGTATCGAGCCATGTTGAGACGGTAGTATTGATGTCAAAAGTCAAAGAATAAGATAGCGAAAAAGTGTAGAAAACAAGGGATTTCCGGGAGTCGGAGCTTGTCAGAGGACAGGTTTCGATTTCCGGATTTTTTCATTTTACGGGTAAGTGGGAACTGGTCTACTGTGAAAAACGGCGGAGAGTTGAGTGGATAGGATAGATATTGGGTATGTTGTGGAGACAGGATGGATAAAAGAGGTGCCGAGTTGACAGGATTGTTAAATCAGATAAAACTTGCAATTCTTTTTATATTCGATTAATATGCGACTACCTTGAAAATGCGTATGAAAAGTGCCGTTGACTTTTCCCTTGGGGCAAAGTTTATACTGGTACTGGAAAGGAGGCCTATTATATGTTGACGATTGGAGAATTTTCGAGTATATGCCGAGTATCCACAAAAACACTTCGGTATTATGCAGAAATAGGATTGATACTTCCAGAAGAAATCAATCCAGAAAATGGGTATCGTTATTATTCTATTAATCAGTTGGAGACGATGCTGTTTATTAATCGGCTGAAAGCGTATCATTTTTCGTTGGAAGAGATTAAGGCAATTCTTGAGTCAGAGGAGGCAATGGATGACAAACTATATGCGGCTCTTAGTAAAAAGAAAAAAGAGATTTCAATGCAAATGATGATGTATAAAAATATGTTGGAGCAGATAGCTGCTGATATGTCTGCCATAAGAAAGGGCAAGTCAATTATGTCATATATGGAAGATATTGGTATAGAACTGGTGGAGGTGCCAAAGATGTATCTTCTGTCCATACGAAAGATGATTCAGGAACAGGATTTTCCTGATGAGTATGGGTATTGCTTTGAAAAGCTGTTTAAGAAAATGAAGGAAAAGAACCTGACAGCATTCGCTCCACCAATGGTTTTATTCCATAGTGATGAATATAGTCCATTTGGACTGGATACAGAATTTGCTGTTCCAATCAACGAGTATGCAACGGGAACAAGGGACTTTTATCCTGGACTTTGTTTGAAAACTGTTGTTCATGGTTCCTACTCTCAGCTCTCTTCTGTTTATGCGAAGCAAATTGAATGGGCAGAAAAAGAAGGGTACGAAAATTGTAATGCACTTTATGAAGTTTATGTAACAAGTCCTTCGGAGGTTTCGCAGGAGAGCGAACTCATTACAGAGGTCTACTATCCAGTAAAGAAGATATTAAAAAAATAGAGCGGGAATAAATGTGTTTGTAAATTTGCTAAAGTAAAGGAGATACTATGGATCAGAAAAGCATTAGGGAACTTGAACATAAGATTAACACGGATTATGGAAATACCACGGGCGTGGTTGTATTAAAAGATGGAAAATTGGTGTATGAAAAATATTTCAATAGATGTACAAGAGAAAGCCAGGTTCATGTTTATTCTGTAACGAAAAGCATTATTTCCATACTGATTGGGATTGCAGTAGATAAAGAGTATATCCAAAATATTGATCAGAAAGTATTGGGCTTTTTTCCGGAGTATAGAGTAAGGAAGGGAGAAAACACCATCCAGAATGTTACGATCAGGGATATGCTGACAATGACGGTACCTTATAAGTATCGTTTTTTTGCTCCATATGTGAAATATTTTACTAGTGAGGATTGGGTGAAATTTTCTTTAGACCTGCTAGGGGGCCGGGGGAAGATCGGAACATTCCGATATGCACCTCTGATTGGTCCGGATATTTTATCAGGAATATTAGTAAAAGCAACAAAGGAGTCGGTATTTGAGTTTGCAGATGAAAATTTATTTTCACCATTAGAAATTCATGTAGATGGAGATTTGACGTTTAAAAGCAAGGAGGAACAACTGGCATTTAATGAATCTATAGATACCAGCGGATGGGTACGGGACTCATTAGGGATTCATACAGCGGGTTGGGGACTTACACTTTCCCCTATGGATATGGCAAAAATTGGTCAGTTATATTTGAATAAAGGCATATGGAACGGAAAACGAATTGTATCAGAAAAGTGGGTGGAAGAAAGTACGAGAGAGCATAGCCGATGGAAGAAACATGATTTATCGTACGGATATTTATGGTGGGTAAATGAAGATGGTTATGCAGCGATGGGGGATGGAGGAAATATAATTTATGTGAATACAAAAGATAAAATAGTTGTGTCATCTTCTGCGCTTTTTGTGCCAAAGGTAAGGGATAGGATAGATTTAATCAAAACATATATTGAACCAATATTCAGATAGACTGAGAAAAGAGGCAATCGTATTTTTCGGACTCAGCAGGCGGAAGTTCTATAAACTTCTGAAAGAGGGAAAGGGGCTTCCTTTTATGGCCCTTTATGGAACCCGCAGACTGATCATCCGTACCGAGTTTGAGAAATATCTGAAAGTACATCCAGAATTAAGGAGGCGGGCATAAATGGCAGGACGGCCAAGTACCAGGCGGGATTCCAAACACAGAGTCTTGCGCCGGGGAGAATCCATCCGGGCGGATGGGAAATACCAGTTTAAATACCATATCAACGGGAAACCGCATTTTGTTTACAGTTGGAGGCTGGAGCCGACGGACAAACTACCACAGGGAAAGAAACCATGCCTTTCCCAGCGGGAACTGGAAAAGCAGATCGGCTATGACCTGGATTCGCAAATGGACCCGATGGGGAAGAATATTACAGTAGAGGAACTGGTGCAGCGGTATCTGATGACAAAAACAGGTGTTAAGCACAGTACCCTTACAGGCTATAAATATGTGCAGAATCTCTTGAAGAAGGAGCCTTTCAATGATAAGAAGATTTCTGCCATAAAAACTTCTGACGCAAAGCTCTTTCTGATTAAGCTGCAGAAAGACGGGAGAGGGTACAGTACAATCAAAACCGTGCGGGGCATCCTTCGTCCGGCTTTTCAGATGGCGGTGGATGATGATGTGCTGCATAAGAATCCTTTTTCCTTTGAACTGGCAACTGTGGTTGTCAATGACAGCGTGACAAGGGAAGCAATCACAAAAGACCAGATGCGTAAGTTTTTGAAGTTCGTCCATGACGATAACGTCTACTGCAAGTATTACGAGGTGGTCTACATCTTGTTCCACACGGGAATGCGTATTTCCGAATTCTGCGGTCTGACCCTCAAGGATGTTGACCTGGAAAAGCGGATCATCAATATCGACCACCAGTTGCAGAGGACATCCGACATGAGGCTGATTATTGAATCGACTAAGACGAATGCAGGAACGAGGAAGTTGCCCATGACTGAGGATGTGTTCCGGTGCTTCCGGGCGATTGTAGAGGACAGGGAGAAACCACGGTTTGAGAAGATGGTGGATGGCTATACTGGATTCCTGTTTTTGGATAAAGAAGGACTTCCGATGGTGGCGATGCATTGGGAACATCGGTTCAACCACATGGTCAAGAGGTACAACGATATTTTCAGAGTTCAGATGCCGAACATAACGCCTCATGTCTGCCGCCATACCTATTGCAGCAATATGGCGAAGGCAGGGATGAATCCAAAGACGCTCCAGTATCTGATGGGGCACAGCGACATCAGCGTGACACTGAACACCTACACCCATCTCGGCCTGGAGGATGCCGCCGATGAGTTGAAACGGATGGAGGAACTGGCGGATGCCAGAAAGGAGCTGGAGAAGGTTGATGGAGAGAAAACCGTATCGCAGAAAATGTTCCGGGCAATTTAATAAGGAAAGAACACAAGGCGCTCTGCTTCGGCGGGGCGTTTTTGTGTGTAGCAAAGCGAATAGTGTAGAAGTCTGAATAGGAATTTAGAAAATTACATGATATAATCGATATAATCAGAGTAGCAAATCAAAATTTAGTAGCTTGATAAGGTGGCTGAAATAACCTTTTGGGCAGTTGCTTCTAAACCTACATTTATATGAAGGAGACGTTACAAATGTTATACCATAATTTCTACTATGACGAGTCTGAACATAGTCGGAAAATCAACTATAAGACGGTAAGTGCCTCTAATTATTATGATAATTTCGTAACTATGATTGTAGGATGGTTAGCCGAGAAGGATGATATTCTGCAACAGTATGCTGCTTTTGAGGCTAAGTACTCAGATAGAAAAGATCGTAATGGTGAAATTAAAAGTACGATGTTTCATCAGAAACAATTCAAGTATGGTTTTGCCTACCTCAATAAGCAGAACGCTCAACTTGTAAATGATTTCTTATCGCTTTTTGACAAGGATATTCATATTTACTTTTCTGTTTCCAGCAAGATTGAATACCTTGTGCTACAAGTTTTTCAAAAGTACAGAAACAGTTTTCTCATTGATGCGGACTTACTGAAGTATTCCATTACAAAGGCTCTCGTTATGTATCGTCCGAAGGAAATTATTAAGTGCCTCTACGAATCTCCTAAAGACTTTTTAGAAGAACTAAAGAAATTTTTCCAAGAAAGGATTGAATGCAATAAAAATAATCCTAGATTAAAGCAGAGAGAAACGGAAGCATTTCAACAGATTTTATTCATACTGGATGATATTTCGGATGCTCCGGAGATTGATTGGGACTATCATATGTCTTTTGATGGGTTCAAAAAATATCTGGCAGAAAAAGATATATCGAATTACAATCTGATTATAGACAAAGAAGGTAAAGACGAGGAAAAAAGCAAAACCTTAAAAGCAGCCCGTGAAATAGGACTTTATAATTCAGATGAAGCCGATTCTACAGAGTACCCGGGGCTTCGTATAGCAGATATGATGGCAGGTATTATATCTAAGTTATTGAAGGGGCTGTGTGATTCCTTGCGGTATCAATCTCTTGACGAAAGTATCAATAAGAAGATTTTGGATACGGGGTGGTTCTGCCTAAATGAAGTTCAATTAGGACTTTATAAAAAACTTTATCGGCTTATTTGTGAGTGGCAACCAGCTTGGTATAAATCTTACTCCGGTATATATTCGGATGATTTAGTTTTATTCAATGCTTTGCTTAACTTTATGAACCATTTTGAATCTGTTGAACAGATTCAAAATGGTATAGATATGCAAGGTGAATACTTCAATGCGTTTGCTTGCGAACAGTTGGCAAGGTATTTTAATCAGAGAAAATGCAAATTGCCCATTGAGCCTGTAATTCCCTTTGATAAAAAATCATATTTGAACAAAAGGGGTGGAAGGGTATTTTTTGATTCGGGAAAACAACCTCTGTTGCCACTACATAGAAGTAGTCAAACATTTGATGTTTTATCTGTGGGCGTAGATCAGAAACTGATTCCATCAGTAACAATCTTAAAAGATGGTGAATCGGTTTGTTTTCGGCTTCCGGATGAACTAAGTGAGTGGGCCTGTAGTGTTGTTGGAATGGCAGCAAGGGGAATGAATCTTTTCCCTAGCAAAGTAACCTTTTCCAAAATTAATGGAAGATATTTTGCAGATATACTTTGATACATGGCAAGAAAGGAAAAACAAAGAAGAAGGTTATAGAAAAGAAAGGCGATAACTTCAATTTTGTTGAATTCACAGGAGCGGCACTTCGGGATGTTACCATCATTCTTTCCATTTCCCCACTCCAAAAATCCAGCAACCTATGATAGAATAGTCGCAGTAGTAACACACCCCCATTCTTACTACGATTGGTGTCCTCAACTTGCCTCGATTTGCCCCATTTTGCTTATTCTGTGATAAATTTAACAATCAGATGGGCGAAGCAATAGTCGGCAAATCGCGGCAAAACAGGGCAGAATACGGCATTTTAGGAGGATTTTCAAATATGATTAATATACTTTTCATTTGCCACGGCAGTATCTTGAGAGGTCCCGGAAAAGCCAGTAAAATCAATGGTTTCACGGAGAGGAACGGCACTTACTACACCACTACTACACCATTTTAGAAAGAACCTTGATGTGACAAATTTTAATAGACAAGAACGCAAGCGGCGGTATTCCTAAGTAGGAGTATCGCCGCTTGTTTCATGTAATGGATATGGTTTCGAGTAAATGCTCATGTGTGATAAAACAACAACACTAAAATGATAACTACCACTATTCCAAAGAGAGCGAAACAAATCGACAACTTGTTCGTTCTTTTTTCTTATGGTTTTTCTTGATATGGATTAATGTAATCTGGGCATAAATATTTTTCACTCCATGTCATCATGGTTTGAAGAACAGGGATGAAACTTTCTCCAAAATCAGTGAGTGAATACTCTACTTTTGGAGGAATCTCTTTATAAATTTCCCTATGAAGAAATCCATCATTTTCTAATTCGCGGAGTTGTTTTGTTAATGTGGATTGCGTAATACCATCAAGGCGGCGCATAAGCTCTCCGAATCGCTGGACTTTATAGAAAGCAACATACCACAAAATCAATATTTTCCATTTACCACCGATAACAGATTGTAACTTACTCATAGGCACACAACGAGCAATCACATTCTTATCGCTAAATTTGTTTTCGGACATATAAAACACCTCTCTTTACATAGGAGTATATTTCAAAATCTCTCAAAAATCAAGGTACTATGATTCTTTGGCTTTAGTATTAAAAATGATACTACTACTAAAAAAAGACAGTACTTGTATCAGAAGGAGCAATAAGGTATTTTAGTGATGAAAAGAAAACCACGAAAAGGAGCGATATACTTATGCACTATACTGGAACTATTTGGCGTCCACCGTATGAGGCTTCTTCATTATTGCTGGAAGTCACAGCAGGCTGTACCCACCATAAATGTAAATTCTGTACGCTTTATGATGATTTACCTTTTAAGTTTAGAATGTCGCCGGTTGAGGACATAGCGGCTGATTTGAAAGAAACTGCTGAAACATTAAAATTATGGCATGGATTGACATACAGACGGACATTCCTTACAGGCGCAAATCCATTTGTACTAAAAACAGAAAAGCTGCTGGAAATTGCAGCCCTAATAAAAAAATACATTCCTACTTGTAAAACGATAGGCAGCTTTGCACGTGTTACCGATGTTGCAATTAAAACAGATAAAGAATTAGCAGAATTGCATAAAGCTGGCTATGATGGACTAACAATCGGAATTGAAACAGGCGATGACGAGGCACTCATATTTATGAACAAGGGGTATGTTTCGGCTGATATTGTCACTCAATGCAAGCGTTTAGATGATGTGGGGATTAGCTATAACTTTTTCTATCTTACAGGCGTTTCAGGCGCAGGACGCGGCGAGTTTGGGGCAAAGGCAACCGCCGCAGTATGTAACCAACTGCGTCCTCAAATCATAGGAGCAAGTATGTTGACAATTTATCCAAATTCCGAACTGTATGAAGAAATTCAAAAAGGAAACTGGAAAGAAGAACAAGAGATTGAAAAGTATAAAGAGTTAAAAACTCTTGTTGAAAATTTGAATATTCCTGTTTGGTTTGCAGCTATGGGGGCGTCTAATGCGATTCCCATTCAAGGTACATTGCCGGAAGATACAAAAAAAGTGATAAATGTATTAGAGCAGATTATTGGTAGTGTTGATGAAAGCGAACTGCGACATTACAGAAAGAATCTCCGGCATTTATAAAGGAGGATTTTAACCTTGCATTTTACTGGTAGGACATGGCGGCCACCCTATGAAACAAATTCATTTATCGTACAGGTTACGTCAGGCTGTACTTACAATAAATGTAGGTTTTGCAGCTTGTACAAAAATGAATGTTTTCGTATGTCGCCATTACAAGAATTTGAGGAGGATTTGAAAGAATTAGCAAAATATCAGCCAACAGCACGACGCATTTTTTGGACTGGCGCGAACCCTTTTGCTATGAATTACGAAAAATTAGCAGAGCGGGCATTATTAGTCCATGACTATCTTGTAGAATGTCAAACGATAGCTATGTTTTCAAGTATTCGTGATATAAAAAACAAGAAAGTATGGCAACTTAGAAGATTACACGCATTAGGTATTAACGGTTTGAGTATAGGAACAGAAACAGGTGATGATAGTACACTTCTTTTGGCGAATAAAGGCTATACCGCAAAAGAATTGATTGAACAATGCAGGAAATTAGATGTGGCGGGTATTGAATACTATTTTGTATATATGACAGGACTTGCCGGGAAAGGAAATGGTTATCGAAATGCTGTTAATAGCGCGAAAGTATTCAGCAAAGTAAATCCGCGTTTTATTTCGGTAGATTCTTTGACTCTATTTCCAGATACGGAATTATACCAAATGGCACAGGAAGGAAAGTTTATTCCTGCGGGAGAAAAAGAACGATTAGAAGAATTACAAATTTTCATAAAGAACTTACAGATACGCACACATCTATTTGCTAATTCAAAATCAAATTTTTATCCTGTAACAGCATACTTGCCAAAAGAACGTGATTCCATAATCCGCGAATTACAGTATGTCATTGACACGACAGATGAAACGAAAATGATGGAATATCGGAATAGTCTAAAATCGTTAGGTTAAGTAGCAAATTCAGCCGAGCCAGTCAACGGTCAAGATGAACGGCGCTTACCGCGCCGCCGTTGACAGCCCCGCCCGTCTTTGCAGGAGGGTAATCAAGGGGCGACAGCAAGAAGTGCTGCCGCCCCCTGTTTATCATAAACGTAGCCCGTCAACCATGCACAAGCCTTTGAGGAAAGGGGGAATTTCCATGACCTGTACGGAAGAATACAAAGAGCATATCGAGTACACGTTCCACGCTTTTTGTAAAGTCGTTATCCGCAACGCTATGTGTACTGCCGTCAGAACAAGGAACCGCAAATACAAAAGAGAAATATCCCTTGAATACCTCACAGAAGAAAAGTACCACCCTTTAGGCACAACAGATGAATATTTCAAAGCCCCGGAGCCGGACGAGGAATACATAGTCCACCTTTGCGGAGATACCGTTATCTTAAACAATGGGCTACTGGTACAAGCCCTCTCCCGTCTGCCGGTAGAAGAACAGGAAATGCTTTACCTGTCCTTTTACCGCCGCATTTCACAGGAGAAAATCGGCAAGCTATACGGGCACAGCCGCAGCGCGACCGGCCGCCGTATCCGTAAGTCTATACAGCGGCTTTATGAGGAAATGGAGGGAATGGCGCATGAGGAATAGCCGACTTCTTCCCTACGAAACAATCATAAAAGCCACCAGCGGCGAGCCGGAGGCAGTCAACACTGTTTTACAGCATTACCGAGGACTTATCTGTTATTACTCTCTTGTTGATGGGCGGGTAGACCGGGACACAGAGGACTACATTACAGAAATGCTATTGACCGCACTTTTCAAATATGAGTTTGGCAGATAACGCCGCATACAACTGAATATCCCACCGCCACCGGCGGCAGCGAAAAGCAGTAAGTCTGAAAAGATTTGCTGCTTTTTTTGTCGTCCATTTGGCATTTTGAAAAGTTGTCCGTCTTTAGGTACAAAGAGAAAAATTTTATGAAATCCCCGTCATTTTCCCTTTTTCATGGTTTGTAGGGAATAGGGAGGGATTTTCATTCTGTTGGCATTGGCTTTTCCCCTGCCGCCGGAACTACAAGAAATGAGAGAAAATTTTTCAGACAGCCCCGCACAGCGGGCAGAACACCGCCCCGCCAGATTGATAGTAATGCAAGGAACAGCGGGTAGAAACGCCCGTTTCATTTGTATCTTTAGCGAAAGGGGAAAAGCTGCGCTATCAGCGGGTAGAAAAACCCGTTTCAACAGTAACTTTAGCGGAAAGGAAAAAACTGCGCCGCCAGCGGGTAGAAACGCCTGTTCCATGTGTCATTTTATGGCAAGGAAGAACGGCGGCACACCACAGCCCCGCCCCACCGCAGACGGATATTTCCCGCCGGTATCAGCTTTCCCCGCCCCCGCGCCGGGGGGTATGTGCCGGATAAGGGGAAGTCTGCGGCTTACTTAGAGCAAGTTTCTACCACAGTACCAAAATTCGCTTACCGCGCCTTTTACCCCTGCGGGAAACTTGTTGGGGAGTGCCTTCCCCAAACCCTGCTATGGCGGCTTGTGCCGCTTATCCCCGCCGCGCTCATGCGGCAAGAAAGGAGGTCACGACCATGCGAAAGAAATACAACACGCCCCACCGCAGCCGCGTTGTGAAAACCCGGCTGTCCGAGGAAGAATACGCCGACTTCACAGAGCGGCTTGCCCCTTACGGTATCAGCCAGTCCGAATTTCTTCGGCAGGCCATACGGCGGGCGACCATACGCCCCGTTGTCCATGTGTCGGCGGTCAATGATGAACTGCTGGCCGCCGTCGGGAAGTTAGCCGCCGAGTACGGGCGGATCGGCGGCAACCTCAACCAGATAGCCCGGTATCTGAACGAGTACGGCGCACCCTACAACGCCCTGTCCGGTGAGGTACGCGCCGCCGTTTCCGACCTTGCCGCCCTCAAATACGAGGTCTTACAGAAAGTAGGTGACGCTGTTGGCAACTCTCAAACATATCAACTCTAAAAACGCCGACTACGGAGCCGCCGAGCGTTACCTCATGTTCGAGCATGACGAGTTTACCATGAAACCCGTCCTTGATGAAAACGGGCGGCTCATTCCCCGCGAGGACTACCGGCTGTCTACGCTGAACTGCGTCGGGGAGGATTTTGCCGTTGCCTGTATGCGCTCCAATCTCCGCTATGGGAAGAACCAGCGGCGGGAGGACGTAAAGAGCCACCACTATATCATCAGCTTTGACCCCCGCGACGGCCCGGACAATGGCTTGACCGTAGACCGGGCGCAGGAATTAGGCGAACAGTTTTGCCGGGAGCATTTCCCCGGCCACCAAGCCCTTGTATGCACCCACCCGGACGGGCATAACCACAGCGGCAACATTCATGTGCATATCGTCATTAACAGCCTGCGGATAGAGGAAGTCCCGTTCCTGCCCTACATGGACAGACCGGCGGACACAAAGGACGGCTGTAAGCACCGCTGTACCGACGCTGCCATGCGCTACTTCAAAGCCGAGGTTATGGAGATGTGCCACCGGGAGGGGCTTTACCAGATAGACCTCTTGAACGGCAGCAAGAACCGCGTCACAGACCGGGAATACTGGGCGCGGAAGAAAGGGCAGCTTGCCCTTAATAAGAAGAACGCCCCCATGATTGCGGACGGTATCACGCCCCGGCAGACCAAGTTTGAAACCGATAAGGACAAGCTGCGGCAGGCTATCCGCGCCGCCCTGTCCGCGTCCACCTCTTTTGCGGGATTTTCCGAAAAGCTACTGGAAACCGGCGTGACCGTCAAGGAGAGCCGGGGGCGGCTGTCCTATCTCACGCCAGACAGGACAAAGCCCATTACCGCCAGGAAGTTAGGGGACGATTTTGACCGCGCCGCCGTCCTTGCCGTTTTGGAACAGAACGCCGCCAGAGCCGCCGAACAGCCCGCAGCCATAGCGGAATACCCTCACGCCGGAAAAGGCCGTCCACAGCCCACAAAAGCCGCCAAAACCGCCCCGGAACAGGACAGCTTGCAGCGGCTTATCGACATTCAAAAGAAACTGTCCGAGGGCAAGGGGCGCGGCTATGAGAAGTGGGCGACCATGCACAACCTCAAACAAATGGCGGCGACGCTGAACGCCTACCAGGAGTACGGCTTTACTTCCCCGGAAGAACTGGAAACAGCCCTTGCCGCCGCCCATGCGGAACTGCGGGAGGTTTCCGGGGAACTGAAAAAGCTGGAAACCCGGCTGGCCGGGAAAAAGGAGTTACAGCGGCAAGTGCTGGCCTTTGCCAAGACCAAGCCTGTCCGGGACGGGCTGAAAGCCCAGAAGTCCGAGAAAGCCCGCACAGCTTACCGGCAGGCACACGAAAGCGAATTTATCATAGCCGACGCAGCCGCCCGGTATTTCCGGGAGCATGGCATTTCCAAGCTGCCTGCCCGGAAAGCGTTGCGGGCCGAGATTGAGGGGCTTATCGTCCAGAAAGACGGGCTGTATCACGACTACCGGGAGCAGAAAGAGCGCGTCCGCCACCTTCAGACCGTCAAGGGCAATATCGACCAGATGTTACGCCGGAATGAGCCGCAGCGCGGCAGGCGGCAGGATTTAGACCGATAAAAACCGCCCCGGACTGATACCGAGAACCTACAAAACAGACTGCCGGTACTTCCCCTATCCGCAATACCACCCGGCTTTTTCAAGGGGCGTACAGGGCAGAAAAACCTTGAAAATGACACCGAAACGATACACAAAACGCCGCCTATCCCATTACCCCGATAGGAACGGCAGAAAGGAGCCGTTATGCCGAGAATGAGTAAGAAACGCAAGCAGGAATGGGCGTTTTTCCTCAATGAGCGCAACCGTATCACATACAATCCCCTTTGCCGCAAGTGCCGCCGCACCTGTAAGCAGAGTTTCCGGGCGACCATTATCGACTGCCCGCCCTTTGTTTCCAAGAGGGCAAAGCCGCCCGCCGGGAAAGGGGGCGACCCTTATCGCTGAATATATCACAGCCGAAACAAAGCTGCCGCCCTACCTGCCCTATCCCCGTTTCCTGCTGAAAATGGACATCTCCCAGACCGCCAAGCTGCTGTATGCGCTGCTGTTAGACCGTTCCACCCTGTCACAGAAGAACGGCTGGCAGGACGACGAGGGCAGGATTTATGTGTTCTATCCCGTCGCAGAGATAGCGGAGATACTGGACAAAAGCACCATGACCGTCCAGAGCGCACTAAAGGAACTGGATATGGCGGGGCTTTTAGAGCGGGAACGGAGCGGCTTTTCTGCACCCAACCGGCTGTATGTGAAACTGCCGCCAGTCCTAAAGATTTCTTTACCTATGACCTATGAAAAACTTTATATCAGTCCTAAAGAAAACTTTACAGATGATGTAAAGAAAACTTTAGATATGACACAAAGAAAACTTTACCCTAACCAAACTACTATAAACAACCTTACAGAGAGCCAAACAATGGGAGTGAGTGGGGAGCCGCCCGCCCCCGCCTATGGCCGCTATGGAAATATCTATCTGTCAGAAACCGAGTACGCCAAGTTGCAGGCCGACTTCCCGGACAGGCTGGAACGGCTTATCGAGGAAATGAGCCGCTACCTTGCCGCTAACGGGAAAACCTATCAGAACTACGCCGCCGCCCTGCGGATATGGGCGGACAATGACAAAAAGGGAGCCGGAACCGGCCTGCCGGACTACTCATGCGAGGAAGGAGAGAGCCTATGAACGCCACATATCCAGAAATGATTGAAACCATGACCGCCGCCCCGGAGCCGGAGGACTACACCGGCGAGGACGGTTTACTGTACTGCGGCAAGTGCCGTAAGCCCAAAGAATCCTATTTCCGGGAGGGAAAGACGCTGTTCGGGCGTGACCGCCACCCGGCAGAGTGCGACTGCCAGCGGAAAATCCGGGAGGAACGGCAGGCCGCCGAGGAACGCCGCCGCCACCTTGACGCCGTAGAGGAATTGAAACGCCGGGGCTTTCCCGACCAGACCATGCGGGGCTGGACATTTGAGAACGACAACGGCCAGAACCCGCAGACCGCCACCGCCCGCCGGTATGTGGAGGAATGGGAACGGGAGTACGCAGAAAATCTGGGCTGCCTGTTTTGGGGGAGCGTCGGCACCGGCAAAAGCTACCTTGCGGGCTGTATTGCCAACGCCCTCATGGAGAAAGAAATCCCCGTCTACATGACCAACTTTGCCGCTATCCTAAACGACCTTGCCGCCAGCTTTGAGGGCAGGAACGAGTACATTTCCCGCCTTTGCCGCTACCACCTGCTTATCATTGACGATTTTGGCATGGAGCGCGGGACGGAATACGGCTTAGAGCAGGTTTACAACGTCATTGACAGCCGCTACCGCAGCGGCAAGCCCTTAATCGTTACCACCAACCTAACCTTGCAGGAATTACAGCACCCAAAGGACACCGCCCACGCCCGGATTTATGACCGGCTGATTGAGATGTGTCCGCCTGTCCGCTTTACCGGCGGGAACTTCCGCAAGGGGAAAGCGCAGAGCAAGCTGGAACGATTAAAAACGCTGTTAGCCGGAGGAAAGGAGAACTGCCTATGAAAGAAGTCCCGATTTGGGAAAAGAGTAATTTGACATTAGAAGAGGCTGCGGCGTATTCGGGAATCGGTATTAACAAGCTGCGTGACCTTACCAGTGAGCAGGATTGTCGTTTTGTCTTGTGGGTAGGGAGCAAGCGTCTGATAAAACGCCGTCTGTTTGATAAATACATTGAGCAAGAGTATTCCATCTAAAATTTGTGATGTGAAAAAGCCCTTTGATATGATACAATGAATGTGTCATATCAAGGCTCTTTCCATCACGGAAAGGAGTTTGACAGTGTCCGAGAAACGAAAAGACTATAAAGGAAGAATCCTGCGGACAGGAGAGAGCCAGAGAAAAGACCTGATTTATCAGTATCGCTATACAGACATTCGAGGAAAACGACAGACCATTTATTCCTCTGATTTGAAGGAACTGCGGGAAAAGGAAAAAGAAATTCAGCGGCAGCTTGACGACGGCATTGACTATGCCGCAGGCAACATTACCGTGATTGCCCTTTTGGAACGCTATATCAGTTTGAAACAGGGCGTGCGCTACAATACCAAAGTCGGTTACAATTTTGTCTTGAACCTGATTAAGAAAGAAGATTTTGGAAACCGGCAGATACGGGACATTAAGGTATCAGACGCACAGCAGTGGATTATGAAACTTCACAACGATGGGAAAGGGTACAGCACCATTACTAGCGTCCGGGGCGTTGTCAAACCGGCTTTTCAGATGGCGTACAATGAGGACATTATCCGTAGAAATCCCTTTGACTTCAAATTAGTGGACGTTGTTCCTAACGATTCACAAAAGCGGATTGCCATGACCGAGGAACAGCAGAAGATTTGGATGGATTTTATCCGGGAGGACAAAACCTATACAAAATATTATGATGAGTTTGTCGTGCTGCTGGGAACCGGTATGCGTGTCAGCGAGTTTTGCGGATTGACAAAAAGTGATTTGGATTTTGAAAATCGGAGAATCCGGGTAGACCACCAGCTTGTCCGGGAGCGGGGCGGGAAATATTACGTTGAGAAAACCAAGACGGAATGTGGCTGCCGTTTTATCCCCATGACAGAGGAAGTGTACCAAAGTCTGAAAAATATCCTTGCACGCCGCAAAAAGGTAAAGACTGAAATCATGGTAGACGGGTACAGCGGTTTTCTGCTGCTGGATAAGGACGATAAGCCCAAAGTTGCATTGCATATTGAGAATGAAATGCGCTGGGCGATGAAGAAGTACAGAAAATTGCACCCGGATAGACCGCTGCCGCACATTACGCCCCATGTGTTCCGCCATACATTTTGTACCAATATGGCAAACGCCGGTATGGATATAAAGACGTTGCAGTATGTGATGGGACACTCTGATGTGGGAGTGACGCTGAACGTCTACACCCATGCAAGCTATGACCGGGCGGCGGAGCAGATGGCGAAAATCATAGACCTAAAGGAAGTCAGCGCGCCGGTAAAGCAGAGAAAATCAGGTTGAAATGGAACCGAGTTACTACACCAATTACTACACCATTTGCCCGTGAATTTGCGTAGATTTACATAGAATTGCGTGAGTTTAGGGCAAAACCAAAAAATCGAAAAAAGCGCCGGAAAGCCCGTAATATCAAGGTTTGAAGGCTTATGAAGGGATATAAGAGATATGATAAAAATACTATTTATTTGCCACGGCAACATCTGCCGTTCCCCCATGTCCGAGTTCATCCTGAAGGACATGACAGCCAGACGCGGCATTTCCGACCTGTTCCAGATCGCGTCCGCAGCCACCAGCCGGGAGGAGATTGGGAATCCGGTCTATCCGCCCGCAAGGCGCAAGCTTCTGCAGCATGGCATCGACCCCTCCGGAAAGACCGCCCGTCAGATCACCCGCCGGGACTACGAGGAATACGACTATATCCTTGCGGCCGAGAGCTGCAACATCCGTAACATCGAACGCATCACAGGCGGGGACCCGGATCATAAGATTCACCGCCTGCTCGATTTCTCCGCCCGCCCGCGCGATATCGACGACCCGTGGTATACCGGAGATTTCGATACCGCCTGGAACGACATTGTAGAAGGCTGTGAAGCCTTCCTGGACTGGCTGGAGAAGGAAAATCGTATCTGATCGAATCCCTGCGCGCGATTTCCTGCGTCCGATCTTATGCGCCCGATTCCTTACTCATGGCCGCATCCCCGCCTGAATCCGATTCCCCGCTTAAAACCGCATCCCCGCCTGAATCCGATTCCCCGCTCAAAGCCGCATCCCCGCCCGAATCCGCGCCTTCCTCCGCCATTCTCCTGCGGTACTGAAGGGGCGTTCCGCCGTAAACCTTGCGGAACATGCGGCAGAAGGAGGGAGAGTCCGGAAAACCGCAGGAATAGGCGATGTCGGTGACGGCTCTCCTGGTATCGGCGAGCAGGCGGCACGCCTCCTCCAGCCGCAGATCCTGCAGGTACTGGCGGATGCTTTTCCCGCTGCAGTTCCAAAATGCCTTATACAGATAGGAACGGCTTACCCCGATCTGGCGGGCGAGCTGTTCGATCCTGACAGGGTAGCTGAAATTGTGGCGCAGATAGGAAACGGCCTGCATGAAATACAGCTCCTGGCCGGAGGGCGCTTTCCCGGATGCTTCGGGGAAGGCGTCGGATGCCTGACGGAAGCCGTCTGCCTGTTGCTCCGCAGGCATTCCCCAGTCGCGGCTCATTTCTTCTGCGAAAGCAAATCCGATCTGCCCGCTGCCTTCAGGATACATGCAGGAAAACAGCAGGTAAAAATTTCCAAGAAGCTCCAGCACATTTCTTTTTTCATCCTCAAAGCAGCGCTCGAAGGCGTCGGCCTGTCGCAGCAGCCTTGTCCGCGCCGCCTCGTCAGGAGAACGGTAGACCAGGCTGCCGGGAAGAAAGCCGCAGCATCGCAGGAGTGCCTCGGCATTCGTGCCGTCAAAGGCTACCCAGGTATATTCCCAGGGCTCTTTTTCATCCGCAATATATTTGGTCGTTTCGCCCGGAAGGATCAGGAAGGCGTCGCCGCAGGACAGGCTGTGAACCTCATCCTTTCTCAGATAGGTTCCTTTTCCGCTGCGGATGAAATGCATCAGATAATGAGGGCGCACCGCCGGCCCGAAAAAATGCCCCGGCGCGCAGGATTCGCTCCCGCAGTAATAAAGCCGGATGGCGCTTTCCGATTCCGGGCCAGTCAGCTGCCTCCGCGTTTCCTTCTGAAGCCCTCTCTGTCTTTGAACGATGTCCGAATCCGACGGATTCCTGCCATTTTCCGCATCTGCCAGATTCCGGCCATTCTCTGCATCCGCAAGACTCCGATCATTTTCCGCATCTGCCGTAAACCATCCGGTCTGTACACGCTCCGCCATATTCTTCCGGTACCCCCTTTTTGAAAACAGACACTCCCGCCTTTCTCCCGCCGCCCTTTTTTTCTGCGCCTGAAGCTTGAAAAATACAAAAGGAAACAAAAATACAATTATATGAAACAAAAAATATAGAACCTGAATCCGAAATTTACTAAAATCAGAGCTATCAAAGCTATTCTAATGGAATCATAAAGCAAATGCAAGAGAAGAAGGAGGAAACGATGGTTAAAATTACTTTCATGGGAGCGGGAAGCACCGTGTTTGCGAGAAACGTGCTGGGGGACTGCATGTGTACGCCGGTGCTTCGGGACGCGGAGATCGCGCTTTACGACATTGACGCAAAACGGCTGGAGGAGTCGGAGATCATCCTGCGCGCCATCAACAACAATGTGAACGAGGGCCGGGCGCAGATCGCCACTTATCTTGGCGTGGAAAACAGGAAGGCGGCCCTGAAGGATGCGGACTTCGTGGTGAACGCCATCCAGGTGGGAGGCTATGAGCCCTGCACGGTGACGGATTTTGAAATTCCGAAAAAATACGGCCTGCTGCAGACCATCGGTGACACGCTTGGGATCGGCGGGATCATGAGAGGCCTGCGCACGATCCCTGTGATGGAGGAATTTGCCCGGGATATGGAGGAGGTCTGCCCGAATACGCTGTTCTTGAACTACACCAACCCCATGGCGATCCTGACGGGATATATGCAGAGATACACGAAGATCCGCACCGTTGGCCTCTGTCACAGCGTTCAGGTCTGCACCGAAGGGCTTTTAAAGGGCCTTGGTATGGAGGACAGGCTGGAGGGAGCGACGGATTTTATCGCGGGCATCAATCACATGGCCTGGCTTCTGGATGTGCGGGACAAGGACGGCAACGACCTCTATCCGGAGATCCGGAGGCGCGCGCTGGAGAAAAACGCTTCCGAAAAGCACAATGATATGATCCGCTACGAATATATTCGGAATCTGGGCTATTACTGCACGGAGTCCAGCGAGCATAATTCCGAGTACAACGCGTTCTATATCAAGAGCCGCTATCCGGAGCTGATCGACCGCTACAACATTCCTCTGGACGAATATCCCAGACGCTGCATCAAGCAGATCGCGGACTGGGAGGAGGAGAAGAAAAATATCCTCAACGACGGCAAAGTGACGCACGAGCGTTCCCGCGAATACGCTTCCTATATCATGGAGGCCGTTGTGACAGACCGCCCTTATCAGATCGGCGGAAACGTGCTGAATACGGGGCTGATCGACAACCTGCCCGCTGACGCCTGCGTGGAGGTTCCCTGTCTGGTGAACGCCCATGGGATCAATCCCTGTCATGTGGGAAGGCTGCCCGTACAGCTTGCGGCGATGAATCAGACCAACATCAACGTTCAGCTCTTAACCATTGAGGCGGCGCACACCAGGGACAGAAACCACATTTATCAGGCGGCCATGCTGGATCCTCACACGGCGGCTGAGCTGAGCGTGGACGACATCCGCAGCATGTGCGACGAGCTGATCGAAGCCCACGGCGAATATATGGCGATGTACCGGTAAAACAAAAATGACGGACGGCCCGCGCTGCTTTTCCTGCAGAGCGGGCCGTTTTGGAAAAATAAGCCCTCCTTTTGGGAAAAACCTTGCAAAACCCTCTTTTCTGCGTTAGAGTGAAGAAGAGAAAACAGAGAGGTCAAAATATTTTGGCCTTTATTGTCATAGAATAAAGAATCTAAATGAGAGGCTCTGGGCGCATGCGCCGCAGACGCTTCGGATTGAGAGGCAGATATGAAATATTTTGGCACGGACGGTTTTCGGGGGAAGGCAAACGAGGCGTTGACGGCAGACCATGCATTTCAGATCGGGAAATTCCTGGGATGGTATTTTACGGACGGCGCGCAGAAAAAGGCGAGCTGCGTGATCGGCAAGGACACCAGGCGTTCCAGCTACATGTTTGAATATGCGCTCGCGGCGGGCTTAAGCTGGGGAGGAGTTGACGTATATCTGCTTCATGTGACCACCACGCCCAGCGTATCCTATGTGACCAAAAGCGGGGATTTTGACTTCGGCATCATGATCACGGCGAGCCACAATCCCTACTATGATAATGGGATCAAGATCATTGACCGGGACGGCTATAAGATGGAGGAGGCCGTTCTTCAGAAGGTGGAGGATTATCTGGACGGGAAGGTGGAGATCACGGCCGCCAGAAACGACCGGATCGGGCGGATCACGGACTTCATCCAGGGAAGAAACCAGTATATCAGCTATCTGACCTCCACGACCATCCATTCCTTCCGCGGCTACCGGGTGGGGCTGGACTGTGCCAACGGAGCGGCGAGCAGCATTGCCAAGACGGTATTTGAAATGCTGGGCGCCCGCACCTTCATGCTCCATAACGAGCCGGACGGCCTGAACATCAACGTGGACTGCGGCTCCACCCATATCGAATCCCTTCAGCGCTTTGTGGCAGAGCAGGGACTGGACGTGGGTTTTGCCTTTGACGGGGACGCGGACAGATGTTTTGCTGTGGACGAAAAGGGGAACGTTCTGGACGGGGATCTGATCATGTATCTGTGCGCGGTGCAGATGAAGGAGGAAGGAGCGCTCATCGACAATACGGTGGTGGCCACCGTGGCCTCCAACATGGGAGTGGAGAAGGCGCTGGAAAAGGAAGGGATCCGCATGGAACGCACGCCTGTCGGGGACAAATACGTGTCCGCCAAAATGCAGGAGGGCGGCTACAGCATCGGCGGGGAGGAATCCGGCCACATCATTTTTAACAAATACAGCACCACGGGAGACGGGATACTGACTGCAATCCGGGTGATGGAGATCATTGTGGAAAAAAAGACCATGCCGTCCTTCCTGACTGCGGGCGTGAAGCTGTTTCCCAAGGTTCAGATCAATAAACGGGTGAAGGACGCCTCCGCCGTGCTGGAGCGGGAGGAAGTGAAGCGGGCGGTTTCGGAGGCCGAGGCGGAGCTTGCGGGAAACGGAAGGGTACTCATCAGAAAGAGCGGGACGGAACCCCTGATCCGCCTGATCGTGGAGGCGGACGAGGAGGAAAAATGCCGAAGGCTTGCGGAAAGGATCGCGGCACAGATGGAGGAAGGCTGAAAAGCCTGGCAGGGGAAAAGGAGGGACAGCGCAATGGAATCTGTAAAGATCTTCCTGAAAACGCCGGAAGATGCGGAGAATTTTGTTCAGACCATGAGACAGTTTGAAGGAGAATACGATCTGATCCTGGGGAGCGTGACCGTGGATGCCAAATCCATTCTCGGCGTGTTCGCCCTTGGCATCGGAAAGGAATTCGAGCTGATTTTTGTAAACCCGAGAGAAGAAAGGGAAGACGTGCTTAACGCGGTGAAAAAATACTGCGTGACGGATTAGCCTGCCGCGGCAGTTACTTACTCCTTAAAATCATACCGAAGAACGGCTCCTCCGGGCGGACGGCTGCGGAGCGGAGCCGTTTTTGTCGTATCCGCCTTCTCAGACCTTCCGCTGTTTTCTCATCGGTTTTCCCGTCAAAGCAAAACCATATCTTGTTGCTGTTTGCGGGTGGTTGCGGGTTACCTGTGAATCCATAGCTTCTTTCTATGGCTGGCAATTCGTGATAAATATTTGCTATTTTCCAAGAGGAGAGATATACTACAATACGGAATGAAAAAATGGGAAGGAAGTGAGCAGAAACAATGACCGGAAACAGGATCCTGGACCTGATGATCGAATCCTTCGGGACAATTCTCTTGCCGGGGCTGACGATGACGCTGCCCCTGACGGTCATCTCCTTTGCCATTGCGCTGGTGATCGCCATCGTTACCGCGCTGGTGCAGTTTGCCAATATACAGGGGCTGAAGCAGCTCGCCCGTTTTTATGTGTGGGTGATCCGCGGGACGCCTCTTCTGGTACAGCTTTTCGTTGTATTTTACGGCCTGCCGAATGTGGGAATTCTCATCGATCCCTTTCCGGCGGCGGTTCTGGTGTTTTCCATCAATCAGGGTGCCTACTGCTCGGAGACTATCCGCGCGGCGCTGGAATCGGTTCCGGCCGGACAGATGGAGGCAGGACAGTGCGTGGGGATGAGCTATCTGCAGATCATCCGCAGGATCATTCTTCCCCAGGCCATGCGCACCGCGTTTCCGCCGCTGTCCAATTCCCTCATCGGACTGGTGAAGGACACCTCGCTTGCGGCCAACATTACGGTGGTGGAAATGTTCATGGCGACCCAGAGGATCGTTGCGCGCACCTTTGAGTCGCTCGCCCTCTACATAGAAGTGGGACTGATCTATCTGCTGTTCTGCACGGTGCTGACAAAGCTGCAGAGAATCGGAGAGAAAAAGCTCGATTTCTACGGCGGAAAACGGAGGTGACGGGATGGAACAGAACAGAATGCTGGAGGTAAAGGACATCCGAAAGGCCTTTGACGGCCAGGAGGTACTGCGGGGCGTGAACCTGACCGTGAACCGGGGAGACGTGATCGCCATCATCGGCCCCAGCGGCTCCGGAAAAACGACTCTGCTCCGTTGTCTGAATTTTCTGGAAAAAGCGGAAGCGGGAACCATGACCTTTGACGGACAGCTCTACCGGTTCGGCCATGTGGGCCGGAGGGAAATGGCGGGGCTTCGCAGACGCACGGGCTTTGTTTTTCAGAACTACAACCTGTTTGCCAACAAAACGGCCCTGCAGAATGTGACGGAGGGCCTGATCGTTGCGAGGAAGATCCCGAAGGAGCAGGCGGAACGGACGGGCCGGGAGGCGCTGGATAAGGTGGGGCTTTCGGACCGCTATGATTATTACCCGTCCCAGCTTTCCGGCGGACAGCAGCAGCGCGTCGCGATCGCCCGCGCCGTGGCGGCGGACCCGGAGATCATTTTTTTCGACGAGCCCACGTCCGCCCTTGACCCGGAGCTGACCGGGGAGGTGCTCGCCGTGATGCGCCGCCTTGCACAGGAGGGACGCACCATGCTGGTGGTCACCCATGAAATGGGCTTCGCGCGGAATGCTTCCAACCGGGTGATCTTCATGGAAAATGGCGTTGTGGTGGAGGAAGCCCCATCCGCAGACTTTTTTGAGCATCCGAAGGAAGAACGCACCCGGGAATTTCTTCGCATGCTTCACTGACAGAGGATACCGATCCCGGTCCGGGCCTGGCCCCGAGTGGGAGTCGACGGACAGACGGGTCTGTTTTTGCAAAAATGCCGCTTGCGGCGGCTGACGCATGAAAATATGGAGGTAATATTTATGAAAAAAAGAAATGGTAAAATAACGGGAATCCTTCTGGCAGCCGTGCTGGCCGCGGCGAGCCTGTCGGCCTGCGGCCGGGAAAGCGGCGCGGCGCAGACGGAGGTACAGAGCGCGACGGAGGGACAGAACATAGCAGAGGCACAGAGCGCGGCAGAAATGCAGGACACGGCGGCAGGAGCTGCGGCGGAGCAGGCGTCAGACGAGGCGCAGGTTGCGGAGACGCAGGAGGCCGCGCAGGAGGATTCCGAAGGAACCGACCTTCTGGACACGGTTCTGGAAAGGGGAACTCTGATCATCGGCACGGAAGGAACCTATTCTCCCAACAGCTATCACGACGAGAGCGGAGAGCTGGTGGGCTTCGATGTGGAGGTGGCGAAGGGGATCGCGGAATACATCGGCGTGGAAGCGCAGTTTATGGAAGCCGAGTGGGATTCCCTGTTCGCTGCCATGGATTCGGGCCGCGTGGATATCGTGGTCAACGAGGTGGAATATTCGGACGAAAGAGCCGAGAAGTATGATTTTTCAGAGCCCTATACCTACGTTCACGGCGCTCTGATGGTGGCGGAGGCCAACACAGAGATCAACAGTTTTGAGGATCTGGCGGGAAAACGTGCCGCCCAGAATCTGACCAGCAGCTGGGGACAGATGGCGGAAAGCTATGGAGCCGAGCTGGTCAGCGTGGATTCGGTGAGCCAGTGCGTGGAGCTGCTGCTCTCCGGCCGCGTGGACGCCACGCTGAATGCGGAAACCGCCTTTTCCAGCTATCTGAGCGTGAATCCTGACGCGGCGGTGAAGATCGCGGCGGAAACGGATTCCACCACCTCCTCCCTCGTTCCCGTTCCGAAGGGAAACGAACGCTTCCTTGCGGCGGTCAACGAGGCGCTGGATGAAATGCGCAGCTCCGGGAAGCTTTCCGAGCTGAGTGAAAAATATTTCGGAAGCGATGTGACGCAGAACGACTGACAGGAGCGCGCCATGAAAAAAGAAAGTACAGAATGCTCCGCGGCAAAAAAGGACGGAGCCTGTCGGCCGTCGGGCAACGCCGTCTGCCGTTCCTCGGGAAGCTGCAGGCTTCCCGGAAAGGGCGCGCAGGAAAGGATGACGCGGGCTCTGCATAAAAAATATGATTCGGAAGACGCCGTGGCGGAGAATCTGCGGGACGCGGGCTGCAGCGAAGAGCAGATCGCCTGCTTCCTGGACTGGCAGGAGAAGGAGAAAACGGCGGATCAGCTTTCCATGCTGAGCGAGCACCGGAAGCAGCTTCTTAACAACGTACACCGGGAAGAAAAACGGATCGACTGTCTGGACTATCTGGTTTATCAGATCGAACGGACGCGCAGGGACAGAAACGACACAAAAAAGACGGACGGGGAGGCGGACGATGAGCGGATATGACAGATATGAGGAATATGATTTTGACAAAATAGTTGACAGGCGGCACAGCGGCTCCATGAAGTGGGACGTGGCGGAAAACGAGCTGCCCATGTGGGTGGCGGATATGGATTTCCAGACGGCGCCCCAGGTCCGGCAGGCCATCGCCCGGCGCGCGGCGCACGGAGTATTTGGCTATACCATCGTTCCCGACGAATGGTATCAGGCCTATATGCACTGGTGGAAAACCCGTCATTCCCTTGAGATCCAGAAGGACTGGCTGATCTTCTGCACGGGCGTGGTTCCGGCCATCTCCAGCATGGTCCGCAAGCTGACCACGCCTGCGGAAAAGGTGCTGATCCAGACCCCGGTTTACAATATTTTTTTCAATTCCATCCTGAACAATGGCCGGGTGGTGCTGGAAAGCCCTCTGGTTTACAGGAAAGGCGCATATGAAGCCTATGAAATTGATTTTGAAGACCTGGAGGAAAAACTCGCCGATCCGCAGACTACGCTGATGATCCTGTGCAATCCGCATAATCCGGTGGGCAAGATCTGGGACGCCCGGACGCTGGAGCGCATCGGCGAGCTGTGCTGGAAGCACCATGTGTGCGTCATCTCCGATGAGATCCACTGCGATCTGACCGCACCGGGCTGCTCCTACGTACCCTTTGCCTCCGTTTCCGAAAAATGCCGGGAGAACAGCATTACCTGCATCGCTCCCACCAAGGCCTTCAATATGGCCGGCCTGCAGACTGCGGCGGTATCCGTGCCCAACCCGGTCCTGCGCCATAAGGTATGGCGCGGCCTGAACACCGACGAGGTGGCCGAGCCGAACGCCTTCGCCATAGACGCCGCCGTAGCGGCCTTCACGGAAGGCGGGGAATGGCTGGATGCCCTGCGCGGATATATCTTTGAAAACAAACGCCTGGTTGAGGAATACGTGGCGAAGGAGATCCCGGGCGTATCCGTGGTTCCCTCCCAGGCCACCTATCTTTCCTGGCTGGACTGCTCCGCCCTTCCCGCGCCCGCAGAGGAGCTAGCCGCCTTTATCCGGGAAAAAACGGGCCTGTACCTGTCCTCCGGCGAACAGTACGGCGGTCAGGGAAAACGGTTCCTGCGCCTGAACGCGGCCTGTCCCCGCTCAGTCCTGCAGGACGGCCTGGACCGGCTGAAAAGAGGGATTGCGGATTATCAAATTTAGGACTTGCGCAAACGCTCCGTTTCTTATAGAATATAGGTGTTGCAAAATAAGAAACGGAGATGTACTCAAGTGGTCGTAAGAGGTCGCACTCGAAATGCGATAGGTCCGCAAGGGCGCGTGGGTTCGACTCCCACCATCTCCGCTTACAAAGGAAGCAGATACAGGCAGCCGGAAAATGGATTCATTTTCCGGCTGTTTGCGTTATCCTGTCCGCACCGTCGTGCGGGGAAGGGAATAGACCCCGTTCGCCGTGCAGGCTCAAGGCCTGCGGCCTTTCGCTTATGCGGCTGTCGCCGCATATCCGTGAGTGGAAGAAGACCGTTCCGGGAGCAGCCCGCCTTGGGGCGGGCCGTTCCCTTCCCGGTTTTCTTCCTCTGCGGCGCGCAAAGGAATCATCCCCGTTCGCCGTGCAGGCTCAAGGCCTGCGGCCTTTCGCTTATGCGGCTGTCGCCGCATATCCGTGAGAGGAAGAAGACCGTTCCGGGAGCAGCCCGCCTTGGGGCGGGCCGTTCCCTTCCCGGTTTTCTTCCACTGCGGCGCGCAAAGGAATAGGCCCCGTTCGACGGGCAGGCTCAAGGCCTGCGGCCTTTCGCTTATGCGGCTGTCGCCGCATATCCGTGAGTGGAAGAGAACCGTTCCGGAAACAGCCCGCGGGCGGGCTGCTTCCTTCCCGGTTTTCTTCCACTCACGGCTGCCCGGCTCGTAGCGAAAAAACGTTGTACATTCAAAAGAAAATATTATATAATTCTTATGAATGTGTACAAAACTCCCTGTCGGACAGCTGGTGTGTGGGGTGTGTTGGGAACGGACGGGGGATTAAGGCGGGAGCAGGAAAAACGCTCCGGAATGGAGGAATCATGAAGAGAATAGGTATGCTTACCAGCGGCGGAGACTGCCAGGCTTTGAACGCGGCGATGAGAGGCGTTGCCAAGACGCTGTTCAATTCCGGTGAGGCTGTGGAGATCTACGGCTTCCTGGATGGGTACAAGGGGCTGATCTACGGAAAATTCCGGATGCTTACCGGGATGGACTTTTCCGGAATCCTGACCAAGGGCGGCACGATCCTGGGGAGCAGCAGAACGCCGTTCAAGCAGATGCGCGATCCGGATGAAAACGGGCTGAACAAGGTCGAGGCGATGAAGCAGAATTATTACAAGCTGCAGCTTGACTGCCTGGTGATCCTGGGAGGAAACGGAACCCACAAGACGGCGAATCTGCTGAAGGATGAAGGGCTCAACGTGATCACTCTGCCCAAGACCATCGACAATGATCTCTGGGGAACGGACATGACCTTTGGCTTCCAGAGTGCGGTGGATATCGCCACGACGGCCATCGATAACATCCATACCACGGCGGCTTCCCACGGCCGGGTATTTATCGTGGAGGTGATGGGACACAAGGTGGGCTTCCTGACGCTGAACGCCGGAATGGCCGGAGGCGCGGACATCATCCTGATCCCTGAGATCCCGTATGATATTGATAAGGTGATCGAAGCCATCCAGAAACGCCATGCCCGCGGCAGCCGTTTTACCATCCTCGCGGTGGCGGAGGGTGCGATGTCGAAGGACGACGCGAAGCTTTCCAAGAAGGAATATAAGAAAAAAATGGAGAATTATCCGTATCCTTCCGTGTCCTATGAGATCGCAGATCAGATTCAGAAAAAGAGCGGGATGGAGGTGCGCGTCACCGTTCCCGGTCATACCCAGAGAGGCGGCTCGCCCTGCCCGTATGACAGAGTGTTCGCCAGCCGGCTTGGCTCGGAAGCGGGCAGGCTGATCCTGAAGGGCGAATACGGCTTTATGGTCGGCTACAAAAACCGGGAGATCGTCAAGGTGCCGCTGGAGGACGTGGCAGGAAAGCTGAAAACAGTGGATCCCGGCTCGTCCATCGTAAAAGAGGCCAAAATGCTCGGCATCAGCTTCGGCGATTAAAAGGACAGGAAAACAGAGGGAAATATGTCTTATACAGCTCTTTACCGTAAATTTCGCCCGGAACGCTTTGAGGACGTGAAGGGCCAGGACCACATTGTTACGACACTGAAGAATCAGATAGCGGCCGAAAGGATCGGACATGCCTATCTGTTCTGCGGAACAAGAGGAACAGGAAAGACAACAATAGCGAAAATTTTTGCGAAAGCCGTCAACTGTGAGCATCCGGTGGACGGCTCTCCCTGTGGGGAATGCAGGAGCTGCCGCACCATTGCGGCTGGGGCCAGCATGAACGTGATCGAGATCGACGCGGCCTCCAACAACGGCGTGGACAACATCCGGGAAATTGTGGATGAGGTATCCTATTCTCCCGCAGAGGGAAAATACAAGGTTTACATCATCGACGAGGTGCACATGCTCTCCATCGGAGCCTTCAACGCGCTGTTAAAAACGCTGGAGGAGCCCCCGTCCTACGTGATCTTCATCCTGGCGACAACGGAGGTGCACAAGATCCCCGTCACCATTCTGTCCCGCTGCCAGAGATATGATTTCAAGCGGATTTCCATTGAGACCATCGCGGACCGGATGCGGGAGCTGATGGAGGAAGAGGGCCAGCAGGTTGAGGAAAAGGCGCTGCGTTATATCGCGCGGGCGGCGGACGGCTCCATGAGAGACGCTCTGAGCCTGCTGGATCAGTGCATCGCCTTTCATTATGGAAAAACGCTCACCTACGACGATGCCCTGGATGTGCTGGGAGCCGTAGACACGGAGGTGTTCAGCCGTCTCCTTCGCGCGGTGCTTGCGCGCAACGTGACGGACTGCATCCGGCTTTTGGAGGAGGTGGTGATGCAGGGCAGGGAGCTGGGCCAGTTTGTGTCCGACTTTACCTGGTACCTGAGGAATCTCCTTCTGGTGAAAACCTCAGACAAAGAAGGCATGGAGGACGTGATTGACATGTCCACCGACAATCTTTCCAGGCTTTCTCAGGAAGCGGATATGGTTGAGGTGGACGCCGTGATCCGGTATATCAGAGAGCTGTCCGAGCTGTCCGGAAGGCTCCGCTATGCCACCCAGAAGCGGATCATGATCGAGATCGCCCTGATCCGGCTCTGCAGGCCCCAGATGGAATCCGATACCGAATCCCTGCTGGATCGGATCCGCGCTCTGGAACAGCGCGTGGAGGAGGGGATCGTGGTACAGGCCGCCCAGCCTGCAGCAGGCCAGATCACAGCGGCGGCAGGAGCCGCATCCGTTTCTCCTCCGAAGCGTCCCGAGCTTCCCAGGGCCATTCCGGAGGATGTGAAAAAAATCGTGGAGAACTGGCCGGGGCTGGTGGGACAGACCTCCATGCCGATGAAGCTTTACCTGAAAAAAGCCAGGCTCAGCCTGGGCGGGGACAACCGTCTCATGATCGTTCTGGAGGACGGTCTTGCCTCGGACTATTTTCTGAAGCAGGAGGGAAACCGGGAGGAGCTGGAACGGCTTCTTTCCGAATTTTCTCAGAAAAGCATAGAGGTCAATTTCCAGGCCAGCAGAGGCGACCGGGATTTTGAAGAAAACCATGTGGATCTGACAAAGATCATCCACATGGACATAGAAATGGAATAAAGTTAAGAAAAAGTAATGAACGGAGGTAGCAAATGGCAAAAAGAGGCGGATTTCCGGGAGGCGGAATGCCCGGAAGCATGAATAACCTGATGAAGCAGGCACAGCGGATGCAGCGCCAGATGGAGGAAGGCCAGAAGGAGCTGGAGACGAAGGAGTTTACGGCCAAAGCCGGAGGCGGAGCCGTTGAGGTTACGGTGACCGGAAAGAAGGAGATCACGAAGGTGAAGCTGACCGAGGAGGTAGTGGATCCCGAGGATATTGAGATGCTGGAGGATCTGATCGTCGCCGCCGCAAATGAGGCGCTGCGTCAGGCGGATGAGGCCAACGCGGAGCTGATGGGTAAAATGACCGGCGGCCTTGGCGGAGGCTTCCCGTTCTGATGGACCTTTACAGCGGATATATCAATCAACTGATCGAGGAGCTGGCCGCCCTTCCCGGCATCGGAAGCAAATCGGCCCAACGGCTCGCTTTTCACATCATCAACATGCCGAAGGGAAAGGTGGAGAAGCTTGCCCGCTCCATGACGGACGCGAAGGAGCACGTGCGCTACTGTGAGGAATGCTTCACCCTGACGGATGCGCTGAAATGCCCCATCTGCTCCAATGAAAAGCGCGACCATTCCACCATCATGGTGGTGGAAAACACCCGCGATCTTGCGGCCTATGAAAAAACGGGAAAATATGAGGGCGTTTATCATGTCCTGCATGGAGCAATTTCTCCCATGCTTGGCATCGGCCCCAACGATATCCGGCTCAAGGAGCTGATGCACCGCCTGAAGGGCGATGTGAAGGAAGTGATCATCGCCACCAATTCCAGCCTGGAGGGCGAAACGACAGCCATGTACATCGGAAAGCTGATCAAACCCACTGGAATCAGGGTGACCAGGATCGCAAGCGGCGTTCCCGTGGGAGGAGACCTGGAATACATCGACGAGGTCACCCTTCTGCGCGCGCTGGAGGGCAGGACGGAAATGTAGCGAATGCCGCCTGCAGCGGCAAAAGAAAGAGGCGTGCGCGAACGCGGTTCGCGCCGGGTAAAATGCCGCCTGCGGCGGCAAAGGAAAGAGGTAAACATGCGGAAAGAAAAATTTGGGGTATCAAAGGACGGAAAAGAGGTTTCCCTCTATACACTGGAAAACAGCAGGGGGATGAAGGCTGTGGTGACGGATTTCGGAGCCATACTCGTGCGCCTGATCGTGCCGGATAAGGATGGAAAATGCGCCGATGTGGTGATGGGCTATGATACTCTTGAGGAATATTTTGATAACGACTGCTTTTTCGGAGCGGTGATCGCGCCCAACGCGAACCGGATCGCGGGAGCCCGATTTTCCATCGATGGCGTGGAATATCACCTTGACGTGAACGACGGACCGAACAATCTGCACAGCCACAAGGAGCTGGGAAGCCATAAGCGGGTCTGGGACGCTGCCGAAGGCGATAACAGCGTTACCTTTTCTCTTGAAATGGCGGACGGAGAGTTGGGATTCCCCGGAAACAAAAAGCTTCAGATCACCTATACTCTGACCGAGGAGAACGAGCTGAAGCTGGAATATGCGGGAACCAGCGACAAAAAGACGATTCTGAACATGACGAATCATACCTATTTCAATCTGGACGGACATGACGCGGGAGATATCGGCGATCATGTGATGACGCTGTATGCGGATGCCTTTACGGAAATCGTTCCCGGCGCAATTCCCACCGGAAAGCTGGCTCCTGTGGAAGGAACGCCTATGGATTTTCGTGTGCCTAAGAAGATCGGTGCGGAGATTGACGCGGACTGGGAGCAGCTTACCATGGTTGGCGGCTACGACCATAACTGGTGTCTGAACGGCTGTGACGGAAGCCTGCGCCTGGTTGCCTGTGCGGACAATGCAGCGGGAAGCAGGAAGATGAAGGTATATACTGATCTGCCCGGCGTTCAGTTCTATACGGCAAACGGCCTGTCCGGACGCGCTGGAAAGGGCGGCGCCAAATACGGACGCAGAGGCGCGTTCTGCCTGGAAACGCAGTATTATCCGGATACGGCGAACGAGCCTGAATTTCCCTCCGCCGTTTTCGGACCGGACAGAGAATATCATACCGCTACCGTTTTTTGCTTTGAATAAAACTGGAGACCTTACAGGGAAAGGATGCCTTTGCACCCTTTCTCTTTTTTTGTCGCTTTGCACCTCTTTCTGGCAGGAAAAAAACTGTATCGGCCGCAGGTTCCGATAAAATGTGCGCGTTCCCTCTGCTATATTGAAAGAAAAAAAGGCGGTGGAGGCATGCAGATTCCGAAAAACGTGATACAGACAGGAAAAACGGATCCCTGTCATAAGATCTACATGGAGGATTATGTACATACCCTGCTCACTCAGTACCGGGAAAATGAAGCGGATTTCTGCCTTTACGGGAAACGGGAGCAGGAAGGAGAGGTTTCTTATTATTTCATTTACGGAGCGGCAAAAGAGGAACCGGGCTGGGAGCTGATGGAGAGCAGATATTTTGCCCTGCAGCCCAGGATCGGAGAAGTGACCTTCGATGAAAAAGAAGCCTGGGCCTTTTTTGAAGACGGCTTTTCTACGCCATTGGATGGCTATTTCATTTTTTATGAGCAGAATGAGGACATGCAGTCCTATCTGATCGCCATGCACCAGAACCAGCCCGGGGAAAAGACGGTTGAGGTCAGGCACAGGACGGCGAGAAGGGCACAGGAGCCGCAGAGCAGTCCCAGGGAGCTGCAGAGCGGACAGGAGGAGCCGCGCAGAATCAGACGGAGTCCGATGGTTTATGATCTGAAAGGGGATCAACAGAGGCCGGAAAAGGGAGAAAAGGAGGAAAGAGAAAAAACGCCCGCCTCGCAGGAAGAAAAGGTGATCCATGCAGCGCAGACGGGCCGGGAGGCTGCCCGCAGACTTATGGGACAGGAACGGAACAGGCGGACCGGCAGATTCCCGGACAGTCCGGAAGGAAGCGGAAAGAGGACGGCATTTCGGATAAAAGCAGCGGCGCTTGCTGTTCTGCTTGGACTCTGCGCGGCAGCAGTGACCTCCGTGAACGGATATCAGGATGCGGAGGAAGTCGCAAACTTTTTCACACAGGCACTGGACGAGCTGAAAGGCGGGAATCCGGACGGTGGGAATCCGGGAGGAGGTTCGGGAGGCGGCAATACGGCGAACATTCCCGAAAACGGCGTCCTGATCGTGGAGGAAACACAGCTGACGCCCTCTGAGGGCATCGTACAGGAAGCAGCGGCAGAAGCTGCGGCGGAGACATTTCCGGAAATTCAGGAATCTCTTGTTCAGGAGCCTTCGGCCGCTTCCCCGGTACAGGAGGACGGCTCGTCCGCCGCTCGGCCTGAATCGGAGAGCGGAGCGGATCCGGTTTCTGAGTTCAGCCCGGAATCGGAGATAGAACAAAAGGAAGACGCGGGAGCGGCAGAAATGACGGAATCGGCAGTAACGACAGAAACAGAAGGAACGACAGAAACAGAAGGAACGACAGAAACGGAAGAAACAACAGGAAAGGCAGAAACAGCGGAAGTGACGGAAGCTGCCGCACAGGCTGCATCGGCTGAAACTGTGACCTATGTTGTCAAGCGCGGGGACAGCCTTGCGGCAATCTGCAGACGCCAGTATGGAAACACGGACCGGGTGGGAGAAATTGCCGCGCTGAACCGGCTTGAAAATCCGAATCATCTCATTCCGGGCCAGAAAATCCTTCTTCCACAGGAATAGAGCATTTGGTCGCAAAATGCAGAAGTTTGTGATATACTATCGTAGATATCTTTTTTTCGGGATTTTTAAGGCATTTTTTGCATTGCCATAGTGACAGCAGAGAACAGAAAAGGAAATTTCATGATCAACGTACGGACTTATCTGCAGAAAAGAGCGGAACAGAAAGCCGGTGAAGCGCAATCACGCGATTTTGGCGCGCTGATTCAGAAGCACCGGCTGGCTGTATTTGGAAGAACCCTGTTTGTGATTTTTGTTTTTGCATTTCTTGGAGTGCTTGTGTATGTGCAGCTGAAGAATCAGGTGTACACAAGCTATGTGATCCTTTCCTCCATTGCGCGGCAGCAGTATGACGGTTCCATTTGTCTCAGTTATGGGAGCGGTTTTCTCTCATACAGCGGCGACGGTATCCGCTATATGGATGCGAAGGGAAACGCGGTATGGAACCAGGCCTATGAAATGCAGGAGCCCATGGTCCGCGTGGCCGGAACCCGGGTGGCCGTTGCGGATTATAACGGACATATCGTATACAGCATCGGCCAGGACGGCAATTACATAGAGATAGATACCAACCTTCCCATTCGGGAGCTTGCCGTATCCGAAAGCGGAATGGTTGCCGCTGTTCTGGAGGATACGGGCATTACCTGGATTTATCTCTATGGCACCATGGGCGAGACGATTGCCTATATCAGGACGACCATGCAGAACAGCGGTTACCCGGCGGCTCTTGCGCTGTCCCCTGACGGCTCTCTTTTATCGGTGTCCTATTTGACCGTAGATAATGGCGCGGCAAAAAGCAGCGTCGCATTTTACAATTTCAGTTCGGTGGGGCAGAACTACGTGGATAACTTTGTCAGCGGCTTCGATTATGCGAATGCGGTCATTCCGTTTCTTGCTTTTCTGGATAATGATACCTCTTTTGCGGTTGCCGATAACAGACTGGTGATCTATGGGGGCGGCCAGAGGCCTAAGAGCGTGGCGGATGTTCTTTTGAATAATGAGGAAATCCAGAGTGTTTTTTATAATAATACCCACATTGGCCTTGTTTTCCTGGATACCACAGGCGCAGGAACATACAGGCTGGATGTCTATAATACCTCCGGACAGGTAGAAACCTCCCTGTTTTTTGATATGGATTATAAGGATATTATTTTCAGAAAGGACGATATTATTATTTATAATGAAACACAATGCCTTCTGGCCAATATGAACGGCGTGGAGCGGTTTAACGGTGATTTTGAAACGCCCTACCTTCTGTTCGCGCCTGTTCGAGGAAACCGCTATCTGGCTGTTTCCCAGGAGAGCATTGATACCATTGAAATGAAATAAGTGAGGATTTACGAATGAATATCAACCTGCTGCTTCCCGCATTGCTGCTTCTTGCTGCCTGGCGTGCGTGGAGAGGGTTTAAAAATGGCCTTGCCGAGGAGATCTACCGTTTGATATCCCTGGTTGCGGCCCTGTTTGTCCTGGCTCTGGTGATCATGGCTGTTGCAAGCTTTCGCTCGGATGAAATAAAAAACGGAGTCATTTCGGTCATACTTCTTATTATCATAGGGATTCTCCTCCATCTGTTCGGAATTATCATGAAATCCCTTAAAGCGATTGTGAAGCTCCCGATCATCAGCTTTCTGAACAGCGTTCTTGGCCTTGCGGCGGGAATCGCAGAGATAATTGTGGCAGCCTGGATCATGTACTGCGTCATTCAGACGTTTCCCACCGGAGAATTTGGCAGGCAGATCATGGCATGGACACAGGAAAGCGAATGGCTGACGAAGCTCTATGAAGCAAACCGCATTACGGAATGGCTGCGGTCCATCGCCTCTGGTTCCATTTAAATATGAAAGAAAGCACAAGATATAGAAAAGAATACACCAGATATGGTATGTAAAATTTGAGTTGAAAAAAAGTAAAAAGAATTTGCAAAAAAATGTTGACATCTGGAGAAAACTGGTGCTATACTAAAGCTCCACCGCGGAAGTGGTGGCAAGCAAGAATCAACAAAATAAAAAAGTTGAAAAAAGTGCTTGACTTAAGAAACAACGTGTGATAAGATAATCACCGTTGCGGCTGAGAAAAGCACGAAGGCCTGAAAGGGCCAGACGGCTGGAAGAAGGCCGCAGAGCTTCTGAAAAGAAGCGGCTCTGGCCAAAAGTCAGAGCGAAAGAACCTTGACAAATAAACAGTAATGCAACCCTGAAAATTCTAAAAGAATAATTCAGAGGAACGGTTCCCGGAATCGGAAGAGGAAGGGAGCAACCCAAAGACAGTAAAAACGGGAAAGATTGACCAGAGTTGATCGGAACCAAAGATTAAACAAGAGAGTTTGATCCTGGCTCAGGATGAACGC
>DWWS01000021.1 GCA_019119595.1 Candidatus Eisenbergiella merdavium | reverse complement strand
GTCCTCTGCTCTACCAACTGAGCTATCTGGGCCTGCGCTGCCTCATGCACTCTGCTCACGTCTGCAACATGGATTATTTTAACCAGTTTCGATCCACCTGTCAAGAATTTTTTTGAAAAATTTTTCCTTTTCAAAATTTCTTCTTAAATATTGGCGTATAATTCAATTTTTAATCTTTGAACAGTTACTTTCCATTGAAAATGCAGTTTTTGAAAGGTGCCGAATCTGCTGATCTAAAAATTGTATCATACAACTTTTGGAAACGGTATTTTGATTGCTGCATGAAAATCATACTTTGTTGATGACTGAATTGATCCTGCTGCAGGTGCGGTCAAAGAATTTTATATGAAAAAAATACCCTGCAAAAATCCCTTTCTTTTCATAAATTCATATTGACACGCCGTAAGGAATGGAATATATTGAAATTAACGGAATTGTACGGATATAAGGGCGCAGAAAGCTGCAAAGGTGCACAACATATGCCGGCCGGGACGGCGCTGCCCTGCAGAAAAACGGGATTTCTGCCCAAATGGGAACAGATGCGCAGAAAATGGCCTCCGAATTCAGTACAACTTAGAAAGAATAATAGTACAACCAGGAACGGACAAGCTGAAGGGAGGGGCGTTGAGATTTTGAAAAAGGAAGCGAAATACCTGCAGCTTGCGGCCCTTCTCCGGGAGGAGATTCAGAGCGGGGAGCTTGCGCCGGGACAAAAAATGAGCTCGGAAAACGAGCTGACCGCCCTGTACGGCTTTTCCAGGCAGACGGTCCGTCATGCGCTGGCCCTTCTTGAGGAGGAACAGCTTCTTGCGCGCCGCAGGGGCAGCGGCACCTATGTCTGCGATAACCGGCAGGCTGCGCTGGAAAACAGAACTAGGATTGCCGTGATTTCCACCTATGTGGACAGCTATATTTTTCCCAAAACCATTCAGGGGATCGAAAACGATCTGTTTGAAAGGGGCTATTCCGTTCAGATCGCCTTTACCAACAACCAGCTTGAGCGGGAAAGGATCGTCCTTGAAGACATCATCAGCAGGGACGACGCGGCGGGGATCATCATGGAAGCCACCAAGAGCGGCCTGCCCAACCCCAATCTCCCTCTGATCGAAAAGCTGATGGAACGGGGAGTTCCCATTCTTTTCATGAACAGCTATTATCCGCAGCTCCCCCTGCCTCATGTGACGCTGAACGACAGGCTTGCGGCGATGCGGGCAGTGGAGTATCTGGTAAATGCAGGACACAGAAGGATCGGAGCCCTGATGAAGTTTGACGACGGCCAGGGGCATTTGAGATATGAGGGCTATCTGAATGCCTGCCGGAAAGCAGCTATACCGGCAGGGGATCAGGGAACGATGTGGCTGGATACGGAGGGAGAAAAAAACTTTTCCGACTACCGTGCCGGGATTCTGCGCTGCTTTCAGGACTGTACCGCCGTTTTCTGCTACAACGACAAGCTCGCCTTCCTGCTGGAGGAGCTTTTCAAGGAGGAAGGGATCCGGATTCCGGAAGACATTTCCCTCATCAGCATTGACGATTCAGAGCTTGCGAAGCTGGCGGAAACCAGACTTACCAGCGTGCGCCACCCGGCGGACAGACTGGGGGCAAAGGCTGCGGAAAATCTGCTGGCGATGCTCAGAAACAACAGCTTTGACGGAACATACGAGTTTGACCCGGAGATCGTGGAGCGGGATTCCGTAAAACGGCTTTCGGATAAAACATAAATTTCGGAGCAAAAGGCGCTCCGACAAGGAGGCCGGCACGAACCCTCCGGTTCGTGCCAAAGAACGGCTTTCGCCGTTCTTTTACAAAATTAATGCCGCCAAAGGCGGCAAACAGGAGGTAAACATGAAAACAGGAGCAAATTACAAGTTCTGGTTCTGCACCGGTTCCCAGGATCTGTACGGGGACGAGTGCCTGAGGAAGGTGGCGGAGCATTCCGCGAAGATCGTGGAGGGCTTAAACGCTTCGGGAAAGCTTCCCTTTGAGGTGGTGTTAAAGCCCACGCTCATCGACCCGGCCACCATCCGCAGAACCCTGAACGCAGCAAACGAGGATGCGGAGTGCGCAGGCGTGATCACCTGGATGCACACCTTCTCTCCGGCCAAGATGTGGATCCTGGGACTGAAGGAGTACAGAAAGCCCCTGTGCCATCTGCACACCCAGTTCAACGAGGAGATTCCCTACGACACCATCGACATGGATTTCATGAATGAAAACCAGTCTGCGCACGGAGACAGAGAATACGGCCACATCGTTTCCCGCATGGGCATCGAGCGCAAGGTGATCGTGGGACACTGGGCCTCCGCCGCCGTACAGGAAAAGCTGGCAGGCTGGATGAGAACGGCCATCGGGCTGATGGAATCCTCCCATATCAGAGTCTGCCGGATCGGCGACAACATGAACAACGTTGCCGTTACCGAAGGCGATAAGGTGGAAGCCGAGATCAAGTTCGGCTGGGAGATCGACCATTACTGCGTGAACGACGCGGTGGAGTATGTGGACGCCGTGGCGCAGGCCGATGTGGATGCTCTGGTGGAGGAATATTACAGCAGATACAACATCCTTCTGGAAGGAAGAGATCCGGAAGAATTCAGAAGACACGTGGCGGAGCAGGCCAGGATCGAGATCGGCCTGGAGAAATTCCTGGAGGACGGCAATTATCAGGCGATCGTCACCCATTTCGGCATGCTTGGCGGCCTGAAGCAGCTTCCCGGCCTTGCGATCCAGAGGCTGATGGAAAAGGGCTACGGCTTCGGCGGAGAGGGCGACTGGAAGACGGCCGCCATGGTGCGCCTGATGAAGATCATGACTGCAGGGATCCCCAACGCGAAGGGAACCTCCTTCATGGAGGATTACACCTATAATCTGATCTCCGGAAAGGAAGGCATCCTGCAGGCGCACATGCTCGAGGTCTGCCCGACGATCGCGGACGGCCCGATCTCCATCAAGGTACAGCCTCTTTCCATGGGGAACAGAGAGGATCCCGCCCGTCTGGTATTCACTTCAAAGACCGGCCCGGCAGTCGCCACCTCCCTGGTTGACCTTGGAAACCGCTTCCGCCTGATCATCAATGCGGTCAACTGCAAAAAGTGCGAGAAGGAAATGCCCAAGCTTCCCGTTGCGACGGCGTTCTGGACACCCGAACCGGATCTTGCCACAGGAGCGGAGGCCTGGATCCTGGCAGGCGGCGCGCATCACACCGCATTCTCCTATGATCTGACCGTTGACCAGATGGTGGACTGGGCCGACGCCATGGGAATCGAGAGCGTAGTCATTGACAGGAACACTACTGTAAGAGGCCTGAAAAACGAGCTTCGCTGGAACAGCATTTATTACAGATAAGAACGGATTGGAGATTGCCTGAAGCATAAGCCTGATGGCCTTATGCTTCAGGCGGCAATTTGTGCCGGAGCGTCACAAATTGCCTGGATGGCAGGACAGAAACCGCATCCGCGATTTCTGTCCGCCCCGTTGCTACGCTCCGGAATGGAGAGTATTATGGATGCAAAACAGATGATTTTGGAGGGGAAGACAACCCTTGGAATTGAATTCGGTTCCACCAGGATCAAGGCGGTTCTGACCGGGGAAAACAACGCCCCCATCGCTTCCGGAAGCCATGAGTGGGAAAACCGTTATGAAAACAATATCTGGACCTACAGCCAGGAGGATATCTGGAGCGGACTGCAGGACTGCTATGCGGACATGGCGAAGGATGTACAGGAAAAATACGGCGTCACCCTGACAACGGTGGGCGCGCTGGGCTTCAGCGCCATGATGCACGGATACCTCCCCTTTGATGGGAACGGGGAAATGCTGGTGCCCTTCCGGACCTGGAGGAACACCATCACGGAGGAAGCATCCGTGAAGCTGACGGAGGCCTTTCATTTCAACATTCCCCAGAGATGGAGCATTGCCCACCTTTATCAGGCGATCCTGAACGGGGAGGAGCATGTGAAGGATATCGCCTACCTGACTACCCTTGCGGGCTATGTGCACTGGAAGCTGACCGGCAGAAAGGTGCTTGGAATCGGCGAGGCGGCAGGGATGCTTCCCATCGACGCGGAAACGAAGCAGTACAACGCTTCCATGATCGATACCTTTGAAGGGCTGATTGCGGATCAGGGCTACCCCTGGAAGCTTTCCGGCATCCTTCCGGAGATCCTTCTTGCGGGCGGGAACGCGGGAACGCTGACGGAGGAGGGCGCAAGGCTCCTGGACGTGAGCGGCAGCCTGCAGGCGGGCATTCCTCTCTGCCCTCCCGAGGGAGACGCGGGAACCGGAATGACGGCGACCAACAGCGTGGCGCAGCGCACCGGCAACGTGTCCGCCGGAACCAGCGTGTTTGCCATGGTGGTTCTTGAGAAGGATCTGGAAAAGGTGCATCCCGAGATCGACATGGTGACCACGCCCGACGGAAGCGCGGTGGCCATGGTGCACTGCAACAACTGCACCTCTGACCTGAACGCCTGGATCAGCCTGTTTGAGGAATTCACGCAGGCCTTCGGCATGAAGGTGGACAGGAACGACCTGTTCGGAACCCTGTACCGCAAGGCGCTGGAGGGCGATCCGGACTGCGGCGGACTGCTTGCCTACAACTATTTTTCCGGCGAGCATATCACCGGCTTTGAGGAGGGCCGCCCGCTCTTTGTGAGAAACCCGGAGAGCCGCTTCAATCTGGCAAACTTCATACGCGTGCATCTGTTCACCTCCCTGGGCGCTCTGAAGACCGGCCTGGACATCCTGCTGAAGGAGGAGGGCGTGCAGATCGACAGCCTGATGGGCCACGGCGGCCTGTTCAAGACGAAGGAAGTGGGCCAGAAGATCCTGGCGGCGGCCGTCAACGCGCCCGTTACCGTGATGGAAACGGCGGGAGAGGGCGGCGCGTGGGGCATTGCCCTGCTGGCTTCCTATATGCTTCATAAGGAAGAGGGAGAAAGCCTCGCCGCATTTTTGAACCGGGCCGTATTTGCCGGACAGGAGGGCGTGACCATCAGCCCGGAGGAAAAGGATGTGGAGGGCTTCAATGAATTTGTGAAGCGCTATACCGCCGGACTTCCCATTGAAAAGGCGGCTGTGGAATCTCTGATCTGACCCGCCTGCTGCGCTGAAGCGCAGGATCAGCAGAAGGCGAAGGGTGAAATGCAGAAAGAAAGGGCCGGCCCCGCCGGATGAGGCGCACCGGCCCGGAAAGGCATGAAGATTGAAAAATGCGCTCGATAGCACATTTTTCAATCGGGATTTGTGCCGAAGCGTCACAAATCCCCAGGATACGAAGTATCCTTGCGCAACGGAGAAATCGCATCCGCAATTTCTCAGCGCTAAAGCGCTTCGGAATGGAGGAAAAATGTTAGAAGAGCTGAAAAAAAGAGTTTATGAAGCCAACATGCTGCTTCCCAAATACGGGCTTGTGACCTTTACCTGGGGAAACGTGAGCGAGATCGACCGGGAAAGCGGCCTGTTCGCCATCAAGCCCAGCGGCGTGGATTACGATAAGCTCACCCCGGACGACATGGTGATCGTGGATCTGAACGGAAACAAGGTGGAAGGAAAGTACAACCCCTCCTCCGATACCGCCACCCATGTGGAGCTTTACAAGGCGTTCCCCGGGATCGGCGGGATCGTCCATACCCATTCCTCCTATGCGACGAGCTGGGCGCAGGCCGGAAGGAGCATCCCCTGCTACGGAACCACCCATGCGGATTACATTTACGGAGAGGTTCCCTGCCTGCGGTGCCTGACCAAAGAGGAGATCGACGAGGCATATGAGGAGAACACCGGCCATCTGATCGTGAACGAATTTCAGGCGATGGGCAAGGATCCGTCCGCCGTTCCTGCGGTTCTCTGTAAAAATCACGGCCCCTTCGCGTGGGGAAAGGATGCCCACGAGGCGGTGCATAATGCGGTCGTGCTCGAAGAGGTCGCCAAAATGGCCTACCGTGCGGAAACCATCAACCCCCGTATCCAGCCCGCGCCCCAGGAGCTTCAGGACAAGCATTACTACAGAAAGCACGGCGCGAACGCTTACTATGGACAAACAGGGGTAAAATAGGTTAAACTACTGAAAAACGGAGGTGTGCACGAACTACGTTCGTGCCGAAGAACGGCTTTCGCCGTTCCTCACGAATAAAATGCCGCCTGAGGCGGCGAAAAAGGAGAAGTTTTATGGAGAATCTTGAACTCGCCAAAATGGCGAACGAGATCCGTAAAGGAATCATCACCGGCGTGCACAGCGCGAAGTGCGGACATCCGGGCGGATCTCTTTCAGCAGCTGATATTTTTACCTATCTCTATTTTGAAGAGATGAACGTTGACCCCAAAAATCCTGATATGCCGGAAAGGGACCGTTTTGTGCTCTCCAAGGGACACAATGCCCCCGCTCTGTACTCCACCCTGGCGCACAGAGGCTATTTCCCGGTGGAGGATCTGACCACGCTCAGACATCTTGGCTCCTATCTGCAGGGCCATCCCTGCAAACAGTATACGCCCGGCGTTGATATGTCCAGCGGCTCCCTGGGACAGGGCGTTTCCGCCGCGGTGGGAATGGCGCTTGGCGCAAAGCTGGATGAGAAGGACTTCCGCGTATACACCCTCCTGGGAGACGGTGAGATCGAGGAAGGCCAGGTCTGGGAGGCAGCCATGTTCGCGGGCTTCCGCAAGCTGGACAACCTGGTGGTGATCGTGGACAACAACGGCCTTCAGATCGACGGCCCCATCGATCAGGTCTGCTCCCCTTATCCCATTGATAAAAAGTTTGAAGCCTTCAATTTCCATGTGATCAACGTGAACGCGCATGATTTTGACGAGCTGCGCGCCGCGTTCAAAGAGGCGAGAGAAACGAAGGGCATGCCCACCGCGATCATCGCGCACAGCCTGAAGGGCAAGGGCGTTTCCTTCATGGAGGGCAATGTGGACTGGCACGGAAAGGCTCCCAACGACGAGGAGTTTGCGGTTGCCATGGCAGATTTGGAGAAAGCAGGTGAAGCATTATGTCAGAAGTAACGAAGACCGTGCAGAAAATGGCCACCAGAGAGGCCTATGGAAAGGCTCTCGCTGAATTCGGCGCACAGTATCCCGATCTCGTGGTTCTGGATGCCGATCTGGCAAATGCGACAAAGACGAATACGTTCCAGAAGGCGTTCCCCGACCGCCACATCGACTGCGGTATCGCGGAATGCAACATGATGGGAATCGCGGCAGGTCTTTCCACAACGGGAAAGATTCCCTTTGCCAGCACCTTCGCCATGTTTGCGTCCGGCCGTGCCTATGAGCAGGTGCGCAATTCCATCGGCTATCCCCATCTGAACGTGAAGATCGGCGCTACCCATGCGGGCATCACCGTAGGAGAGGACGGAGCGTCCCATCAGTGCCTGGAGGATATGGCCCTGATGCGCGCCGTTCCCGGCATGGTGGTCATCAATCCCAGCGACGCGGTGGAAGCAAGAGCCGCGGTTCAGGCCGCCATTGAATATGTGGGCCCCGTTTACCTGCGCTTCGGACGCGCTGCGGTTCCGGTCATCAACGACAGAGAGGACTATCACTTTGAGATCGGCAAGGGCGTGCTTCTGCGCGAAGGCACCGACGTGACCATCGTCGCCACCGGAATCTGCGTGTCCTCCGCCCTTGAGGCTGCGGATCAGCTGGCCGCCGACGGAATCAGCGCGGAGGTCATCAACATCCACACCATCAAGCCCCTGGATACGGAGCTGATCGTAAAATCCGCGAAGAAGACCGGAAAAGTGGTGACGGCGGAAGAACATACCATCATCGGCGGTCTTGGCGGCGCGGTCTGCGAAGCCCTCAGTGAGAAGGCTCCCACTCCCGTACTGCGCATCGGCATCAACGACGTGTTCGGAGAATCCGGCACGGCTTCCGCTCTCGTGGCAAAGTACGGCCTGGACGGAGACGGCATCTACGCGAAGGTAAAGGATTTTGTGAAATAACGCTCTGCGGACGGATCGGGGAAAACGCGTTTAGGCGCGTTTTCCCATGGATAAAACAGGATAAAAGCGCCTCTGCCGGCTTCCCTTTTTTCGGGGAGCCGGCAGCAGTCGTCTTATCAAACTCGCTTTTTTTACTCAAAAAACGCCGCCTTATGGCGGCAAAGAAAGAGGTAATATGAATATATTGTCCCCATCCATCCTGGCGGCTGACTGCGCAAGGCTGGGAGAACAGATCGACCTGGTACAGCAGGCGGGAGCGAAATATCTGCACATCGACATCATGGACGGCATGTTTGTGCCTTCCATTTCCTTCGGGATGTGCGTTGTCTCTTCCCTGAGAAAATATACGGATATCATTTTTGACGTGCATCTGATGGTGGAGGAGCCGACCCGCTACGCGGCCGATTTTGCCAGATGCGGAGCGGATATCATTACGGTGCATCTGGAGGCCTGCAGCAATGTGGAGGAGACGCTGGACTGGATCCACAGCCTGGGCAGGAAGGCGGGGCTGTCCGTGAAGCCTGCGACCCCCATCCGCTGTGTGGAAAAATATCTGGACAAGATCGATATGCTTCTGGTGATGACGGTGGAGCCCGGCTTCGGCGGTCAGAAATATCTTCCCGCCTCCACGGCCCGCATCCGTGAGGCAAGAAGGATGATCGAGGAAAGAGGGCTGAACGTGGATATCGAGGTGGACGGCGGAATTACGAAGGAAAACGTTTCGCTTGTCCTGGAGGCCGGAGCGAACATCATCGTGGCCGGCTCCGCGGTTTTTGGCGGGGATATCGCGCAGAATGTCAGGGATATGATGGAGGTTCTGGAAAAGGAATGAAGATCGTGGTAACGCCTCCCTTTACGGAAGAACAGAAAAATAAAATCAAAAAGGCGGCCGGGCCTGAGGAGCTCGTTTTCAAACGGAAAAGCGAGATCACACCGGAGCTGCTTTCCGATGCGGACGTGATACTCGGAAATCTGGACAGCCCTTCTCAGATCGGCTGGGCGCCGAGACTGAAGTGGCTGCAGCTGAATAACGCGGGAACGGAGGGCTACTGTGAGCCTGGCCTTCTTCCGGAGGGAGCGGTGCTGACCAATGCGACGGGAGCCTATGGCCTTGCAATCTCCGAGCACATGATCGCCTGTCTTTTCATGCTCCGCAAAAAGCTGAACCTGTACTACGCCGATCAGGAGCGCAGGGAATGGAAACGGGAAGGCCACGTGGGCGTGATCCAGGGAACCACCGTGCTCGTGATCGGCCTGGGAGACATCGGAAGCACCTTTGCCGGAAAAATGAAGGCGCTCGGCTGCCATACCATCGGCATCAAGCGGCGCGTGGGCGCAAAGCCGCCCCAGGTGGACAGGCTCTGCGGCATGGACGAGCTGGACAGCCTCCTGCCACAGGCGGACGTGGTGGCCTTAAGCCTGCCCGGAAACGCCTCCACCTATCACGTTCTGAACCGGGAACGGATCGCCCTTCTTTCGCCCAACGCTATTGTGCTGAACGTGGGCCGGGGCACCGCCATCGATACGGACGCGCTGTGCGAGGCGCTGTATGCGGGCAGGATCGCCGGCGCCGCCCTGGATGTGACGGATCCGGAGCCCCTTCCGCCCGAGCATCCCCTCTGGAGCGCGCCGGGCGCGCTGATCACGCCCCACATCTCCGGCGGCTATTCCCTCCCGGAGACGCTCTCTCAGATCTGCGACATCTTTGCGGAAAATCTGGAACGCTTCCGGAAAGGCGAGGCGCTTCGGAATGTGGTGGATCTGGGGACGGGGTACTGCAGGTAGGAGACGGAAAAACAAATCGGAGCGGCGCAGCATGGGAGAAGGAGGCAGGGTATGGCGCTTGAAAATAAGCTGGGACTTACGAGCTCGGCAGAGCTCGCCCGGGAGGAAGAGAGGATCAGCAAGAAAAAAGCGGCCGATCTTTTTCAAAGCGGTATGCTGGATAAACTGGAGGCCGGCAGCTTTTCCTCTCTGAAGGCGATTCATAAATATCTGTTTGAGGATATTTATGAATTTGCAGGACAGATACGCAGGGTAAACCTTGCAAAGGGAAGCTTCCGCTTTGCCCCCCTGATGTATCTGGAAAATGCCCTTGAGAACATCGATAAAATGCCTCAATCCACCTTTGATGAAATTGTCGAAAAGTATGTGGAAATGAATATCGCGCATCCCTTCCGGGAAGGCAACGGCCGCAGCATGCGGATCTGGCTTGACTGTATGCTGAAAAAAGAGATCGGGCAGGTCGTTGACTGGAGCAGGGTGGACAAGGAGGACTATCTCCTCGCCATGGAGCGAAGCCCGGTCAGGGATATTGAGATCAAGCATGTACTGAAGCAGGCGCTGACACAGGATGTGAACAGCCGCGAAATTTACATGAAGGGAATCGATCACAGCTATTATTATGAAGGCTATACGGCCTTTAAAACGGAGGAGCTGTAGACGTGACAGCTCAGACTCCGGCAGATAACCCGTTTGACAATCCCTCTCCTCTGTGCTAAGCTGTAACCACAAAAGCGTTGAAGAAGAGAGTACATCGCGGGAAGTCTTACAGAGAGGGCCGAAGGGTGGCGACACCGGCTGAGAGAGCCTGGCGGAAAACGATGGAACATGGCTTACGGAGCAGCGCACCGAGCCGCCGGCGGGCGGTTAGGCTGCGACAGGTGCCGCCTGTTATAGCGGCAGGGTATTGCGGAGGAGAGAAAACGCCGTACCTGACGAGGCCGTATCCGCGAGGCTGCGGCGAAGAGAAGTGGTACCACGGGAATCATGCCCGTCTTCTTGATTTTAACAAAAGCTTAAAATTGAGAGGACGGGCTTTTGTTATACCATTCGATGGAAGGAAACGGAAAGGAGCAAAAGGAAGAACATGAGTGAAAAGATGAAAGGAAAGTTTTATATGACCACGGCCATTGCCTATACCTCGGGCAAGCCCCATATCGGAAATACCTACGAGGCCGTGCTGGCGGACAGCATTGCCAGATTCAAAAGAAAGGACGGCTACGACGTATTTTTCCAGACCGGAACGGACGAGCACGGCCAGAAGATCGAGCAGAAGGCCCAGGAGGCCGGCATTTCTCCTCAGGAATATGTGGATCAGGTGGCCGGCGAGGTGAAGCGCCTGTGGGATCTGATGGGAACCTCCTATGACAAATTCATCCGCACCACGGACGAGCCGCACGTGAAGCAGGTGCAGAAGATCTTCAAACGGCTGTATGACCAGGGAGATATTTACAAAGGCTATTATGAAGGGCTTTACTGCACGCCCTGCGAATCCTTCTGGACCCAGTCCCAGCTCGTGGACGGGAAATGCCCCGACTGCGGCCGGGAGGTGAAGCCTGCGAAGGAAGAGGCGTATTTTTTCAAAATGAGCAAGTATGCGGACAGGCTGATCCAGCATATCAATGAGCATCCGGAATTCATTCAGCCCGTTTCCCGCAAAAACGAGATGATGAACAATTTCCTGCTGCCCGGCCTTCAGGATCTGTGCGTATCCAGAACCTCCTTCAAATGGGGGATCCCCGTGGATTTTGACGACAGGCATGTGGTCTATGTGTGGCTGGACGCGCTGACCAACTACATCACCGGAATCGGCTACGAGGCGGACGGAAACAGCAGCGAGCAGTACAAAAAGCTGTGGCCCGCCGACCTTCACCTGATCGGCAAGGACATCATCCGTTTCCATACGATCTACTGGCCCATTTTCCTGATGGCGCTCGGCGAGCCGCTGCCGAAGCAGATCTTCGGCCATCCCTGGCTTCTGCAGGGCGACGGCAAGATGAGCAAGTCCAAAGGAAACGTGATGTATGCGGACGATCTGGTGGACTTTTTCGGCGTGGACGCGGTGCGCTATTTTGTCCTGCATGAAATGCCCTTTGAAAACGACGGCGTGATCAGCTGGGAGCTTCTGACGGACCGGATTAATTCCGATCTGGCGAACACCCTGGGAAATCTGGTGAACCGCACCATTTCCATGAGCAACAAATATTTTGGCGGCGAGATTTGCGATAAGGGCGCTGCGGAGGCCGTGGACGAGGATCTGAAGGCTGTGGTCACCGGAACCTATGCAAAGGTGGCGGCCAGGATGGAGGAGCTTCGCGTGGCTGACGCCATGACGGAAATCTTCTCCCTCTTCAAGCGCTGCAACAAGTATATTGACGAGACGGAGCCCTGGGTGCTCGCCAAGGATGAGGCGAAGAAGGACCGGCTTTCCACTGTTCTTTACAACCTTGTGGAATCCATCACCATCGGCGCTTCCCTGCTGGAGCCCTATATGCCCGGCACATCCGCGAATATCGCCGGACAGCTCAACACCGTTCTTCCTTCCTTTGAGGAGTGCGCTGCCTTCGGCCATTATCCCAACGGCGGCAGGGTGACGGAGAAGCCGCAGATCCTGTTTGCCAGGCTGGATGTGAAGGAGGTCGTGGAAAAGGCGGAGACCATGTTCGCGCAGAGAAAGGCGGTCGCGGAGGCGGAAAGCGGCGCTGCAAACGGTTCAGCGGCGGAAGGCGGAGCTGCGAGCGATCCCGCGGCGAAGAACGGCGCCGACGGATGTGAAATGGCGGCTTCCGGCGCGCAGGGCGCAGAGGCGGTCATCGACATCGAGGCGAAGCCTGAGATCAGCTATGAGGACTTTGCGAAAATGCAGTTCCAGGTGGGCGAGATCATCGCCTGCGAGGAGGTCAAGAAGTCCAAAAAGCTGCTCTGCTCCCAGGTGAAGATCGGCAGCCAGGTGAAGCAGATCGTTTCCGGCATCAAGGCGCATTATACCGCTGAGGAGATGGTGGGAAAGAAGGTCATGGTTCTGGTGAACCTCAAGCCCGCGAAGCTGGCAGGCGTCATCTCTGAGGGCATGCTGCTGTGCGCCGAGGACGCGGACGGAAACCTGGCTCTGGTGGTTCCGGAAAAGGAAATGCCCGCAGGAGCGGAGATCTGCTGATCCGGCCTTGGCGATGAAGCATGAGAAACGGCTTTAGCCGCGTTTTATAACAGGGATTAAGATGAAAAAAAGAGAATTTTACTATCCTTCCGCCGACGGGCGGACGAAAATTCATGCGGTGGAGTGGAGGCCGAACGGGAATCCGCTCTGTGCGCTCCAGATCGTGCACGGCATGGCGGAGTATGCGGACCGGTATGACCCGTTCGCCCGTTATCTTGCGAAACGGGGGATTCTGGTAACAGGCCATGACCATCTTGGCCATGGAAAGAGTGCGGGAGAAGATCATCCTTACGGCTATTTCTGCCATGAAAACGCCCCGGACGTGCTGGTGGAGGATGTGCATGCGCTGAGGATGCATATCCTGAAGGAGCATGCCTTGAAGGAACACACGCCGGCGGAGCGCACATCGGCGGCGCAGAAGGGCCCGCAGCAGGAGAACATGACGCGGATTCCTTACCTGATGCTCGGGCACAGCATGGGCTCCTTTGTCCTGAGAAATTACCTCTGCCGATATGGGGAGGGGCTTTCCGGTGCCGTGATCATGGGAACCGGAATGCAGTCTGAGAGGCTTTTGAAAACCTCCCTGGGGCTGGTGCGCGTTCTGACCGCCCTGCAGGGGGAGAAGCACAAAAGCGGTCTGGTGAACGCCCTCGCCTTCGGAAGCTATAACCGGAGGATCTCCCATCCCGTATCGGCCATGGACTGGCTTTCCCGGGATCCGCAGGAGGTGGCGAAATACAACGCGGACCCGCTCTGCGGCTTTACCTTTACGTTAAACGGCTTTGCAACGCTTTTTACGCTCATTCAGAGACTGCACGACGACAGACGGCTGGAAGGGACGCCCAGGCATCTTCCTGTCCGCTTCGTCGCCGGGGAGATGGATCCGGTGGGAGATTACGGAAGAGCGGTCCGCCAGGTGTACGATTCTTTTCTCCAGCTGGGGATGCGGGACGTGTCCATGAAGCTGTACGAAAACGACCGTCATGAGCTGGTGAACGAGGCGGACAGGGAACTGGTGTGGAAGGAGCTGTATGAATGGATCGTGAAAACGATCCGGCCCGGCGAGTTGCCGGAAAGGAGTGGAAGCGGGATTGAAGAGGCGGAATATCGGTAAGGCGGGCAGATGGATTTTGGCGTGTGCGGCGGCGTTTACTCTGGTGCAGGGCGCTTCGGCGGCAGGAGCCGTTCCGGCACAGGTGCTTCTTGCATCTGACGGAGGAAGCGGGGACGCCTCTGCGTCCGGAGAAAAACGGACAGAGAATCCTTCGTCCGCGGAAACGCAGCAGGAGAGCTTTTTCGGCCTGCTCGATGACGAACAGAAGAAGGTTCTGGATAAGCTGCTGGAAGAGCTGGAGGACGGAACGCTTTCCACGCAGGAGCAGATCGACGACGCGATCAGCCAGGCACAGGAGGAGCTTGACATAACGCTCACACAGGAGCAGAAGGAGCAGATCTCAGAGCTGATGCGCCGGGCGAACGAGCTCGGTCTGGACCGGGAGGATATTTTAAGCGGCGCGCAGACCCTTTACGAGAAATATGGAAGCGGGATCATGGAGAGCGCGGAAGAGGCCATCCGGGAAAATGTTGTGGAGCCGGTGAAGGAAGCGGTCGTAGAGGAGACGAAGAAAACCTTTCGGGATTTTTTCCATGATATGGGAGAGACGGTGAAGGATTTTGTGCTTGAGCTGATTGGATAGATTTCAGGCCTTTTGAGTACACTTAGCAATACAGTACCTGACGGATGTCGCCGTCAGGCACAAAAAATTGCTGTGAACAAACCGGCGGGCCGGCCGCCTGCCGGTTTCAGGTGGAAAGGAAGGCTTTTTCTATGCAGATCGCTTTTTTCAGCACCAAGCCCTATGACCGGATCTGGTTTGAACCGATGGCGGCGGATTACGGCTTTGAGCTGCGCTTCATCGAGCTGCCCTTTAACCGGGACACCATGTTTCTGGCAAAGGGCTATGACGCGGTGTGTATTTTTGTAAACGACTATGTGGACCGGCAGATGATCGACTGGCTTGTGGAGAATAAGGTGAAGGGGCTGCTCCTTCGCAGCGCCGGCTTCAATCATGTGGATATCCGCGCGGCAAAGGGGCGCATTGCCGTGCTCCGTGTGCCAAGCTATTCTCCGGAGGCGGTGGCCGAATATGCGATGGCCATGCTGCTGACCGTGAACCGCTGCACCCATAAGGCGTACGGGAGGACGAGGGAATTCAACATGAGCATAAACGGGCTCATGGGGACAGACCTCTACCATAAGGTGGCCGGCGTTGTGGGAACCGGAAAGATCGGTCAGGCCATGATCCGTATTTTCGAAGGCTTCGGCATGCAGGTGCTGGCCTATGATCCCTATCCCAATGAAAATCTGGGCGTGCGCTATGTCACGCTTGAGGAGCTTCTTGCGAAGTCGGATTATATTTCCCTGCATTGTCCCCTTACGCCCCAGACCCGGTATCTGATCAACCGCAGGAGCATACAGAGCATGAAGGACGGCGTTTATCTGGTGAATACCTCCAGAGGCGCTCTCATCGATACGCAGGCGCTGATCGAGGCCTTGGCCGCGAAAAAGTTCGGCGGAGTGGGACTGGACGTATATGAGGAGGAAGAAGGCCTTTTCTATGAGGATTTCTCCGGGGAGATCATTCAGGATGAAAATCTTGCCAGGCTCGTGACCTTTCCCAACGTGCTGGTCACCTCCCATATGGGATTTTTTACCGTGGAGGCCATGCAGGCCATCGCCTACGAAACGTTGGAAAACGCCAGAGCGCTTGCGCTGGGGCTTCCGCTGGATAATCTGGTGGAGTGAATGCCGCGCCGCCCGGGCAGGATTGGACTTGCACGAAACCGGGCGGCGTAGTATGATACTTATCAGGCAACAGTTCGGGCAGAGCGGCGTCCCGCTTTACGGCCCGTAAAAATCAAAGCTTCAACCGGCGGCGGACGGCGCCGCGGCAGGAAAAAAACAGGAGAGGTACAAATGGGAAGACTTTTTAATCTGGACAGCCCGCTTATGGCGTTTCTGTCCAAAGTGGCTGACTTGATGATACTGAACATCATCACGCTTTTTTTATGTATGCCGATCATCACAGCGGGAGACGCGATGACGGCGCTCTACTATATGACGATCAAGATGGTCCGGGGAGAGGACTGCTACATAATCAGGGGATATTTCAAGTCCTTTAAGGAAAATTTCAAGCAGGCGACGATCATCTGGATCCTGGCGCTTCTGGTGTTTTTGATCCTTTTTGGAGACTTTATGATCATCCGCAGCGGCGGCCTGTCCTTTGGACGCGTTATGACCGTTCTGCTCATTATTGTGGCGATCATCTACGTATTTACCATGCTTTATGTTTTTCCGGTGCTTTCCCGTTTTGAGAATACCGTGAAAAACACCGTCCGCAACGCGTTTTTGATGAGCATTCTGAATCTGCCCAGAACGATTCTGATGATCCTCATCAATCTTCTTCCGATCGCTCTGTTTCTGCTGGTCGCCCAGGCGATGCCGTTCGTGATCCTGTTCGGATTTTCCGTGCCGGCCTACCTGTGCAGCATGCAGTTTGTTAAGATCTTCAGGCGTTTTGAGCCTGATGAGGAAAATGCGGCGGACGGAGAGGAGCTGGAAACCCTGTCCTTCATCCGGGAAGAGGAGGAAGAGAAGCAGAGGAAGCTGGAGGAGGAGAATATCCGAGGACAGATTCAGGAGGAGCGTGCGGCACTGGAAACGGAGGATCCCGAATCGGCGGAATCATGAGCCCTATGGTAAAAGTGTATAAGTTTGGAATGCCGGATTCAGCATGTTGACAGGCCTCAAAATTCGATTATCTTTTTGTTAGCAAATTTTACAATGGCACGATAAATCTTTGTGAATTTGTGGTATGGTCAAAACTTTTTTTCTCAGTTATACTAATTGCAGGCTCAGTTGACAGAATGTCACTGGATACATGTAAACCATTATTTTTAGGGAGGCTGACAAAAATGGCAAGTTTATCGTTGAAGAACATCTGCAAGGTGTATCCTAACGGATTTGAAGCTGTTAAAGACTTCAACCTGGAAATCGCTGATAAAGAATTCATCATCTTCGTAGGTCCGTCCGGATGTGGTAAGTCCACGACCCTTCGTATGATCGCAGGTCTGGAAGATATCTCTTCCGGTGAGCTGAAGATCGGCGACAGAGTTGTAAACGACGTAGAGCCTAAGGACAGAGATATCGCAATGGTATTCCAGAACTACGCTCTGTATCCTCATATGTCCGTTTATGACAACATGGCTTTCGGACTGAAGCTGAGAAAGGTTCCGAAGGATGAGATCGACAAGATGGTTAAGGAAGCGGCTAAGATCCTTGACCTGACCCCTCTCCTTGACCGTAAGCCGAAGGCTCTTTCCGGTGGTCAGAGACAGCGTGTTGCCATGGGACGTGCTATCGTGCGTAACCCTAAGGTATTCCTGATGGACGAGCCTCTGTCCAACTTGGATGCAAAGCTGCGTGTGCAGATGCGTATCGAGATTGCCAAGCTGCATCAGAGACTGGGCACCACCATCATCTACGTAACGCATGACCAGACCGAGGCTATGACGCTGGGAACCAGAATCGTTGTTATGAAGGACGGCGTTATCCAGCAGGTAGATACCCCTCAGAACCTGTATGACAAGCCGCAGAACCTGTTCGTTGCAGGATTCATGGGATCCCCTCAGATGAACTTCCTGGATGCTGTTGTAGAGGCGAACGGCTCCAACGCTTCCCTGAAGGTTGCCGGAAAGTCCATTCCGCTGCCTCCCGCGAAGTCCAAGAAGCTGATCGACGGCGGATATGTTGGAAAGACCGTTACCTTTGGTATCCGTCCTGAGGATGTATATGATTCTCAGATGTTCATCGAGACCGCGAAGTGCGTATTCGAGTCTACCGTAAGAGTATACGAGTTGCTTGGTGCAGAAGTATTCCTTTACTTCGATCTGGCTGAGTTCCCGATCACCGCAAGAGTGGATCCTCGTACGACTTCCAGACCTGGCGACACTGTTAAGTTTGCTTTCGACGTTGAGAAGATTCACGTATTCGACAAGGAAACCGAGCAGATCATCACCAACTAAGCATAGGAACATAAGGGAGGATGCGTTTGCATCTTCCCTTTTTTTAATCCTGAAAGAACCGCTGTGAGTCGGGTTGCTATTTGCCCTCTTTCAAATTGATTGACGGATTTCTAAAATTGCTTTATAGTAAAGTAAGACTGGGAAAGGACGGAAAGAGAGATGATTTCCAATCAGGTAATACAGAACAGCATAGATGAACTGAGAACGATCACCAAGGTTGATCTGGGAGTCTATGATGTGGAGGGCATGAAGGTTGCCGCCACAACAGAGGATATTGATATATCGGGGGATATTGTTGAGAATTTCGCTTCTTCACCTGCGGACAGTCAGGTGGTGGGCGGCCGTCACCTGCTGAAAATACTGGATGACGGAGAACCGGCTTATATTCTGGTAGCGCAGGGGCCAAGCGATGATGTCTATATGGTGGGAAAGATCGCGGTCAGCTGTGTTCAGAACCTGATCATCGCTTATAAGGAGAGGTTTGACCGGAACAATTTCTTCCAGAATCTGATTCTGGACAACCTGCTTCTGGTGGATATCTACAATCGTGCTCAGAAGCTTCACATTGAGGTGGAATGTCCGCGTATCGTATATCTGATCGAGACGAAGATCGAAAAGGACAACAGTGCCACCGAGCTTCTGAAGAGCCTGTTTTCCAGCCAGAACGGCGACTATATCACCGCGGTTGACGAGCGGAATATCATCCTGATCAAAGCGCTTGAGCATGCCGATGACATGGAAACCATCGAAAAGACGGCGGATATGATCGTTGATATGATGAACAGCGAGGCGATGATGAACGTGCGCGTCGCCTATGGCACCGTTGTGGGCGAGCTGAGAGAGGTATCCAAGTCCTATAAGGAAGCCAAGATGGCTCTGGATGTGGGAAAGATCTTCTATGCCGAGAAGAATGTCATCGCTTATTCCAGACTTGGGATCGGCCGTCTGATCTATCAGCTTCCGGTCAATCTGTGCAAGATCTTTATCGACGAGATCTTCGGGGAAAATGTTCCCTACGATATGGAGGAGGAAACCCTCACTACCATCAATAAGTTTTTTGAGAACAATCTGAATGTTTCGGAGACCTCCAGGCAGCTTTTCATCCACAGAAATACGCTGGTTTACAGGATTGAGAAGCTGCAGAAGAGCACGGGGCTGGACATCCGGGTATTCGATGACGCTCTGACCTTCAAGATTGCGCTGATGGTGGTAAGCTATATGAAATATCTGGAGAGTGTGGATTACTGATCCGGATAAAGGGGATGTACCCGAATCTATTGTGTAACGTTGTAAAAAAGAAGTTTGATACGGCACCGGCTGTCCTTTTCATCGGATTGCCGGTGTTTTGCTTTTGCGATAAAATAACTTCGAAAAACTGTTTCATGAAAAACCGTCTACAGAACAGAAAAAAATTCCAGTTTTCGGGCTTTTCGGCGGCTTGTTTGACTTTGACAATACTATGTCGCTATGGTAAACTTAAAAGATGTAATGGGCATGACGCCCGGTTTTCTCCGGGCTGGTGCAGAGGGCGGGGATGAGCCTGTCCGCATATCAGTTTACAATAGAGGTGACACCCTTGGATAAATACGAATACAAGATACGGGCTGAGGAAATAAAAACGCTGATTTCACAGAAAAAATATGTGGATGCGGCAAAGGTTGCGGATACGATTGACTGGACGAGAGTGAAGAGTGTGATGATGCTCTGCACGGTCAGCGATGTATACAAAGTCAACCGGAGATTTGAAGACGCCAAGCTTCTTCTTGAGATGGCAAACGAACGCCATCCCTCCGGCAGGATGATCATATATTCTCTCTGCGATCTTTCGATCAGAATGGGCGACGTGGTTCATGCGATCGAATATTATAAGGATTTTGTGCAGGTCGCGCCCAACGACAGCGGCAGGTATGTACTTCAGTACAAGCTGTATGAAGCGCAGGATGTGGGGCTTGAGGAGCGGATCGCCGTTCTTGAGGAGCTTAAGAAAAAGGATTACCGGGAAAAATGGGCTTATGAGCTGGCTTATCTGTACCATCGGGTAGGTCTTGCGACCAAGTGCGTGGAGGAGTGCGACGAGCTGATCCTGTGGTTCGGGGACGGGAAATACGTGATGAAAGCCATGGAGCTGAAGACACTCCATCAGCCCCTTTCTCCGTCGCAGCAGAGAAAGTTTGACGCTTACATGATGCGCAGACAGGGACTGAAGGTTCCGGAGGAGCTGCAGGAGGAGCCTGCAGGGAACGCGAAGAAAAAGTCAGCTCCGAACGGGCAGGAAATGGATATCCAGGTGAAAACCATGGATGTTGGAAAGTATAATACCATCAACCTGCAGAAGGAGCTGGCGGCAAGCATGCAGGAGCTGATGCAGGAGGGCCGTCCGGCGCCCGCGGTGAATGTGAATCCGTCCTATGCCCGGAAGCCTCAGGAGGAGGCATATGCAGAGCCTGCTTATCGGGAACAGACGTATGCGGAGCCGGTCTATGCGGAACAGAGCTATGCAGAGCCGGATCATGCAGAGCCGGGTTATATACAGTCCGGCAATGCGGAGCAGATATACCAGGAAGCGGTTTATGCGGAAGCCGCGGATGAGGATACGGTTTATGCGGGAGCGGCCGGACAGCCTGCAGAAGGGGTATACGCGGAACAGAACGCGGCTTCCTGTGCAGCCGCACCGGAGACGGTATATGCCGCGGAGCCTTCAGCGGAATACCAGATAGCGAAAGAGGTACGCGCTGCCGAAGACGGGAGAGCGGCCCAGACCGCATCCCATGCGCAGACAGGTTATGAAAATTATCTCTCCCAGGAATATGATGGGCAGATCGGTATGGTTGTGCCGGAGGGGCATCCGGTGGAAAGACAGATCACCGGCCAGATGAACATCGAAGACATCATGCGCGAATGGGAGCAAATGAAGCGTGAGAATGAGGAAAGGCGCCGGCAGGAGCTGAAGCAGCGCGTGCAGGAGCAGACGGGAGCTCTTTTCAGGGACTTTGACGAAACCTCAAGAAAGGGTATGCTCGAGCGTCTTCAGAAGGAAGAACGTATCCCGGTGGACCGCAGAGACCGGAATGCGGGCAGCGTGATCTCCGCTCATACAAAGATCTGGGCGGCGGAGGAAGTGAAGAATGCGCTGAAAGCTGCGGCCGCTGCGGCTGCTGTAGCCGGTACGGAAAAGGAGCCTGAGGCAGCGAAAGCGCCCGCAGGTTTAGAAATGCCGGTCGTACCGGAAGTATCCTTAGGTTCAGAAAGAGCTGCCATGCCGGAAGCGCGCGTTGTGCCGGAGACGCCTGCTGTGCCGGAAACGTTCGCTCCTTCGGGAAAGCCTGCCGCTGCGAAAGCCTCTTCCGTTTCGGGCTCTCCTTCCGCAACAGAAGCCTCTGCGGCGCCGGAGGATACGCCTGTTGCTGAGATTCCCGCTGTTTCGGAAGCACCTGTTTTGACAAAGGAAACCGATGGAGCGCAGCAAAGAGCACAGGAACCTGTGAGGGGCCTGGAAGAGGGACGGAGGGCAGAGACGGAAACCGTTGCGGCCAGAGCGGCGGCAACGGAGAAAGAGGAGCCGGAAACGGCAGAGGCTCCTCAGAATCCGGATCCCGAAGAGCGGCTGTCAGGGGCTGTGCAGCCATCAGAGGATGCGCCGGAAACAGAAGGCGGGGCGGCTTCCGGACGGAAGGCGGAACGGGCCTCCGGAAAGCAGAAGGCGGAGCGTCCTGCCGGAGAGCGTGGCATGAGCAGCGCGGAGAAGCGGCTGTTCGCTTCCTTTGTACCCACGAAGGGGGCGATGAAGCGTCTTGTCGCCGCTCTGGATCAGATCAGCCTTGCCGCATATACGGGTAATCTGATCATTACCGGCGAGCCGGGTGCAGGCACGCTGGAGCTGGCGAAGAATGTGGTAAAGGATCTGAAGGCGAAGGAACCGGATTTTTCCGGACGGATTGCCAAGATTACCGGAAGCGCTTTAAATGCCAGCAAAAAATCTCCGGCGGAGCTGGTGGAAAAGCTGGCTGGCGGAGTGCTGATGGTAGAAAAGGCGGGCGAGATAAACGAGGACTGCGCGAAGAAGCTGATGCAGGGATTGAATCAGGAAAGGTGGGGTATCCTGGTCATCCTGATGGATACGAAGCGCAGGATCAGAAATCTTATGGAGGAGAATCCGGATATGGCCTCCTTCTTCAACGCCAGCTTTGATGTGGAGGCGTTGGACAACAGCACGCTGGTGGCATACGGCTGCCAGTATGCGAGGATGCAGGAGTACGCCATCGACGAGCTGGGGCGGCTCGCTCTGCATACGCGCATAGAGGACATGCAGACCAGCGACCACATTGTGACCGTTAAGGATGTGCGGGAAATTGTGGACGAGGCCATCGATCATGCGGAGAGAAAGACGCCGAAGCATCTCATGGATGTGCTGCTTTCCCGCAGATATGATGATAATGATATGATCATCCTGCATGAGGCGGATTTCATATAATGAGGCATGCCGCGGCAGGAAGAGCCTGAGGCGGCGGGAAGGGAGGTATAGATGGCAGGTACGGCAAAAACAAAAAAAGGGGAAAAGGTTTTCATTTCTGAGGCGGACGAGTATCTGTTCGCACAGGGAACACACTATGACATTTATAAAAAGCTGGGCGCGCACCCTTCTGTGGAAAGAGGAAAGAAGGGAACCTATTTTGCGGTCTGGGCGCCTCATGCCGCGCAGGTGCATGTGATGGGAAGCTTCAACGGCTGGGACGAGACAGAGCATGAAATGAAGAAAAAAGGCCCGGGCGGAATCTATGAGCTTTTCATTCCTGGCGTAGGCTGCGGGGAAATGTACAAGTTTCTGATCACCACGCAGGACGGAAGAAAGCTGTATAAATCGGATCCGTTTGCCAATTACGCGGAGCTTCGCCCCGGAACGGCATCCGTCACCACCGACCTGTCCCGCATCCGCTGGAGCGACAGCGTATGGATGGAGGAACGGGCAAAAAAGGATATGAATAAGGAGCCGATGGCGATCTATGAATGCCATATCGGTTCCTGGATGAAGCATCCGGACGGCACGGAGGACGGCTTTTATAATTACAGGGAATTTGCGGACAGGCTGGTCGCCTATCTGAAGGAGGTAAAATTCACCCACGTGGAGCTGATGGGAATTGCGGAGCATCCCTTTGACGGCTCCTGGGGCTATCAGGTTACGGGCTATTATGCGCCCACCTCCCGCTATGGGACGCCGGAGGATTTTGCCTATCTGGTCAACACGCTGCACCGCAATAAGATCGGCGTGATCCTGGACTGGGTTCCCGCGCATTTTCCCAGAGACGCGCACGGCCTTGCGGATTTCGACGGACAGGCGCTGTATGAGCATCCCGATTCCAGGAGGGGAGAGCATCCCGACTGGGGGACGAAGATCTTCAACTACGGCATGAACGAGGTGAAAAACTTCCTGATCGCCAATGCCCTGTTCTGGATCAAGGAATTCCATGTGGACGGCCTGCGTGTGGACGCGGTGGCCTCCATGCTCTATCTGGACTATGGAAAAAAGGATGGGGAGTGGCTTCCAAACCAGTACGGCGGAAACAAGAACCTGGAGGCCATCGAATTTTTCAAGCACCTCAATTCCGTGATCCGGGGAGCGTTTCCCGGCGTGCTTACCATTGCTGAGGAATCCACCGCATGGCCGCTTGTGACCGGCGAGATCGAAAAGGGTGGGCTGCATTTCAGCTATAAATGGAATATGGGCTGGATGCACGATTTCTGCGAATACATGAAGCTCGATCCGTATTTCCGCAAGAACAACCACTATGCAATGACCTTTGCCATGAGCTACAACAATGCGGAGAATTATATCCTTCCACTGTCCCACGACGAGGTGGTTCATCTGAAATGCTCGATGGTAAACAAGATGCCCGGCTACCGTTTTGACAAGTATGCCAACCTTCGCACGGGCTATACCTATATGTTCGGCCACGAAGGGAAGAAGCTTCTGTTCATGGGGCAGGAGTTTGCTCAGGAGAGGGAATGGAGCGAGGCAAGGGAGCTGGACTGGTATATGCTCCAGGATGAGCTGAATGCCGGCATGCTGGAATATGTGAAGGAGCTTCTTCGCATTTACCGCAAATATCCCTGCATGCATGAGATCGACAACGACTGGGGCGGCTTTGAATGGATCAATGCGGACGATGCGGAGCGGAGTACCTACAGCTTTATCCGGAAATCCTCCGACGGGAAGAACAGCCTGCTGTTTGTCCTGAACATGACCCCGGTGGCCCGGCCGGATTACTGTGTGGGCGTGCCAAGACGCAAGACCTATAAGCTGCTTTTAAACAGCGACGACAAACGGTTTGGCGGTAACGGGGCGCAGGTTCCGGCTTCTGTGCGTGCGGTGTCAAAGCCCAGCGATTACAGGCCGTACCGGATCACCTTTGACCTGCCGGCATCCAGCGCCGTGGTTTTCATTTTTTAAAGAATTTGATACTGCTGCAAAGAGCCCCGTCTGCCGGAGCTTCCTGAAAAGGGGAGCCGGCGGACGGGGCTTTTCGGTCTGAGGGGAGCAGGTATCTGCGTACTAGCCGGCGGCGGTATGCCCTGCGGGCGCGGCGGCGGGAAATTCCTCAGCGGAAAGCTCCCCGGCGGAAAGGCCGGCGGCCTGCTGAAGCAGATAGCGGTATCTTTTCATGACGGCGTTCTGCTCGTAAATATAGCAGTCGATCAGATCCGGGTCGGTGACATAGTCAAAGCCGGCATAAGCGTCCTCCAGCTCGCATCTCGTCTTCTGTAGATCCAGCATCAGGCTTTCCTGGTAAGTGAGAGGCTTGTCTGTTTTGGAGACGAAGCCGCGGCTGAAATGAAATTTCATGGTAATTTCCTTTCCGGATTTTGCCAGCAGGTTTTGTATTTAAGTATATACGGCTGCTGGAAAAATATACGTGTCATAATCGTTTTTTGAAAAACATAAGCTGTAGGGAAGCGAAGGGAACGGCCATACGCGCTGCAGCCCGTTTTTTTCGGAAAAGAGGCGAGGGGAATGGATCACACCATGGGAATACTGATGATAGGCGCGGCCTGCCTGCTGGTTCTCCTGGTGGCCGCCATGCGCAGCCGGACGCAGCTTCTTCTGAATTTCATCCTTCGCGCCGTCCTGGGACTTCTCCTTATCTATTTTGTGAACGCCTTCCTGGACGGAAGGGGGATTCCGGTGCGCGTGGGCCTGGGGGCTGTAAGCCTGCTTGTCAGCGGCGCGCTGGGCGCGCCCGGAGTTCTGCTGCTGTATGCGATCAGGATCTGCGCGTGGCTGATGGGGTGAAAAGCGGGGTAGAAAACAGAAGGAAAAGGGTGGAGGAAAGAAAGCCGGAAAACGGAAAAAAGGCTGAAAAAGGAGAGGCCGGGAATTTTTTTGACACGCAGAATGCCGGATTTACGCCGGTTTCCGGGACTTTCGAAGGAATTTAGGCAAATCTGTTAGAGAAAATTTACAAAAATCATTTTTCTTTTCATTGCCTATGGACAATCCCGAAGGAATGGGATATACTTCATTTCATCAAACGAGAGCGTTTGATTCTGAATCCGGATTTTCCGTTCTGAGAATCCGTTGTCTTTTATTTTATGTATTTTCTAAAGTATTTCGTTTTCTGTTTTTCCCTGAGAATGATGAGACAAGGAAACTGAGACAAGAGTGCTTTTGCGGCAGTCAAAGGAGGAATTTTTCTGAAAAAAAATATTCTTGCAATATGCGATGAGGAGCAGGATTATGCCAGTCATTTCCTGGATTATTTAAGCCGCAGCGGAGGACGGGAGAGCTTCCCCTTTGAGATTCGGGCCTTTACGGAAAGGGAAGCCTGGGAACAGTTTGCCGGGCGCGGCAGCATATCGGTCATGCTGGTCTCCCAGCCGTTTTATGAGCGGTATGCCAGGGATTGGAAGGCAGAGCAGGTGATCGTTCTGGCGGAGGGCCCGGACGGGCCGGAGGGTCTGGAAAGGGCCGAAGGGCCGCCGGGTGAGGTCTGGATCGATAAATATCAGTCTGTGGAGGCGGTGGTAAGAAAGGTTCTTGAGCTTGCCGCACAGAAAGGGCTCCTTCCTCCGGCGGCCCGCGTGGGAAACCGGCAGGAGATGAAGCTGATCGGAATCTATTCACCGGTTGGACGGTGTCTTCAAACCACATTTTCTTTTACTCTTGGGCAGCTTCTTGCCCGAAAGCACAGAGTGCTTTATCTCAATTTTGAATGCTTTTCCGGCCTGGGAAAAATGCTGCGGCAGGAATTTCAGGCGGATCTATCTGACCTGATCTATTTCCTTCACAACGGGGACGGAAGGTTTCCATACCGACTGGAAGGAATGACGCAGAAGGTGAACGGCCTGGATTATATTCCGCCTGCTTTTTCCTGTCTGGATCTGCAGAGAGTGGAAAAGGAGGAATGGCTGACGCTTCTGGATGAGCTTGGACAGAGCGGATTGTATGAATATGTCATTCTCGATCTGTCAGAGGTCATCAACGGGCTCTTTGATATCCTGAAGCGTTGCTCCCGGGTCTATACGATCGTCCGGGACGACGGCTTCGCTGCGGCAAAACAGGCGCATTATGAGGAGCTTCTTGCCTGCCTGAACCATGAGGATATTCTGGAAAATACGAGAAAATGCAGGCTTCCCATGTTCCGGCAGCTCCCTCAGGGGCTGGATAATCTGACCAGAGGAGAGCTTGCGGCGCTGGTACAGAAAATGATCGAGGAGGATCTGATGGGACAGGCGGAAACGCATGGAGGGACAGGGATGTATGGAAGAACAGAAAAAAGAGGAATATCTGACAATTAAAGAGGAAATCCGAAAGCAGCTGCTTGGGAGTATGGATTTTACCAGGGAGATATCGGACGACGAGCTGCAGGAAGCGATCGCCGGACGGCTTCGGAGCAGGCAGTTTTCCGGAAGGCTGGACATCTATGAGCGTTCAAGGCTGGGAAAGGAGCTTTTCTTCGCGCTCAGGGGGCTGGATATCCTGCAGGAGCTGATAGAGGACGAGCAGGTGACGGAAATCATGATCAACGGTCTGGAGGGAATTTTCGTGGAACGCTCCGGCAGGCTTTTTGCCTGGCCAGGCGGCTTTGAGTCAAAGGAGAAGCTGCAGAACGTGATTCAACAGATCGTGGCGGGCTGCAACAGAACGGTAAATGAGGCTTCACCGATCGTGGACGCCAGACTGAAAAACGGCTCCAGGGTGAACGTGGTGCTGGATCCGGTGGCTTTAAACGGGCCCGTGGTGACGATCCGGCGTTTCCCGGACGAACCGATCGGCATCAGGAAGCTTGTGGAAGCCGGTTCCATAACGCAGGAGGCATGCCGTTTCCTGGAAGCGCTGGTAAAGGCGAGATACAACATATTTATCAGCGGCGGAACGGGAAGCGGAAAAACGACCTTTTTGAATGCGCTCGCGGAATTCATTCCGAAGGATGAACGGCTGATCACCATTGAGGACAGCGCGGAGCTGCAGATCAGGGGAATCGCCAATCTGGTCAGGCTGGAGACGAGGAACGCAAATATTGACGGATGCCGCCCGATCACCATCCGGAACCTGATCAAGACGGCGCTCCGTATGCGTCCGGACCGGATCATCATAGGGGAGGTCCGGGGAGCGGAAGCGGCGGACCTGATCGGAAGCGCATTAAACTGCGGACATGACGGTTCCATGTCGACCGGGCATGCCAACAGCGCAGCGGATATGCTCACCCGTCTGGAAACGATGATGCTGATGGGAGTGGAGATCCCTCTGTCCGCCATACGCAGACAAATTGCGTCGGGAGTGGATATCATCATTCATCTGGGAAGAATGCGGGATAAGAGCCGGAGGGTTCTGCAGATCGTCGAGGTCGCGGGCTATGAGGCAGGAGAGATCCGGCTGTCCCCTCTGTTTTCCTTTGAGGAAACAGGAAGGGCGGAAGGAGAGGTAAAGGGAGCTTTGGTGAGAAAGGGGGAGCTGATCCATGCGGATAAGCTTAAAATGGCGGGAATTGCTCCCGCGTAGCAGAAAGAAAGCCCAAAAGGAGAAGGAGCATGCGCCGGATTACAGAAAATATTCATTCAGCGGAAAGGAATTTGCGCTCTACAGCGTGCAGGGACTTGGGCTTGCCGCCGTGATCGCCTGGTTTTTCTATCGGTCCCTGTGGGCGGTCATCCCGCTCCTTCCCCTGGTGGTTTTCTTCCTGCGCAGAACGCAGGAGAGCCTGGCGAAACGCAGGCGGGAAAGGCTGGCGGTCCAGTTTCGGGATCTGATCCTGTCCGCCGCGGCCGGCCTGCAGGCCGGATATTCCGTGGAAAACGCTTTTCTTGCGGCGGGAGAAGACGTAAAACGTCTGTATGGGGCGGACAGCATAATGGCGGCCGAGGCGGCTGTCCTGCGAAGGGGAATCAGCAACAACATTCCGCTGGAATTGCTGCTGAAGGATCTGGGAAGACGCAGCGGCGTTGGAGATGTGGAGGATTTTGCAGAGGTATTTTCCATCGCAAGGAGGGCCGGAGGCGCGGTAAATGACATGATCCGGAGAAGCGCTTCGGTTACCGGAGACAAAATTCAGATTTCGCGGGAAATCCGGACCCTTCTCGCTTCCAGAAGATATGAACAGAAAATTATGAATCTGATTCCGTTTTTCATTATGGCCTATCTCCAGCTCACCTCAGCCGGCTTCTTTGACGCGCTGTACGGGAATCCGGCGGGAATTCTGATCATGACGGGCGCTCTTGCGGTATATTCTGCCGCGTTTCTGTTATCGGAAAAAATTGTGGATATTGAGGTTTGATGCGTATGGGAATCATTTATGCCGGAATTCTTATTTTGCTTGCCGTGCTCCTTTTTCTTTCAAGGAAGGAGGAAATCCGTGCTGAGCCGGATACGCCGGCATTCAGCCGCTTTTTTCTGAAAGCCGCGCTGTGGCTGCATAAAAGGGACTGGAGCGCAAGGAGAGTGTGGAAAAGGGCCGGAGGGAAGAAAACAGGCCTGGAAAAGGCTGACGGACAGCAATTACAGGAGGGACTGCGGCTTTTGTATCCGTCAGGGGCGGAGGAAAGACTGCGGCGCTATCAGGTGGAAAAGGTGAGCGGGCTTCTGCTGGTGTGCTTTGCCGCAGCGGCGCTCGGCGGGCTGATCCGCCTGTCAGGGGGCATGGAGCGGCGGCTGACGGAGGAGGGCTGGCTGAAGCGGAATTCCTATGGAGAGGGAGAGGCGTTGGTCAGGCTGAGAGGACAGACGGACGGAGCGGAGGGCTGGGAACAGGAGGTGGAGCTTACGATCTCAGAGCGAAGATATACGAGAGAAGAGCTGGAGGAAATGCTTCCGGGGGTGCGTACTCTTCTGGAACAGGAAATCCGCGGAGAGAACGAAACGCTGGATGAGATCCGTCTCCCGCTTTCCCTTCCCTCCCAGGCGGAGGGCTACCCTTTTCAGATCATCTGGAAAAGCGGAAATTACGGCCTGATCCGGACGGATGGAGCCGTGAACAACGAGACAGTGGAAAAGGAAGGGCAGATTGTGGAGCTTACGGCTGTTTTAAGCTGCTATGACGACACCTGGGAGGAAACCTTCAGCGTCCGGGTTTGCCCGCCGGTGCTTACAGAGGAGGAACGCAGAGAGAAGCTTCTGCTTGAGGAAATTGCAAAGGAGGAACAGGCCGCGGCATATGAGGAAGGCTTTCAGCTTCCGGACCGGGCGGATGGAGAAAGCGTGAGCTGGACGGAGGAGCGCACGGATGAAAGCCCGGTGATCTTTCTTCTGGTGATGGCAATGGGGGCCGTTCAGTACCGGTTTATGGATGATGACCTGAAAAAAAGACTGGAAAAAAGGGAGAGACAGCTTCTGCTGTCCTACCCGGAATTTATCAGCAAGCTTACGCTCCTGATGGGGGCGGGGCTTCCGGTGCGGGCGGCCTTTGCGCGAATGGCGGCCGATTATCAGAAAAGGAGAGGAAATGACAGAAAATATGTGTATGAGGAGCTTCTGCTTGCATGCAGGGAGATGGAGAGCGGCGTTACAGAGACAGAAGCCTATGAGCATTTTGGACAGCGCTGCCGCCTGCCTCAGTATAGAAAATGTGTGGCTCTTCTGGTGCAGAATCTGAAAATGGGCTCTGCAGGACTTCTGTCCGTGCTGCAGGAGGAGGCGGAGAATTCCTTTGAGGAGCGCAAAAGAAATGCAAGAGAGGAAGGGGAGCGGGCGGGTACCCGGCTTCTGCTTCCCATGATGATGATGCTTGCGGTAGTAATGATCCTGATTCTGGTACCCGCGTGGTTTTCCTTCGCGGGGATGTAAGGATGCCGGAAACCCGGCGGAAAGGAGAAAGGTATGAAAAAAATGTATGCAAAAATGACGAGGATGGCTATGGGACTGCAAAGACGGATCGGAAGCATTCTGAATGACGAGGAAGGCATGGGCACGGTGGAGGTGATCCTGATCATCCTGGTGCTGATCGGCCTGGTCATCATTTTCAAGAGCCAGATCACGGATTTGGTGGAGAGTATTTTTGATAAGATCACCAAGCAGGCCGGAACCATCTGAGAAGGGAGGGACGGGCGTGAGAGACGGTTATATTACGGTTTACCTGTCGCTGGTGACGGGAGTTCTGCTGTCCCTTTTTCTGACTGTGGCGGAGGGTGTGCGGCTTCATACCATACGCGCTCAGACGGAATGTGTGATGGATATGGCGATGGACTCTGCGCTGGCGGAATATCACAGGGAGCTTTTGGAGCAGTATGATCTGTTTTTTATTGATACGTCTTACGGCTCGTCCCCATCCTTTGCCAATGTGGAGGAGCATATCAGAGGCTATATGAACCTGAATTTTCAGCCCTATGAGGTGTTTGAGATCCCGGTAGGAAAGGATCTGACGGCACTGAACGCGGGAGAGGTAGCGCTTCTTAAGGCGGCGGTGGCTTCGGACGACGGAGGCGCGGTACTGAAGCGTCAGGCGGTGGATTATATCAAGGACCGTTGGGGGCTGAGCTATCTGAACCAGTCCGCAGTAAACGCAGAGGTTCTGGAGCGAAGGGGATATCTGGACAGCGACGTGGAGCAGCGCAGAACGGAAACGGAACAGCAGGTAAAGGATAAAATTCTGCAGAAGCAGCAGGAAGAGGACGAGGACTGGGAGGGACAGAATGTGGAGCTTCCCTCGGATGTGGTAAATCAGGCGAGAGGAGAGGGGATTTTGGGACTTGCCTCAAGCCGGCCGGGAGAGCTGTCCAGAACGTCGATACCTGTGCAGACGCTTCTTTCCCATCGGGACAGCCTGCTTCAGGGAACCGGGCTGCCGGAGGGAAAAACGAAGCCCTCCGGAATATCCGGGAACTGCCTCTTTCAGAAATACATCATGGAAAAGTGCGGTTTTTATGGTAAGGAAAAGGAATATGCAGCCTTCTCCTATCAGGTGGAATACATTCTGGAAGGAGCGGGGAACGATCTGGATAATCTGCGGGCGGCGGCCAATAAGATTCTTCTTGTGAGAGAGGCAGCCAATGTGGCGTACCTGTTCGGAGACAGCGGAAAACGGGAGCAGGCAGGTAAAACGGCACTCCTGATCAGCTCCGTTCTGGGACTGCCGGAGCTGACGGAGCCCGTCACCGCGCTGATCCTGTTTGCCTGGGCTTATGCGGAGAGCGTGCAGGACCTTCGTATCCTGTTTGACGGGGAGAAGGTTCCTCTGGTAAAAACAGCGGAAAGCTGGAATACGCCGTACAGCCAGCTTCTCACCTTCCGGGGGCATCTGTCGGAATATACGAAAGGACAGAGCGGGATGAGCTATGAGGACTATCTCGGAGCGTTTCTGTATCTGCAGTCCGAGGAAACGACGCTGAGACGGCTGATGGATGTGATGGAAGCGGATATCCGGATGACTCCCGGAAATGAAGGCTTCCGGATGGATGGCTGCGTGGATGCGATAACAGCGCAGGCCTCGGTGGAAAGCGGCTATGGCCGCAGTGTCCAGATCACGCGTGCTTATCAATATGAATAGGCACGAATCATCTGCCCTCGCGTTGGAAAAAGAAGAAGAAAACGGAAAAACGAATGGAAAGGAAGTGAGCCGGGATGCCCTTTTTGCTGTCGAAGAACCATTGTAATTATCGTAACTGTCAACCATGCTTTATGAAATATGCCATGATTTTCCGAACGCTTATTTCTCACATCAGATTCACATATCATGAGTTCTTTTCTCCCCAGAAGCCGATGGCAAAGAGGGTGTCCCGGCCTGCTTCCGGCAGAAGCTGGGCGGAGGCATCCATGACCGTTGAGGCCTCTCTTGCGGTTCCGCTGTTTTTATTTTTGATGGTTAATGTTTTGTCCATGCTTTTGTTTTTTCATACGTTTCTTTCCAACCTTGAGCGGCTTCATCAGCAGGGAAGACAGCTCTCCATGCTGGCTTATGTGGCGGGAGACAGCGGGCTGATACAGGACGATATGGTACAACTGATCTATCCGGAAAGGGTCACCCCGGTGGTGCCAGTCATCGGATATCCGGGAACGATGATCGTGAGCTGCTGCTATATGCGGGCATGGACAGGCTATGATGTGGAAAACAGGGCGGAAGGAGAAGACAGGGAGGAAATCTATGTCTATATTACGGACAGCGGAAGCGCCTATCACATGGCGAGAAGCTGTACGTATTTGACGCTTTCTATTACGCTGGCCGGAAGGGATGAGGTGGAAGGGCTGCGCAACGCCTCCGGAGGCAGATACAGCCCCTGCGAAAAATGCGGCGGAGACGGAAGCGGAATCGTGTATGTTACAAACGAAGGGGACAGGTATCACAACACCATCGAGTGCAGCGGCCTGAAGCGTACCGTACGCTGTGTTCCGCTTTCCGAGGCAGGGGGAAGATCGCCCTGCAGCCGCTGCTGCGCCTGAACAGAAAAATGCTCCGGCATAAAACGCTTCGGCATGGAGGTAATGATGGAAAATATTATTTTATGCGGTTATCTTGGACTTTGCTCCTGCTATGACTGCAGGTACAGGCGTATTCCGGTCTGGCTTTTACGGCTGGGAATCGGGATCGGAGGACTGTATGCGATGGTTATGCTGCTTGCCGAACGGACTGCCTGGCAGACGGTTATTGCAGGGGCGGCTCCTGGAGCGGTGATGCTGCTTTACAGCCGCCTTTCGCAGGAGAAGCTTGGATGGGCGGACGGCCTGATGGTGATTCCGGCCGGTTTCCTGCAGCAATGGGAAAGATGTACGGCGGAAGTGCTTGCAGCCTGCTTTCTCACCTTTTTGGCGGCGGTTGGACTGCTTCTTGCGCGAAAGGGAAATAAGAATACAAAGATCCCATTTGCACCGTTTTTCCTTGCCGCCGTACTGATCCTGTGGATAACGGAAGGCTTTGTGGGGGTGAATGGTGGATAAATAGCAGGCTGGCGGAGAGATCCTGTCGGAAAGCATGGAGGTAAAGATGAAGGTAAAGATGAAGGAAAGAGGGATCAGAGAAAAAATGAACGAAGAAGGAATGACGCTGCCACACGGGAAAGAATACAGAGCCGCTTATATGACGCTGGAGGCCTGCTTCATCATGCCGATTGCTGTGATTCTGACGGCGTTTCTGCTTATTTTATCCCTTTACATATATACGGTCTGTTTCCTGAATCAGGCGGCGTATATTGCAGCTTTCCGGGCCAGCCTCATGGAGGGAGCGGATTATGCCAGAGAGGAGAAGGCGGGAGAGGAACTGGAGAAGCTGCTTGCGGAAGCGTTGATCCGCCTGCCGGAGACACAGAAGGAGATTACGGCTTCCGCATCCGGAGTAACGGTAGCGCTGACGGCGGCATGGCCTGTGCCTGGACTTTCCATCCTTCCGGCGGAGGTGGGAACGCTTTCGGTTGAAGCCGAGAAGAAAGCTCTTGTCAGAGACGCGCCCGCCTTCATCCGGGGCATAAGAAAGCTTGCCGGAATCGGGGAGGGCGGCTGAAAGCCGCGGAAAGGAAAAGAGATATGAAGAAGCCTTTGTATAAACGGGAGCTGAGCCACAGCTATCTGGTCATGGAGGATATTCCGGAGGAGCTTGCGGGACATTATCAGTATCGCATGATTCTGAGAAACCGGATTCCGGGGCTGCTTGTGAGCAGCGAAAGATACATGGAGGGCAGGGCCTGTCTCTATTATGATATCAGCTCCAGACAATCCCTGGAGCAGCTCTATCTGTCTGCAAGGATCGGAATGAAGGAGATCAGGGGGATCATTGATAATCTGGCTCAGGTACTGGATTCCATGTCGGAATATCTGCTGGAGGAGCGTTTCCTGATCCTGGAGCCGGAATATATCTATATGGATCTGGAAACAGAGCAGCTTTTCTTCCTGTATTATCCTTTTCTGGAAGAAAACAAAATGGGAACCCGCTATCTGCCGCTGGCTGAATTTTTTCTGGAGCATGTGGACCACAGGGAGGAAATGGCGGTGAGCGCCGCTTATCAGTTTTACAAAATGTCCAAGGCGGAGAGCTTTATGGTGGGAAGCTTCCGCACCTTTCTGGAAAAGGGCATGCGGGAGGAAAAAGAGCAGGGTGAAGCCCGGGCAGGCGCGGGTAAGTCAGAAATCTGGGGAGTAGAATATCAGAACACCAAATATCAGGGAATAAAGTACGATTATCAGGGAAGGTACGGAACAGGGAGAGCTGTGCCATGCTTCTATGAGGAGGAAGGACCCTATGAGTATGGGGCGTATAGCGACGAAGAATGGGAGCTGGAAAAGAGGGAAGACGGATGGCAAAAAGGCGGTGAGCCGGAAAACGGAAGGCGGCAAAGCGGAGAACAGAAAAATAAAGAACAGAAAAACAGAAAGAGGAAGGACAAAGACAGGAAGGGGAAAGACAGGGAAAGCCGGGAGAGGAAACGGTCAGGGGCCATAGCGCTTCTTGTCGTGACAGCGGTTCTTTTCCTGCTGATCTGCATAGGTATCTGGTATCTGAGGCCGGAGGGAGGGAAGAAGATCGCGGGCTTCGTTCTTCTTGCCGCTGATGGGCTGTTCCTTTTGATATGTCTGTGGAGGGCGACTGCAGAAGGGCCTGACGAGGCCGAGGAAGAGGAGCCGGAAGAAGAGCTGCCTGAAAGCAACGATGTGTTCTGGGAGGAATATGCGCCTCCGGGCGGAGAAGAGCTGGAAGGGCCGACGGTATACCTGAGCCGGAGCGGAACAGAAAGCGTCTGCCCTGATCCGGAATACAGAAGGCCCAGGCTGACGGGAATGCCGGATGAGCAGGATGGGAGAAAAACGGAGTATTCGCTGGAGCGGCTGCCCGTTCTTGTGGGAAAGCAAAAGAGCAGAGCGCAGATTCTCTTATCAGATGCTTCGGTGAGCCGGATTCATGCCAGATTTGTGGAACAGAAGGGAAAGACCGCGCTGATCGATCTGAATTCTACCAACGGCACATTTGTCAACGGACTACGGCTGGAACAGGAGGAAGTGGCGGTGCTGGAGGACGGGGATGAGCTGTGCTTCGGAAACGTACGGATGAAATATGAGGAATAAAGAAAATAAAAGGCCGGAGACAAGCAGAATTGACAAGAAAGAGGGGAAGTGATAACCTTTAAATAATCGAGGGGAGAGTTACCGAACAGGACGGGGGGAATATGCGGATACAGCAGTCTGGTTGGGAAATGAAGCGGAATCTGGACAAGATACCCTGGTGCAGCGCGATTCTGACGGCGGCGAATGTACTTGTGTTTCTCGCCTGCCAGATTTGGGGAAATTTTCTTTATGCAAAAGGGGCGTTCAGCGTCCTGTATCTGATCCGGAACGGAGAGTATTACCGTCTGGTAACTTCAATGTTTCTGCATGCGGATATCAGCCATTTGGCGAATAATCTGATCCTCCTGTATTTCGGGGGAGAGATTGTGGAAAAGACGGTCGGGAAGGTGCGTTATCTGATCCTTTTTTTCCTTTCCGGAATATGCGGAAATCTTCTTTCCGCGGTCTACGAGCTTACCACGGGGAGCTTCTATGAGTCTGTTGGGGCAAGCGGCGCTGTTTTCGGCCTGACAGGCGGGTTGCTTTACCTGGTGGTTGCGAGAAAGGGAATGGCGGCGGCCATTTCCATGCAGCGGATGGCCCTGATGGTCGTTCTTTCTCTGTATTCAGGCTTTCAGAGCGTGAGAGTGAATAATGCGGCGCATCTCGGAGGACTGCTGAGCGGATTCCTCGCAGCTTTTCTCCTGTGCCATGTTGGAAGGCTCCCCGGTGACCGGCTCCGGCGTTCGGACTGAGCAGGGGCACCGACGGTCATTGCTGCCAGAGCGGCAGAAGAATGGAGGAAAAATGAGAAACGAAGAATGTATTTTCTGTAAAATCGCAAACGGAGAGATTCCGTCAAACACGCTGTATGAGGATGAGGGATATCGGGTGATTCTGGATCTGGGCCCGGCCACAAGAGGGCACGCGCTGATCCTGCCCAAGGATCATTACGCGGATCTGTTTGAGCTTCCGGATCAGAATTGTGAGCAGATGCTGAAGATCGCGAAAAAAATGGGGGCCCTCATGAAGGAAAGGCTGGGCTGCAGCGGAATGAATCTGGTGCAGAACAACGGAGAGTCCGCAGGGCAGACCGTGCGGCATTTTCATATCCATCTGATTCCTCGCTATGACGACGGAAGCAGAATCGTGGCATGGACGCCCGGAGAGCCCTCCGCGGAAGAGCTGGCTGAAATCAGGGATACGATCTGCGGATAAAGCGGCGTTTCCAATACGCGGCCTTATGCCTGCCCGTCAGCGATTTCGTCAAGAAGCTCTGAGATGGTCCTTGTCGCGTTCATCTGCTGGCTGGTGTTTATGGCCTGAACGAAGCTCTGCCTGTTGAAGTAGAGCTCCTGAACCTTTTCTACCAGAAGGGTGGGACTCAGATAATCCTCATCGATCACCATGCTGAAGCCCTGGGATTCGAAGGAGCGGGCGTTCAGAATCTGATCTCCCCGGCTTCCCGCGGAAAGAGGGATCAACAGGTTGGGCTTTTTCAGCGCCAGAAGCTCGCAGATGGCGTTGGCGCCTGCACGGGAAACCACAACATCCGCCATGGAGAACACATCCTTCAGCTCGGCCTTCAGATATTCAAACTGAACGTAGCCGGGTGTATTCAGAAGAAGATTATCAATCTTATCATTTCCGCACAGATGTACAACCTGAAAATCCTTAAGCAGCTCAGGCAGAGCCTCCCTGACGGTCTGGTTGATGCTGGAAGCGCCAAGAGAGCCGCCGATCACCATCAGAACCGGCTTATTGGCGGTGAAATGACACAGGTTCAGTCCGGCCTCCCTGCTTCCCTTCATAAGCTCCTCACGGATGGGAGAACCGGTCAGAACGGCTTTGCTTGCGGGAAGCCCCTGCATGGTTTCAGGAAAATTACAGCAGACCTTTTTGGCGACCGGAATACACAGCCGGTTCGCAAGCCCCGGAGTCATATCGGATTCGTGAATGACACAGGGGATTTTCAAAGAAGCAGCCGCCCGTACGACGGGAACGGCCACAAAGCCTCCCTTGGAAAAAACCACGTCGGGACGAAGCTCCTTTAAGATGCGGCGGGACTGCGCATAGCCCTTTAAAACCCGGAAGGGATCCGTAAAATTTTTCAGATCAAAATAGCGGCGGAATTTTCCGGTTGCGATTCCGTAGTAGGGGATATCGTAATCTCCGATCAGCTTTTTCTCCATTCCTTCGTAGGAGCCGATATAAGAAACCTCATAGCCGAGCTGCCGAAGCGACGGCAGGAGGGCGATGTTCGGCGTTATATGTCCGGCGGTTCCGCCGCCGGTAAGAACGATTCTTTTTGACATGAATACTTCCCCCGGACTGTTTGATGTTTAAGCCTGGCCCTGAGCGAGCAGAGTTTCCAGGGCGGCAGCGAGCTGATCCGGGCAGGATGTGGGCTTGAAGCCGCACCGGATGCCCTTCAGGCGGGAAATAGCGTCCTCCGCCTTCATGCCCTCCACCAGTCTGGAGATTCCCTGCAGATTACCGTTGCAGCCGCCGGTAAAGGCGACGGATTTGATGATGTTTCCGTCCATCTCAATGTCGATGTAGCTGGAGCAGGTGCCTTTTGTCTTATATTTCATAATGAATGCCTCCAATTCGTTTTTGTCCGGCAGTTCTGGCCTGCTTTGGATAAAAGCGGCAGCAGACAACCGACCATACGCATTATATCAAATATCGTCCTTTGTTGCCAGCCTTTTCACAGGAAATAGAGAATTATGGATATTTGCGGGAAAAGGAAGCGAAATTTTACGTCCGGATTCAGGCCCGGCGGTATTGTAGGAGAGGCGGGCGCCTTCTATAATACAGATACGGCGGATAAAAATCCGGGATCGGAGGACGATATGGCATCATTTCTGGAAAATAAAGAACTTGTGGCTATGACCATTATACTGCTGCTGCTGAGTATTTTATGCAGGTTTATCACCGGAATTTTTTTGAATTCCCTGATCCGTGAGGCGGAAAACATGTCCACCACTCAGAACCGGATCCTGAAGCAATGCAAGGTAAAATTCAGAAACTGCTACAGGCTTAACAACGGAGTGTCCAATATTCCGGCGTTTGTGGAAAAATTCATGGGAAAAATACAGATCGGCAGGCTTACGGTGGACGGGCTGGCCCATCTGTCCGGCCAGCTCATGCTGCTCGCGGTCCTTGCGGCCGGTCTTGGAGCCTGTGCGGCGATCATCGACGGGAAGACATTGGGAGAGATCCTTCCTTTTTATCTGATGAGCTTTCTGGGGCTGTATCTGTATTTCAGCATTTCCGGGCTTGTGGATCTGGAGGGAAAAAAGGAGCTTCTGAAGGTAAGCCTGACGGATTTTCTGGAAAATCATATGGCGCCCCGGCTGGCCGTCCTGGATGAGGCAGAGCTGCTTGCGGAGGGTGGGAGCCCGGATGCTGCAAACACGAAAAAGCCAAAAGCGCAGGAGCCCTTTGCCGGGAGCGTGCCTGATCCGGTTGAGACGGCCGGAATGCCGGAAGAGCCGGAAGCCGTGGCGGCCTTTGCTTTTGCAGATGAGCAGGCGGCGGAAGGAAGGCAGATACAGGGTGCTGCCGCCGGAAAAAGCGCCGCAGAGAAGCGCATGGAGGAGCAGGTTTTTTCCAAGACGCAGGAGAAGGAGCTGGAGGAGCTGCTGAAGGAATTTTTTGCATAAAATCTTGAAAAGGCCACACATCTTTGTTAAACTAAGAGCGGATTTACAGAGATTTGTTTGCCGCAGGATGCGGCAGAACAGGAGGCTGACACGAACTTCGTTCGTGCCAAAGAATGCCTCCGGCATTCTTTTATGATTTTATGCCGCCTGCGGCGGCGGAACAGGAGGATAAGAAATGAGCAAGGTGACTTTTGATTATTCAAAGGCGGCGTCCTTTATCGGCGCTCATGAAGTAGATTTTATGAAAAAGACCGTCTGCGAAGCCAGGGATGTTCTGGTTTCCAAAACGGGAGCGGGAAATGATTTCCTGGGCTGGATCGATCTGCCCGTGGATTACGATAAGGAAGAGTTTGCGAGGATCAAAAAGGCTGCGGCCAAGATCCAGAGCGATTCCGAGGTTCTGCTGGTGATCGGTATCGGCGGCTCCTATCTTGGAGCGAGAGCTGCCATTGAATTCTTAAGACACAGCTTTTACAACAGTGTGAGCAAAGAGATCAGGAAGACTCCTGAAATCTATTTTGTTGGAAATTCCATCAGCTCCACTTATATCAGGCATCTGATCGATGTGATCGGAGACAGGGATTTCTCCATCAACATGATCTCCAAGTCCGGAACCACCACGGAGCCCGCCATCGCGTTCCGCGTGTTCAAGGAGATGATGGAGAAGAAGTACGGCAAGGAAGAGGCCGCGAAGAGAATCTACGCGACCACGGACCGCGCGAAGGGATCCCTGAAGGGACTTGCGACGGAGGAAGGCTACGAAACCTTCGTTGTGCCGGATGACGTCGGAGGACGCTTCTCCGTGCTGACGGCTGTGGGACTGCTTCCCATCGCGGTGAGCGGAGCGGATATCGACAAGCTGATGGAAGGCGCGGCAGAGGGACGTAAGCTGGCTCTGGAGACGGAATATGAGAAGAACGACGCCCTGCTGTATGCGGCCATCCGCAATATCCTGCTGAGAAAAGGAAAATCCGTTGAGATTCTGGCCAACTACGAGCCCAGCGTGCATTATGTTTCCGAATGGTGGAAGCAGCTCTACGGCGAGAGCGAGGGCAAGGATCAGAAGGGAATCTTCCCGGCAAGCGTCGATCTGACCACGGATCTGCATTCCATGGGACAGTTCATTCAGGACGGCGCCCGCATCATGTTTGAAACGGTGATCAACATCGAGAAGTCCAGAGAGGAGATCATCATCAACGAGGAGCCCGTGGATCTGGACGGCCTCAACTATCTGGCAGGAAAGAGCGTGGACTTTGTAAATAAGAGCGCCATGAACGGAACGATCCTTGCGCATACGGACGGACAGGTTCCCAACCTGATGGTCAACGTTCCCGAGGTGGATGAGTTTTACCTTGGCCAGCTCTTCTATTTCTTCGAGTTCGCCTGCGGCGTAAGCGGATATCTGCTCGGCGTGAATCCGTTCAATCAGCCCGGCGTGGAAAGCTACAAGAAGAACATGTTCGCCCTTCTCGGAAAGCCCGGCTATGAAGCCCAGAGAGAGGAGCTTCTGAAGAGACTGTAATAGTCCGCCGTATCGTGCCGTGAAGCAGTTTGGAGCATGAGCCCGCCTGTCGGAAAACGGATAGGAACGGAGCGTGGGACGAAGCGGAAGAAAGCTATATAGCGAAAGAAGAATATATTTTACCGGAATGAGACGCCCCGGATGGCCGACCTCATGATTTCATGGGCGCCCGTCCGGGGCATTTCTGCCGTCTGCGGCGGCAGCCTGACGGCTCATACAAAAAAATGGAGGGAAAGATGAAAGCAATCTACCGTCTTCCGGCAAGCCCGGAAGCAAGAGAAAAGAACATGGTAAAGGGGGACAAATACCGGATCACCGTGCTGACGGAGGGGCTTCTGCGTCTGGAATACAGCGAGGACGGCATTTTTGAGGAACGCGCCACGCAGACGGTGCTGAACCGGGATTTCCCGGAGACTGCCTTTGAAATGAAGGAGACGCAGGAGGAGCTGGTCATCGTTACGGAGCGGCTGAGGCTTACCTATAACAAAAAAGCCTTCGATCCGAGAGGCCTGATGGTTCAGGTGTACGGGATCGGCGGAGGCTCGACCTGGCATTATGGAGACGAGCTGCATGATCTTAAGGGTACGGCGAGAACGCTGGACACCATAGACGGAGCCTGCGAGCTGGGGCACGGGCTGGTTTCCAGGCAGGGCTTTTCCGTGCTGGACGACTCCGCTTCCCTGACGCTGAACGCGGATGGCTGGGTGGAGCCGAGGAAAAAGGGAGTCTGCGATCTTTATTTCTGGGGATATGGGGCGGATTATCTCGGCTGCCTGAAGGATTTTTATTATCTGTGCGGCAAAACGCCCATGCTTCCCCGTTTTGCGCTGGGAAACTGGTGGAGCCGTTATTATGAATATACCGAGGGAAGCTATCTGGAGCTGATGCGCAGGTTTGATGAGGAAGGCATTTCCTTCACCGTTGCGGTGGTGGATATGGACTGGCATCTGGTTCATATTGACCCCAAATACGGCACGGGCTGGACCGGATATACTTGGAATCCGGACTTTTTCCCGGATCCGAAGCGGTTCATGGACTGCCTGCATGAGCGGGGAATGAAGATCACGCTGAACGTGCATCCGGCGGACGGGGTGCGCGCCTATGAGGAAATGTATGAAGCCATGGCGAAGGAGCTTGGAAAGGATATTTCCAGGGAGGAGCCGGTTTCCTTTGAGATCACGGATCCGGCCTTTCTGGCCGCCTATTTTAAATATGCCCATCATCCCAATGAGGAAAGAGGCGTGGATTTCTGGTGGATCGACTGGCAGCAGGGCGGCATCACAAAGCTGGAGGGGCTGGATCCTCTTTGGATGCTGAATCATTTTCATTTTCTTGATAACGGCAGAGACGGGAAGCGCCCGATGACCTTCTCCCGGTATGCGGGGCCCGGCTCTCACCGGTATCCGGTGGGATTTTCCGGAGATACGGTGATCACCTGGGAATCTCTGCGCTTCCAGCCCTATTTTACCAGCACGGCGTCGAACATCGGCTATGGCTGGTGGAGCCATGATATCGGGGGACACATGAACGGCTATAAAGACGATGAGCTGGAGGGGCGCTGGTATCAGTTCGGCGTATTTTCTCCCATCAACCGTCTGCACAGCACAAAAAATGAGTTTAACGGCAAGGAGCCCTGGCGGTTTAAGGCGGAGGTGCGGGCTGTGATGGATGATTTCCTGCGGCTTCGCCATCAGCTGGTGCCCTATCTGTATACCATGAATCACCGGGCTTATGCGCAGGATATCCCGCTGGTGCTTCCCATGTATTATGAGCACCCGCTGGAGGAGGCCGCGTACCGGGTGCCCAATGAATACTGCTTTGGCTCTGAGCTGATCGTGATGCCGGTCACCTCCCCGCGGATCAAAGGGCTGAACCGGGCGAAGGAAACCGTGTGGCTTCCGGAGGGGCTTTACATGGATTTCTTTGACGGAACGATCTATCAGGGCGGGCGCGTTCTGGATATGTACCGCGGGATCGAGACGATCCCGGTGCTCGCCAGGGCGGGGGCCATCGTGCCCATGCAGGAGGCGGCGGACGCGGCGAGCGTATGCGGCAATCCGGACAGGCTGGTTTTGAAAATGTTTGCGGGAGCGGACGGAAGCTTCACTCTGTATGAGGATGACAACGTATCCTGCGATTATGAAAAGGGAGCCTGCGTGGAAACCGGTTTTGCGCTGAAATGGAAGGGAGAGCAGAAAATCGTGATCCGTCCGGCGCAGGGCAAAAACGGCGCGGCGGTAAAGGAATTGCTTCCAGAGAAAAGGTCGTATAGAATAGAGCTGTACGGCTGTACGGACGCGCCTGCCGTCTGCCTGGAAAACGGGAAAGCGCTGTCCATCGGGCAGTCCTACGATCAACAGAAGCACTGTCTGATCCTGGAGCTTCCCGCGACGGATGTGGAGACGGAAAAAACGGTGACCTTTGCCGATGCGCTTACCCTTGCGCGCAATGACGCGGCGGGGGCAATAGCCCGGTTCCTGGATCAGGCGGAAATGGAATTTGATAAAAAGTCAGCGATCAACGCTCTTGTGCGAAGCGGGAAAAATCCGCTGGTTATTCTCAGCCAGCTCCAGGCGATGAACCTGGACGGGGATCTGGTGAAATGCATCAGCGAGCTTTTGACCGCCCAGCCGGAATGACCGCTATGGAATGAAGACTGAAGGGAATGAAGACTGGACGGAATAGAGACTGAAGAGAATGGAGACGGAACAGGATGGAAACTGGGATGAAAATTGTGGTGCTGGACAGAAGCAGCGTGGGGGAGGACGTATCCGTAGCCCTCTTTGAGAAATACGGAGAGGTGGTTCTTTATTCAAACACCACGGCAAATGAGGCTCCGGAGCGGGTCAGGGATGCGGATATCATTGTGGTGAACAAGACGCCCATGAATGAAGCGACGTTGAGCGGCGCGGCCCGCGTCAGGCTGATCTGCGAATTTGCCACCGGCTATGACAACATTGATCTGGATTACTGCCGCAGCCGGGGAATTACTGTGGTGAACGTGAGAAATTATTCCACGGCGGTGGTGGCGCAGCATACCTTTGCCATGGCGCTCTATCTTCTGGAAAAGCTGCGCTATTACGATGATTATGTGAAAAACGGCGTTTACGCCTCCCAGTCTGGCTTTTCCCATTTCGGAATGACCTTCGGCGAGCTGGAGGGAAAGACCTGGGGAATTGTAGGTATGGGGAACATCGGCAGAAGGGTGGCGGCCATCGCGCAGGCCTTTGGATGCCGGGTGATCTTCTATTCCGCCTCAGGCCGCAGTACCTGCACGGACTATGAGCAGGTGGACTTTGATACGCTTCTCGCCCGTTCCGATGTGCTCTCTCTGCACTGCCCGCTGAGCGACCGGACGAGGGGGCTGATCGATCTCGCGGCCCTGAAAAAAATGAAGCCGTCCGCCATCCTGATCAACGTGGCGCGGGGGCCTGTGGTGAAGGAGGCGGATCTGTGCACGGCGCTTTCCGAAAACCTGATCGCGGCGGCGGGCCTGGATGTGCTGGAGAAGGAGCCCATGGTTCCGGATAGCCCGTTCCTGGAATTTCAGGACAGTAGCAGGCTGATCATCACGCCGCACATGGCCTGGGCCAGCCTGGAGGCGAGAACCAGAGTGGTGACGGAGACCTGCAAGAATATTGAAGGCTTTCTGGCGGGGGAAGCGAGGAATGTGGTGGGCTGAAAAGGTCTCGGGGCGGTGTGCTCGGGCACATTCTGTATACTCAGGCATATTGTATAGATATAAGGGACTGCTTTCGCAGTCCCTTACACATTTTTCGAATATTTTCCGCAGCCTTCAGCTCTCCCGGCTAATACGGAAGCCCTATGAGCTGTGGGGCCGCTGCGTATCCATGTATGGCCGCTGCGTGTCGACATCGATAAAGCGGTATTTTTTCAAAATTTTCCCAAAGATCAGGCAGATCAGCGTTCCGCAGACGCCAAGGATCAGAAGGACCAGGGCGGCTCCGGAGCCCTTGCCTGAGCCAAACAGCGCGGTCAGGATGCCGTCTGAGGCCGCCGCTTCCATGATGGGCTCGCAGACCTCGTCAACCAGATAGCCGCCGAGAAAGAAGCCCACGGGAATGGTAAAAAACTGCAGGGTATTCCGGCAGGAATACACCCGTCCCTGCATTTCCACCGGAATGGTGGAGCGCAGGATCACATCCAGATTGGCGTTCATGACCGGCACGAGCACCCAGCCGATAATCTGCCCCAGGCACCACAAAAGCGGGGTTCTGGAAAAGGCGAGGAGAAAATTTTCCGTGCCAAGGCTGATCAGCATGGTGACATAAATAACCCGGATCCGGTTTGAGGGGGCAGGAAGCAGCGTCACAAGCAGGCTTCCCGCCAGCGTCGCAATGCCGGCGCAGGAGGTGACGGCCCCAAGAACGGCGTCCCCTCCGTTTGGCCTTGGGAGGATGAATGCCGGAAGAACCGCGTCAAAGGCGGAGGCGACCAGATTCACGCCCGCAAGGAACAGGATCAGGGTAAGGATCATCCGGTTTTTCCGCAGGTAGCGAAGCCCGGAACGGACGGCTTCGCCAAAGGGTTCGCGGGCATGCTCCTTTTCAGAAACAGAAGGGATCCGGATCACAAAAAGCAGGGCGGCAAAGGCCGCTGCAAAGGTCGCCAGATCCACACAGATCACAGTATCCAGCCCTGCAAAGGAATAGAGAGCGGTGGCCAGCATCGGATTCAGTATGGTGATCAGCGAGTTGGACAAAGAGCGCAGTCCGCTGGCGCGCTGGTAGTGCTTTTTCGGAATGACCAGGGTCATTGCAACGTCGCCCGCCGGCTGCTGGACGGTGTTCATCAGCCCGTTCAGAGCGTTCAGCAGATACATGTGCCATGGCATCAGGAGATCATTTTTTAAAAGCACAAAAACCATAACCGTGCAGCAGGCCGCGAAGGTATCGCAGCACAGCATGGTCTTCCTTTTATCCCACCTGTCGCTGAGCGCTCCGGCAAAAATGCTCATGCACACATAGGGCGCATAAGAACAGATGGATAACAGCGCCGTCTGAAGGGCGGAGCCGGTCTGTTCATAGAGCCAGAGGGTCAGAGCGAAATTCGTCATCGCGCTTCCGAGCTGTGACAGAGACTGGGTGCTCCAGAGAAGGAGAAAGGTCTGCAGTTCCTTTATTCTGTTTTTCATCATTTTACTTTGCTCCTTTGATTTATCTTTTTACAAAATCAAAAAGCAAAGCCTGAGGATCATGTCTGACACTCCGTACATCGTCCTCAGACTCTGCACGGAGCAAATGCAATGCACAGCTTCATCGGGAAAATTCCTTTCCATGAAATTTCTGTTTGGGAGCCGGGGACGGTCCCGCTTTTTTGATTATAACAAACATGGAAGCGGTTTTAAAGCCCTATAACGAGCAGCTGCCTGTGTTCCTTCAAAAAGGCAAAGGAAACGGGGAAACTTTCCTCCAGCCGCTGCAGAAGCTTCGGGGAAAAGAATTCCCCGCTTCCCGCGGCCGATGCGGAAAGAAGGTGAAAGCAGCAGGTATGCAGAAAGGTATTCATTTCCGGATTGGAAACAGGGCAGGAGGCAAGCAGGCCGTCCGTATAGGCATACAGACGGCAGAGCAGCGCATCCATTTCCTGTATGGAGGAACGGACGGAAAAGAGCGTTCTGCTTCCTTCCGTTTTATCCGATGCGATATCCTGCAGATCGTCGGCAAGCTGAAGCAGAAGGCCGAAGCCGGTATAAAAGATAATATCATCCTGCGTCAGCGGCGCTCCGGTCAGAAAGCGGTCCAGAAGAACGGATAGCCCTCCCTTGAACAGGGAAATGGAAAATATTTCAGACTCGGACAGCTGGAGCCGACTGTCCGACTGCCTCTGGCTTTCCTCCTGCGCCTCCAGCATGAGGAGAAGTCCGGCACGCAGGGAGGCTTGCGTGGGCGCTTCTTCCGAACATGAAAAAGGCTCCTGATGCGAAGATACGGGAAGAGAGGCGGCAAAACGGATCAGCATTCCGGTCTTTTCTTCCGGCTCTTTCAGCGCATCCGGCCCGTCCGGGGAACAGTTGCAGGCATCCAGGATACAGTCACGGATAAAACGGTTATAACGTCTTTTATCTGCACAGGTGTGCTCCGGCGCGTCCAGAAAGTTGTCCGTAAAAGGATAGAGCATGCTGTAGCCGAAGATCGCGTCTGAGAGATCCGGAGTGAGATTGTTCTGGATTCGGAAAACCAGGTAAACCAGATAATTGCGAAGGGCCTGTCCAAGCTCATCCTGTGTGATGGAAGGGGAGAAATTTTTGGCGCGCCGGTAAAAATGCTCCAGACAATCGGAAAGCTGTGTGAGGGTCTCTCCGGAAAAGGCATCCCGGATTCCGGACAGAGGAGCTTCCAGGATCAGGCGGTACAAAAGAGGGAGCGTCGCCTTCTTCCACCGCAAAAAGGCAGGATCGTCCTCGGCCGGCAGGGATCTTTCGTACAGCGGCCCGTTCCCCGGAAGGGAAAGAAAACGGGAACGGATCCGGGAAGAAGCCTGCAGCAGCCACCGCTCATTTTTTTCCTGCTCTTTCCGGCTGAAAACGGGGAGAGATGCCGGAAGGATAGGCCGCGCCGCTTCCGAAAGCGACCAGTGGCTTTCGAGCGAAGGAAAGATCGTGCCGAATAAATATGTTCTGTCAAATATCATGAAAACCTCCTGCTACAATACATTTATGGTTAATCTTCCTGTATGGTGCTGAAAGAGCTTCTGTATGCGCTGACGGCCTGTGAGCAATGGAATACTACAATCATATCACACGCCTTCAAATAAAAAATGAAAAATAAGAGAAGAAAAACTAAAAATATAAGGAAGAAAAACAGAAAAATAGAAAACACGGTTGTCCGCAGGTCGGAAAAATGCTACAATGCATACAGGCATAAAATTTCTTTTTAAAGCCGTTCGGCTTTCGTCAGGACAGCCATTCTTCTGTCCCTTCTGACGTTTATTTCAGGAACTCTATGCTGAATACTGTTGTTTTACAAGGATTGCCATGGCGTATCGGCGGGAGGGACTGAAAAGGCGCAGCCTCCTTCTGAATAAAAGCCGTTTTCGCCATGCGGAAAGGAGACTGCCTGTGAAGGAAAGTGAAAAAACGCCGCGTAAGAAAAAATCCGTAAGAGGAGGGAAAATTGCCGGGCAGGGCACAAGGAAGGATTCTGCCACAACGCTGCTGTTTAAAACGAGCCGGGAAAACTTTGCCGAGCTTTTCAACCGGACGCTGCTGGCCGGCAATCCCGTTTCGCCGGAGGAGCTGGACGAAGCGGACATCAAGGAAACGGCGTATCTCAGCGTGAAGAAGGAAGGCGGGAGAACATCGCTGGTACAGTACCGTGACGTGGTCATGAGGGCAAGAAAAGGCCGAAGGCTGGCTGTTCTGGGCATTGAGAATCAGGCACTCGTCGATTATGCCATGCCCTTCCGCGTACTCGAGCTGGACTTTGTCAATTATGCCCGTCAGATGCAGGTCATCAGAGAGCGCCATGAGGCGGAATGGAGGACTCAGAGCGGCGGCAGACGCAGGCCGGAAGGCATTACCGATGGGGAATACTTGGGAAGATTCTTAAAAACGGACCGGATGATCCGCTGTCTGACACTGGTTGTATATTGGGGGGAAGAGCCCTGGGACGGCCCGAAGAGGTTATCGGATCTCTTTGAAGAGGAGGAAGAAGCGGCCGGAACGGTGCGGCTTGATATGAGGCTGGTGGATGTCTGCCGTCTGTCGGATGAGGAGATCAGCTGCTACACCGGAGAGCTTAAGACCGTGTTCGGCTTTCGGAAATATGCGGAAAACAAGGAAAAGCTAAGCGAATTCATCGCTGAAAACAGGGAGCATTTCAGCAACGTTTCTGAGACGGCGCTGAATGTTCTGGAGGAAATAACCCATTCGCCGGAGCTGAAGCAGATCAGAGGGGCGGAATACCAGACGCCGGAAGGAGGATTTGATATGTGCAGAGGGATTCAGGGGATGATACAGGATGGTAGAAAAGAAGGAATGCAGGAGGGCATCCGGGAAGGCGAGCTGAGAAAGGCGAGGGAGATGTCGCTTTCGATGGCAGATATGGGAATACCGGTTGAGAAAATTGCCGGGGCGGCAAGGGTCAGCGTGGAGGTCGTGAGGGAATGGCTGTCGGGGAAGAGCGGAGAAGCCGCCGCACTCGTCAGGTAAATGGCGGGCGCGGCGGAACATCGTTTCAAAGGGATCAGCGTACAACGAAGCAGTCCGCGTAGAATGCCGTATTCAGGTCGATGTCCTTCGTATCCAGGATCAGCTCCTCTCCCTTCTGTTCGAAGGGGATCTCCTGGCCGGTGCGCATCAGGGTGACGCGGTGCGCTTCCTGCAGGAAACGCACGCGGAGCTTCAGCGGAAGCGCGGCGCAGTCCTCGTAAAGGCAGAAGATATAGCGGGTATCGCCCTTGGCGGTATAGCGGATATTGCGGATGAACCAGGGCTCCGCGATCGTGGTGTTGTAGATGCCCTCTCCGTGGATCTTAAGCCAGCGGCCCAGCTCGCGCAGGGAAGCGACGGCCCGGGCGGGCAGAGCGCCGTCCGGCTGGGGTGCCACGTTCAGGGCCAGGTTGCCGCCGCGGCAGACCACATCCAGCAGAAGCTGGACGAGCTGCTTTCCGGTTTTGAAATTGTCGGTATAGTGGAAGGAGAAGCGTTCGCCCACGGTGGTGCAGGTTTCCCAGGGGATGTTCAGAGGGCGTTCGGGAATCTCCTTTTCCGGTGTGACGATATTTTCAAACTCGCCGCCGGCGGTGCGTTCGCAGACGATCAGATGGGGCTGGGGGCCGCTTCTGAGCTTGTTTACGATCTCGCCAAGGCGGATATCCTGGCCCAGGTTATCCGGGCGCACCCAGCCTCCGTCCAGCCACAGGCAGTCTATTTTGCCGTATTTGGTTCCAAGCTCCTCGATCTGGCGGTGGGTAAAGGAAACGTACCGCTCCCACATGTCGGGGTGCTCCTCGATGGAGTAGTTTACATTGCGGGTAGGGGCGGTTCCGAAGGCCCGGTGCCAGTAGTCGTCGCTGTGCCAGTCGGGCTTGGAGAAGTATACGGAGATCGCCATTCCGCGTTTGCGGAATTCATCGTAAAGGCTTCTTGTGATGTCCGCATAGGGGCTGGTATGAAAGGGGCAGGAGGGATCCGTGATCTTATAGTCGGTGGTCTGCGTGTCAAACATGCAGAAGCCGTCGTGATGCTTGGTGGTGAAAAGCAGGTACTTAAAGCCGCATTCCTCCGCAAGCTCCGCCCATTTGTCCGGACGGAAGCGGACGGGATTAAAGGTTTTATTGGCGTCGATATACTGCTGCTTAAAGGTTTCGATATCCGTCCAGTCCACATCCTTCTGGGACCAGGAGCCGTCCGCGTCTGACAGGGGCCAGGACTCCAGCGTGCCGAGCTGGCAGCCGGGGGCCCAGTGCATCATCAGGCCCAGCTTGAGGCCCATGAACCACTTAAGATGCTCCTGGACCTCCTTTTCTTTGGGAGGAACGTAGCTGTCCTCCTGGGTATAGCTGTGTACGCCGTCCTTGACTACTTCTTTTTTCATGTATTTTTCCCTTCCTTTTAAAAGTTTTATTGTGTGCCTTCCGGCTGCGAAGCGCAGAGCGTGATGCGGGCCGTCAGGCTTCCGTCCGTTTCATTCCGATATACAAGGCCGCTGGCAGGGCCGAAGCGAAGGGTGATCCTTTCATTTACATTGCGGATGCCGAAGCCGCTGGAAATCTGAAGCGAGGTTTCCTCATAGCGCAGGTGGCGGTTCAGCTCGTCCGCATTGCATCCCATGCCGTTGTCATGCACCTCAATGAGGGTGCGGTCCTGTTCCGCCCAGGCACGGATCTCAATGCGAAGCTCCTGCTCAGGCAGGGGGCGCGCATGCCGTACCGCGTTTTCCACCAGGGGCTGCAGGGTGAACTTGGGGATCAGAACGGTCTCTCCGTGAATATCTGTCTGAAGGACCGGCCTGCTGTTGTGGCGGAGCTGATAGATGGAGATGAATTCCCGGATATTTTCCAGCTCCAGAGCAACGGGAACCATGCTGTCTGCCTCCGTGATGCTGTAGCGCATCAGACTTGCGATGGAGGAGACGATCTCGGCGATATCGTCGCATCCGCGGGAAAGGGCGAGCCAGTTGACCATGTCCATGGCGTTAAAGATAAAATGCGGATTGATCTGCGCCTGCAGGGCCCGAAGCTGGGAGAGCTTTTCTTTTTCGTCCTGGATACGGATGTCTTCGATGAGTCCGTTCACGTTTTCCGCAAGCTTGCGAAAGCTCCGCTCCAGGGTCAGCAGCTCCTTTTCATTGGATACATGCAGGCTGGACAGGTCGCAGGTACGGGTATCCCTGATCTGAGCCACTGCCTCGGAAAAGCGGATGAGCGGACGGCTCAGCCTTCCGGTGAGCAGATAAAGAAGGAGCAGGATGACCAGGGAGATGCCGGCAAAGATCAGGCTGTAGGTCGCAAGCAGGGGCTGGACATTCTGGACAATATCGCTGTTGGGCGTCAGAAACAGAAGCTGGATGCCATACTGTGCCCGGCAGTAATTGGCGAGGTAGACGGAACCGTTTTCCTGGAGGGAAAATTCCTCCTCTCCATTTGCACAGAAGGCGTTCCAGGCGCTGTCGTACACCTCGGCGGGGATCTGCGGGCTGCTCCGGTAGAGGATTTCCCCGTCCTCATTCAGAACTGCGTAGCCGCTGCCCGGCGTGACCCGAGTGCTGGAAAAAACATTTTCAATCTGCTCTGCCGCAACGCTTACCACCAGAACTGCCGTCCCGTTGGAATCATAGGGGCCGATGTAGTAGGTGTTCGTAATTTTTCTGGCAATACAGATTTCGTCGGTGGCTTCATTGAGGAATACATAAATGTTGTTCTTTACCGTTTGCTGATACCACTCCTCCTGTCTGACTCCGGAATTGGAAAAAACGGAGCTGGATGCGACGTATGGATTGTCGTTGAGCGTATAGGCTTCAAACGTGGAAGCAATGGGAAGCAGCTCCGAAAGAAACAGCGTGTTCCGATAATAGTAGGTGCTGTCCACCACCTGATGCGTGGCATAATGGGCGAACTGATCCTGGATGGCGAGCCTTGCCTGGATGGACTCCATGGGATCCTCTCCGTCCGCGCTGAGATATTCTCCCAATGCCTTATCGCTGACGAGCTGCACGGCGGTCTGATAGATGGATTCCAGAAAATTGTCCGCCATCCTGCGGTTCAGCTCCACATTTGCCCTTTGATTGATCATGGTTTCCTGAAAAAACGTATGGTAAAAATAGAAATACATGACCGCATAGGAAAAAAGCAGGACAGCCAGCATGGATGCAGCCGTAATGAGAAAAAATTTTTTCCTAATTCCCATGAATGCCTCCCTGGAGGATGAGGTTTCTGTATTCACTCGGCGTGCTTCCCGTTTTTTTCTTGAAGAGCTTCGCAAAATACTTGGCGTCCGAATAGCCGGACAGAGAGGAAACCTCGGAAATACTGTAGTGCATGTCGGAAAGCAGCTTTCGAGCCTGTTCCAGCCTCAGATCCGTCACATAGGCGCTCAGGTTGACGCCTGTGGTCTGCTTGAACACCGTGCTCAGGTGGGAGAGAGACACGTGCATGGCATAGGAAAGCGCCGACAGGTTGAATTCCGGATCCGCATAGTGCTCGTCGATATAGCGAAGCGCATAAGCTGAAATAGCGTCCGTATGCGAGGCCTTCTGCTGGGAAACCCCGCTGAGAAGATCATAATAACGGGTGATGATATAGTCCATCTTTTCCTTCCGGTCGGTAATTTCCAGAAAAGCCTCCATGGTCTGGTTTCTGGAATAGGAAATGGCCTCCTGGTTCAGGTTGATGTCCGACAGATAAAGGTACAGATAGTTCAGAAGCTGGATTCCGACAGGATCGCAGTCGTCCCCGTTCATCAGCTCGCCGTACAGCCTGGACTGAAAAAATTCATCCAGCGTATCCCGGTCCCCGGACTTCAGCGCATTTAAAAGCCGTTCCTTCAGGGAATCATCCCAGGCTGCCTGATAGGATTTCTGCCGGAGCCTGAGCTGCTGATTTTTCTGCTCCAGCAGGCAGTTGAGCTGTTCCAGCTTGTCACGTGTGATGGGTTTGAGGATGTAGTCGATCACACCGTAGCGGATCGCCTGTCTTGCGTATTCAAATTCGCCATGGGCGGTGAGCAGGATCATCTGGATCTGCTCCTGTCTTTCGTGAACCTGTCTGGCCAGCTCGATCCCGTTCATCCCTCCCATTTTAATATCAGAAATGATCACATCGGGGCGGACGCTTTCCAACAGCTTCAGCGCTTCCTCTCCGGAGGACGCCGTTCCGGACAGCTCTCCCTCAAAGCGTTCCCAGTCCAGCATGGAAACCAGCCCTTCTATCGTATATTTTTCATCATCCACCAGCAGAATCCTGAGCATAATGGCGTTCCTCCTCATAAATGACAGCGGCACAAAGCCTCCCGACCGGTGCGGCGGAGAAGTCTTCCGCGCTGCCGCCTTTTTCATTATAAGGCCAGTTTGGCGCGGGGGCAATTCCCTGAAGAAAGAAGCGAAAAAAATGCACCTTTTCTAAAAAGATTCTCACTGTCTTTTCCGGCACAGGACTTTTACAATAAAAACAAATCAATGCAGCAAAAGCCGCCCGCGGCGGAACGGAGGTTGAAATGGGTAAAAGAAAGAACGTGCTGCTGCTTTTATCGGATCAGCAGCGTCTGGATACAGTGAGCGCATACGGAAGGGACTGCATCTGCCGGACGCCGAACATCGACCGGCTGGCGCAGGAGGGAATGAAGTTCAACAACGCCTTCTGCACATCGGCCATCTGCGCGCCGTCCCGGGCCAGCGTGATGACGGGGCTGTATTCCCATAAACACGGGGTTGTGGACAATTATACGGATATTAAGGAAGGGACGCCTCTGCTCGGACAGTGCATGGCGGATGCGGGCTACTACTGCGGCTATGCGGGCAAATGGCATGTGTCTCCAAACCGGACGCCGAAGGAATGCGGCTTTGAGGATAATCTGCCGTTCATGGGCTACGGATTTCCGGGAAGCGGGGTCTTCCCCAGCCTGAAATTCAACATCCCGCCTAAAAACAGCCCCAATTACTATGCGGAATATCTGAAGGAGAACGGCTATGAGGGCGTGGATGTAAGCTGCGGCTTCATGGGAAACAATCCGGCGCTTCAGATCCAGGAAATGTTCTGCAGACACGACGGACCCTTTGAAAGCACCATCGAATATTTTGTGGCGCAGGAGACGAACCGCCTGATCGAGAAGGCGAAGGACGACGACAGGCCGTTTTTCATCTGGAGCAATTTCTGGGGGCCGCACAGCCCCAGCATCGTTCCGGAGCCCTATTATTCCATGTACGATCCGGCGGATATTCCGGAGCATCCCAGCTACTGCGAGGACTTTCATGATAAGCCCTACGGCTATTATCTGACGGAGAAAATGTGGGGGCTTTCGGATTATGGCTGGAAGGGCTTCCAGGAGATCGCGGCGCGCTACTTCGGCCACTGTACGATGATCGACGACTGCGTGGGGCTGATCGCGGAGAAGCTGAAGGAATGCGGGCTGTATGAGGATACGATCATCATTTATTCGGCGGATCACGGAGACTGCCTTGGCGCGCATAAGCTGATCGAAAAGGGAGCCTTCACCTTTGACGAAATCTACCGCATCCCCCTGGTGGTAAAGGGGCTTGGCGAAAAGGACAACGACAGCCTGGTGCTCCTGCAGGAGCTGATGCCAAGCATCCTTGACGTGGCCGGAGTAAAGCCGCCCAAAAAGGTGGACGGGGAAAGCCTGCTGCCCCTCATGTGCGCGCAGAAGGAGGACAACGGCCGCACGGAGGTTTTCTGTGAGTTTGACTATCATTTTTATACCGCGAGACAGAGGATGGTCCGGGATCTGGATTATCAGTTTACCTTCAATGAAAGCGAGAGAGGGGAGCTGTACGATCTGAAAAAGGACCCCTGGCAGCTTACAAACGTGTGCTACGACGAGGCCTACCGGGATATCAAGAAGGAATATATGGATAAGCTGGAGCGGCACATGGAGGAGACCCGGGATCCGGCTCTCACCTGGTTTAGGCGCATCCGGGAATTCTACTGAGCTGCCGGGCCGGATGAAAAAAATCCACCTCACTTAAAAAAAGTCGCGTTGTTGAAAAGCAGGAAGCCGTATAAAATAAAAACAGATCAGAAAAAGAAAAGCAAAAGGCGCTTCAGATGTCAATTCTGCCGGGGCGCTGAGGGAGCGTCTCTGAGGCGCTGCCGGAGTGTTGCTTGAGAGCTTGGAGGATGTCTTATGAAAACACGCAAAAGAAGCCGCTGGTTTTATTTTAAGAAGAACCTGCCGCTTACGATGATGGCGCTGCCGGGAATCATTCTGATGATCCTGTTTAAATATCTTCCGCTGTCGGGAATCGTCCTTGCCTTCAAGCAGTACAACATCCGGGACGGCATCTTCGGGAGCGCGTGGAACGGCTTCAAGAACTTTGAATATCTGTTCCGGACGAAGGACGCCTGGATCATTACGAGAAATACGCTTGGCTACAATCTTCTGTTCATTGTCCTCGATCTGGTTCTCGCGGTAACCATGGCCATCATCCTGAATGAGCTGCATCAGAAAAGGGCGGCCAAGGTCTATCAGACGATCTTTATGGCGCCCTACTTCCTCTCCTGGGTAGTGGTTTCCTTTATCGCCTACTCCCTGCTGAGCGTGGACAACGGCTTCATCAACCGGGCGTTCGGCCTGAACGTGACCTGGTATTCGGAGCCTTCGGCGTGGCCCTTCATTCTGGTGGTTTTCCAGATCTGGAAAACGCTGGGCTATTCCACCGTCATGTATCTGGGAACCATCGTGGGAATCTCGAACGATTATTATGAGGCGGCTCTGATGGATGGCGCGACCAAGTGGCAACAGATCCGTTATATTACGCTTCCTTCCTTAAAGAGCATGATGATCGTATTGACCATTCTTGCGATCGGAAAGATCTTTTATGCGGATTTCGGCCTGTTTTACCAGCTTCCGAGAAATTCCGGCCCGCTGTTCCCGGTGACGAACGTGATCGATACCTATGTATACCGGGCGCTGAAGGAAAACGGAAATATCGGGATGTCGGCTGCGGCAAGCCTTTATCAGTCTCTTGTCGGCTTTATCCTGGTGCTGGTGTCCAACTTCATCGTGCGTAAGATCGATAAGGACAGCGCACTGTTTTAAGGAGGCTTACATATGTCAAAAGCGGTTCATCCCATCAAAGAAAAGAGGATCAACGCGATCAGCGTACGTTCCAATATTATTCTGCTGGTGATCCTTACCCTGCTGGCCGCGGTGTGTGTGCTGCCGGTCCTGCTGGTGGTCATCGTTTCCTTCAGCAGCGAGCAGAGTATTTTTCTGAAGGGTTATTCCTTCTTCCCGGCGGAATTCAGCCTGGAGGCATATCGGTTCTTCCTGAGGCTGGGAGATCAGATCGTGCGTTCCTATGCGATTACCCTGTTCGTGACGGTGTTCGGAACCCTGTTCAGCCTGGTGGTGACCACAATGCTTTCCTATGTGCTGTCCCGCCCGGATTACCGCTACGGCCGGGTCCTCACACTGCTGCTTCTGTTCACCATGCTGTTCAACGGCGGCCTGGTGCCAAGCTACATGGTAAACACCCAGCTCCTTGGGCTTCGCGATACGGTATGGGCGCTGATCTTTCCCATGTCCCTGAACGTATTCTACGTGGTGGTGCTTCGGACCTTTTTCAAGGGGATTCCCCTGGAGATCATTGAGGCGGCCCACATCGACGGCGCGGGAGAATTTTATACCTTCCTCAGGATCGTGCTTCCGCTTTCCAAACCCGGCGTCGCGACCATCGGCCTGTTCACCGTGATCGCCTACTGGAACGACTGGTTCCTGGGAATGCTGTATATCTTTGAAACGGAAAAGTATCCGATCCAGACGCTTCTGCAGAGCATGCAGAACAGCCTGGAGGCGCTTACGCAGTCCTCGGCAAACGCGCTGGAATACGCGGAAATGGCGAAGAACGCGCCTACGGACAGCGGCCGTATGGCCCTGACGGTTCTGGTGGTGCTTCCGGTCATGCTGGCCTATCCGTTCTTCCAGAAATATTTTGTAAAGGGCCTCACGGTGGGCGGCGTAAAGGGCTGAATAAATATCGGCGGGGGACGAACCGCCGCAGGAAACAGATTTGTAAAATGCAGAGAATCTGCATTTTGTGAATAGATACAAATAAAAACGATGGAGGGAAAAGAGTATGAAGATGAAGAAACTGTTGAGCACAGGACTGGCCCTGATCCTTACCACGGCCATGCTTGCGGGCTGCGGCAGCTCCTCGCAGACCACGACGCAGACGGCTGCGCCGGAAGCTGCTGAGAGCGCGGCGGCAACGGAGGAAGCGTCCGCGGCTGAAACGACGGCGGAGGAAGCTCCGGCGGAGGAAACCGGCTCGGATGAGATCGTCACCCTGAAATGGTATATGTCCATCAACCCGGTGGCTGCCGATACGGATAAGGTTATGGCGGAGCTGAACGAGTATACAAAAGAAAAGATCGGTGTGGAAATCGACTATACGGTCATCGCCAATCCGGATTATAAGGAAAAAATGCCTACTCTGATCAATTCCGGCGACTATTTCGATATCTGCTTTACCGCAAACTGGACCACCAACTATACCCAGTTTGCAGGAAGAGGCGCTTTCATGGATATTTCCGAGCTGCTTCCTCAGTACGCGAAGGAAACCTGGGAATTCGTTCCTCAGGAAATCTGGACGGCGGCTTCCATCGACGGAAAGATCTACGGCGTGCCTTCCTATAAGGAAATGGGATGGCAGGCGGGCTTCTTTGTAAACAGCGATATGGCAGAGGAGTACGGCATCGATCTGAGCACGGTGAAAACCCTTGAGGATTATACCGAGGTGCTTAAGACCGTGAAGGAGAAATCCACGGCGGCCGGACAGAATGTCATCGGCGTAAGCGGAATGAACTTCAATCTGACCACTCCTTACGAGAGTCTTACCGGAACGCCTGCTCTTCCGGGAGCATCACCGGTAGCTGAAATGGATAACTTCGCCGGAGAGGCTGAGGTGTTCAATCAGTATGCAAGCCAGGAATACATGGATTACTGCAACCTGGTGCGTGACTGGTACAATAACGGATATCTGTCCGCTGACCCTGTAAACTATGATACCGATACCGCAAACAGAGATAACGATTTCGCAAACGGAAAGCTGTTCTCCTATGTGATCTCCTATGCGCCCGGCGCAGCGGAATCCGAGGAAGCCAAGACCGGACACGGCGTGACCTTCGTTCCGCTGATGGATCCTCTGTTCGAGACCAGAAACGCGATGGGCGGACTGCTCGCCATCTCCTCCGCATCCGAGTATCCGGAGAAATCGCTTGAATTCATCAACCTGCTGAATACGGACGAATATGTAGGAACCCTGATCCGCCACGGAATCGAGGGAGAGCACTATACCGCAGTCGGCGACACCCAGGTGGACAGAACCATGGGCGGAACGCTTGATCCGGCAGACAACGGCTATGATTATACCTATGGATGGCAGTTCGGAACACCGTTCAACCAGAAATGGGATATCTCCTATCCGGACAACATCGAAGAGATGTTCACCGAGTACAATGAATCCGCAGTTACCGCGCCTCACAACGGCTTCACCTTCGACACCACTCCTGTGGAGGCCGAGATCGCGGCGCTGACCAGCACGGTGGAGGAATACGCCAAGGCTCTTGAGAGCGGAATGGTGGATCCCGCAGATAACGTGCCGAAATTCTTACAGGCGCTTGAAGACAACGGCGTACAGGTTCTGCTGGATGAAATCCAGACCCAGCTTGACGCATGGGGCGGAGCCGCAGCCGAATAAGAAAAGAGACTGACGAACGGGCAGGAAGCGGCGCTTCCTGCCTGTCTGTCTGAAAAGACATCCGGTTTGAAAAGAAAGGAATTCTGCAATGAAAGAAAGGAAACCGAATATTCTGTTCATCCTCAGCGACGACCAGGGCGCATGGGCCATGCGCTGCGCGGGAAATACGGATATTTACACGCCCAACATGGACCGTCTGGCGGCGGAGGGATACCGCTTTGAAAATTTCTTCTGCACATCTCCGGTCTGCTCGCCCGCCAGGGCCAGCCTGCTGACCGGGCGGATGCCCTCAGCCCACGGCGTGCAGGACTGGATCTGCTCCGGCAACCTGGACAGGGATGCGCTCGGAGAGATCAAAGAGGATCCCTATTATAAACTGGAGGACAAACCCATCCGCTATCTGGACGGCATGCTCACCTACACGGATGTGCTGAAGGAGAACGGATACACCTGTGCGCTTTCCGGCAAATGGCATCTGGGAGACAGCGTCGTTCCTCAGCACGGCTTCGACCGCTGGTTTACCATCGGACGGGGAGGCTGCTACTATGATAAGGCGGATATCGTGGAGGACGGCAGAGTTTATTTTGAAAACCGGTATATCACAAACGTGATCACGGATAAAGCGCTCGGCTGGCTGGAGGAATTTAAGGAGCAGGAGGAGCCCTTTTACTTAAGCGTCCACTATACCGCGCCCCACTCCCCCTGGGACGAGGACCAGCATCCGAAGGAATTCATCGATATGTACCGGGACTGCGGCTTTACCGCCATGCCGGAGCTGCCCATCCACCCCAACCAGATCGAGAGCGCTCCCTATGGAACGGGAGAGGTGAGAAAATCGCTGCTGCGGGGCTATTATGCAGCGATCACTGCAATGGACGCCGACATCGGACGCCTTCTCGACCGGCTGGAGGCGCTGGGGATGCGGGAGGATACCATCGTGATCTTCACTGCGGATAACGGCATGAACATGGGCCACCATGGAATCTGGGGCAAGGGAAACGGAACGTTCCCCTTCAACATGTACGATACCGCCGTCAAGGTGCCTCTGCTGATCTCCTGGCCCGCGCATTATCCCGCCGGAGTGGTATGTGAAAGAATGTGCAGCCAGTACGACTTCTTCCCCACGCTGATGGATATGGTCGGGATTGACGGGGGATTCCCGGAGACGGAAAAAGAGGGGAAGGAAGCATGCGGCCAGACGGAAAGGCTTCCGGGAAAGAGCTTTGCCGATGTGTTTGACGCGGGAAAGACAGGCTCGCCGGATGCTTCGGGCACGACCGGAGGCGTTGACACCGCCGAAGAGGCCGGAGCTTCTGACCGGTGGGTGGTGGTGTACGACGAATACGGGCCGACGCGCATGATCCGGACGGAGGAATGGAAGTATGTCTGCCGCCTTCCCTACGGGCCGGACGAGCTGTACCACCTGTCCGTTGATCCGGAGGAAAACACAAACCTGATCGACGAGCCGGAATACCGCCCCCTGGTCGACCGGATGTACGCGCAGATGACGGAGTGGTTCTACCGCTACTCGGATCCCGCCATGGACGGCGCGAAGGAGGGAGTGACCGGCTTCGGACAGCTCTGCCGCCCGGGGATTCATGCGGGGAGGAGGAAGGTGTTTCAGGAGGGATAGAGGTCAGATCCCCTTCCCCATCTGCTCCTTCCTCGCGGCAAAATCCTCCTGTATCTCCTGCATCAGCCCGGGGGTCTTAAGAATATCCAGGCAGGTGCCGGCCAGGATCTCGGCGGCCAGGCGCACCGCCCTGTGGGCGGCTTCGGATTTGCCTGCATCCAGATAGCCCTGGGAATGGGCGGGGGTTCCCGGGGGAACGAAGGCGAGGCGGATGCAGGAGCCGGGCATGGCGTACATCACGTTGCCGAAATCCGTAGAGCCCGTTTTTTCTCTGGGAGGCGCGAGCTGCGGTGCGCCGAAGGCCCGTGCGTTTTCCATCATCAGCTCGTTGAGCTTCATGCAGGGGATCTTGGCGCTGTAGGCCGGATCCCGTTCCATGGTGAAGGCGGTTTCTGTCATCAGAGAGGCGCCCTCGATGATCTTTTTGAACCGCTCCACCACCTGAGCAAGATAGCTCGTATTGTAGGAGCGCAGGGTGTATTCGGCCACCGCCTTCCCGGGCACTACGTTGGCGGGGCCGCCCGCATCCAGAACGGTATAATGCATCCGGGTATCCTCCAGCACATGCTCCCGCAGAAGCTCGATGCCGTGGAAGGAAAGCAGGATGGCGTCCAGAGCGCTTCTTCCCTGCTCCGGATTCATGGCGGCGTGGGCCTCCTTCCCGTAAAAGGTGACCCGGAAGTTTTCCAGAGCCATGGTTTTGATATCTACGCAGGTATCAGGAGCGGCATGCATCATCAGTGCGATATCGATATCCTGAAAGCAGCCGTTTTCCTGCATGATGATCTTTCCGCCCAGGCTTTCCTCGGCGGGCGTTCCGTACACCACGATTTTGTACGGCGCATCTCCCGCCAGCTTTCGGATGCAGAGAGCGGCGCCCAGGATGGAAGGGCCCTGCATCTGGTGGCCGCAGCCGTGTCCCATGGGAAGCGCGTCATACTCCGCCAGCAGGCCGAAGGAGGGTCCGCCCTCCCCCTGTTCATAAACCGCTCGGAAGGCGGTTTCCATTCCGCCCGCGCCGTGTTCTACCTGGAAGCCGTTTTTCTCCAGGAAATCCTCAAGAAGCTGACAGGACTGAAATTCCTGGCTGCTGATTTCCGCAAGATCGTAGATCCGGTCTGACATCGCTTCCAGCTCCGGGCCGATCTGATCTATAAATTCTCTGATCTGTTCTTTCATCTGGTAACCTCCTGTTATTTCTGTCATAAAGGCCTATCGCTTCCACCGTAAAAGAGGGCTGTTCAATCGCAGTCGGGCTGCTTAGTAGCCGATAACAACAGCCAGCGCCATCATGACGCAGCCGAGCAGCGTCCAGATCAGGAAAAGAGGGAACATGAACTTCACCCATCTGCCGTAGGGAACCCTGGATACTGCCAGCGTACCGAGCAGGCTGGAGGTGGTGGGAAGAAGCAGGTTGGAGAAGCCGTCTCCCATCTGGTAGGCCAGCACCAGCGTCTGGCGGCTGAGACCGATCAGATCCGCCACAGGCGCCATCAGAGGAATGGTCACTGCAGCCATTCCGGAGCCGGAGGTGATGACGAAGCTGGTGGCCGTCTGGGCCAGGAAAAAGCCGATGCTCTGTACGGAAGCGGGAAGGGAATTCACTGCGAGGGCTACCGCGTTGGAGATCGTATCAATGATCATGGCATCCTCCAGGACGATGATGATGCCCCTGGCAAAGCCCACCGTAAGAGCGCTGCCCGCAAGTCCCTTCGCGCCTGCCGTGAAGGTGGTGGCTACCTTACTGGGGGAAAGCCCGGCGAGGAAGCCGCAGATCACGCCCATGGCAAGGAACAGAGCTGCCATTTCCTCAAAATACCACTGGTAGACCAGCAGGCCGTAGATCAGGATGGCCAGGGTGCCGAAAAGCACGATCAGAACAGCAGCCTGGCGGCCGGTGATCTTTTCATCCGCGCCCTCATCCGGAACAAATTCCTTTTCATCCGGAAGTCCGGCAAGAATGCTTTTTTCCGGATGTTTTTTGATCCTGCGTTCATAGGCGATGATGTAAACGGTATCGATGACCAGCATGGCGATCAGCAGAACGGCCCGGAAGCCCATTCCGGAAAACAGGGGAACGCCGGCGATATCCTGAGCAACTCCTACGGTAAAGGGATTCATCAGGCCTGCGGTGAAGCCGGTGGCAGCGCCGACCGCGACCATTGCCATGCCCGTCACCTTATCCAGGCCCAGCGTCAGAGCCATGGTGATCCCGATAGGAACGAAGATCGCCACCTCGTTGGACATGCCCATTGTGGTGCCGAATACGGCGAAAAGGGTAAGGAACATGGGAACTACAAAAATTTCCTTTCCCTTCAGCTTTTTCCCGACGGTACGGCAGAGGGCGAGGATGGCGCCGCTTGTGTTCACCAGCTCAAAAGCGCCTCCGATGATCATCAGGAAGGCGATCACGTCCACCGCCTCCAGAATACCCTGGTACATCACGCCGGGAATGCCGAGAAAGCTGACGGGATTGGTCCCTTCCGAGGTGTAGCTTCCGGCCTCCACCACGGTCCTTCCGGATACCGGATCCTCGAAGCGTACGAACTCGCCGGACGGAACAAACCAGGTGGCCGCTACGGCAAGGATGATCAGGCAGACGATGATCACCAGAGTATGCGGCGTTTCAAATTTTTTCTTTTTCTTTTTTTCCATGACACATCTCCTCCTTGGGTCTTTCCCCGCGCTTCGAAAAGCCGGAGAATTCCATTTATTATACAGCAAAAGCCGGTCAAGTGGTAGATTTTTCTGCATAATTTCCGCGCTTTCTGCTGAAGATATGCATATTTATTCTTTTTCTGAGGGAGGGTGTCTGCAGAAAGCTATATTCTTACGATCAAGAGAGAAAAAAACAACCGGGAGTTGAGCTGCCCCCGGTTGTTCGCTTAAGCCGTTATTTTTTCCGTCGGAAAAGTCTGCTACAATAGGGCTGACGAAAGCGGGGAGCAGATGGGAGAGCGAACCGCAGAGGGCGGAGGGAATCCGCTTCGGCATGAGGGTAAGAGTGAAGAAGAGCGCTTCCGCTCTCTCCGCTTTGTACGCGCTAAGGAGCGCAGATGGGAGCAGGAATGAAAAACACACTTGCAGAGAATATCGCCCGTTTCCGCAGATCAAAGGGCTATACCCAGGAGGAGCTTGCCGGGAGGCTGAATCTCTCCCCGCAGGCAGTTTCCAAATGGGAAAATGCGCAGTCTTTTCCCGATATCACCCAGCTTCCCCGGCTGGCCGGGCTGCTTGAAACGGATATCGACACGCTGATGGGATATATTCCCGGAAAAAAGCCGATCACGCCGTATGAGGAACGGTATCAGGCGGAGGGCTATTACTGGGGCACAAGGCCCAATGAAATGTGTCTGGAGCTTTTGAAAAGAATTTATCCGGCAAGGCCCATGCGCCTTCTGGAAATTGGCTGCGGAGAAGGGAAGGACGCCGTTTTTCTGGCAAAATGCGGCTATCAGGTGACAGCCTTCGACGCGACGAGCTCCGGCATTGAAAAGGCCAGGAGACTGGCGGACATCCACCAGGTGGACATCCGTTTCTTTCAGGCGGATCTGCGAACGTTCCGTCTGGATGAGGAATATGACATCATCTACAGCTCCGGGGTATTCCATCACATCCTTCCCTGCTTTCGGGCGGAGCTGATGGAAAATTATCTGTCCCATACCGCTCCCGGAGGCATGCACGCTGTCAACGTTTTTGTGGAAAAGCCCTTCATTCCGGCGCCTCCGGATGAGGAAAAAAATGAGGATTGCTGGAAATACTGGATTTCCGGGGAGCTGTTTACCTGGTATAAGGACTGGGTGATCGAGGACTGCAGGGAGGAAATCTTTGACTGCAGCAGCAGCGGCATACCTCATAAGCACTGTATGGACACCGTCTTTGCAAGAAAGCCGCTGTAGAACCTTGCGCCCGCAGGCCTGACGTAAATATCACAGCACTGAAAAAGAAAGAGAGGCTTAGAAATATGGGAAAAATAGAAAATGAAACGTCAAAGGGACAGCTTTACCGGGAAAACAGGGAATGCCTCTGCCTGGAAATCCGCAGGGCAGGAGGAATCTGGCTGGAAACAGAGCGGCTGATCGTGCGGGATCACAGATGGGAAGACCTGACGAGCCATCACGGGCTGATTTCCGATCCGGATACCATGTACTATCTCCCGGACATTCTGACGCACAGTCTTGAGGAATCCCGAACGGATCTGGAGGCCTCCATTGAGGCTGTCGGAAAGCCGGACAGAAGAGCCTATTTTTTGCGGATGGAGAATAAGGAAACGGGAGAGCTTGTGGGAGAAGCCGGCTATACCGTATTGCAGGAAACACCGGTGGGAAAGCTGGTGCATGCCGGATATTTCAGCCGAAGGCAGTTCTGGGGACAGGGCTACATGACCGAAGCGTTCCGGGAGATTTTAAGGTTTGCCTTTGAGGAGAACAATGTTTTCCGCCTTACCACCGGCTGTGATCCGGAAAACCGGGGCTCCGAGCGGGTGATGATCAAATGCGGTCTGACGAGGGAAGCGGACATGAAGCAGAAGGTCTGGATGGACGGCCGCATGCATGACCGGGTGGAATACCGCATGCTGAGAGAAGAGTGGGAGCGTCTTTGCCGGGAAGAAAGATGATCCTGCAAAGCGCCGCGCTTCTATAAGAGTACCGCAATTTTTCAGTTGCTTAACGGTCCGTGATGCATTATCCTTTTTATAGATATCAGGAGGCGGCCGGAAGCTGTATGGAAGACGATTGCCATAATGTAAGAAACGCTCCGGCACCTCTCGCAGAAGTTTTGGAACAATGGAGGAGTGGAGCATGATTGAAAGAAAACAGTACAGAGCATGCCTGACGGCAGACCGGGATCCGGAAGCGCTGGAGCAGGCGGTAAAGGAAGCGAAGGGAGCCGCACAGGCTGCAGTGGAGGCGGGGAGTCTTCTGACCGCGTCTCTTTACCGCCATGAGGATATGTGCTTTTTATATTACGAAGCGCTGAAGGAGGATGTGGGCCCGACAGACTTCCTTTCCGCAATGACGCCCTTCCTTGAAAGCTGGCCGGAGGAGGGCGGAAAAACGCCCTGGGCCTGCATGTATCACATCTACCATCACAGTGTGCCGCAGGAGGCGGCGGACTGGAAGAAGGAACGGACGGAAGGGAAAAAACGGATCGGCCGCATCGCTTTCCTTTATCCGGATAAGCTGTTCTCCTATACCTACTGGCATCAGGCGATCGTGGACGAGGGGCTTTTGCTGGGGGACAAATACCAGTGCATCGCCCTCCATGAAAATATTCTGTTCTCTTACTTCGAGGAACCACGCTTCAATGTGAACATCAAAAACGAGCCCGGCATGGAATCGAAGGTGATCGAAGGCTGGATGAAGGCCGATCCGGAGAGCCATTTTGACCGGGTAAAGGCGGGCGGAGCGAATTTCCGCATCATCGAGCAGCTTTTCACAGTGGGATGAAGGCAGCAGGCGAGGGGGCAGAAGGAGCGATGAGAGCTGACAATATCTATTTTATCAACGGAACGGCATATGCCGGCAAATCAACGATGGTCCGATTGCTGGCGGAAAAACATAACGGCATTGCCTGTGAAGAAAACTACCAGGATTCGCTGCTTGCCGGTTTAAGCAGAGAGGATTTCCCCTGTCTGACGTACACACGGGATTTAAAGGACTGGAGTGAATTCATCCGTAGGACGCCGGATGAATATGAGGCCTGGATCAACGGATGCACCGAAGAATGTACGATCCTGGAGCTGAGAATACTGGAAAAACTGCAGGAGCAAAAGAAAAAAATATTTGTGGATACCAATATTCCTGTGGAAAGATTAAAACGGATCTCAGACCGGTATCATGTGGTGATCATGCTCGCGGATCCGGATATCTCAGTCAAACGCTTTTTTGACCGCCCGGATAAGGAAAAGCAGTTTTTGTATCAGCTGCTGTTGAAGGAAAACGATCCGCAGCAGGCCATGGAAAACTTCAGAGAGTGCTTAAGGAGAATAAATTCCAGGGAAAGGTATGATGCCTTTCTGCATTCCGGCTTCCCTGTGGTGCTGCGGGATGATAAAAGAACGGCGGAGGAAACGCTTTCCATTGTGGAAGGGCTGTTCAGGCTTGACGGAAGGGACGGAGGGTGACGCGCAGCTGAACCGCGCGTATGCTTCCGGGTATGATCTGGGCACGTTTCCAGCCATGATCTGCGCAGGCTCTCAAGCAGCCTCTTGCAAACCTTCCCTGTTTTTGCTACCATGGATACGGACGAACACAGTGATGACAGGACAGACGACCATCACTATAATAAAAATTCGGCTGCAGACAAATAAAATGCCGCCTGCCGGCGGCAAAGAAATGAGGCGGAATTGGACTTACGTCCAATTTCTCTGAATCAAATGCCGCCTGTGGCGGCAAAGAAAGAGGTAGGAATGAGCAGCGAAATCAGAGACATTAATCTGGCTGAATCCGGGGAACAGAAAATTGAGTGGGTAAAGAGAAACTGCGACCTGCTCCGCATGCTGGAGGAGGAATTCAGCAAAACGAAACCCTTTGCGGGAAAGAAAATCACGCTTTCCGTGCATCTGGAGGCAAAGACCGCATACCTGTGCAAGGTGCTTGCGGCGGGCGGAGCGGAAATGTATGTGACAGGCTCCAATCCCCTTTCCACGCAGGACGACGTAGCCGCCGCCCTGGTAAAGGCGGGGCTGGAGGTGCATGCCTGGTACGGAGCGACGGAGGAGGAGTATAACGCGCATATCCGCGCGGCGCTTTCCGCGGGCCCCAACATCATCATCGACGACGGCGGAGACCTGGTGCACATGGTGCATACGGAAATGCGCGGGCTGATTCCGGATATCCTGGGCGGCTGTGAGGAAACCACCACAGGAATCATCCGTCTGGAGGCCATGAACCGGGCGGGAGATCTGGAATTCCCCATGATCCGCGTCAACAACGCTCAGTGCAAGCATTTCTTTGACAACAGATACGGCACGGGTCAGTCCGTATGGGACGGCATCAACCGCACAACGAACCTGATCGTCGCGGGTAAAAACGTGGTCGTCGCCGGGTATGGCTGGTGCGGCAAGGGCGTTGCCATGAGAGCGAAGGGACTGGGAGCCAAGGTCATCGTGACGGAGATCGATCCGGTAAAGGCCATTGAAGCGGTGATGGACGGCTTTGAGGTAATGCCGATGAAGGAAGCGGCAAAGCTGGGCGATTTCTTCGTGACCGTAACAGGCTGCGATAAGGTCATCGACGCGGAAGATTTCGTGGAAATGAAGGACGGCGCCATCCTCTGCAACGCCGGTCATTTTGACTGCGAGATCGATATGGCGGGCCTTCGCAAAATGGCCGTTGAAACAAAAGAGATGAGAAAGAACATCCAGGGCTATAAGCTGCCCACCGGACAGTGGATCTGCGTTCTGGCAGAGGGACGTCTGGTGAATCTGGCAGCGGGAGACGGACACCCGGCGGAGATCATGGACATGAGCTTTGCCATTCAGGCCCTGTCCGCAAAATATCTGGTGGAGCACGGCAAAGAGCTGACCGAAAAGCTCATCGACGTTCCTGCGGAAATCGACAGGGAGGTGGCGGAGAGGAAGCTTCGCTTCCTTGGTAAGGAAATCGATACCCTTACGCCGGAGCAGGAGGCTTATCTGAATCAGTCGCTGGTGTAAAAAGCCTGCTGATAAAAAAAGCAGGATTGACGGATCAACGCGATGATCCAGGAAGAAAAACAAAATGGGAGGCGGCTGCCAGACAGAGATTTTCAGTCGGGCAGCCGCCTCTGTTACTGATCGGAAAGCAGCGTCACCTGATAAACGCAGCTCTGTCCGTCCCGGAATTTTTCCTTCCCGTCTTTTTTTCGACGGAAAAGATATCATCCATTATAAAAGCTGTCATAATAGGAGAGTCAAGGAGTATGAGAAAATAATCCGGTGCAGCCCAAAAGATGTCTGCTATCGGCGCAGTCCGATCTATTTTTTGATCTCATAAGCGCCACTCTTTACTCCCCTTTATAATATCTGCCATATCCGTCCGCGGCCAGGATCGCGGCATATACCTTTTCGGGCGTAACCTCGAAGGGCATGTTGTGAAGGGTGTCGCTCTCCGCGCAGGCGGCAGTTGCGACAGCCATGATCTTTTCCTTCGTCACCTCGGTGACGCCGAGCTCCGCCAAAGTGACAGGCAGGCCGACCTCAATGCAGAAATCGATCACCTCTTCCAGCTCATCTGTGGATACATTTTCCAGAACAAGCTGGGTAATGGTTCCGAAGGCGACCTTTTCTCCGTGATACATGTGGTGACATTCCTCCAGAACGGTCAGGCCGTTGTGAATGGCGTGCGCTCCTGCAAGGCCGCCGCTTTCAAAGCCGATGCCGGAAAGAAGGGTATTTGCCTCGATGATCCGTTCCACCGCATTGGTGCAGACACCTGCCTCCAGAGCCACCTTGGCTTTCACACCTTCCTCCATCAGCGTATCGAAGCACAGCTCCGCCAGCGCCATAGCTGCCAGTGTGCCGTGTCCGCCGGCACAGGTGAGGGCGTCCTTTTCCTGACAGGCGCGTGCCTCAAAATAAGTGGCAAGCGCGTCTCCCATTCCGGAAACGGTAAGGCGAACCGGGGATTTGGCGACGACGGCGGTATCCATCAGAACCATGTTCGGATTAGAGGGCAGGAACAGATATTCCTCAAAAACGCCGTCCGGAGTGTAAATAACGGAAAGCGCGCTGCACGGCGCGTCTGTGGAGGCAATGGTGGGGCAGATGACGACCGGAGTATGCCTGTAGTAAGCGACTGCCTTTGCGGTATCCAGAATCTTGCCGCCGCCTACGCCGATCACCAGATCACAGCCCTCTTTTTCCATAATATCGGTAAGACGGCTGATTTCATCCTTACAGCATTCCCCGTTAAAATAGTCGAACAGGATGGAGCAGCCCGTTTCCTCGAAGCTTTTCTCGATCATGCTTCCCGTCCGCTTGTAGCCGGATGCGCTGATGAGGATCAGAGCCTTCTTTCCATATTCCTTTGCATACCCTCCCAGCCGGGAAAGCTCTCCTGCTCCCTGCACATATCTGCCGGGACTGTTCAAAATGTTTGCCATATGTACCTCCTTCTTTCGCCGCCGCAGGCGGCATCAATTCGTGAAGAACGGCGAAGCCGTTCTTAGGCGCGAACCGCGTTCGCGCACGCCTCCTTCTTTTGCCGCCGCAGGCGGCATACATATATGCTATACAGCTTCATTGTATCGGGAGCGCGGGGGGCTGTCAATGGCGTGTCCGGCTTTGCTGCGGCCGTTTCACTGCTCTGTGTACAGTGAACGGGAGCCTTGCAGGATGGGGAGAAAAGCGGCTTCGGGCAGAAAGAACAGGCCGGATCACCGCCTTTTACGATGATCCGGCCTGGATTCATAAATATTTAGGATTACGCTTTTGGCTTTTTCTCAGGCCTTCCACAGCCCATGCAGGTTGCAGTAGGCATATACAGCCTTCAGCTCCTCGCCCTCGGCAAGCACGAAGGATGCCTTCGGGGCGTCGCCGGGATTCAGCCATTTGGTCGCAAAGCCCTTGCTGGTCTCCACGGTGATCCACTCGATCCAGTGGGTATCGATCATGGGATGCTCGGTGGAACCGACCTGGACGTTAACGGTGCTGCCGTCCACGCTGACAGCAGGAACATGCTTCTCCACTGCGGCGTCCGTGACGCCCGCTTCCAGAAGCTCCATCTTTTCTCCGCAGCACATCACGGGAACCTTGCTGTCCGTGAGCTTGGTAATGATGTTGCCGCAGTGTCTGCAAATATAGAAATTCATATCCCTTTCCTCCTTCTGCCGCTTTATGCGGGCCGATGTACGAAAAAAGCTCCTGTACAGGCCTGAGCTGATGCCGCAGGCCCGCGGAGCCGGTCAGATTATTCCCCGAAATATCTCTCAAGCAGTCCCTGGAAGGCCTTTCCGTGACGGGCCTCGTCGCGTGCCATCTCATGTACGGTGTCATGGATCGCATCCAGGTTAGCGGCCTTCGCGCGCTTTGCAAGGTCGAATTTGCCGGCGGTAGCGCCGTTCTCAGCCTCAATTCTCATTTCCAGATTCTTCTTGGTGGAATCGGTAACTACCTCGCCAAGCAGCTCGGCGAATTTCGCAGCGTGCTCAGCCTCTTCGTAAGCAGCCTTCTCCCAGTACAGGCCGATCTCAGGATAGCCCTCTCTGTGAGCAACCCTCGCCATGGCAAGATACATGCCGACCTCAGTGCACTCACCGGAGAAGTTGGCTCTCAGATCCTCCATGATATCCTCGCTTGCACCCTGAGCAACGCCCACAACGTGCTCGGCAGCCCATTCCATCTTTCCGCTCTGAGCGGTGAACTTCTCAGCGGGAGCGCCGCAGACGGGGCACTTCTCCGGTGCGGCATCTCCTTCATAAACATAACCACATACCTGACATACGAATTTCATAGCTTTTTTCTCCTTTTCTGAAAAATTTTTTATAGGGAGCAGCCGCATAACGGCCGCTGGCTAACTTAAGAGGTTTTCCTGGCCTTGCTTGCACAATGCGGGCAAAGTCCGTAAAAGTAAGTGACATGTCCCTGGATCAGGCCATTGAATTCTCTGGCCGCGGCAGCAAGTATACCGCTCATATCGCCCAGCTCCAGGTCCGTCACACTGCCGCATTCATTGCAGACAAAGTGATAATGCGGATGGGTATCCGCGTCAAAATGATCCACACCGTCTCCGACACGCAGCCGGGATATCTCACCCAGATCGGCGAGCAATGTCAGATTCCGGTAAACAGTTCCAAGGCTGATATTGGGAAATTCTGTTCTCACATTGCTGTAAACTACATCTGCCGTCGGATGGTCGTGTCTGGTCATCAGGAAATTTTTGATGGCTTCCCGCTGGCGGCTGTATTTCAGCACCTCACACCGCCTCCTTTCTGAATAAAAACGATAACTGTTACTGTTACTATAGCAAAACATCTCTGATCTGTCAACCTGTTTATATTTTTTTTAGAAAATTATTTTTTCAATTTCATATACAGCTTTTTATTTTATGGTAGAATACCTTTAAGAAAAAAAGAAGCCCGAGGAACGGGCGTCTTTTTTTACCGGAAACGCTTTTGGTGCGGGTATGCGGCAGCGCCGGGCCGGGGATGTCCCGCGCACCCTCCGGGCCGTGCGGGAGATATGCCGGATTCTGATAAGGCGGCGAAGGCCGCGGAAATGGGGATAGCTATGAAGTTTCGGACAAAGCTGATCATCACGTTTCTGATCGTGATCCTTCTGCCGATCTTTCTGTCTGGAGTCGCCTTCGTTGCGGTCGGAGCCATGGTGCTTCATAATTCCGACATGAATTTTCAGATTGAGATATCGGACGACAGCACGCTGTCGGATTCGCTCGTTTCTCTCAGCAATACGACGAACAATCTGTATATCCGTCTGGGGAACATCGCGGAGAAGGACGCGCAGAAGCTGGAGGACAGAGATTTCCTGGAGGAGGTCAACGGGGATGCCCTGCAGGTTTCCTCCTATATCGTGGTACGTAAGGGGACGGAGGAATATTATTCCGGAAGCGAGGAGATGAGCAGGCGGTTTTTCAGCAGGCTGCCCGCCTATGGCTTTGAAAATCAGGATTCCTATTCCGGCTTCTATTATAATGATGCGCAGAAGCTGGTGAAGCAGATCGATTTTGTTTTTTCTGACGGCGACGAGGGAAGCCTGTTTCTGGTGACCAGAGTGAACAGCGTGGTCTCCAAATCCTTCCTGATCTACCTGTTTTCCGCCATTGTTTTCATTCTGGTCCTGACCAGCATCGTGCTGACCCAGTGGGTGTACAAAGGCTTTTTTGAGCCGATCAACAGGCTGAATGTGGCGATGCAGCAGATCGCGGAGGGAAATTTCGAATACAGCCTGACCTCAGAGGATACGAACGAGATCGGAGAGCTGTACCGCAATTATGAGGACATGCGTCTGAGGCTGAAGGAATCCACGGAGGAGAAGATCCAGAACGAGCGGCAGAACCGGGAGCTGGTCAGCAATATCTCCCACGATCTGAAGACCCCGATCACGGCCATCAAGGGCTATGTGGAGGGGATCATGGACGGCGTGGCAGACACGCCGGAGAAAATGGACCGGTATATAAAGACCATCTATACCAAGGCCAACGACATGAACAGGCTGATCAATGAGCTGACCTACTATTCCGGAATCGACAGCAACCGGATCCCCTATAATTTTCACCGGATCAATCTTGCGGAATTTTTCCAGGACTGCGTGGAGGATGTGGGGCTGGACCTGGAGTCCAAGAACATTGAGCTGAATTATTCCAATCTGGTGGATCCGGATACGCGCATCATCGCCGATCCGGAGCAGCTGAAGAAGGTGATCGACAACATCGTAGGCAACAGCATCAAATATATGGATAAGCCGAAGGGCGTCATCAATATCCGGATCCTGGACGAGGTGGATTCGGTGCGGGTGGAGATCGAGGACAACGGAAAGGGTATCTCTTCCAGGGATCTTGGCAAGATCTTCGAGCGGTTTTACCGCACGGATACCTCCAGGAATTCTTCCACGGGCGGCAGCGGCATCGGCCTTTCCATCGTGAAGAAGATCATCGAGGATCACGGCGGTTACATCTGGGCTACCAGCAGGGAAGGTGAGGGCACCTGCCTGCACTTTGTTATCAGAAAATACAGGGAGGCGGAAGAAAATGAGTAAAATTTTGATCATCGAAGATGAAGAAGCGATAGCGGATCTTGAGAAGGATTATCTGGAGCTGTCCGGCTTTCAGGTGGAGATCGAGAACGACGGCGAAAGGGGCCTGGAGGCGGCGATGAACGGGACATACGATCTGATCATCCTGGATCTGATGCTTCCCGGGCTGGACGGCTTTGAGATCTGCCGCCGCATTCGCGATGAAAAGAATATCCCGATCCTGATGGTTTCCGCCAAAAAGGACGACATCGACAAGATCAGAGGGCTTGGCCTCGGCGCGGACGATTATATGACGAAGCCCTTCAGCCCCAGCGAGCTTGTGGCAAGAGTGAAGGCCCATCTGGCCCGTTATACCAGGCTGGTCAGCTCCAATCAGAAGACCAACGACGTGGTGGAGATCCGCGGCATCCGGATCGACAAGACCGCCCGCCGCGTTTTCATCAACGGCGTGGAAAAGCCCTTCACCACCAAGGAATTTGACCTGCTCACCTTCCTTGCGGAAAATCCGAACCATGTTTTCACCAAGGAGGAGCTGTTCCGGGAGATCTGGGACATGGATTCCATCGGTGATATCGCGACGGTAACGGTACACATCAAGAAGATCCGGGAAAAAATAGAGACGGATACCGCCAACCCCCAGTATATCGAAACGATCTGGGGGGTCGGATACCGGTTTAAGGTGTGAGTATAAGGCATGAGTTTCAGATAGGAAAAATAGAAAAGGCGGCTCTGCCCATCTCAGCAGTTCAGCCGGCTTCAGCGCCCATTGCAATTCAGAAGGGCGCTGGAGCCGGTATGATTTTCGGTACAGATTGGGAGAACTGTTTACCGCTGTACAGATACGTTGTGGGAATGCGCCCGCCGTATTCGATTTTACAAAAGCCCGCCAATCTTCCCTCTTGCATTTTATCCAGCATATGTTAATCTTATTTCGGATGTGCCTGCCGCAGGAATGCGGCAATTCTACTGATGAAATGAGAAAAGGAGAACGAGATGTATTCGCTATTGCTTGCGGTCATCTATGCCGCGTTTATCAGCCTCGGACTGCCTGATTCCCTTCTGGGATCAGCCTGGCCGGTGATGCATGAGATGCTGGAGGTTCCGGTTTCCTGGGCCGGGCTTGTGACTATGATCATTTCGGCGGGAACCATTGTGTCCAGCCTTTTTTCCGACCGGCTGACGAGAAAATTCGGGGCGGGACGCGTGACGGCGTTCAGCGTTTTTCTGACGGCGGCGGCTCTTTTCGGATTTTCCATTTCCAATCAATTTTTCATGCTGTGTCTCTGGGCGATTCCCTATGGACTGGGAGCGGGAGCGGTGGACGCGGCGCTGAACAATTATGTGGCTCTGTATTATTCGTCCAGAGATATGAGCTGGCTGCACTGTTTCTGGGGAGTAGGGGCCATCATCAGCCCGTATATCATGAGCGCTGCTCTGACAGGAGGAGCCGGGTGGCATCAGGGCTACCGCACGGTGTCGATTTTGCAGTTTGCTCTTACCATAATCCTGGTGGTCAGCCTTCCTCTGTGGAGAAAGGTGCAGAGGGCGAGGCAGACCGAAAAAAGAACGGAGGCGGAAAAGGAAAGGGGATACGCGGCGGAAAACGCAAGGCCGGTGACGCTTAAACAGGCGCTCGCGATTCCCGGCGTACGTCTGGTCCTCATCGCGTTTTTTTCCTACTGCGCTCTGGAGCAGACCTCCATGCTGTGGGCCAGCAGCTATCTGGTGCAGTTTCGCGGGATCGACGCGTCAACGGCAGCACGGTTCGCTTCTCTGTTCTGCATCGGGATCACCGTGGGGCGCTTCTTAAGCGGCTTTGTGGCAGACAGACTGGGAGATAAAAGGCTGATCCGTTTGGGAACTCTGGTTGTGTTCGCGGGCATTCTGCTGGTGGCGCTTCCGGTCAGGGCAGATCAGATTTCCCTTGCGGGACTGATCGTCATAGGCTTTGGCTGCGCGCCCATTTATCCTTCCATTATCCATGCCACCCCGGAGCATTTCGGCAGAGATAATTCTCAGGCGATCATCGGTATCCAGATGGCCTGCGCCTATGTGGGAACTACCTTTATGCCGCCTCTGTTCGGCGTTCTGTCCTCGGCGGCGGGACTGGGGCTGTTTTCGGGTTATCTGTTTGTGTTCGCGGTTCTGATGCTGCTTGCATCCGAGCGGCTGAACCGGCTGATGCGGGAACGGAAGGAACGGGATGGAGCCGGGAACAGGAGGCAGGAATGAGAACAAGGATACTGGCGGAGGACGAGCAGCTTCTGGTATGCCTGAAGCCTGCGGGGCTGGCGATTCAGAGCGCAAGGCCGGGAGAGACGGATATGGAAAGCGAGCTGCGAAATTACCTGGCCACTGCGGAGAGGAAGCGGGCGGCTTCGGATGTCCGGAACGGACAGGGAAAGGCTCCGGGCGGGGGGCGTAAGCCTCCCTATCTGGGGCTGATTCACCGGCTGGATCAGCCGGTGTCGGGTATTCTGGTATTCGCAAAGACGCCGGAGGCGGCCGCAGCGCTTTCCAGGCAGGCCTCCGGCGCAGATTCGGATGGGAAGTCTTCCGGTCGGAGAATGGGGAAAAAGCATCCCATGGGGAAAAAGCATCCCATGGGAAAAGAGAATCCCGCAGAAAAAGAGCGCCCTGTCAAAAGGGAGCTTCGTATGGAGAAGGAATACCGCGCGCTGGTATACCTGGAGGAGGGCGCGTCTCTTCCGGAGCCGGGAACGGAGCGGGAGCTGGTTGATTTTTTGAAAAAGGAGCCGGGGAAAAATATCTCCTGTGTGGCCGGGGCCGGGACGCCCGGCGCGAAGCGCGCAAGTCTGTCCTTCCGGGTGGCGGAGCCGCCGGGGAGTCCGGAAAGCCGTCATGCGTGCGTCGCCGTCCGTCTGCGCACCGGAAGGCATCATCAGATCCGGGTGCAGCTGGCGCATGCGGGTCTGCCCCTTTTGGGGGACGCCCGCTATGGAAGCGAGGAAAGCAGAGAGTATTCCGCGCGGCTGGGAATCCGTTCCGTCTGCCTGTGCGCATGCAGGCTGAGCTTTTTTCATCCGGCTACAGGCGAACGGATGGAATTTGAAACCACGGAATATCCCTGGGCGGATATCCGTATGAAAAAGGACGGCGGAGAAACCGGCCTGACGGAGGGAGGAGTGTGAATGGAAGGAACGGAGCGGGGACTGGAATGGTTCCTTGGGAATGTGAAGGACTTTGTGGAATTTCTGACGGTATGCTGGGTGTTTTTGATGCTCACCGTTTTTCCGGTTTACGTGATCGACCGCTATCAGGATATCGGCGCCTACAAATTTTCCTTTTTTTCGGGAATCTCCGCGCTGTTTCTGGCGCCGGGGGCGGCTCTTGGGCTTGTCTATGCTGCCGGAAGGCTTTTCATGCGCAGAAGGGAGGGCGGGGAGACGGAAACGCTCCGGACATGGAGACCTTCCTGGCTGGACCTGGGCGCGCTCGCTTATCTTTTGCTGAATCTTGTTTCCTTTCTGGGGAGCGGATTTAAAACGGACGCCTGGGAGGGCGTCGGAGGCTGGAACATGGGGCTTCGCACGCAGCTTTTCATGGTTATGGCCTATTTTCTCATATCCCGCTTCCTTCCTGTAAGCCGTCTGGGGCTGATCGGGGCAGGCGCGATGCTTGGCTCAGGAATCGCATTTGTGATCGGGATCCTGCACCGCTTCTCCATGGATCCCTTCGGTTTTTATCAGGGCCTTGACAGCGATACCACCCTTCGCTTCCTGTCAACCATCGGGCAGGCGACCTGGTACAGCAGCTTCGTCTGTACCGTGCTGCCCATCGGCATATGCCTGTTTTACGCATCGGAAAAAAGAAAGCTCCGGATAATTTCGGGAATCTACTGCGCGCTGGGCTTTATGACTCTGGTGACGCAGAACAGCGACAGCGCCTTTGCCGCGCTTGCGGCGCTGCTGTTCGGGCTTTTTCTGGCGTCCTGTGTCTCTCCGAAACGGATGGAGCGGTTCCTTGAGGTGCTGATTCTCTGCGCGGCTTCCTTTAAAGCTGTGGGCTTTCTCCAGAGGGGCTTTCCGGAGCAGGCGGTGCGGCTGGGAAGCCTGTCGGAGGCCTTCTCCAAAGGGATGATAAGCTGGGTGCTCCTGTTACTGGGCGCGGCCTGTTACATCCTTCTGATCCACATGGAGGAAAAAGGCGGCTCCGCCTTTATAAAACGCTGGGAAAGGATGGGACGCCAGCTGTTTTGGGGAGCCGTCGTTCTGGCTGTTCTGCTCTGCGTCGTGGTAGTGGGCGGAATCGCGTTGAATACCACAGGGCTTCTGGAAAGGTGGCTGGGCATCTCCAGCGGCAGTCAGTATCTTCTGTTCAATGACAAATGGGGGAGTGACCGGGGTTTTAACTGGAAAACGGCCGTCCGCATTTTCAGCGGGCTTCCGTTCCTGAACAAGATCATCGGCGTGGGGCCAGACTGCTTTATGGCCTACAGCTACAGCGTGCCGGAGTATGCGCAGCTTTTAAATGATTACTGGAAGCCGGATGTGCTGACGAACGCCCATAACGAATTTCTGAATCTGCTGATCTGCGTCGGGGCAGGAGGGCTTCTTTCCTTTCTTTTTCTGCTCGGAGCTGGGGCGGGGCGCTTTTACCGGGCCGGAAAAGAGCATCCGGAGGTTCTCATGGGCCTTCTGACGGTCTGCTCCTATGCCGCCCACAATTTTTTCTGCTATCAGCAGGTCTGCTGCACGCCGTTTCTGTTTCTGATCCTGGGTCTGTCGGAGCGCCTGGTCCGGAATATCGGTGAAAAAGAGGCCGATGAAAAAATGCTTCAGCGGAAAGGAAGGCCGGAAAGCAGGCAGGAAATACCAGAGTAGTTTAGGGGCGAACCAACCACACTAATCCTGAAACGAGTCAGGTTCAGGACAGGTGGCCGGTATGGAAAATATCTGGAAAGAAAATCGGAAGAAAATATTGCTTGCCGCAGGGGCAGGAATCGGCATATATGTGGGATTTCAGTATTTATTCCCGCTGCTTTCGCCGTTCCTGCTCGCTTTTTGCGTCGTATATCTTCTCAATCCCTGGCTGAACCGGGCGCAGAAGCGGACGCGCATCAAAAAGGAGGTGCTTCTCGCTCTTGTGCTGGTGCTCGCGGCCGCGGCCGTGCTGGGACTGCTGGCTGTTCTGCTGCAATATGCGGCGAAAGAAGCGGGAGAGCTGGTTGAAAACTGGGACGGCATCTCAAAAAAGGTGGGCGGGCAGATACAGATTTTTTTCGGGGACTGCTGTATGTTCGTGGAGGAGCACTTCGGTCTGGATGCAGGAAAGGTAGAGCAGGCGGTTCTGGAACGGGTGGAAATCTTCATCGAGGAGCTAAGGGTGGAGCTGGTTCCCGGACTGATGAAGGAATCCTGGTGGTATGCGAAAAAGCTGTTGTCAGCGGCTGCGTTTCTGGGCGTGAGCTTCATCGCTTCCATCCTGCTGTGCCGGGATTATGATGGTCTGATGCGTTGTCTTTGCGGAAAGGGCGAAAACAGCAGAAAAAGAATAGTGGAAAAGGTTCTGGATACTGCGGAGCGCATTTTGCGTTTCGTGGCGGCTTATGTGAAGGCCCAGGCTATGATTTTGCTCGTGATCATGTCGATCGCCTGCGCCGGGATGTGGCTGGGAAGAGTGGGAAATGCCTTTGTTCTGGGATTTTTCGCCGGCATCCTGGACGCTCTTCCCTTTATCGGCACGGGCATCATCCTGCTTCCCACGGCGCTCTGGCAGCTCGTGTGCGGCAGGGCCGGTACCGCGTTGTGGTGTCTGGTGGTCTATATCTGCTGCGTGGGAGCAAGGGAATTCCTGGAGCCAAGGCTGATGGGGAAGCGGACGGGGATTTATCCGGTTTTCATGCTTCTTGCTGTTTATGCGGGCGTGAAGCTGTTCGGGTTTTCCGGGATCCTGAAGGGGCCGCTGGCCGCTGTGATTCTGATGGAGCTGTTTCGGAGGGAGGAGGCGGGAGATACGGCCTGACCGTGGCTCCATATTGATCGGGCTTCGCTTCTGACGGGGATTCATTTTTGATCGGGCTTCGCTTCTTGCGCCTCTTTTTACAAAAGGATATAATGAGTCCGAAGACAGGAGCTTTGCGTCTGGTCTCAGCGGGAGACAGGAGCGGGCTCCGATGAAAAAAGACGGGAAAACCGGATGAGAAAGGCGGAGCGTTGCGAATCGCTTCCAGGTATATGAGAAACAGGGAATGCAATTTCCCGTATACCGCGATCGCCGCTCCGGAACGGAAAAGAAAATGGCACAGCATACATATATCGGGGATCTTCACATTCACTCCCGTTTCTCCAGGGCCACGAGCAGGGACGGCGATCCGGAGCATCTGGAGCTTGAGGCAAGAAAAAAGGGAATACATATTCTGGGGACGGGAGATTTTACCCATCCCGCATGGCGGGCGGAGCTTGCGGAAAAGCTGGAGAGCGCGGAGGACGGGCTTTATGTGCTGAAGGAGGAATACCGCATCCATCAGGACGGCGTCCCGGAGGATAAGCCGCGCTTTCTGGTGACGGGGGAGATCAGCTCCATCTATAAAAAAATGGAAAAGGTGCGTAAGGTTCACAGCCTGCTTCTGCTTCCCGGTCTGGAGGAGGCGGAGGCGCTTTCCAGACGGCTGGAGCTGATCGGGAACATTCACTCGGACGGCAGGCCCATTCTGGGGCTGGACTGCCGGGATCTTCTGGAGATCATGCTGGAAACCTGTCCGAAGGCCGTTTATGTCCCAGCCCATATCTGGACGCCCCATTTTGCCCTGTTCGGCGCGTTTTCCGGCTTTGACTGCGTGGAGGAATGCTTTGGGGACCTTACGCCTTACATTCATGCGCTGGAAACGGGCCTTTCCTCCGATCCGCCCATGAACTGGCGGGTTTCGGCGCTGGATTCCTACCAGCTGATTTCCAGCTCGGACGCCCATTCCCCCGCGAAGCTGGGGCGGGAAGCCACCCTGTTTGAAACGGAGCTTTCCTATGCCGGAATTGCAAAGGCCGTTCAGACGGGAGAAGGGCTTGGAGGGACGCTGGAATTTTTCCCGGAGGAGGGAAAATATCATTTTGACGGACACCGCAAATGCGGACTCTGTATCAGCCCGCAGGAGACGGCCCGGCTTGGAAACCGCTGTCCGGTATGCGGAAGGAAGATCACCATCGGCGTGCTGAACCGGGTGGAGCAGCTCGTGGACAGGCCCGAGGGCTATGAACGGGCGGATGCGAAGCCCTTTGAGAGCCTTGTGCCTCTGCCGGAGGTGATCGCGGCCTCCACCGGGGCTTCCGCAGCCGGGAAAAAGGTGCAGGAGAAGTACGGGCAGCTGATCGGGATGCTTGGCCCGGAATTTTTCATTCTGCGTAAGGCCCCCATCGAGGATATCCGCCGCGCAGCAGGCCCTCTGGTGGCGGAGGGGATCAAAAGGCTGCGGGAGGGCCGGGTAAAACGCACGCCCGGCTACGACGGGGAATACGGGAAGATCGGTCTGCTCTCCGAGGAGGATATCAGCAGCCTGGAGGGACAGCTTTCCCTGTTTTCAGCCGGGGAGCTGGAACGGATGGAGCAGAACCGGCCGGAAGAGAAAGGCTGGAAGGAAGAAAAGAAGTCGGCGGAAGATGCGCGGCGGGCGGAAGAAACGAAGCATATGGAAGGAATACCTGTGCCTTCTGTGACTGAGGAAGTGCCCCGGGAACCGGCCGGAGACAGGGAAAGCGAGATTCTCTCCTCCCTGAATCCTTTGCAGGAGGAGGCAGTGCGCGCTGACGGACGGGCCGTTGCGGTCATAGCCGGGCCTGGCGCGGGGAAAACGAAAACCCTGATCGCGCGCCTGCAGTATCTGGTGGAGGTCCGGGGTGTGGAGCCGGAGCGTATTACAGCGGTAACCTTTACCAACAGGGCGGCGCAGGAGATGCGGGACCGGCTGAAGCAGGCTTCCGCCTCCGGAAAGAAAGGATACGAGGCCATCCAGATCGGAACCTTCCATGCGGTGAGCAGCCGTTTCCTGAGGAAAAAGGGAATCCCGGTGCTCCTTGCGGACGAGGGGCTGAAGGAGGAGCTTGCCCAGGCGGCCATGAAGCTGGCCGGTCTGAAAGGTTCTCCCGGCCGCTTCCTGAAGGAGCTGTCCCATATGAAAAATGAAATGGCGGAGCCGGAAGGCCGGGAAGAGAAGCCGGAAGAAAAGGCGGAATGGACGGAAAGCCCGGAAAGAGCGGAAACACGAGAGCGGGAACGGACGGAGGAGCAGAAGCGGGCGCAGGCCCGCAGTCTGTATCAGGAGGCCATGAGAGAGCAGGGGGTAATGGACTATGACGACCTGCTTCTGGAAACGCTGCGCCTGCTGGAGGAAGCGGAACAGAGAAGAGAGCTGGAATCCGCTGAGGAGGAGCCGGAAAAAAGTGAGGCCGGACAGGAAATGGAAACGGACGGCGCGCACCCGGCCGCCGATGAGGACCGCGCCTGCTTTTCCTGCCTGCTGATCGATGAGTTTCAGGACATCAACCCGCTGCAGTACCGGCTGATGCAGGCATGGAACCGGGATGGAAGGGAGCTGTTTGTGATCGGTGATCCGGATCAGTCCATCTATGGCTTCCGCGGCTCTGACGCGGCCTGCTTCGATAAGCTCAAGCAAGATTTCCCGGAGCTTCATACCATCCGTCTGAAGGAGAATTACCGCTCTACGCAGCAGATCCTTGCCGCATCCCTTTCCGTCATTTCCCACAACGAGGGCGGAGCGCGGCGGATGAACGCGCACCGGAGCGGAGCGCAGGCCGTCCGCATCGTGAGCGCACCGGATGAACGGCGGGAGGCCATTTTTGCGGCAAAGGAGATCAACCGGCAGATCGGCGGCATCGATATGCTGGATACGGAGACGGACGGGCGCAGAGAGGATCTGACCCGCAGCTTTTCCGATATCGCCGTTTTGTACCGCACCCACCGCCAGGCGGCCTGGCTGGAAAAATGCCTTCGCCAGGAGGGCATTCCCTACGTGGTGGCAGGGCGGGAGGATTTCCTGATGCGAAGCGAGGTGCGTGCGGCGCTTGCCTTTTTCCGGCATGTGCTCAATCCGCAGGAGGAGGCGGCAAAAAGGCTCGTCAGGAGGCTTCTGTGTCCCCTGTTGGGAGAGGCGGCCGAAGAACGGCTGGATTATCTGGTATCCAAATATGGAAAAAAGATAAAACGGACGAAGCCCGTCAGAGTGCTGGAGGAATGGATGCAGGAATGGGAGCCGGCGGGCGAGGAGGCGGATGCGGTTATGGAGGATCTGAACCGCCTGGCGGACATGGCGGTTTTGTACCCCACGATGGAAGCCTTCCTGGAAACGCTGGATTTTGGCGAGGACGGGGATGTACGAAGAAACGGCGGGAGAAAATTTCAGGCGGATGCGGTCACGCTGATGACCCTGCACGGCTCCAAGGGCCTGGAATTTCCGGTGGTGATCCTGTACGGAATGGAGGCGGATAAAATGCCGCTGCAGACGGGCTTTTCCCGGGCCGACCTGCAGGAGGAGCGCCGCCTGTGCTTCGTCGGAATGACCCGTGCCGTGGAGGAGCTGATCCTTACCTGTGCGGAAGCGCCTTCTCCTTTTCTTTCGGAAATTCCGGAGGATCTGGCGGTTCGGGAGAAGGCGGTGGAGGAAAAGCAGGAAGAGCCGGTGATGGCCGAACAGCTCAGTCTGTTTGATTTTATGTGAGAAAATGCTGTACTGCCCATTGACAAAGGCGATGGCCTGTTCTAAGATAAACATGAAAAGGATGCCACCAACAGCAAGTGGTTGGCTCTGGTTTATAGGTTAATCAAAAAGACAACCGTTACCTTTGCCGTGGGTGGTTGTCTTTTTGATTATCCAAATTCTTTTTCACTGCTATGTATGTGTTAACGATACCGACCATACAGTTCAGTATCTTGATCACAACATCCAGAACAGTGGTGAAGTTCATTCGGACAGTCTCTCTTTCGTAAATTTTCCCATGTGAATCACCTCCCGGATTCAGGAAGCTCTCAGATGAAATCTGGCGAAAGAGCCAACCACCGCCACTTTAGTGACACCCTATGGATATTAAAATAGCATATCACAGAGCTTTCTACAACAGGGAATGCAAAGAATACGAAATCTTCTTGACAGCACGCCCTCATGCGGTTAATATGATGCTGTAGCGCTACATCAAAACGGAATTAAGTATATAACAACCAAGAGGTAAGAGAATGTTTATCAGCAGGATGAGAAACAGATAACTTTTCACACAAAGAAAGAGGAAAAGGTGTCAGGGAGCAGAGAAACCCGTCTTCCTGATTCCGTCAGTGCGTCCGCCCGCAGGCAGGACATGTCGGAATCCGATTTTTCCGGAAAAAGATTTCCTGGGAAAGGATTTTCCGGAAGCGTCTTAAAGGGGCTATTTTCCTTGTGATTTTCATGTGTGAAAGTATCTGTGTCTCGTTACATGCGGTTTTCTTCCGTCTGTCAAAGCCGCGCGGGGATATGTGTCCGCCGCCGGAGCCATAAAAAGGCGTTTTGACAGGGATGGAGGAAGCCGTGCGGCTGGAGACATTCTTTTTTTGTACGGCAAAACGCTTTTCCCGTACAAAAGACGCTTCGGCAACGAGGAGGGCAGGAAAATGGCACAGATCGGAGTAAATCATCTGACCTTCGCTTATGAAGGCAGCTTTGACAATATTTTTGAAGACGTATCCTTTACCATTGACACGGACTGGAGGCTGGGCTTTATCGGGCGGAACGGGAAGGGAAAGACCACCTTTCTGAGCCTGCTTCTGGGGAAGTATCCCTATAGCGGGAGCATCCGGACGGGGACGGTTTTCGACTATTTTCCCTATCCGGTCACGCAGGAGCAGAAAAAAGAGCCTGCGGCGGAATTCGCGGAGACGCTGAAGAGCGGCTGCGAGCTGTGGCGGGTGATCTGCGAGCTGGAGCTTCTTGGAGAAAGCGCCGAAATCCTTTACCGGCCCTTTGAAACGCTGAGCCCGGGAGAGCGCACAAAGGTGCTGCTGGCGGTTCTGTTTTCCGGGGAAAACGATTTTCTGCTGATCGACGAGCCCACCAATCATCTGGATCAGGAGGCGAGAGAAGCGGTGAAGCGTTATCTCGCGGGGAAAAAGGGTTTTATCCTGGTATCCCACGACAGGGAGCTTTTGGATGCCTGCGTGGATCATGTGCTGGTCTTAAACCGCCGCACCATTGAGGTACAGAGCGGAAATTTTTCAAGCTGGTGGGAAAACAAGCGCCGGCGGGACGCTTTTGAAATGGCGGAAAACGAGAAGCATAAAAAGGAGATCGGCAGGCTGAGGGAGGCGTCCGCCCGGACGGAGCAGTGGGCGGAAAAAAGCGAGAGGAGCAAGATCGGTTTCGATCCGGTGAAGGATCCGGGGCACGGAGGAAAGCGGGCTTACATCGGGGAAAAAACCAGAAAGCTGCAGAGCCGTGTGACCCAGATGCAGAAGCGGATTGACAGGGAGATCGAAGAAAAGGAAAACCTGCTGGTGGATCTGGAGCAGCCGGTTGACTTAAAGCTGATGCCCCTTTCCCATCACAAGAAGGTGCTCGTGAACGTGCGGGATTATTCCGTCCGCTATGAGGGCGCGCAGGATCCCGTGTTTTCCGGGCTCACCTTTCAGATCGAACAGGGAGACCGGGCGGCGCTTCACGGAGAAAACGGCTGCGGAAAAACCACGCTGATCAAAGTCCTCCTGCAGAAGGCGGGCATCGGCGGGCCGCTGACCGTTCAGGAAATCGGCGTCTGCGAGACGGCGTCGGGACTGGTGATTTCTTATGTGAATCAGGATACCTCGCAGCTGAGGGGAGATATCCCCGCCTTTTGCGAGAAGCGTATGCTGGACCGGAGCCTGTTCTGCTCGATCCTAAGACAGCTTGATCTGGACCGGGTGCAGTTTGTAAAGCGCCTGGAGGACTACTCGGAAGGGCAGAAAAAGAAGGTGCTGCTGGCGGCAAGCCTGCTGACGGGCGCTCATTTGTATGTGTGGGATGAACCGTTTAACTATATCGACGTTTTTTCCCGGATGCAGATTGAAAAGCTGCTTCTGGAATACCGGCCGACCATGCTGTTTGTGGAGCACGACAGAAGGTTCCGGGAAAACGTGGCGACAAAGGTGATCGAATTAAGGTGAAAGGGAAAGGAAAAAGTGTGAAAAATAAGCCCGATGGCTTATTTTTCACACGGCTATTTGTGCCGGGGCGTCACAAATAGCTTTGATGGCAGAAGAGAAATCGCATCCGCGATTTCTCTTCGCCCCGTCGCACGCTCCGGAATGAGGATTTATATGAACAGAAACGAAAATCAGATGGAAAGAAATAAAGAGACGAAAATCTACGACATACAGGCTCAGGAGGGGCAGGAAAAGAAGCCGCGCGCCCTTCTTGCGGGCCTGAGGCTGGGAGGCGACAGGGAATTTGACAGCTCCATGGAGGAGCTGGGCAGTCTGGCGGAGGCCTGCGGCATGGAGGTGGCGGCCAGGGTGGAGCAGACGCTTTCCAACCCAACGCCCGCCTATTATATCGGAAGCGGTAAGGTGGCCGAGATAAAAGAAACGGTGGAGCTTCTTGACATCGACTATGTGATCTTTGAGGATGCGCTTTCGCCCTCTCAGCTGAAAAATCTGCAGAAGGAGATCGATGCCTCCGTCATGGACCGCACCAGCCTGATCCTTGAGATTTTTTCAAGAAGGGCCAGAACCAGAGAGGCCAGGCTGCAGGTGGAATCCGCGAGCCTGCAGTATATGCTGCCGAGGCTGGTGGGAATGCGGGATTCCCTTGGCAGACAGGCGGGCGCCAGCGGCAGCCTGAGCAACAAGGGATCCGGTGAAAAGCAGATCGAGCTGGACAGGCGGAAGATCGAGCGCCGGATCAGCGAGCTGCGGCGGGAGCTGGACGCCATCGAGCATGACCGGGATATCCAGAGAAGGAAGCGCGGCAGGTCTGCCCTTCCTCTGGCGGCGCTGGTGGGCTATACCAACGCGGGAAAATCCACCCTGATGAACCGTCTGCTTTCCGCCTGCGCGGAAACGGCGGGGAACAGCGTGAAGGAAGAAAAGCTGGTGATGGAGAAGGATATGCTGTTCGCCACGCTGGACACCACGGTGCGGAAGATCGAGCCGGGAAACCGGAAGGATTTTCTGCTGTCGGATACGGTCGGCTTCGTCAGCCGCCTGCCCCACGGCCTCATCAAGGCCTTCCGTTCCACGCTGGACGAGGTGCGCTATGCCGACCTGCTCTTGAACGTGGTGGACGCCTCCGACGAACGCTTCCGGGAGCAGATGCGCGTGACGGAGGAAACCCTGCGGGAGCTTGGCGCGGAAAAGATCCCCTGCATCCACGTGATGAACAAGGCGGATCGATTCATGGAGCCGGGAGAGCTTCCCAGGATCGACGGAAACCGGATCTATCTTTCCGCAAAGCAAGGACTGGGCACGGAGGAGCTGCTTTCCATGATCGAGGAAAGGCTCTATGCGGGAAACCGGGAAGGAATCTTCCTCATTCCCTACAGCCGGGGCGATCTGGTCAGCTATCTGAATGAAAACGCGGACGTCAGGGCCCAGGAATATCTGGCTGAGGGAGTGAAGATCGCAGCGAGCTGCAGGGAGAGCGATTACGAGAGGCTGCGGGCGTTTTGCTGCTGAGAGGAATGAGGGGAGAGCCGGGAAGGAGAAAAGGAAAACAGAAAAGTGAAATTTTAAATTTGAGATTTGAAATTTTAAAAATATGATTTTAATTTCCTTGAAAAATTTTAAATGAACAGCTAAATTTTAAAATATAGTGAAGAAAATGAAAAAGAAAAATGAAAACTGAAATTCAAATTTCAAATTTTAGAGTTAATGAAGTGTTGAAAGGGCTGTACAGTTTTTTCAACCTGGACGTAGGAAAAGGAGGTGCCCCATTGAAAATCACCAGAACAGACAGAAAAGCGCACAAAAAGAAGATCCCGTTTCGTTATGCAAGCTTTTTCCTGCTTTTGCTGCCGCTTGTTATTACCGCCTGCGGCAGTCAGAAGATCAAAGCCGGACTTTTTCCGGAAGAAACTGCCTCGGTGCAGGTGATCTACAGTCACGCGGCGGAATCTGTTGCCTGGGAGCTGGAGGCTGAGGAAACGGAAGCGGTAAGGGGATGGGCGGAGGCGCTTGAGCTGAAGCACAGAGCCTTTGCGGAAGGGAGCACGCCTGGAGATACGGAAGGCGGCGCATCCTGGGAATTCGTTATCAATGATGGAGAGACCTCTTTTACCTACGTGGTGTCCGGCGGCGGATATCTTGTATTTGAGGACGAGTGGTACGAGGTGGAAAACCCCTCAGACCCGCCGGTTGAGACGCGGCTCGTATTTGCGGGCAGGACGGTAAAGAAGGCGGAGCTTTCCGAGGAGACGCTGGAATGGCTGGAATGGTACAACAGCCTTTCCGGCGAGGAACAGCTTGCAGTCAGTTATGTTCCGGGCGATCTTCTGGAAGCGGCCCTGGGAGAGGGAGTGGAAGCTGCGGCCGTGGAGACGGAGGCGCAGGATGAGCCTCCGGCGGAGGATCCCTGGGAGCCGCTTCTGTCCCTGGAATGGGGGATGAGCCCTGAGGCTGCGGCGGAGCATGCCGCCTTTACGGAAGATATCGCTCCGGAAACGGCTTCCCAGGAAACCGATTCCGGGAAAGACGGGCAGGAATCCCTGATTTACGGAACGCTCAGCGGACAGAAGCTGCTGTACGGCGTCCCCATGGAGGTCACGCTCATATTTGACGGGGAATACGGCCTGATGGAGCTGAATGCGCAGTGTGAGCCGGAGGCGCTGGAGGATCTTGAGGAAACGCTGACGGAGCTGTTTGCAAAAGAGGAAGGAACCACTCTGCATATAGAGGAGGACCGCCTGATCTGGCAGACGGAGCCTGTGGGAGAATTCTGCACGCGGGAAGAGGTGAGCGGCTATTTGACGGAGGCATACGGGGAAAGCGTTTATCCCGGCAATCTGGACGCCGTTGTTACCGGCGAGCTGGGTAAGCCCCTGGTTTCCTGCACGCTGTATCTGTCAGGAGAACGGAAAGGAACGCTGTGCCTGGATGCCAGAGGACAGGCGCACCTGAAAAAATGGACCGGACAGCAGTAGCTCCTGCCTAAGGGCTCCGCTTTTTCCCGACCGCCTGTCCGGGAAGGCTCTTTCCCGGAAATTGGTTGACAAAAGGGGAAAAATTCCCTAATATCTACATAGACACAGCACATGCAGGGAGCCGGTAAGCCAAAGGCAGGGCTGGCGTATCAAGCGGAGTGTTACCGCCGGTTTTCGGGGCCCGGCAGCTTTGAAGGCTGTCCGGGAGAAGGAAAGCGGCGGTTTTCTTTTATCATTAATAAAGCATCCGAAAAAAAGAAATGGAGAGAGGAGAAAGAAAATGGCGGAAAAGAAACTGGTGGAAGCGATCACCTCCATGGATGAGGATTTTGCCCAGTGGTACACGGACGTGGTGAAGAAGGCGGAGCTGATCGAATATACGAGCGTGAAGGGCTGCATGGCGATCAAGCCCTATGGCTACGCCATCTGGGAGCTGATCCAGAAGCAGCTTGACGAGCGGTTCAAGGAGACGGGCGTGGAAAATGTCTACATGCCCATGTTCATTCCGGAAAGCCTTCTGCAGAAGGAAAAGGATCACGTGGAAGGCTTCGCCCCGGAGGTGGCCTGGGTGACCCATGGCGGCCTGAACGAGCTGCAGGAGCGTCTGTGCGTGCGGCCCACCTCCGAGACGCTTTTCTGTGATTTTTATAAAAACGATATCCACTCCTACCGCGATCTGCCGAAGGTGTATAACCAGTGGTGCTCCGTGGTACGCTGGGAAAAGGAGACGAGACCCTTCCTGCGTTCCAGGGAATTTCTCTGGCAGGAGGGCCATACCGCCCATGCCACCATGGAGGAGGCCGAGGAGCGCACCATCCAGATGCTGAACGTGTACGCGGATTTCTGTGAGCAGGTGCTCGCCATTCCCGTGATCAGGGGGAAGAAGACCGATAAGGAAAAATTCGCGGGAGCGGAGGCCACCTATACCATCGAGGCGCTGATGCACGACGGCAAGGCGCTGCAGTCCGGCACCAGCCACAATTTCGGCGACGGCTTTGCCAAAGCCTTCGGCATCCAGTTCACGGACAGGGACAATAAGCTGAAATATGTGTATCAGACCTCCTGGGGCATGACCACCCGTCTGATCGGCGCCATCATCATGGTGCACGGAGACGATTCCGGCCTGGTGCTGCCGCCCAGGGTGGCCCCCGTGCAGATCATGATCGTTCCCATCCAGCAGAAGAAGGAGGGCGTTCTGGAAATGGCTTACGCCCTGCGCGACCGTCTGGGGGGCTTCCGGGTGAAGGTGGACGATACGGACAAGAGCCCCGGCTGGAAATTCTCCGAGCAGGAAATGCGCGGCATCCCGATCCGCGTGGAGATCGGCCCCAAGGATATCGAGGCGGGACGCTGCGTGATCTGCAGAAGGGATACCGGAGAAAAGATCGAGGTACGCCTGGAGGATCTGGAAGAAAAGGCCGACGAGATCCTGGAGCAGATGCAGAAGGATATGCTGGAGCGCGCCCGCGCCCACAGGGACGCGCACACCCATACGGCGGTCAATATGGCGGAGCTTGAGGACATCCTCAACAACGAACCCGGCTTCGTCAAGGCCATGTGGTGCGGCGACCAGGCCTGCGAGGATCAGATCAAGGAAAAATTTGCGGCGACCAGCCGCTGCATGCCCTTCGAGCAGGAGCAGATTTCCGATACCTGCGTCTGCTGCGGACGGCCTGCGAAGAAAATGGTTTACTGGGGAAGGGCATATTAAACAAAAAATGGAGGATGCGATACAATGAAAATTCTTGTGATCAACTGCGGAAGCTCATCTTTGAAGTATCAGCTCATTGACAGCGATACGGAATCGGTTCTGGCAAAGGGACTGTGCGAAAGGATCGGGATCGACGGAAGCAACATCGCCCATCAGCCCGCGGGCGGGGAAAAGGTGAAGGAAATGGCGGATATGCCGGATCACACCGCTGCGGTGAAGCTGGTGATCGAAAAGCTCACCGACGAAAAGGTGGGTGTGATCGGCTCCCTTTCCGAGATCGACGCGGTGGGACACCGCGTGGTGCACGGCGGAGAGCGTTTTTCCGGCTCCGTGCTGGTGGATGAAGAGGTGATCGGCGGGATTGAAGCCTGCAACGATCTCGCGCCGCTCCACAACCCGGCCAACCTGATCGGCATCCGTTCCTGCCAGGAGATCATGCCCGGCGTTCCCATGGCGGCGGTTTTCGACACGGCCTTTCACCAGACCATGCCGGAAAAGGCCTATCTGTACGGCCTTCCCTATGAATATTATCAGAAGTACAAGATCCGCCGTTACGGCTTCCACGGAACCAGCCATGATTTCGTGTCCAGGCGGGCGGCTGAGATCCTCGGTAAAGACAGGAAGGATCTGCGGATCATCGTCTGCCACCTTGGCAACGGCGCGTCCGTTTCCGCCGTGGCTTACGGAAAGAGCGTGGATACCAGCATGGGCCTGACCCCTCTGGAGGGCCTGATCATGGGGACAAGAAGCGGCGACATGGACCCGGCCATCGTTTCCTTCCTCGCGCAGAAGGAGGGGCTTGACGCGGCGCAGGTGATCGACATCTGCAACAAGAAATCCGGCGTGCTCGGCCTTTCCGGCGGTACCTCAAGCGACTTCCGCGATCTGGTGGAGGCCGCTCAGAACGGCAATGAGCTGGCGGAGAACGCGCTGGAGGCCTATGCTTACCGGGTGGGCAAATACATCGGCGCCTATACGGCGGCCATGAACGGCGTGGACGTGATCGCCTTTACCGCGGGCGTAGGAGAAAACAACGCGGAGGTGCGCGCCCTGATCGGCAGGTACATCGGCTATCTGGGCACCAATATCGATCCGGAGAAAAATAAGCTGCGCGGCGAGGAGGTGATCCTCTCCGACGAGGGCGCGAAGGTGGTCACCATGGTGGTTCCCACTAATGAGGAGCTTGCTATCGCAAGAGAGACGGTGCGTCTTCTGAACAGATAAGCAGGGCAGCATGCGCTCGGCGGAGGATATTCTGTAAGATGAACAAGGCTTTCCGGCAGGTTCGCCCGCCGGGAGGCCTTCCTTTGAGAAAAGAGAGATCCGCTCAGGCGGAAATTCAGGAAAGGTCTGGTACATACAAGATGAACAGTGAATATGTGGCGAGCGTCAATTCCGGTTTTTTCTATCTGCTGGTAGCCCTGGTGCTCGCTTTTATTACGGTTATGTGTTTCGTGTTTCTGATCAAAAGCTACCGGGCGGGAATCGCCATCGGCATGGACAGGAAGGTGCTGAAGAAAACCATCATTTCAAGCGCCACCTTCACGCTGCTTCCCTCTATCAGCATCCTGCTCGGCGTGATCGCTCTGAGCGGCACCCTGGGCGTCCCGCTCTCCTGGCTGCGTCTGTCCGTCATCGGCGCGCTGCAGTATGAGCTGAACGTGGCGGAGATCGCCGCCCAGAGCGTGGGCCTGAGCGGCCTGCGGCTGTCTGAAATGAACATGACGGCCTTCGTTACCATTTTTCTGGTGATGACGGTGGGAATCCTGGGCGGCGTATTCTGCTGCATTTTTTTCCTGAAAAAATATCTGAAAAAAGTGCAGAGCGCGCCCAAAAAGGAAGGCGGAAAGCCCGGCTTCGGGGATCATGCCACCACCTGCATGTTTGTGGGTCTGTGCGGTGCCTACATCGGCTCCTATGTCGGGACGCTCACCAGCAGCGGCAACTATGTCCCCCTGGCGGTGGCGGCCGTATCTGCGGCATTTATGGCGGTGTTTGAATATCTCACCAATAAAAAGGGAATGGCGGTTCTGGACAACTTCAGCCTTGCGGCCAGCATGCTCATGGGCATGGTCGCCGCGGTTCTGATGGGTCTGTAAACAGCGTGCCGGAAGCGGCAGAAAAGAGGTAAAAGATCAATGGACGAGAAAAAAGCTCAGGAATTTCTGGAAGAATTTAACGCGGGCCTGCACCGCATTGGAAGGATCACTCTGATCGTAAGCGTGATCCTTCTGGTGGGAACGCCCTTTCTCATCGGCGCCGTCAAGGGCGTGATGCCGGATCTGAGGGGATTTTTAAGCGGATTTGCCAAGGTTGGTATCATCTATATCCCCGTAGCCATCGTGGAGTTTCTGGTCTACTCCCCCATGCTGGGAGCCGGAGGAAGCTATCTGGCGTTCATCACGGGAAACGTGACCAACATGAAGATCCCCTGCGCCATAAACGCGAGGGATATCGCAAAGACAAGGGTTGGAACGCCGGAAAATGAGATCATTTCCACCCTCAGCGTTGCCACCAGCGCCATCGTCACCACTCTGGTCATCGTGGCGGGCGTGGTTCTGATGATCCCGCTGCGCCCGGTGCTGGAAAATCCGGTTCTGGTGCCGGCCTTTGACAATGTGGTGCCGGCCCTGTTCGGCGCGCTTGGACTGAAATACTTTGCCAAGAGCCCGAAGATCGCGGCGGTGCCCGTGCTGTTCATGACCCTGCTGTGCGTCCTTGTGCCGTCGATGATCTCCCAGACCAGCATCCTGATCATCCCCTCCGGCGCGCTGGCGCTGGCCATCGGCTTCGTACTTTTTAAGAAGGGGAAGCTGTAAGGGACGATAAAGCGCGTTCCTCAGCGCGAAGGCGCTTCGGAATGTTGGAATGGAGGAAAATAGCAGTGTATATTTTATTCGGGATTTTATCGCTGATCGTGCTTCTTGCGGCGGTGCTTCTCATCCGCACCTGGATGGCAAAGCCCACCCCGGCGAAAACGGCAAGGGTGGAACTGTGCAATGACGTAAGAGCGAAGGAGTACGGGGAGCGGCTTGCGCAGATGATCAGAAAGGAGACCGTTTCCAGCCGCTTTGACGATGATAAGACCAAATTTTATGAATTTCATCAGATTCTGGAGGAGCTTTTCCCGCTGATTCACCAGCACTGTGAGAAGCACGTGTTTAACGGAAGCCTTCTTTTTAAATGGAGCGGGAAGGGGAAGGAAGAGCCTATCCTTCTGATGAGCCATCACGATGTGGTGGAGGCGACGGGAAGCTGGGAGCATCCGCCCTTTTCCGGAGATCTGGATGAGGAAGGACGGCTGTGGGGCCGGGGAACGGTGGATACCAAGGCAAGCCTGTTCTGCATTCTTACCGCGGTGGAGGAGCTTCTTCGGGAGGGCTTCGTGCCGGAGGGGGACGTTTATCTCGCCAGCGGCTGTACGGAGGAATTCAGCGGAGAGGGCGCCCCGCTGACGGCGGCCTGGCTGAAGGAGCATAACGTCCACCTGAAATTCCTCATCGACGAGGGCGGCATGATCCTGGAGGAGCCCATCGGCGGCGTGAAGGGAACCTATGCCATGGTAGGCGTTCTGGAAAAGGGCTACGGCGATCTGAAATTCATCGCCCGCGGCAAGGGAGGACACGCCTCCGCGCCGGGCCGGAATACCCCGCTTGTGCGCCTGGGACAGTTCATGGCGGCCGTGGAGAAGAAATCTCCCTTTACCAGCCGCTTCAGCCCTACAGTGCTGGAAATGTTCCGCCGCCTCACCCCGAACATGGTCTTCGGCATGAAGCTGGTGTTTGCCAACCTCTGGCTGTTCAAGCCCCTGCTCGCAAAGCTCATGCCTCTGATCAGTCCGCCCGGCGCGGCCATGCTGCACACCACCGCGGCCTTCACCATGGCAAAGGGAGCCGACGGCCTGAACGTTCTGCCCCAGGAGGCCTATGTGACCGCCAACCTGCGCTTCATTCCCCATCAGCCCACGGATGAGAGCATCGCCCTCATTTCCGAAATGGCGAAAAAATATGATCTGGAGACCGAGGTGCTTTACAAGGATTACCCCTGCCCTGTGGTGGACTATCAGGGAGAGGCCTTTAAGCTGGTGGAGCGGACCATCGGGGAGATCTATCCCGGCGTGGGCGTCAGCCCCTACGTGATGACGGGCGGCACCGATGCCAAATATTACAAGGATGTCTGTGACGACTGTATCCGCTTTGCCCCGCTCTACATCGACAAGCAGCAGTATGAGAGCATCCATGGCCTGAATGAAAATATCTATATCGGCGCGCTTCCCATGGGCGTGGATTTCTATAAGAAGATCGTGAAAAGCTTCTGAGGAATGCCGGCGCGTATATCAAACCGCCGCCCGTCGGCAGGAAAGGAAAACAGAGATGGACAGCAACGTGATCCTGGTGTTTGACCGGGAAAAGAAAAATATCCTCATGTGCCGCCGCCGAAAGCCGCCCTATCAGGGGCTGCTCAACCTGGTCGGCGGCAAGGTTGAGCCGGGCGAGGCAAGTGAGCATGCCGCCTACCGGGAGCTGTGGGAGGAAACGGCGATCACCCGGGAGGATATCACCCTCACCAATCTGGTCAACTTCATTTATCCACACAAGTTTGACGGCGCGCAGCCGTATATGCTGGAGTGCTATGCCGGAATCCTGAAACGGGATGTGGATATCCATGGCGATGAAAACGAGCTGCTGTGGATATCTGCCGCGGAGGATTTCTCCGACACCTCCCGCTTCGCTGGCGTGGGAAATATCGCCCACATGGTGAAGTATGCGCTGGGGGAGATTTTTGCGGAAAAATAGAAGGACGGATTTTTTTACTGCCCTGTAGGAGACCTGTCTGTCATTACGCGGGGCAGTTTGACCCATGGTGTTTTGCCTGTTGTTATGGTTTTTCGTCCGCTTCCTGATTCTGTTTCCTGGTGTGTTCCGGTAATGCTTTTGCCTCCTTTGTGCTGTCTGCTGTAAGCTGTCGGAAAGAATTGGCATTATTTGAAGTGACTACCGATTTTCCGGTTTCCGCTTCTAAAGCCTTTCGTGCAATTCCGGCGACGTTGCCTCCGCGCCGGGCTACGCTCTGATTCATGGAAAATCCTTCCGGTTTTGTCGATTTTGAGATATCTGTGGTGGAAGCTTCGGCCAGCATTGTTAATACAAGCTCCAGATTACTCATATTGTCCCGCAGGTTTTCTTTTTTTAAGCCTTTCAGGTTTTTATACTGCCGTGTGCTCATCCCTGACCATGCACGGGAGATTTCATCTGTAAGAATGGCATATTCTCGCCCGTGTTTTACGCCACGCTTTTCCCATTCGCCTGTTAATTCATTGCGGATACGGATTGACATCAGCCGTTGATGTATCCATTCTTCGGAATACCTTTTTTCAGATAGGTTTCCAGGGCACGGTCAATCGTCTGCTCCGGATCAAGAGTTTCCTCAATGCGTTCCCGGCCAACCATTGCCAGCCAGGCTTTGAAAGGTTCTGCTTTGGGGGAAGGAATGGATTGTATAATACGAAGCAGCTGTTCTACGTTGGCTGTGTCGGTCAATCTCATTTTCCCATCAGGCGCAGGAAGTTTTAACTGTACGATTTTTTCGTACACTTCAATAGCGCCTTCTGTCCTTAACTTTCTTTTCAGGTCGCTCCAGTATCGCCGCGGATTTTCTGTTCCGGTTAGAACCGAGATTACGTCGATAATTGAGAAATACCAGTTTTCCTGCTTTTCATCCCATATACTACGAATCCGCCTGTCTTCAAACAGTTGGATGGTATAATGGTTTTGTTCTTTGTTCATAGACCTCTCCTTTTTTACTGAAAATGGGTATGTGATGATCATTGATAAGACAGTATTGCATTTTAAAGATAATTCGTCCTGAAAATGAGAAAATACGGGGACAAAAAATGTGTCAGATGCTGATATGCTGTTTTGAACGAAAAAGATATTTTAATGTGACTATTATCATAGCGGTTGTTTTTGTGTACGTCAAGAATATTTTATTATAATTGAGACCTTTGTAACAGTTTAGTGAAATAAAACAGTAATAATTTCTATTATTGATATTGACAAATTCCTTTTTATGGGATATACTGTGACCATAACAAAGAAGCAGAGCCGGATGAAGGAAACAGAACGGCCAGCTTTTTATTCAAAAAAAGAAACTGTAGTGGTGGTAATGTATTGTCTGAGGACAAAAGAAAAGGAGAAAAGAAATGGCAGAATTAAAGGGATCAAAGACTGAGAAGAATCTGGAAACCGCATTTGCAGGCGAATCCATGGCGAGAAATAAGTACACCTATTTCGCTTCCAAGGCGAGAAAGGAAGGCTACGTTCAGATTGCGAACATTTTCGAGGAGACCGCGAACAACGAGAAGGAGCACGCAAAGATGTGGTTCAAGCTCCTGAACGGCGGCATCGGAAGCACGGCTGAGTGCCTTGAGGCTGCTGCAGAGGGCGAGAATTACGAGTGGACCGATATGTACGATACCTTCGCAAAGGAAGCGAAGGAAGAGGGCTTTGACGAGATCGCGAGACTGTTCGAGGGCGTTGCGGCCATCGAGAAGGAGCATGAGGAGAGATACAGAAAGCTTCTTGCAAACGTGGAGAACGGCCTGGTATTCTCCAGAGAGGGCGACATGATCTGGCAGTGCGGCAACTGCGGCCACATCGTAGTCGGCAAGAAGGCTCCCGAGGTATGCCCTGTCTGCGCGCATCCTCAGGCATACTTCCAGATCAAGGCTGAGAATTATTGATCTCTGTATAGATCGAAACAATAAAGACAGCTAACCCATAAAGAACCCCCGGAGACTGGCCTCTCCGGGGGTTCTGTCTGAGCATGGAACGATCCGATTCCTTAGCTGTATATAGAATATGTCATTTTTTTTGTGAAAGTCAACTATATTTTGAGGTTTTTCAAATCTAATGAGCTTTTTGGAAACTTTATAAACATACAGTGGAGAGCCTGGAAAAGGCTATTTTCGTTTTCAGCTCCCATCCTCACCCCCTCACATCCGCCCTCCTCAGATACCATATCCCCAGTGCGAAGAACAGAACCAGAAACAAGGCGCAGCTTACATAAAACGCGGGCATCTGTCCGGCGAGCAGATCCTCCTCCCGGTTGGAATTCATTCCCACCAGCATGAGGGAATAGGGGTAAAGCAGCCGGTATCCGGTGTTTACCACCGCCAGTCCGCCCACGCCGAACAGAAGGGCGAGGGCGATGGGAACGGCAAAGCTTCTGATGAAGGAGGAGAGGAAAAGCTGTAGGGCGGCGATGGAAAGCCCGCCCAGGCAGCCGCGCAGAAGCCAGGAAAGGATCTGCATCGGTGGCAGTCCGTCCATGCCGATGGCAAGGCCGCTGATCAGATACAGCCCTCCCACGTAAAGCTGGGTCAGAAGCACGATCAGGGCTACGGCAAGAAACTGTGCGGTATACAGAACGGATACGGGGATGGGCGAGGTCATCAGGGCGTTCCGGTTATGGTTGAAATTTTCCAGCCGCCACAGGTAGGAGCAGTAAAGGGCGATGAGTGGCGGAAAGAAAAAATTGGAATAAAACAGGGTGGCCTGGGTCCACAGGGAGTACCAGCCGTCCGTCAGGATCTCCATATTCTGCAGATAGTTGAAGCAGCCCATCAGCGTGCTCAGGATGGGAAGGATGAAAAAAACGATCCAGATGAAGGAACGCCTCAGCTTGATCAGCTCAGCGCGCATACAGGAAAACAGCATATCGATCATACGTCACACCTCCTTTTTCAGAAACAGCTTTTTCCCCACAAAATAGAGAAGAAGGGAAAACACAAGAAAACCGGCGAACCAGGGCCATCGAAAGGGCACCTCATAAAAATAGTTTACGCGGCTTGCTTCGTCATACCAGGAAGAAACCGTCAGCCCCACGATATAGTAGCCCCAGGGCAGGAAGCCTGTCACGCTCTGGATGGGGAAAAAGGCGGAAAACAGGCCCACAAAGCTTCCCAGCAGCCCGATAAAGAGCGGGATGAGCTGGCTGGAAATGAGCAGGGACAGCACCTGCTGCATGAGGAACAGGGCGAGGCTCACCGTAAGCAGGACGGCCAGGAAGATCAGGTAATGCTTCACAGGAAAGGCCTGGGTGATCGGTATGACCTGGCCCAGCGCCGGAATGAGAAGCGCCTGAAGCGCGGTCAGAAGCAGCACATACAGCCCGCCCAGCAGAAGCTTGACGTCGAAGATATGCTTTTTTTCCTGAACGGTGCACAGAAGCTTGTAGGTATTTCCCTTATTTTCCGCGTCGCAGATACGGCTTGCCAGGGCCGCAAGGGTCAGGGGAAGAAAGATCGTGTTGTACAGGGGGATGCCGAAGATCAGGTAAAAATATCCGTCTGCGGCAATTTCCGGTTTATAGGCATAGTCGTTTGTCGCCAGGATCAGAAACTCGATCAGCGTAACGCCAAGGGGCAGAGCCCACAGGAAACGCCGTCTGGTCTTGCGGATCTCCGCTTTCAGCTCACGAATCATAAGCTCACCTTCCTTCCGGTCAGATCCAGGAAAATGTCCTCCAGATTCTGCTGCAGCTCTTCGATGCGAAGCAGCCCGATGCCGTTTTGGGAAAGGCCGTCCATGAGGGCGGCGAGCTCCTCATCCGGCAGATCGCGAAAAAGGATGGAGTCCTCCTCCAGCTTACAGGCGATCTTCCGGGAGGTCAGAAAGCCAAAGGCCGCCCGGTTGTTCAGCGTGCGCAGACGGATCTGTTTTCTGCTGTGCTCATGCAGATGCGCCAGGCTGTCCTGCCAGATCAGGCAGCCTCTGTCGATGATCCCGGTATGCGTTGCCATCTGGTCGATCTCGCTGAGCAGATGGCTGGAGACCATGACCGTCATCCCGTACTGTCCGGGAAGGGAACGGATCAGCTCCCGCATTTCCTGGATTCCGGCCGGATCCAGGCCGTTGGTCGGCTCATCCAGAAGAAGCAGCTTCGGATCGCCAAGAAGGGCGGCGGCAAGGCCAAGGCGCTGCTTCATGCCAAGGGAATAGTTCCCGGCTTTTTTGTTCTGCTGCTTTTCCATTCGGACGATGCGAAGCACCTCGTCGATCCGCTTTTCCGGAACCTGCTTTAAGAGACAGACGATCTGCAGATTCTCCCGCCCGGTCAGATGGGCATAATAGGAAGGGGATTCGATCAGGGAGCCCGTTTCTCTCAGGATATTCAGCCGGTTTTTGCCGTTCAGGGTCTGCCCCAGGATCTGCGCCTTCCCCTCGGTGGGCTTCACCAGCCCCAAAAGCATCTTCATCGTCGTGCTTTTCCCCGCGCCGTTGGGGCCGAGAAAGCCGTAGATGCTCCCCTCCGGGACCTTCAGATCGATATGATCCACACAGAGGGCTTTGCCGTACTGTTTGGTCAGATTTTGTGTCTGGACTGCATATTTCATGACAACCTCACTTCCGGAACGCCGTGTGAAAAATAAGCCGTCAGGCTCATTTTCGCACGAACCTCCAATGTAATTTTACAGGAACCGCTTCGGCTCCGCCGTTCTTTAGATACAGCATAAAGCCCCTCCCTTAATCCTCCATGACGTCAGCCTTACTTTTACCTTAAATCTTTCCTGCGGCTATGGCGGAAGCGGGCCGGGGCGGATATAATGGAAAGCGACAGGGAAACGGAGGAAAATATGAACAGTATTTATGACGGAAAACTTCTGGTTGTGGATGATAATGAGGAGCTGTGCCGGATGCTTGTGGATATGCTGCACCGGGAGGGCTTTGGGCGGGTGGAGACGGCGGGAACCTGCGCGCAGGCGCTTTCCTTTTTTGAAAATATCAGCGCACAGGAGCAGCCGGAGCTGGTGATCCTGGATATCAACCTGCCGGACGGAGACGGTTTTTCTCTGATGCAGAGGATCCGGCTGTATTCGCAGACGCCGGTGCTGTTTTTATCCGCAAGGGATGAGGACAACGACAGGCTGCTGGGGCTGGGACTTGGCGCGGACGATTATATGACGAAGCCCTTCCTGCCAAGGGAGCTGGTGCTTCGTATCACGGCCATCCTGAGAAGGACATGGTTTCCGCCCGCAAGGCCGCAGGAAAGGGAGGGAATCCTGAGGCTTGGAAAAAAGAGTGTGGATTTCAACGCGGGAACGGTGACGGACGGGGAAGAAAGCTGTACGCTTACCGCGAAGGAGCTTGCGATCCTGAAAAAGCTGTATGAGAACCGGGGAAATATCGTGACCTTTGATATTCTCTGCAACACTGTCTGGGGAGACGAGTATTACGGCTATGAAAACACGCTGATGGTGCATATCCGCAGACTGCGGGAGAAGATCGAAGAAAATCCCTCCCGGCCGGAATGGCTTCTGACGGTCCGGGGGCTGGGATACCGCCTGGCAAAGGAGCATGTTTGATGAAAAGCTTATTTCGTATATACAGACGCTATATTTTTTCCGCCCTGTGGATCGCGGCGGCCGTGATCTGTGTCAATCTGGCCGTCCTTCTTGCCGTGCAGCTTCTGATCCGGTCTCAGAGCGAGGGAGAGGATAGCGGCTCGTCCGCGCGAAGAAGCGAGCTTGCGCGGATCGCGGATGGGCTGGAAAGGGAAGCGGGGGGACGGATCAGCCTGAACGCGGACGGAGAAGCTGCCCTGAAAGAGGCGGAGGCGCAGTTTGCCTTTCTGCTGAGCGGCGACGGCGTGCGGCTATGGGGCTGGAACCTGCCGGAGGGCGTGAAGGAGCGCTACAGCGTGGGAGAGGTGGCTTCCTTCAGCCGCTGGTATCTGCTGGACTATCCGGTGAAGGTCTGGAACTGCGGGGAAGGGCTTCTTGTGGTGGCGAATTCCCCGGACAGCATCGCCAAATATCCGGTGGAGCTTTCCATGGACTCGGTCAGGAACGTGCCGCTCTTCCTTCTGGCGGTTCTCGGGGCCAATTTTCTCCTGATCCTGGTTCTTGCCGTCCTGTCCGGATACCGGCTGTATGAGGGGCTTCGTCCCATTGCCTCCGGATTGGACCGTCTGGTGGACGGCAGGAGGGTGGCGGTGCCGGAAAACGGGATCGCGGGAGACCTCGCCCGCAGGCTGAATCAGGTTTCCCGCATTCTGGAAACACAGCGGGAGGATCTGAACCGCCGGGATACGGCGAGGACGGAGTGGATCTCCGGCGTATCCCACGACATCCGCACCCCCCTTTCCATGGTGATGGGCTACGCGGACAGCCTGGAAAACGACCCGTCCCTTCCTCCGGAAAAAAGAAGGGAGGCCGCCATCATCCGGGAGCAGAGCCTGAAGATCAAAACGCTGATCGAGGATCTGAACCTGACGAGCAAGCTGGAATACCACATGCAGCCGCTCCGGGTTCGGGATTTCATGCCCGCCGCCCTGCTGCGTCAGGCCGTGGTTTCCGTCCTGAACGGCGGGGGACAGGGGGACTGCGAGCTGGAAACGGATATCGACGAGGCGCTGGAGCCGGTCGTCATGCGAGGGGACGCCGATCTTCTGTCCCGCGCGCTGCAGAATCTGATCGGAAACAGCATCCGCCACAATCCGGGCTGCCGGATATGGGTTTCCGGCAGTCTGGAAGCCGGGGAGGAAGGGAGGCTGTGCAGGCTCAGCGTCAGGGACGACGGAAGCGGGATCCCGGAGCGGGTGCGCCGGATCCTGACGGGAGAGGAGCGGGAAAGGGCGGATGCGCCGGATGCGCCTCATATCATGGGCCTTCGCATCGTCAGCCAGATCGCGGCGGCCCACGGCGGCTTTCTGAGCTTTTCCGAAGACGGAAGAGAAGCGGTTCTCCAGCTTCCCGTGTCGCGGATGCTTGAGGAGAGGGAACGGAGAAAGAAAAAATGGTGGGAGATCCTCTGGTACGGGGAGGGAAGAACGCCCGCCGCACAGCAGTTGAGGAAACCCTGAAAAGGAAGCTCTGAAAAAAAGAAGCTGCCGCCAGGCTGAGAAATTCAGCCCTGCGGCAGCTTCCGTTTTGTTTCCTGTGGTCGTCTGTCCGGAATGTCTATTGCCGACGATTCAGAACTTACTGGGGAATCACGTTGACAGCGCGAACCTTCTTGCTGTCTCTGGGATCAGCTTCCGTATCAAACGTTACGGCCTGACCTTCCTGCAGAGTCTTGAATCCGTCAACCTGAATAGAAGAATAATGTACGAATACATCCTCTCCGTTGTCAGCGTTGGTGATGAAACCATAGCCCTTTTCAGCGTTGAACCACTTAACTGTACCGTTGCTCATGAGTGGTACCTCCTTAAAAAATGAAAAAATAATATATTTCCTGATCTGCCCCCTCTAAGCCGGAAGCCATCAGTTTACAAGGCGTCCGGCTGGAGGCCGGTAAGCGCCATGTATTCAAAAGGATGCGCTAAAAAATCACATACCTTCGTAAATCTTCGACGTGCCAAGGATTTACAAAAATATGTGAAATCATTGAATCGTTTGGAATACAAGCTAACTATAGCGCGTGATTTGGGAAATGTCAAGATGGTTTTTCAAAAAGGACATGTAAAAATTTCGTAAAGAAAACCGGCGGAGATCGCCTGTCAGGGGCCTGAAAAAGAGGGCTGCAAAAGGACGTTGACACAGCAAAAACGTCATGCTATATATAGAGCACCGGGCTTTATAAGAGGCTCATGGCGCGGCTCTGCGGGAAGATACGGGCAAAGACTGCGCTTTTGCGCTGGAAGGTGAAGAAGGCGTTCGACCTTCTGCTCACCTTTTCGGAGCATGAGGAGGAAGCGGCGGCAGGAGCGTCCGTCTTCGTCTCCGGGATGCTTCGCTGAAGAAGACAGGAATGCTTTTGATATATAGATATAGGAGGAATGTTATGCTGATTCGGCTTCCGGAGGACGTAAAAGTAATTCTGAACAGATTACAGGCGGCAGGCTACGAGGCCTACGCGGTGGGCGGCTGCATCCGGGACAGCCTTCTTTCCCGCAGTCCGGACGACTGGGATATCACCACCTCCGCAAAGCCGGAGGAAACGAAGGCGCTGTTCGAAAGGACGATAGATACGGGGATCCAGCACGGCACGGTGACGGTCATGCGCCGAGGACGCGGCTATGAGGTGACGACCTACCGGGTGGACGGAGAGTATGAGGACGGCAGGCATCCGAAGGAGGTCACCTTTACGGCAAGTCTTGAGGAGGATCTGAAGCGGCGGGATTTTACGGTGAACGCCATGGCCTATAATGAAAAGGACGGGCTTGTGGACCTGTTCGGCGGCAGGCAGGATCTGGAGCGTGGGATCATCCGCTGCGTGGGAGAGGCTGACGAGCGGTTTGAGGAGGACGCGCTTCGCATCATGCGCGCGGTGCGCTTTTCCGCCCAGCTCGGATTTGTGATCGAGGAACGAACGAGGGAGGCCATACGGGGTCACGCGGAAAGGCTCAGACAGGTGAGCGCGGAACGGATCCAGGTGGAGCTGACGAAGCTTCTGACAAGCCTCAACCCGGATTTCCTGCGCATCGCCTGGGAAACGGGGATCACGGCGGTGGTGCTCCCCGAATTTGACCGCCTGATGCGGCAGCGGCAGAACAATCCCCACCACTGCTACAGCGTGGGGGAGCATACCCTCCATGCCATGCGGGCCGTCAGGCCGGACAAATGCCTCCGGCTTGCCATGCTGCTTCATGATGTGGCAAAGCCGCTGTGCCTGACCACGGACGAAGCCGGAATCGATCATTTTCACGGACATGCCCAGAAGGGGGAGCGGCTGGCGGCACAGCTCCTGAAGCGCCTGCGCTACGACAACCATACCATAGAGCTGGTCTCCCGGCTGGTGAAATGGCACGACGTATTTATCGCTCCGGAGAAAAAGGCGGTGCGCCGTGCGGCTTCCCGGATGGGCAAGGAGCTTTTTCCCCTCATCCTGGAGGTGAAGGCGGCCGATCTCGCGGCGCAGAGCAGCTACCGGCGCTCTGAAAAGCAGGAATGGCTGGAGGAGCTGCGCAGGCTGTATGAACAGATCGAGCGGGAAGGGTGCTGCCTTTCCATAAAGGATCTGGCGGTGAACGGCAGGGACCTGATGGCGGCCGGAATGGAGCCCGGCCCCGGGCTTGGCCGGACGCTGCAGTCCTTCCTTGAGATCGTTCTTGAGGAGCCTGAAAAAAATACGAAGGAATATTTGCTTTCTTTGCTTGCGAAAGAAACATAACCTGAGCCTTCTTCTCATAAGATAGGTAATACCTGGTGGCAGAAATCTGCGGCCGCCACGGGATGCCCGGCATGAGAGGGAGGAAGCGGCGTGAATGACAGAGCGGTGAGCATTTTTGAAAATTATGAGGTGGAGGTTCTTCGTACCGCGAAGGGCAGGGGGGCTCTTCTGGGCGAGACGGCCCAGGGCTGGCTGATCCTTAAGGAATATACCGGGCCTGCGGCGAGGCTTGAGACACAGGAGAAGCTGCTCCTTGCCATTCGGGATTCCGGCTTTGACGGCGTGGAGCTGCTGCAGCGAAACCGGGAAGGAGGGCTGATCTCCTACGATCAGGACCGGACCGCCTATATCGTTAAGACCTGGTTTGAGGGCCGCGAATGCAACCTGCGGGATGTGAAGGAATGCCAGAACGCCGTGAAGCTGCTGGGAAGGCTGCACCGGGCGATGGAGCTGCCTCAGCTTGCGGCGGAGTGCGGGAGCCATCCCTTCAGTCTGGAAAAGGAATATGCCAGACACAACCGGGAGCTGAAGAAGGTGCGTCGGTATCTGCGTGAGAAGGGACAGAAATCGGAGTTTGAGCTCTATCTGCTCCACCATTACGACGGCTTTTATGAAAAGGCGCTGGAGACTGCGGAGCTGCTCCGGCAGGAAGCGGCCGGCCAGGACAGCGCGGGGGCGGCGGAGTGCTTCTGCCACGGAGATTTTCAGCATCATAATCTGCTGTGCTGCCGGGACGGTTTTGCCGTCGTCAATTTTGAAAAATATCTTTTGGATAATCCGGTGCGGGATCTCTACCTGTTTCTGCGCAAGCTCCTGGAAAAGAACAGCTGGTCTCCAAGCCTCGCCTTAAGCATTCTGACCGCCTATGAGACCCAGCGAACCCTTTCCGACGGAGACAGACGGCAGCTTTACTACCGTTTTGCCTATCCGGAAAAGTTCTGGAAGATTGTGAATTTCTATTATAACAGCGGAAAGGCCTGGATCCCCGGAAGAAACCGGGAGAAGCTGGAAAGGCTTCTCTGCCAGGAAACGGAAAAAAAGGCTTTTCTTGACAGTGTTCTGAAATAGTTGTAAAAACGACAAAAACTGGCGCGTTTCCGGTTAAGAAACGCGCCGCTTTTCTTTTTGGAAATATCTTCCATCTACCTGAAATCTCCCGTAAAATCGCCGTTTTTTAGAGGGAAATACTTGACAAAAAAGAAGGGAGCGTATATATATAATATAGTGTCTTAAGAGTTTACTCTTTTTGCATACCGAACCATTTTAAAATGATCACAGGAGGAGTTCATAATGAACAAAACAGAATTAGTTGCAGCTATGGCTGAAGCGGCTGAGATTTCCAAGAAAGATGCGGAGAAGGCTCTCAAGGCTTTCACGGACGTTGTAGCGGACGAGCTGAAGAAGGGCGAGAAGGTTCAGCTGGTTGGCTTTGGAACCTTTGAGGTATCCGAGAGAGCTGCAAGAGAAGGAAGAAATCCTCAGAGCGGCGAGGTTATGCACATCGCAGCTTCCAAGTCTCCCAAGTTCAAGGCCGGCAAGGCTTTAAAGGACATGCTGAACGCATAATCCGGAGTGGGGTTAATCAAAGCAGAAAAATGGCGGATGCTTCGCGACACGCGGCATCCGCTGTTTTTATCATCAGGAAAGTTCTTCGTCAGACGAACGCTGAAAGGCGATCGTGGAAGTGCCGCAGGCACAAAGCAGGCGGCAGAAAGGAAAAATATATGAGACTGGACAAATATTTAAAGGTATCCCGCCTGATCAAGCGGCGTACCGTGGCAAACGAGGCCTGCGACGCCGGCCGCGTGCTGATCAACGACAAGCCCGCGAAGGCCTCCGCCAATGTGAAGGCGGGGGATGTCATCACCATACAGTTCGGCAACAAGGACGTGAAGGTGGAGGTCCTCGACGTGCAGGAAACCGTCCGCAAGGAGAACGCGGGGGAGCTGTTTAAGTATCTGTAAGGATCGGAAACCGCAGGTATGCGGCAGGTTCGCGCGGCGGAAGGCAGGGGGTAAAAAATGGGAAAGATGACGGTTTATCACGGAAGCTTTACTACGATCAAAAAACCCAGGATCATAAAGGGAAGAAATACAAAGGATTTTGGCCCCGGCTTCTATTGTACGATCATTCGGGAACAGGCGGAACGATGGGCGAAAAGGTATGACACGCCGATTGTAAATACGTATACCGTCCGTCTGGATTCCGGTCTGCGGGTGTTGGAATTTAAGGAAATGACAGAAGAATGGCTGGATTTCATCATTGCGTGCAGACATGGGAAGCCTCATGACTATGATGTTGTGATAGGCGCCATGGCAAACGACCAGATTTACAACTACATTGCCGACTATATTGACGGCGTGATAACCAGAGAGCAGTTCTGGGTGCTGGCAAAATTTAAATATCCGACGCATCAGATTAATTTCTGTTCAGACCCGGCACTGAAATGTCTGGAATTTGCATCAGCCAGGGAGGTAAAACGCATTGGAACATTCTGAAAAAATGGAAGGACGGGAAAGCCGAAGAGATAACGATCTTTTTTTTACCTGCAGTCTGATCGAATACATCGCCAGAAAGACGAAAAATAAAAGAGCTGCTGTTGTGAACGCGCTGGGAAAGAACAATATCACAAAGATTTATGAGCTTGCTGACGTTTACCACAGCGATAACATAGAACGCGTCAGCGATGATTTCATTCAGTCAGCCGGAATCACGGCCGGCAGCTTTGATAACGTGGCGTCTGCTGAATATGCGGTTCCAAGCCACTGGGACATCGGAAAGGTCTATAAACGTCTGATCCTTGGCATTTCCAGAGAAACGGGAATGGACATTGTGGACGCTCTGTTTGCGGCATACAATTCTTTTGTCAGCGATAAGATTGACGACTATAACAGCAGTTTTTATTATGAAGCGCCGGGAAACATCCTGAACGCGTGGCTGTACAACGAAATTGAGTAGAAGACTGCGTGCGGTGGAAAGCCGGGTGAGGTACATCGATGAGTAAAAAACAAAAGAATCCGTTCAGCCGTCACTTCCTGCTTCTTCTTGCAGGTCAGACCATTTCCCAGATGGGCTCGTCCATGACAGGCTTCGCGGTCATTATCTGGGCCTACAGCAGCACGGGACAGGTGATGGCATCCTCCCTTCTCGCGGTCTGCAGCGCGGTTCCCTATCTGATCGTCAGCCTGTTCGGCGGGGCTGCGGCGGACCGGATGAATAAGAAAAGGATCATGCTGCTGTGCGATACGATAGCGGCGGCGGGCTCGCTTGTACTCCTTCTGTGCGTCTCTTGTAATGTCCTTCAGCTCTGGATCCTGTGCGCCGTGAACATACTGAGCGGCTTTATGAACGCCTTCCAGGGGCCGGCGTCACAGGTGGCGGTGACGTTGCTGGTGGAGGAGAAGGATTACGCGAGGGCCGGAGGGCTGCAGTCGGCGCTTGGAGCGGTATGCGGCATGCTCAATCCCATCCTTGCCGCGGCGCTGCTTGGCTTCGGAGGTCTGCGGCTGGTGCTGGCGGTAGATCTTGCCACTTTTCTCTTTGCCTTTCTTGTACTGCTCCTTTTCATCCGGATCCCGGATACGGTGAGCGAAGGGGAGCGGGTCAGCCTCCGGGAGCTGGGAAGGAGCATGAAGGAGGGGATCGGCTTCTTAAGGGGGCAGAAAAGCATTTTGCTTCTGCTTGTCATGTTCAGCGTCCTGGAATTTCTGGGGGCGATTTCCTTTGACAGCATGTATTCGCCCCTCCTGCTGGCGAGAACGGGAAACGACGAGGCGGTCGTTGGAATCGTTTCCTCCGTCGCGGCGGCGGGCGGGCTTGGCGCGAGCCTGCTGATGTCCGTTGCGAAGCCGCCCGCAAGGAAGCTGCGGGTCATGTTCGCCGGAGCCGTCATGTGCCTGACGGGAATCCTGCTCTTTGGAATGGGAAGGAGCCTGCTCTGGTGGTGCGTTGTGGTGTTCCTCGGCTGCTTCGGCTCTCCGGTGTATCAGACCTATCAGACCGTCATCCTGCGCGAACGGGTGCCTGTGGCCATGCAGGGACGCATTTTTTCTCTGCAGGGGATGATCACCCAGAGCCTGACTCCGCTTGGCTGTCTCGCAGGCGCCGCTCTGGCCGACTGGGTATTTGAACCCTTCATGCAGAGGACGGGAGCCTGGCAGACATTGTTTGGAAGGCTGGTCGGAACCGGAAGCGGAGCAGGCATGGGCCTGATGTTTGTGTTCGCGGGAGCCTGCGGCATTCTCCTGTGCCTTTTGTTCGGCGCAAGCTCCAACCTTCGGGAGCTGGAAAGGGACAATGCGGGAGAAGCGATGCAAAGCCGGTGAGCGCAGATGGGGGAAGCCCCAAAAGGGGACGATTGGAAAAGACGCTCCAAAGTGGGGTATCGGCATTCCCCGAAATGGCAGCCTCAAAACGGAAGCTCTCATATTTCCGCCTCATTTCTCATATATTTCTAAAAGAAAACAGAAACGTGCCTGATCGCAGCCCGGCCAGAGCGCCGGGGACGGCATAGAGGAAAAAACGAGGAGTGGGAGCGATGGAAGATCTGAACGCGGGCAGGATGCGGACGCACAGGATCACGATGACGGACCGGAATGTCTGCAACATAAACGGGGTCTGCGACGTGCTGTCCTTCGACGTGGCCGAGGTGCTTCTGGAAACGGAGCAGGGCATGCTCATGATCAAGGGAAACGACCTTCACGTGAGCCGCCTGATGCTGGACAAGGGAGAGGTGGACGTGGACGGGAAAATAGACAGCCTGACCTATTCGGAAGGCGCGGGATACGGCGCGAAGGGAGAATCGCTGTTTGCCCGGCTCTTTAAGTAGCGCGGCGGTCCGTGCGGAAACGAGGTGGGTATGAGCAGCCAGATAGCGGGAGAAGGATGGTTCATGCTGCATTCCTTTCTCCTTGGAGCGTTTATTACCTTCTGCTACGACATCTTCCGGATCCTGAGAAGGATCATTCCACACGGGATCTTCTGGATCTCCCTGGAGGACCTGATTTTCTGGGTGATGGCGACGGGAGGTATTTTTTATCTTCTTTATTATGAAAACAACGGCATGTTCCGCTGGTTTGCGGTGATCAGCGCGGCGGCAGGGATGCTTCTGTACAAAAAAACGCTGAGCTTAGGGTTTGTCAGCCTGGTTTCCGGAGCCGTGAACGGTACGCTTCGTTTTCTGAGAAAAATACTGTGGAGGCTGACGGCTCCCGCGCGCAGATTCCTTCGATGGAGCAAAAGGATCGCGGCCAGGTCGGCCAGACGCGCGGCTGTGGAGCTTCGGGTGCGAAGCAGAGAATTGCGCCGGAGGCTGTCCTCCCGGAAGATATCTCTACGGAAGTTAAATTCCCGGTTGACGGCATGGAAGAAAGCGCTTAAAATAAAATGCACAGGCTGGAAAAAGAAGAGGTGTGACCAGTGATCAAAAGGAAAGTGGTATTCCGCAGGAAGCGGCAGAACCGGCTTGGCATGTTTCTGGTGATGCTCGTGGTGCTGATGCTTCTTGTGGTGGTTTCCATTAACAGCATCGGGCTGCGAAAGAAGCGGGAATCCTATCGGGAGAGGGAGAACGCGCTGCAGGAACAGATCGATGCAGAGGAAGACCGCGCAGAGCAGATTGAAGAATACAGGAAATATACACAGACCAAGAAATACGTCGAAGAGGTGGCGAAGGAAAAGCTGGGTCTGGTAAACGAGGGCGAGATTATCTACAAGCCTGAGGAATAGAAGGGAATCGGAGTGCAGAATGCGGCCGGTTCCTTTTTGTTTCCGAATATGGGGATATGGGGAATAAAAAAAGAAAAACCGGCTACTTTTACACAGACAGGTATGCTATACTTTTATAACAAAAGGAAGCGGCGGCAGAGGGAAAAGAGATGATAAAAAGTTTTATTTTTGAAAATTTTAAAAGCTTTGAGCGGGCGGAGCTCAATCTGGAAGCGGTCACAAGCCTTATTGGGTCAAACGCTTCCGGGAAAAGCAATGCGGTGGAAGGCATTCAGATTTTGTCCGAGCTGGCAGCGGGAGCAGATTTGAGCGTGGTGCTGGATGGAACGCGAAGCATTCGGAGCCATGTACGTGGAGGAAGTGCCGGCTGCTGCCGTTTTAAAACATCCTCCTTTAAGCTGGGGTGTCTGGTTGACTGGGATCAGGATGGTGATCTGTATTACTATATAAAAATCGGCGTCCACAAACGGGTTCAGGTTGAAGAAGAGGCGCTGTATAAGGTTCGCAATGGGAAGACCACTCTTTCAGGAGGAGAAAAAATCTTTAAGACAAAACCGGTATCCAAAGAGAGCGGTGATATCAGTGCAGAATATAATGATAAAAAGCCGGGAAGAAATCCGGATATCCTGTGTATAAGGGCAGCATCTGTTTTGACACAGATGAACAGTAAGCTTCCGCAGAATACGGATCGTGACAGGGAATGTCTGAATTATATCCGGCATGTGCTGGAAAATCTGAAGGGGATTTTTGTTCTGAATCCCGTTCCGGGAGATATGCGGGATTATGTGAGACTGACAGACACGGAAATGAAAGGAAATGCGGAGAACATTTCATCGGTGCTGTATCACCTGTGTCAGGATAAGAATATAAAAAGCACCTTTATGGATATTATCTGCAATCTTCCGGAAAATGAAATCAAAGGCATTGAATTTGTTAAGACATCCCTGGACGATGTGATTTTCGGCCTGAGGGAAAAATATGCCGGTGCTTCGGAGATCGTGGATGCAAAGAAGCTGTCTGACGGTACATTGAGATGCATTGCAGCAGCGGCGGCGGTTTTATCCATTCCGGAACAAAGCACTCTGGTAGTTGAGGAAATTGATAATGGAATTCATCCGGGAAGGGTAAGCGCTCTGATCAGTCGTCTCAGCGAGCTTGCGGCAGAAAGGCAGATTGATATTATTCTGACGACACATAATCCCGTCCTTTTAAACGGCTATGACAAGGAAAAACTGCTGGGAGTCTCCGTTGTATACAGGGATCAAAAGAAAGGCGACAGCCTTTTCATACCGTTTGTGGATATCAAAGAATATCCCAGACTTCTGGCAAAAGGCGGTGTGGGAGACGCGCTGACAGACGATTCGCTGATTAGAATGATCAGGCTTTCTGAACAGCATCAGGACAACGCAGAGCAGGGGGTATAACGGATGAACGTCAGATTTATGGATACCTCTATCGTTATGAATCTGCTGGAAATACCCGGCATGTGCCAGGATGCGGAAAAAGTGAAAAAGGAATTCAACCAGGCGGTTGAAGCGAAGGAGACGCTGATCCTGCCTGTGTCTACGATCATAGAAAGCGGAAATCATATTGCGCATATAGCGGATGGTCATATACGCAGAGAAAAGGCAATGCAGTTTCAGGAGTTTCTGAGAAAAACGGCAAATGAAGAAGCTCCATGGACTCTATATGGAGTCACCCTTACAAAAGAGGATCTGCTCGTCCTGGCAGAGGAATTCCCGGGTAAGGCATTACATCTGAAAATGGGAATTGGAGATATGAGTATCATCCGCTTTTATGAAAATTATAAGGCTACAATCCCTGCAATAGGCCGGATCATGATCTGGAGCACGGACAGTCATTTATCAGACTATCAGGAGGATATGACGATCAGACGAAGAAGGAACAGATAGGAAAGAGATACCCTGGTTATGTGGCCTGCCAGAAGCGGGCGGAATGATCAGGGTATTTTTAAAGGAAATAAAGAAACAGGGCAGATGCCGCCGGAAAATGGAGAAATCCTTGGACGGATCGGAAGAAAGCCGCCTACGCTTTGACAAATCACGCATCCGGAAGGGGGTATAATGAAGCGCAAATGGGACGAAAATGCGCTGCCTCCGGGAAAGGACAGCAGCGGGAAAGGCGGCAGGCAGATGAAAAACAGAGATTCGGGCGATGCGGTGCAGTCCGCTTACCTTCTGGAATATGGCAGAAGAAGGATCAGGGTATACGCGGATACGTTTCAGAACCTTGCGCAGATTTTTGCGGAGGACAGAGAGGAGGGCGCGGACGCGGAGGAGCTTTCCTGCCGCACGCAAGAGGAACGGCAGGAGCGCGCCGTGCTTTTTCTGCACAAAAGTCTGGCAAAGGAGCGTAAGCTTTTTGCGGGAAATCTGAAGGAAATGGCGGATATGATGAACCGGGCGGCCCAGGAGAGCGTCCGGTTTATCCGTCTGGGAAGCAGGAGGCAAAGGCGGCTCGTCCGGGGGCTTGCCGGAGAAGGGCTGACCGCAAGGGAGATTTATCTGGTTCAGCGGGGAAGCGGGCGCATGGAGCTTTCCGTCCTGCTGTCCGCGAAGGCCTCCCGGGGCAGAGGAGTGCGCACCGCAGAGGAGGCGGCGGGATGTCTTTCCGTACTGCTGGATATGCGGCTGGTTTCGGCGAAAAGAAATCCCTTTTTCATTGGGGAGGAGCCGGTATGCTATTTCTTTGAGGAGGAGCCGGAGTATGTCTGGCTGACCGGAACGGCCCGGGCGGTAAAGGAGACGGAGACGGTTTCCGGCGATAATTTTGCCTTTTTTGAGGCCGGGGATGCCCGGCTTGTGCTGGCCCTGTCGGATGGAATGGGCTCCGGCGGCGACGCATGCCGGGACAGCGAGGCCGTGATGGATATGGCGGAAAGCATGCTGGAGGCGGGGCTTGGCGCACAGATGACGGTCGGGCTGATGAACAGCGCCCTGTCCGGAGAGGGGAGCGCGCAGAGCCTGCCCACGCTGGATCTGTGCTGCCTGGATCTGTATGAAGGGGAGTGTGTTTTCCTGAAGGCGGGCGCGGCGGCGAGCTTTATCAAGCGCGGCAGCGCGGTGGAACGGATTGCCGGGGCGGGGCTGCCTCTGGGAGCCTGCGCAGGAACGCCGTCCCAGCCTGTGAAACGGGGCGTTTCCGACGGGGATTATATCATCATGCTGACCGACGGCATGACGGAGGGCTGGCCCGGCGGGGACGGTGAAAAGCAGATCGAGACGCTGCTTTCCGGGATGAACGGGATCTCACCGTCAGAAATGGCCGGAATCCTTCTGCGCTTTGCCGTCGAGCAGCGGGGCGGGCGGATCCGCGATGATATGACGGTGCTCTGCGCGGGTATCTGGGAAAAGAAAACGGAATGAGGCCGGCCTTATGAAGCCGATCTTTTGAACCTGACCTTCTGCATCCACCCCGTTGAAGCTGACCTTCTGAAGCTGCCCTTCCGCATTTGACTTCCGGGGAAAATTTGGCTATAGTGAAGGGCAGAAACGGTTTCTCTTTCCGAGAAATCCGGAAGAAGCGGAGAGGAGGTCAGATTGGGGTGCCTGCAAAAGAAACCAGAGAAACGGACCGTCTTGCGGAGAAGATCCGGGCGTATATGGAAAAAGAAAATATGGCTCCACGGGGAAGCGGGATACTCGCGGGCGTTTCCGGCGGAGCTGATTCGGTCTGCCTTCTGGCGCTGCTGGTGCGGATTCGGGAGGAGATGGACTGGAGGATCGGAGCGGTTCACGTCAATCACGGCCTGAGAGAGGAAGCGGGAGAGGACGCGGCGTTTGTGCGCGCCCTGTGCGCGGCATGGGACGTCCCCTTTTTTCTGAAGGAAGAGGATGTGGGAAAAAAGGCGGAGGAGTGGCGTCTTTCGGTGGAGGAAGCCGGGAGAAGGGTGCGTTATCAGGCTTTTTCTGAGGCGGCGGAGCGCTTCGGAGCGGAGCGGATCGCCGTGGCCCATAACCGGAATGACCGGGCGGAGACGCTTCTGTTCCATCTGTTCCGGGGAACGGGGCTGAAGGGAATGGGCTCGATCCGTCCGGTGCGGGGCAGTGTGATCCGTCCGCTTCTGGATACCGGGCGGGATGAGATCGAGGCCTGGCTGGTACAGAACGGCATTTCCTGGCGCACGGATGCCAGCAATGAGACCGATGCCTATACCAGAAACCGCATCCGCCGTCGGGTGCTTCCCTATGCGGAGGAGGAGATCTGCGCCCAGTCCGGTCTGCATCTGGCGCAGGCCGCCGAGCTGCTCGCACAGACGTCAGATTTTGTGGAGCGTCAGGCGCGCGCCCGGCTGGAGATCTGTTTGACATTCCGAAGAAAAGATGCGGCGGGTCTGGATGTGGCGGCCTTCCGGGAAAGCGAGGGGCTGCTTCAGACCCAGATGATCAGGCTTCTTCTGGAGGAGCTTTCGGAGGGCGGAAGAGATATCGGACAGCGCCATATCCTGGACGTTCAGGCGCTTTTTGAACGGCAGAGCGGCCGCAGACTGACGCTTCCGGGCGTACTTGGGGCCAGGCGGGAATTCGGGCAGGTGATCCTGGAAAGGCGGAGGGCGCCTGCACCTGAGACGGAGAAGGCTGATGCGGAAATGACTGCCGCAGGAAGGGCCGGCGCGGAACAGGCCGACGCGAAAATAAGCGGCGCAGGAAGGGCCGGCACCGTAAAGGCCGATCCTGGTTTGGAGACAGAGCTTTTCAGCAGGGTCGGTGAAACGGGAAGCGCCGTTTTGGAGATCCCCGGCCTGTTCACGCTGGAAATGCGCCTTCTTGACTGGGAAAAATCTCATGGAATTGAACAAAAAACGTATACGAAATGGCTTGATTATGATAGAATGAAGTCTCTGGTACTTCGTACCAGAAGGCCGGGGGACTATCTTGCGATCAACGACAGCCTTCAGAAAAAAAGCCTGAAGGAATATCTGATCCAGGAAAGGGTTCCGGCAGACGAAAGAGACGCTCTGCCGCTGCTTGCGGACGGCTGCCACATCGTGTGGGTGATCGGACACCGCATCAGCAGTGCGGTAAGGGTGACGGAATCTACGAAAAGAGTGCTTCGGATACACATAAGAGGAGGAAAGGAAAATGGCGGAGAGAGTACGAGTGCTTCTGACGGAGGAAGAGGTGGATGCGCGCATCCAGCAGATCGGGGAACAGATCAGTAAGGATTATGCGGGAAAGCAGGTGCATCTGCTCTGCGTCCTCAAGGGAGGCAGCTTTTTCATGTGCGAGCTGGCAAAGAGGATCACGGTTCCCGTATCCCTGGATTTCATGTCGGTTTCCAGCTACGGCAGCTCCACAAAGTCCAGCGGCGTGGTTAAGATCGTGAAGGATCTGGATGAGCCCCTGAAGGATAAGGACGTGATCATCGTGGAGGACATCGTGGACTCCGGAAGGACGCTGAGCTATCTGATGGAAATGATGCGGGACCGCGGGCCGAAGAGCCTGAGACTGTGCACGCTTCTGGATAAGCCGGAGCGCAGGGTCGTGGACGTGAAGGTGGACTATACCGGCTTCCAGATCCCGGACGAGTTTGTGGTCGGATACGGGCTGGACTATGACCAGAGGTACAGAAACCTTCCTTACATCGGCGTAGTAGAATTTGACGACTGAGTAGAACTCTTTGGAATGGAGGACAGAATTGGTTAGAAACAGCAGAGGCATCAACCTGATCTTTATTCTGCTGCTGGGAGCGCTTCTGGTCATGGTATGGACCAGCTCCCTGAATCAGGTGCAGGATAATTATACGCTTGGAGAGCTTCAGCAGGATCTGGAGGAGGGCCGCGTGACAGGCGCGGTGATCGGCCAGAACCGGGAGACGCCAACCGGATCGGTCACGGTATCGCTTTCGGACGGGCGGAACCGGACGGCCTATGTGACCGACGTGGAGAACGCAGTCAGCCTGCTTGAGCAGTATGATATGGACCCGCTGGTGCGGGATGTGCCGCAGGAAAGCTGGTTTATGAACTACATGCTTCCCGTGCTGGTGCTGGGAGCGGTGATCATGATCTTTTTCTTCATGATGATGAACGCTCAGAACGCGGGAGCGGGGGCCAGCGGCAACAAGATGATGAATTTCGGCAAGAGCCGCGCCAGGATGAGTACCGGCAAGGATAATAAGATCACTCTGAAGGACGTGGCCGGGCTGAAGGAGGAAAAGGAGGATCTGGAGGAGATCATCGATTTCCTGAGAGAGCCCTCCAAATACACGAAGGTGGGGGCGAGGATTCCCAAGGGCGTCCTTCTGGAGGGCCCTCCCGGAACGGGAAAAACCCTTCTTGCCAAGGCGATCGCGGGAGAGGCGAACGTGCCCTTTTTCAGCATCTCCGGCTCCGACTTCGTGGAAATGTTCGTGGGTGTGGGAGCCTCCCGTGTCCGCGACCTCTTTGAGGACGCGAAGAAGAATTCTCCCTGCATTGTTTTTATCGACGAGATCGACGCCGTGGCAAGAAGGCGCGGCACCGGAATGGGCGGCGGCCATGACGAAAGGGAGCAGACCCTGAACCAGCTTCTTGTGGAGATGGACGGCTTCGGCGTGAACGAGGGCATCATCGTGCTGGCGGCGACGAACCGGGTGGATATTCTGGATCCCGCGATCCTGCGTCCCGGACGGTTTGACCGCAAGATCGCCGTTGGCGCGCCGGATGTGGGCGGAAGAGAGGATATCCTGAAGGTGCACGCCAGGAACAAGCCGCTGGCGGAGGACGTTGATCTCAAACAGGTGGCCCAGACCACAGCGGGCTTTACCGGAGCGGATCTGGAAAATCTGCTGAACGAGGCGGCCATTCTTGCGGCCGGGGCGAACCGGGCCTATATCTCCCAGGAGGATATCCGCAGGGCCTTCGTCAAGGTCGGCATCGGCACCGAGAAAAAGAGCCGCATCATCACGGATAAGGAAAAGAAGATCACGGCCTTCCACGAGGCGGGCCATGCGATTCTGTTTCACGTGCTCCCGGATGTGGGGCCGGTTTATACGGTTTCCATCATCCCCACCGGAAACGGCGCGGCGGGCTACACCATGCCTCTGCCTGAGCGGGATGAGATGTTCATGACCAGAGGAAGAATGGAGCAGGAGATCATGGTATCCCTGGGCGGCCGCATCGCGGAGCAGCTTATCTTCGATGATATCACCACCGGAGCCTCCAGCGACATCAAGAAGGCCACCAAGATGGCGAGGATGATGGTCACCCGCTTCGGCATGTCCGAAAACATCGGCGTGGTCTGCTATGACGATGACGACGACGAGGTATTCATCGGTCGGGATCTGGCCCATGCCAAGGCCCACAGCGAGATGATCAGCGGAGAGATCGACAGAGAAGTGAAGCAGATCATCGACGGCTGCTACGCCAGGGCCACGGAGCTGATCCGGGAGAACCTGGAGGTGCTCCACAGCTGCGCGAACCTGCTTCTGCAGAAGGAAAAGATCAGCCGGACGGAGTTTGAGGCGCTGTTTGCAGAAGAAAAACCGTTCTTCGAGAATGTATGAGCGTTAAGACAGATATGATTTTGTGCATGTTATATAAAAATGAAGGTTCTGATTTGTGAAGTTTGTGAATTCTGAGAATGTACAAAAACGGGGCGGTCTGCTATTATAATATGCGTAACCCCCCCCAATACATTATAGTTTTTGCTATACCCCATAAGAAATACCTTCTCTAAAAAAGACAGCCATGGCTGTCTTTTTTACTTTAAAGACCGTAAACGCTTGATTGTCAGAATGGAATCAGTTAAAATAGGGGAGAAAGGGTGTAGTGTATATGAAGTTTGAGAGGTTTTTGCGGGGAGAACAGCACCAGTATATCACCAGCATGCGTCCTGTTCTCAGTAAAAGAGCTTTATTCAGCGATACGACAGGAAATTTCATTTCACCGGCAGAGCCGGCGCCATACAGTGAAGTGACCATACGTTTCCGGGCCAAGAAAAACAATCTGGACCGTGTGTTTCTGGTATGTCAGGGAGAGAGGAATCTGATGTTCAAGGTTTCGTCAGATTCCCTTTTTGACTATTATGAAGTAAAACACCAGCTTGATAACGAGAAGATCACCTACTATTTTGAGATACAGGCCGGCAGGGCCAGGTGCTACTATGACACCAGAGGCGTGGTGAAGCAGACGGAGGCTCATTACTATTTCTGCATCATTCCCGGATTTTCCACGCCGGACTGGGCGAAGGGCGCGGTCATGTACCAGATCATGGTGGACCGGTTCTGTAACGGGGATCCCTCCAATGATGTGCTCACGGGGGAATATCGTTATATCGGCGATAAATCCGTGCGGGTGGAGGACTGGTACCGCTACCCGGCGCAGATGGATGTGCGGAATTTTTACGGAGGAGATCTGCAGGGCGTTCTGGACAAGATGGATTACCTGCAGGAGTTGGGGATTGACGTGATCTATTTCAATCCGCTGTTCGTCTCCCCCTCCAATCACGGATACGACATTCAGGATTACGATAATATCGATCCCCACAAGGGAAGGATCGTCAGCGACGAGGGCGCGCTCCTGGAGGACTGGCAGACGGAGAACCGGTTTGCCTCCCGCTATATCGACCGGGTGACCAACCCGAAGAACCTGGAGGCCAGCAATCAGCTTTTTATCGAGCTGGTGGAGGAGGCGCACAAAAGAGGGATCCGCGTGATCATCGACGGCGTGTTCAACCACTGCGGCTCCTTTAACAAATGGCTGGACAGAGAGCGGATCTACGAGGGCAGAGAAGGCTATGAAAAGGGCGCCTTTATCGACAGGGACAGCCCGTACCATAATTTTTTCATGTTCCATGATGAGAATCGTTTTCCCTACAACACCACCTACGACGGCTGGTGGGGACACGATACGCTTCCCAAGCTGAATTATGAAAATTCCAGGGAATTGTACGAGTATATCATGAGGATCGCGGCAAAATGGGTTTCTCCGCCCTTCAATGCGGATGGCTGGAGACTGGATGTGGCGGCCGACCTTGGGCGTTCTCCGGAATTTAACCACCGCTTCTGGAGGGACTTCCGCAGAGCGGTGAAAAGCGCGAACCCCAACGCCATCATCCTGGCGGAGCATTATGGGGATCCTTCCTCCTGGCTGCAGGGGGATCAGTGGGATACCGTGATGAACTACGATGCCTTTATGGAGCCGGTCACCTGGTTTTTGACGGGAATGCAGAAGCACAGCGACGATTACAGGCAGGATCTTCTGGGAAATGCGGAAAGCTTCTGGGGAGCGATGGGTTATCACACGGCCTGCTTTGCCACGCCTTCCCTGTTCGTGGCCATGAACGAGCTTTCCAATCATGACCATTCCCGTTTCCTGACCCGCACAAACCGGAAGGTGGGCCGGATGAACACCCTCGGGCCGGAGGCGGCGAACGAGGGTGTGAACAAAGCGGTGATGCGGGAGGCTGTGCTGATCCAGATGACCTGGCCCGGCGCGCCCACCATCTACTACGGCGATGAGGCCGGCCTCTGCGGCTTCACCGATCCGGACAACCGCAGAACCTATCCCTGGGGAAGAGAGGATCAGGAAATGCTCGCCTACCATAAGGCGGTGATCCGGATGCACAGGGAAAATCAGGAGTTTAAGACCGGATCGATCAAGTGGATGCTGTCCGATTATAATATGATCGGTTACGCCCGCTTTACCCGCGGCAATCATTCCGCCATCCTCATCAACAACAACGATCATGAGGTGACGAAGGAGATTTCCGTCTGGGAGCTCGGCATCCCGAGAGAGGCGAGGATGACCCGCCTGATGCTGACGAACCGGAACGGTTTTTCCACAGAGCCGGAGATCTATCCTCTCAAAGCGGGAAAGGTGATGGTTACCCTGCCTCCCGAATCCGGGATCGTGCTACAGTACCGCGATCCGGATGCCGGTGTTGAGCATACCAGAAAAAATTCCTTGCAATTCACGCAAAACTATGATTAAATAGATATGCTGACGGGCACAGGTGAGTATCGTCCGTGATATTCACCTGTATCCGGTCAGGCATGGATGGATTCCCGAGTGGCCAAAGGGGACAGACTGTAAATCTGCTGCAAATTGCTTCGGTGGTTCGAATCCACCTCCATCCATTTTCCACAACGCCGGTCTGACTGTGAAAGCGCCTTCGGCGTGGCCGCAGAAGGGCAGATACGGCGGAGCTGGAAACGCGCCGGCATGGCGGAATAGGCAGACGCAAGGGACTTAAAATCCAATGTGGGAAATGTCATCTATTTCTCTGAAACCCTTGATTTTACTGGAGTTCCGGCGAATAGGCACAGGCCGGAAGCGTCTGCATCCCTCCTTACATCCCTCCAAAAGCTTTGGAATGTAACGGAAAGGAATGGAAAAGAGTGCCGATAAGTGCAATATAAATATTATGCTGGTATGGTGGAATAGGCAGACACAACAGACTTAAAATCTGTCGAACGTTAGTTCGTGCCGGTTCAAGTCCGGCTACCAGCACTTGTTTTGGGGAATCTGACTTTAGTTTGCGGCTTGGTCAGATTCTTTTTTTGTAATCTTGTTCACCGGTGAGTATTCCTTCCTCATGTGCGGAGATTCCGCCGGGAATGATGCTGAGTATCGCGTTAGCCGATGTAATCTTATTCTTGTAATTTAAGTGCGTGTAAATATTGGCCGTCGTAGAAATAGTGCTGTGTCCCAGCCATTCCTGGATCGCTTTCAAATCTACTCCATTTTCATACAGCAGGCTCGCGCAGCTGTGCCGGAGGTCATGAAAACGTATATGCTTCAGGTTGTTCTTATCGCAGATCAGACGAAAATGCGTCGTTACATAGTCCGGCTTCATCAGTTTGCCGGAAGGGGTTACAAAAATGTACGCATCAAAATCATGGCAATAGGAATTCCCATAAAGCATGCGGTTCCGAGACTGTTGTTCCAGACGCTCAAGCAAAGCTTCTTTTAACTGTGGCACGAGTGGCAGAGAGCGCAGGCTGGATAAGTTTTTGGTCCTGTCCTTTTGAAGAATCTGATATTTCCCATCTACGGTTGCCTGTGTAACGATATGACTGATCGTGATCATATTGCGTTCAAAATCTATGGAGTCCCATTTCAGCCCCAATATTTCGCTGCGCCGAAGTCCGTAAAAGCTGGCAAATACAACGGCAAGCGCAAGTGGGTCTGTGCGGAAAACATCAAAAAGGACAGATAACTCTGAAGCATTATAGACCTCTCCCTTATATGGATTTTTCCTGGGCCGATCTATGCGGTCGGCAGGATTGCTTTTGATCACCCCTGTTTTAAAAGCCGTCTTTAGAGCTTTTCGTATGTTGGCATGATAATGAAGGACGGTATTGCCTGATACATGAAGGGTATTCAGAGCATAATCATAAAACTCCTGTATCAGAAGCGGATATTCTTCTATCTGGGCGAGCGTATAGCCTTTGTCACGAAAATAAGGATAGATACGGTGCTTAACATTAAAAGAATATCCTGAGAGAGTATTCGCTTCAACCTGGCTCCGCATAGACTGAAGCCAGTGCAGCATAAAATCACAAAAGAGTATCTGGCTGGCCGACGACAGCATGATGGAATGCTCAGGTGAAAATGTTGTCAGCCTTTTTTCTTCCTGGCTGAATACGGCCTCTGTGTCTGCCTGTTCTGATAAATGATCTTTTGCATCAACTCCTCTTGTATCTTCAGAAGGGGCCGGAGGAGAAAACTCCTGACGCGCCTTTTGAAGCATTTGCTCAGCTTTTCTTGCATTACCCTTCACAGAAAGCCCCGTGGAAATAGATTTCGTGCGTCGTTTTCCGTCCGGATCCTTATAGCTGAGTATGATTTGATAGATACCGTTTTGTATTCGCAGATGTCCTGCAACCATAAGCATGTCCTCCTTGGTAGTCAGTTCTCATCTGCCATGACAAGAACATTATAGCATGGAATTCTACATCTGCGTGGTAATTATTCTATGATCTGCAGATATTCCATCACATAAATTTTAGGTATCTTATATGTCCGGCCTATGGTAATGGACTTAATCTTTTTCTCCTTCAGGAGCTTATAGACCGTTTTGGTGCTGACGGCGAGCATTTTGCTCAGATCTTCAACAGTCAGCACATCCGGATAATCGGCAAAAATCTTTGAAGTATCTTTAGCTTTCATATTCAAATCCTCATCCTTTTGTCAGAAGCATGCATACCTTCCATCACCGTTTCCTGCGCCCTTTCCGGCCGCGTATTGAATTCTGAACCGGGCTGTGAAGCCGGTATCCATGATGGCGTATGCTATTCAGTTTTCAAGGAGCAGATGTAGATTGCCTTTATGTGACGATCTAAAAATAAATACACAAATGGATGGAAAATACTTGAAAAAATCTCAAAACAAATATCTTGTATATAAAAATTGACACCATACAATATATTGTGGTAGTATGAAGCTGTGATTGATCTATATGCGGGAATGGCTGTTGAGAACAGCTGAAGGCATACGTTGTTTAGGATTGTAAGGTGACCGAAAAGCGCTGATATTATCTGAAAATTCGGATAATATCATGTTTTTTCGGTCTTTTTTGTTTTCAGAAAAGAGCGAAAGAAAAATGCTTCAAGTGCCTGCCCTGTGGACAGAGCAGACCTGAAAAAAAGAATATGTGGAAAACATACACATTAAGGAATGGAACCGATGGGAACCATTCTTTTTTTGTATCAGGAGCCAGAAATGCCCGAATGGGCTTATCCGCATCAGCGGCTGGATAAATATTTCCGTATGGGAAAAGGAAAGGAGAAAAAAGATGAATGGAGGAAAAGTGTATGAGGATGGTTTTTGTGCTGTATTTCAGAACCAGGATGAATTTCTGGACTGTATCAGCAGGATTGGAAGAAATTCTTCTTGGGATGTAAGAAGATCCAAAAGTCTTCGGCTGGCAGCGCTTCAGGAAGGGAGTGACCTTGTCAGGGAATTGAAGGAAGAATATGAGAAGGAGGGATTGGATCCTGAGATCATAACGGATACCGTTCTGAACACAGGACTGCTTCTGAAGGTGAAAGGACGGTATTATCCGATACGGAGCTGTGCGATCAAAAGCATTCTTGATCGGGCGGGAATTTCAGGAAACGGTCTGAAACGTGTGGAAAAACAGGTGTACGCCAGAATCCTGAATGACTGTCTGAAGACCGCAAAGGGAGAAGCGCTGATCCGGATATCGGAAGGAAAGATCTCTGCCGTATTAGGCGGGGATTCCCATGACTATTCCATTCTGGATATGGAGCAGATATTCAGGCACACAGTTGAGTACCTGAAGGATAACTACAGGGGATGCCGATATCTTGCTGGATTTTATGAACACGAAATGGCTTCCGCACTGTGGGAGCTGTCAGGGAATGACGAGCTTCTGGATGCTTACCGAAAGGAAATTTCTCTGGCCGGAAAAATCCCGGAGCAGATGAAAGCGGTTGTCCGTGTTACCACATCGGATACCGGGGTGGGAGGAGCCAATATCTTCCCAATGCTCCTTGCCGGAAAGGAAAATCGGACGATCAGTCTTGGCAGCCCTCTGAGGCTCGGGCATCGGAACGGCAGCAGCATCCGGGAATTTGATGAACAGCTCCGAATGCTGTACGGGAAGTATCAGCTTGCTGCAGGAAACCTGATCCGGCTTTTGAAAGTGGAGATCCAATATCCGATCAGCTGCATGAAGAGAGTTCTCGACAGGCTTCAGGTGCCAAAGAAATATGCGGCCGAGGCGGTGGAAATATTTCAGGCGCAAAATGGCGAAGCGCCCTGTACAGCCCATGATATATATTATGCGATGGGAGAAATCCCATTTTTCCTTTCCTGTGATGGGGAAGAAGGAAGCAGACTGGCCAGGGTGGAAGAAAATATTTCCCGTGCGCTGTCCCTGAACTGGAACGAATATGATATTGCAGGCGATTACAAATGGTAAAGGAGAAAGAAAATGGAAGAGTTTGCGGAATGGATTATGGATGAGCTTGAAAAGATGCTCGGAGAAGACTATTGGATGGAATATAAGGAAATGGAGAAGGGAAATGGGAAAATATATCACGGGATTCTGATCGTGAAAGAGGCGGAGGATATCGGCCCTCTGGTATATATTGATTACTATATGAAAAAGTATCAGGAAGGGAGTCTGACGATCCCCGAGATCGCGTCGGCTATTGTTTATCAGATAAGCCAGCATCCGGCCCCTGTTTCTGCCATGGAGAGGATCCAGAACCATTATGAGGAAATAAAAGGAGAGATCAGGACGGCGGTATGCAATTATGTGGCAAATGAAGCTGATCTGGTTTATATCCCGCATAAGAAGCTGCTTGATCTTGCGGTTTTTTACTATATCCCTTTAAAGGGGAAGAATGGCTGGGATGGAGTGCTCCGGATCAGTCACAAGCTGCTTAAAAACTGGGATGTATCAGAGGAAGAAATGATAAAACAGGCGGAAGCCAATTTCAGACGGCTGGAAGACTGCAGTGTCATTTCTGCCAGAAGCTTCGTCGAAAATATGCTCATTAAGTATATTGGAAAAAGAAGATATAAAATGCTTAAAAAGAAAAAGCCCAGGCTGCTGGATATAAAAGCCAGGATCGTAAGCAACAAGGAGCATTATTGGGGAGCCTGCTTCCTGGCAAATAATTCTGTTCTTCAGTGCCTGGCGGACAGCCTTCAGGATGACCTGATCATTATTCCGCTCAGTGTACACGAGATCATTGTCCAAAGGAGGCGGGATTATAATACAGTCCCTGTTACAACGATCGATCTGGAAGAAATAAACAAAGAAGAAGTTGCCAAAGAGGATCGTCTTTCAAATAATATCTATCTGTTCTGCAGGGACAGAAAGGAATTGATGATTTATATGGAAGGCGACCTTTTATAAAGAGGCTGGCAGTAATGGGCGGGGAAAATACCGCCTTTCTTACTGCCCGAAAAGGGTCTAAAGGTAAACCGCGCATATATAAGAAAGGAAGAGTATGTTATGAGTCTTAACCTGAATTACAAACCGGATAGTCTTGTGGATACTGAAAATCTGTCCAGAGAAGAGTGGCTGCGCTATCGCCGGAAAGGGATCGGAGGGAGCGATGCTGCGGCCGTTATGGGATTATCCCCATTCTGTACCAAAAGGGATCTGTACTATGATAAGATCGGGATCCAGGCCGTAATGGATGAAGAGGAGGATAACTGGGTAGCAAAAGAGGTGGGGCACCGCCTGGAGGATCTGGTAGCTGAGATTTACGCAAAAAAGACCGGGCTGAAGGTTTTTCCTATCCGGAAAATGTTTTTTCATCCCCTGTTCCCATTTATGCTGGCTGACGTGGATTTTTTTATTGGATACCCGGACGGAAGCATGGGGATACTGGAGTGCAAAACAACAGGATACCATGGAAGAGAGAAATGGGAGCATGATTCGGTTCCTGTAAATTATGAATATCAGGGACGGCATTATATGGCTGTCATGAATCTGAACCGGGTTGTTTTTGCCTGTCTGTATGGAAATAACGAAAATGATTTTATCATCCGCGAGATGGAAAGGGACCTGGAAATAGAAGAGAATCTGATCCAGGAGGAGGAATACTTCTGGAAAGAGAATGTGCAGAATAAGACAGAGCCTCCATATACTGAAAAACCGGATCTGGTTTTGGAAAGTATCCGGAAACATTATGGACCGGCCGACGCGGATGCTGCAGCTGTGAAGCTGGGCAGATCTCATATCATGGAGCTGGAGAATTATCTGAGACTGAAGGAAGAAAAGGCAAAGCTGGAAAAACAGGTCAAAAGGCTGGACGAACAGATGAAGGAAGCCTGTTTCGGGATCGTAGAAGAAATGGGAGTAAGCTGTAAAGGCATCATCCGGGATGGATCAAGGGAATATGTTATTACCTATAATCCGGTCTATCGGACAGGGATTGATAAAAATGGCCTGAAAAAGCTGGAGACGCAGCATCCGGATATCTATGAGGATTATGTAAAGGTTTCTGAAAGCAGACGTTTTTCTGTCATGAAAAAGGATGCGGCCTGACGATGTACGAAAGAGAGGAAACAGAGCATGAGATGTAAATTAATAAGACCAATATTTCAGAATAAGGAAAATGGCTATTGTGTGTTCCTTTATCAGACAGAGGAAGAAATCCCGGAGGGCGCGGAAACGGGCAGAGAGAAAAATGGAAACTTCCGTTTTGGCGCTGTAGGAAACTATCTGCCTGAAAATGAGCGGCTGGAGGTAGAACTGTATGGAAAGTGGGTAAAAGGAAAGTATGGCCTGCAGTATCATGTGGAAAGGTATGAGGAAATCCGTCCACAGACAAAGGAAGGGATACGTTCCTACCTTGCCTCCGGAATGGTAAAGGGAATCGGGCCAAGGACCGCAGAAATGATAGTCGAGCGCTTTGGTATCAGGACCTTTGAGGTTCTGGAGCATTATCCGGAAAGCCTGCTGGAGATCCGCGGTATCACCAGAAAAAAGCTGGAGAATATTCTTGCATCCTATCAGGATGGGCGCGCTCTGCGGGATCTGGCGGCATATCTGGCGCCTTTTCAGATCACTCAGGGAAAGATTAAAAAGATATACGACCTGTTTGGCAATGACGCATTGGAGATGGTAAAAAGACATCCCTATCAACTTTGTCAGATTAAAGGGTTCGGTTTCTTAACAGCGGATGCGATCGCCAGGGCCAGCCAGCGCAGTCTGGACGATCCCATGCGGATTGAAGCATGTGCCAGATACTGCATGGAGCTGGTAATGCAGGAAGGAAATCTGTATCAGGATAAGGAAATATTTAAGGACATGGTTTATGGCTGCCTGAATCATGGACAGAAGGGGGAAGTCGTTTCAAAAAAGCAGGTCGCTGCCGTATTAAACTGGCTGGTGGGGCAGGAAGCTCTGCGCCAGGAAGGGGATATATATTATCCGGAAAAAATGTTTGAATACGAATACCAGGCGGCCAAAAAACTGACAGCTCTTTTAGAGGAAACGCAGATGAAAGCAACGGATGTTGCAGCGGTTCTGGAGGAGGCTGAACAGGAGCTTTCAATCCATTTGTCTGCCAGACAGAAGGAGGCTGTGATAAAAGCCTTTGCCTGTCCGGTCAGCATTATAACAGGAGGGCCTGGAACGGGGAAAACAACGATACAAAGGGTGCTTCTGTATCTGAATGACAAAACAGAAAAAAGGACGGTCCTTCTAACAGCACCCACCGGCAGAGCGAGCAGAAGGATGGCAGAAAGTACGGGATACTCAGAAAGCAGTACCATGCACAGTGCGTTGGGGCTTGGAATGGAAGAGAGTGAAGATGCCACATCTGATTTTCTGGACGCCGGTTTTATACTGTCTGATGAATTCAGTATGGTCGATATGAGGCTGGCTTTCGAATTCTTCAGTCGGATCCGGCCGGGAACCAGGCTGGTTCTGATCGGAGATGTGAACCAGCTGCCTAGCGTAGGCCCCGGAAGTGTATTCCGGGAGCTGATCGGCAGCGGCGTCATTCCTGTTACTGTCCTGGATCTGGTATATCGTCAGAAGGAAGGAGGGAGGATAGCTGAAAATGCCAGAAAAATACGGGAAAACCAGATAAATCTGGATTATGGAGAAGGGTTCCGGCTTCGGACGGCAGAATCTGATAAGGAGGCTGCAGAGGCGACAAAAGAGATCTTTCAAAAGGTCGTAAGCCACTATGGGCAGGAGAATGTCCAGGTGCTTACTCCATATAGAAAACGCGGGGAAGCCAGTGTGAATGCCCTTAATCCAATCTTGCGGGAGCTGGCAAATCCGGCAGGTAAAGGTAAGAAAGAGATCCGGGCCGGGAGAAGCCTGTATCGTGTTGGGGACCGGGTGCTGCAGAACAGAAACAAAAATGAGATCAGCAATGGAGATATTGGCTACATAACAGACATCCTTTTTGATGAGGACGATGGTTATCATGTCCGGATATCGTTCTCGGATAACAGGGTGGTGGAATACGGAACGGAAGATATGGATCTGATCGAACATGCTTATGCAACAACAGTGCATAAGAGCCAGGGATCAGAGTATGCCGCCGTTATCCTGCTGTGGATGCCGTCTTTCTATAAGATGCTTCGGCGGGATATCCTGTATACGGCTGTGACCAGGGCGAAAGAACAGGTATGGATCGTAGGACACCGGGATGCGGTTGCGACAGGAATCCGTAATACGGAAAGTGACAGGCGTAATACACGGCTTGGGGAACGGATCCGAAAGGAGTATGAAGAGAAATTTGCAGCATAATTTTTTCAAGAAATCATGAGGCTGGAGGGTATTTATTTATGATACCCTCTTTTCAATGAAAACAGAACACCATACTGAATGCGAAAAAACAATGCATTTTTGGTACAAGGTGTTTCGGAAAGAGAGAAAATATGAGTGAAAGTATTGTTACAGGAATTTATGATACAGTCAATGCTGTTAAGGATCTGAACGGGATAGAGGGCTTTGATCCAAAGCGGTATATGCGAATCCTGTCGTCGGAAGATGGGAAGACCAGATATTACCTAGAGGTAGCCTACCGAAAACTCTGGTTCCGGCTGAAATATCCGGAAGGAAAGATCGTAAAAAGGCTGCTCAAGCTGACCGATCAGGTAGCTGTCATAGAAGCCAGAGTCTATTTGAACAGAAACGATCCGGAAGAGAGCTATATTTCCAGTGCTTTGGCTCAGAAATACTATTCCAACGAGCAGTTTGGAATGAAATATGTGGAGCTGGCGGAAACGGCCGCAGTAGGCAGGGCACTTTCTGATGCCGGGTTTGGGCTGCAGTTTGCTGATCTGGAAGGAGAAACAGATCCGGAAGTGGTAGATACTCCTGTAGATGCAGCACAATTTTTGTCAGGTATGAAAGAGGGAATGGAAACAGCGGATGAACCGGATCCAGATCAGGAGGCAGAGGATGATAATCTCCCCGGACAATATGATATCAGTTCCTATATCCCGATACCGGATGAGAGAGATGCAGATCGCAGCGGGAGTGTGGGGCAGATAAAGATGAGAGCCTCAGAACAGAAGAACGTCCAGAAAGAGCTCAGAAAAGATATGCCAGTGGAAGAGATTTATGCCCGGCTTGATCAGAAAGCAGCAGAAAATGTTGTGATTGGGATCAGATTTGGGCAGGGAAAAACATTGGGGCAGATGGCACAGGAAAATCCGAAGGCTTTGGAGTGGTATGCAACACAATATGGCGGCCCTGACAATCTGCTCCGTGCTGCTTCTATGTTCCTGCTGGATAAGGCTTTGAAAAATGTGGGATAAACCGGCACAGGTAAACCTGTCATGTTAAATCAGAATGCGGTCAGTGAATGACTGGCCGCAGAAAGGAGAGGAAGCCATGTATCATGATTTCTCATTTGGTATCAGGGATGTGGCAGAGCTGTGCGGCCTGTCGGGAGAGATTGACCGATATCCAAACAGAGTCAGCATAGATATCAACTGTCCTTTCTGCGGCGGGAAAAAGAAAATGAACCTGAATCTGAGAAAGGATGTATTCGGGTGCAACCGCTGTGGAGAAAAAGGAGGGATGCTTGCTCTTTACGGAAAAATGTTTGGAGTGGATGGCCAGACCGCTTACAGGGAGATCACAGATAAGCTGGGAGATACATGGAAGACCAAACAGCCCTGTATTGAGGTAGAAAACAGAAAGCAGGAAAGGGAGCAGGAGAGAACTGTCTCTGACCGGATAAAGGATCAGGCATATACCGCTCTCCTGTCGATGCTGCCACTGTCAGATACCCATAAAAGGAAACTTCTTGGTCGGGGCCTGACTGAGACGCAGATCGAGCAGAATGGATACCGGAGTACACCAGTATTTGGTTTCCGGAAGATCACGGAAAAAATCTTGGAGAGCGGACATACAGTAGAAGGTGTTCCCGGATTTCATGAGGATTCAGAAGGAAGATGGACCGTCCACTTCGGACAGAAGGCTTCCGGAATCCTGATACCGATCCGGAATACCCAGGGCCTGATTACGGGGATGCAGATCCGTCTTGACCGTCCTTATGAAGGAAGAAAATATGTCTGGCTTTCCAGCGTGAACTTTCCCAAAGGGGCTTCGTCGGGAAGTCCCGTGCATCTGGCCGGGAAGGCCGGGGACGGGGTGGTTTATGTTACGGAGGGGGCATTAAAGGGGGACATCGCCCATGCTGTTTCCGGAAAAACATTCGTCTGTGTGCCCGGTGTGAACCAGTATGTAAATCTGGAACCTTTCCTGCAGGAAATGAAAAAGCTGGGAAGCCGTCAGATATATGACGCTTATGATATGGATAAATTCCTGCCTCCTGTCTGCAGAGGGGATTATAATGAAAAATGTATCTTCTGTGAGCAATACAGGAAAAATCAGGGCTACGGTAAGAAATCCTGCGAAAAGAAGCAGATCAAGCGTGATAATATTCAGCGCGGCTGCCGAAAGCTGGCCGAGCTGTGCCAAAGGCTGGAGCTTCCGGAACGGATGCTTGTATGGGACACAGATGAAAATGGAGAATGGGCTGAACGGGTAAAGGGGATTGATGATTATCTGGTCAGCCTGAAGAAAGCGGGTTGTGATTCCTGAAGAAAATGTTATAATAAGCATACCCACATATCATTTTGGAAAAAGATTCGTGAAGGAAGGAGAAGATTATGTCAACACTGGAAAAAACCATCACCTTATTAAACGAATTGACAGAAGATAAAGTTGAAGTGATCTATAGTTACGTTCAGTTTCTGATATCTCAGCAGAATACTGTCAGTCAAAGCAGAAAAGAGGAGCCGGTTGGTGATATCCTGAAGGAATTGACAGGATGCCTTCCTGATTCAGGGAAGACGGTGGAAGAATATCGGGCCGAAAGGATACAGGAAAGATATGGTTTTAATTGATACAAATATTATATTGGATCTGGTATTTTCGCGAAAAAACCATGAATTAGCGGCGGCTTTTTTTGAAAAAGCTTCAGAAATTGGGGAAAGGGCGTATTTCAGTGCATCTACGGTTACCGATTTGTTCTATATTATCAGAAAAGAAACTCATGATAAAGAGCGGACTTACCATGTGATGTCTAAAGTGTTTAAACTGGTTGGTGTTCTTGCTGTAACAAAGGAAGACATAGAAGAGGCTTTTGGGAGAAGATGGAAAGATTTTGAAGACTGTGTTCAATATACTGTTGCCAAAAATAACAAGGTACAATATATTTTGACATCTAATAAGAAAGACTATGAGGATACGGAAGTTACGGTTTTAACACCAGAAGAATATCTGGAACTATTTTAGTACAACTAAAACAAAAACAGAGGGATCTTTCCTGAAAAGGATGATTCCTCTATTTTTTTGTGTTTTTGTTGGCTTTTACATAATCTGTGCGTATATAGACGTATACAAAACATAAAGCAAAGGAAAAGGAGCTGAAAAATGATGTATCAGAAATTTATGGTTGCAATGGATCATGGGAACAGGAACATGAAGACGGAAAATTTTATTTTTACATCCGGGCTTGTGGAAAGTGACTGCAGACCCGCGCTGGGAGACTATCTTTTGTATCAGGACAAATTTTACTCTCTGAGTGAGCAGAGGATTCCCTATATGAGAGATAAAACTGCGGATGAAAGATTTTTTGCGCTGACGCTGTTTGGGATTGCCATGGAGGTACAGCGGCAGGCTCTGCCTTTTGACAATGGGTGTCTGCAGGTGGAACTGGCTGTAGGCCTCCCGCCCAAACACTATGGCGCTTTATATGAGAAATTTGAAAACTATTTTAAAAACAGAGGCAGACAGCAGATTTTTTACCGGGGGAGGGCCTGTGAAATCGAAATATGCGATGTGGCAGCTTACCCACAGGATTATGCGGCGGCCATGACCGTTTATTCCGAGATTGTGGAATATGACCGGGTACTGACGATCGATATTGGGGGCTTTACTTTGGATTATCTGATGATGAGAGGCGGCAGGCCTGATCTGTCAGTTTGTGATTCTCTGGAGAAGGGAGTGATACGGCTTTACAATGAAGTAATCTCCAGAATCAATTCGGAAAAGGATATTTTGCTGGAGGAGCAGGATATTGACAGAATCCTCCAGGGAAAAAGAGGAGATTATCCTGCAGATGTAACAGACCTTGTGGAAAGTATGACGAGAGTGTATGTAGAAGATATTTTGGGGACTTTGAGGGAAAGGGGACTGGATCTGAAGACCGGATGTGTGGTCTGGGTTGGAGGCGGAGCTATGTTATTGAGAAAATATCTGGAGAATTCCACCAGGATCGGACACAGTGTATTTGTGGAGGATATCTGTGCCAATGCAAAAGGATACGGCATCCTTTATCAGATCCAGAAGAGAGGCAGGTAGCAGATATGGGAAAAAAGAATCCATACGTGACGACGCTTGGTTTTAACAGGAAGGATCCGAATCATGTAAGAGTGGCAGAATTATTAAACGAGATGGGAAGGGGGAAAACGCAGTATATTGTTAATGCGGTTATAGCGTATCAAGATGGTCCAACAGAGAAAAAAGGATTGGGGGTAACGGATGCAGATGTCCGTAAAATAGTTTTGGAGATGATTCAAAAGAACAAGACAGAAAAAAACATGACGCATTCATCCTCCGAGGGATTCTCAATGGATGAAAGAAGCAAGGAGGATATTCTGGAGGCTCTAAGCTGTTTCAGAAAAGAACGGTAAAAGTCTGGTCAAATTAATATTATAGAAGGATAGGCATAGAAAAGATGGATATAGAGATATATCTGTCTTTTTTTGTTTAATTATAAGCAACTTAATATACTAAATACAGATAGAAAAACGTCATGCCACCTATTAGTGACAAGAATTCTAAGAATAATGGATATACTGAAAAAAGTTACTATTGAGTCACAAAATAGAGGGTATTAAAATGCAATATATACTGCAAGATATCCCGATAGGTAAAAATATCAGGGAAATCAGAATGCGGAAAGAAATGACACAGATGGACGTTATTACACGTATACAGTTAAAAGGGAGTATAATGTCCAGAAGTACGCTGGCCAATATTGAAAGCGGAAGACGTAATATAAAGGCCAGCGATTTGAAATTGTTAAAAGAGATTTTTAATGTCGAGTACAATGAATTATTTGCTGAATAAAATGTGACATGCTGCAGATTGAGAAAAAAATAAGGGAGAATACGAATGATTAATGTTGGCATTTGTGATGATGAAGTGAAAATTGCAGCACAGATGGAAAATTTAATCCTTGATGTAGGCAGGAAAGAAAATATTCCTGTTAATGTAGAAGTTTTTTATAGCGGAAAACTTTGGAAAAGGATATTCTGCAAGGTACTAAGTATGATTTGCTCTATTTAGATATTCATATGCAGAATGGAGACGGAATTACGGCAGCAAAGAATATAAGAAAAGTAGATGAGAATGTTTTATTTATTTTTGTTTCGGGATATGAAAAATATGCTTTGGAGCTTTTTCGGCTAGATGTATTTGAATTTGTAAAGAAACCATTTAGCGATGAATTATTTAGAGATGTATTTTCGCAAGCGAGCAGGAAAATTGGGGAAAAAAGATATTATTTTATATTTCGATACAGAGGAACAGAATTTAAGGTCCCTTGTATTGATATAATGTATTTTGAAAGCAGCGGAAGAAAGATATTACTTTATATGAAGAATGGTGAAGTCTTTTCATTTAATGGAAAATTATCGGATGTAGAAGAAAATCTTTCTAATGGTAAGATCCCATTTTTGAGGATACATCAGTCATTCTTAGTTAATTTTTATCAGATTAAGTCGAGGAGCAAAACAGTAGTCCAAATGGAAAATGGCGTTATATTAACCATAAGTGAAGAGAAACAAAAGAAATTTAGGATGAAATATGGAAAATTATTGGGAGGTGAAATAGATGTATGAAGTTGGAAAAGGCATTTTAAATGGAGTTTTGCTGTTGGCGACCATTTGGATTGTAAATAAATATTTAAATTGTTTATTTGTGAAGAAAAAATGGTCCTTCTTTTCTGCTTTGGTATGGATTTATTTTGTCATATTTCAAGCTATAGTAGAGTTTAGAGATAAATATGGAAATATTTGGATAACAGTTACTGTCTTGGTAGTGACATATTTGATAGCAATGTTATGTTTTGAAAAAGCAGGATTAAAAAAATTTATTTATATAACATTTCTTTATGTTGCTTGGTCGGCAGTTGAAGTTATAGTTATTGGTATATTTGAGAATATTCAGATAAGTGCGAGGATGAAATATGATTTCGGGGAAGTGATGTCAAAAATTATAATGGTATTTTTGATTCAAATTGTAGCGCTGGTAGTTGAAAAAGACAGTAAAAATAACATCCCGTTGAAATACAATATTTTTTTGCTATTTATTCCATTGGGAAGTATGTTTATTCTTGCAAATGAATTTTTCTTTTCGGCTCAAAAAGAAAATGTCATTTTTTCGCTTCTTTTATATAGCGTCGTTTTGTTAATAAATATTCAGGTTTTCGAGGTATACTTAAAATTGATTCGTTTTTTTGATGCAGAAAATGAGAAAGTTGTATTTGAACAACAGTTTATTCAAATGTCAAATAGAATAAACGAACAAAACAAAATAGTTGATGACTTTTACGAGAAGCAACATAATATAGCTAATGAACTGATTATAGTCAGAGAGTATATAGAATCTAATGATAATAGAAATGCCAAAAAGACATTAGAGAATATATTAAAATTTAAAGAAGAAGGTGTTTTGATATCAAAATGTGGAAATAGAATTGTAGATGCCATCATAAATTTTAAATATGCTACAATAAAAAATTTAGGTATTTCTTTCTCCTTAAAAATTACTATTCCAGAAGAAATGTCTGTCGATGAATGTGATATGGGAATTATTTTAGGAAATGCGATTGACAATGCTATAGAAGCTACAGAGATGTGTGTGAATCTGGAGAAAAAAATAACAATATTAATGGGAGTGAAAAAAGGAACATTAATAATTATTATTAAGAATCCATACGAAAATGAACTTAAAAAATCTAAAAGCGGAGATTTTTTATCTACAAAACATAATTCAAAAGGGCATGGTTTTGGTTTGGGAGCAATCAAAAAAGTGGCTGACAAATATTCAGGGGATGTTCTGATAGAAACTCAAAATAATATTTTTGGCATTACGATTCTTTTGGATTTAGAGGAACTTTGTCAGTAAATGCCGTATTTTTGTCATATATAGTGCAAATGAGAAAAAATATCATAACATTTTCTTATAGAAACGTAGAGATAGGAGGAGGTATTGTGAAGAACAACAAGAATTTAGCCTCTAAGGTATTAAAAAGAATGGTACAACAAACATTAAAGATTTCAGCTAGTACCAGATGTGTAATGGGATTTCACCAACCTAAGCAACCAAAACAAGTGAGTAGATTTAGAAATTTTTAATTATGGAGAAAATAGCGGAGACATTGACAAATTTCCTTTTAGAATCAGGAGAAATAGCGGAAGAGGACTATCAAATATATAAATATGGATTTACTGTTATGCTTGAAAAAGGAATATTTTTAGCCTTATGTCTAGGATTCGCAATTTCCCTGAATAAGGAGATAATATCAATTTTATTTTTTTTCATATTTATACCCTTGCGATCTTTTGCTGGTGGATTGCATTTAGATCATTATATTACCTGTTTGATATTATCGGTTTTGTCATATTTGTTTGTGCTTTTAATGTCAAATATATTGATTTCCCCAGAAGTTACGATTCTTATATCGGTTTTTGCTTTAATGTGTATTTCTTTAACTTATCCAGTAGAAAATATTAACAGAAAAGTTGATGACAAAGAGAAAAAAGTTTTTGAAAAAAAGTTTTGTAGATGCATTATCGGAAATTATTTTTTGGTATTTTTACTTTTTTTCCTTCAGAAAAGTTTAATGCTACTTACATGTGCTATGACTTTTCTGGTTATAACTGCCACAATGATTTTGGGGAAAATTAAAAATAAATATAAAAATATTATGGTTTAGTTTCTTAATATTATTTACAACCATTTTATAGCACCGGATTGGATTATTTCTTCCAATGCGGTGTTTTTGTGCAATTAGGCGTAAAAGATGTAAAGCACGAGATCCTCCTAAAAAGTTTTAGTATTAATGATTAAAACTTTTAGGAGGAGAATATGGAGAAATATTCCTTATTACAAATAAAATTTACGGCCTATGTAATGAAATCATTAGATAATAGAAAAAACAGTTTTTTAAATCAAGAAAGAAATAGAAGAAAGAAGGATGAGCTTTGCTTTGAACTAAGAGAAGAAGGATGGAGCAACTTTGACGACCAATTTGCCCAATATTATGTTGAGAAAGTTGGCATGATAAAAGATTGGGATAATACATTCCATATTCTTACTTTTTTGGAAAGTCCTAGATTGATTAAGGCTTTAACAAGACTAAAAGAAAAAGAAAGAAAAGTGTTTTTGGCTAAGGCGTTGGGAGAATTATCTTTTGACGAGATAGGACAAATCTTAAATCTTAGAACAAAACAAGCAGAAATGTTATATTACTATGTACTTCGTAAACTGAGAAGGGAGTTAAAAAATAAAGATGAAGTTTGAACAATTGCTAATTGAAGCGCAAAGAGGAAGTGAAGCTGCAGTTGAAGAAGTGGTATGTATGTACCGACCACTGCTTATAAAAAAAGCAATAGTGGATGGAATCTTTGATGAAGACCTATATCAAGAATTGTCCATTACCTTGTTAAGATGTATCCAAAAATTTCATATATAAGCAGCAATTTATTAATGAAAGTGTTGTTTTCAGGAGGAACGTAACGTATATAGAGATATATCGCAAAACGTATACCTTCTGAGACAGAAAAAACAAGGCAAAATCAGGCCTTCATAATGTCGCTAAAGGCAGGAAACATATTTTGCGATATCGCAGAATATGTTTCTGCCTTTAGCGATATGTTTGAGAAAAGGGATATTTGAAGGAGGAGTGAAAATGCCGACAAGAAAAATTGGGTATGCAAGGGTTTCTTCAAAGGATCAGAATCTGGACCGACAGATAGAAATCCTGAAAGCGGAAGGAATTGATGAACGGGATATTTATGTGGAGAAAGAGAGTGGGAAATCCTTTGAGCGTCCTGTATATAGAACGATAGTGGACCATATTCTCCGGGAGGGGGATCTGCTGGTCGTCACGGAGCTGAAGCGGTTTGGGAGAAATTATGTTGAAATATATGAGGAGTGGTATAAAATCACCAAAATAATAAAGGCACATATTAAGGTTACTTCCATTCCGATTTTAAATACAGCACAGTCGCAGGAACTGATTGGACAGGTGGTTGCGGATGTGGTTCTTGCTCTGTTTGCCTATATTGCGCAGGAGGATCTGGAAGAACGGCATGAACTGCAGCGACAAGGGATTGAAGCAGCCAGGAAGGCGGGAAAGCATTTGGGGAGACCCAAAATGCAGTACCCGGAAGAGTGGGACTTCTGGTATGAAAAATGGAAAAACGGAGAGATAACTGCTGCAGAGGCAATGAAGCGCCTTGGCCTGAAAAAAGATTCTTTTTACAGACTGGTAAAAAGGAACAGTGAAGTTGGGGCTACTCCTCTTCAATAATTGATTCAGCCTTCAGAAGCTTCTGACAAATATGCTGTGAAAAACAACAAAAAGGAGCGGCATGATCTGGGCTACTCCTTTTGGTTGTTTTCTTATTCCTTTTTAAGGTCAAATAACAATATGGATGGAAAGAGAAACACTGACAGTCCTGCTTTCAGATACTTCCATAGCGTTCTACAAATAAAATACGCACTTGAGTGGAAAAAACTTGAAACTTTTTCAGGATATAAGCTATGAAGAGCCTGCGGACGGAGGAACGTGTGTTAAAGGGATCCACTTGTTTTCCAGATAGCCGCACCCGATAACCGGGCTGTAAAGCAGCGGGGGAATCTGTGGATTTTCCAGGCATTCCTCTGTCAGGACAAGTGAGATGTGCTGCAGGCAGAAGATTTCCAGTTCATCCAGAAGCTTTTGCCTGAGCTGTTCTGCAAGCCGGTCGCATTCCTCCAGATCCTGTTTCTCAAATATGGCATGAGAAAGCTGCACAAGAAGCTGTGATTGTTCTGTGACGCGCCTGACAAGCTGCGTGACAGGCTGCTGATAATCCCTGTGGATCTGGATTCCATGCAGGACTTTCCGTGTAACATAGCCGGAAGCTGTCAGAGACAGATCCCTTGATAAAGCTTCATACCCCTTTTTATATTTTGTTTTCAAAACTTCCAGAGGTATATGCTCCCGGTTCCGTCTCAAAGTACCCGTCAGATTTTCCAGTCTGGCCCGTATAGCCAGGATATCCTGTTCCATGTCTGCTGCCTCCTTTTCTGGTCTGAATCCATACAGACCCACCTAAAAAGGCGGGCCTGCAGCATTAAATGTATATTCATGAAGCGATCTGGCCTTCCGCAGGAAGCAGATCATAGGAGATCGTATAAATACTACCTGCTGTTTCAAATTGAACGTAAGAAGGCGAAGCCTCCAGGATTGCCTGGACAGCTGCGGTTCGGATCAGGTGTCCATGGTACAGATAGGTGGCCGGAGCACCGGGCTTGAGGATGCCTGCAAGATAGCCGGTCACATGGATGAATTGCTTGTGCGTTGTTCCCTTTTGGAGATTCCTGAGATGAAATCCTTTCCTGAAAAGCATGTCTGGTTCCTCCTTTGTGTAATTATTGGTGTGGCTGTATTCCATATCAGATATCCTGTTCAAAACAACAGGACATGGCCGCCAGCCGGATCCGCATTCTGTAGAGGCGGTCGCTGATCCCATGCGCCGTGGTATGAAAGATCCTGGCAATCTCCCGATGGGTAAAGCCTTCTGATTTCAGCTGTACGATCCGCTGTTCAGTTTCTGTCAGGAAGGATATGATTTCCAGAGTCAAAAGCCTGTCTGCTGTCTGTTCCTGAAGGTCTTTGCCCCGATCCGGAAGCAGTTCATCCAGAGACAGGCCATCTTTCTGGCGAGAATCCGGATAAACGAAAGATGCTTTCCGGCACAGGCGGTTTTGAGAACGAAAATATTCGTTCATAACATCCTGCATGCGTTTCCAGGCAATCGTGGCAAAGGAATAGTCTGCCAGGCAGGGATTTTCATCATATTCCTGAACAGCCTGAAGATACCCAAAGATAATGATGTCATAGTAATCTTCTTCCTTCAGTCCTTTGCGGTGAAGAAAATGATGGACCAGACCGATATGTTCTTCAGCATATAGTGCCTGATGTGCTGTTAATTCATGCATGTTTTTCATGGTATTTCTCCTGTGTAATCATTATGGTTATGGTGTCAGCAATCAGCTGTGCGCAGATACGTTCTTTTTCCTGAGACGGCCGATGGTGCAGGAGCAGAACAGCTCCGGTGGGGTTATCTTTTGTTCCTGTCGGAAACAGGGTGTCTACGACAGGGGAAACCTTATCGAATAAAGGAAGAGGGGATTCAGGGCTGTACTGATAGGCGGTCTGTGCCATGATATGCTGGCAGACAGCCTCAGACAGATGTTCCGTTCCGGAATAGGATAACCCTTTTGCTGTCAGGATAGACCTGATATCTGTGATGACAATGCATCCGCCGCAGCTTTTGGCATAGGCCTGTAGAAGCTGCTGGCAGCGCTTTTGAAGCTTTTGCATTTCTGAATATCTTTCGATAATGATCTGGCCCTCATCCTGGTTTAAAGCAAGCTCCAGAGGCTCTCCTTCTTTGATATTGAGCAGCCTGCGGATTTCCATAGGAATTACGATTCTGCCCAGAGAATCGCAGGCACGGAGAAATGCTGTCCTCATGCTGTATTTCTCCTTTCCTCCAGTGCTTTTTTGGCCTTTGTGATAAGAGGAGGGGCAATAGCAGCTTCCCAGCCGGAAATATAGGCGGAAACCCTGCTTAAAAGCCGGAAAAGATCCTGATCCGTCAGATTGGCATTTACCCTGCCCTGGCTGATAAAGGAACCTGATTTCATATAGGTGCCGCCATTGGCATTGGTCTGAGGGATGCCCTTTCCATTTTCCACTTCCACATACCATGGGATCTTTCTTGGTGAACCATTTTTGTCCTTCGTAGTGCGCAGAAAACGCACTTTTGTAACAGTGCAGTATCCGTGCTCATCCGTTTGACCGAATATTTTTTCCTGTTGAAAACCAAATTCAGGAATACAGGCAGTCAGGCGGCTTAAAATAAACCGGGCATCCTCCGGAGAGATATTGGCGGTGACGGTAATCGCCTGATCTCCGGTTCCTTTGGAATAATCCTTCATGAGGATCCTGATTAAAGAATGACGTTTCCGCCCATTGGTATCCGGCTCTCCATCCGCATGGATATGCCCATAGTTGGGAATGGACGCGGCTTTCAGCCTGTCCTGAAATTCCAGAAGTACCTTGCTGTTTTTGTAAACGGCAATCTGGTTCGAGATGAATGTTTCTGCCATATATGGCTCCTTTCTTTGAAAGCTGGGAGAAAATGTTTCCCTTTTCACGCTTTTGGGTTATGTGGTCATTTTGTCTTTGATATGCTGGATCATCAGCTTTCCCAAATTCAGCGGCAGTTTTTCCAGATCTGTGATATCCAGAAACCCATCACCATAGATCCGCTGAATATTGGGCTTGTCGTCGCCAATAGCAGCGGCGAACATGCGGATCCCTTTATTGGAGTATTCCTTCTTAATACCGCGCAGATCTGCTTCCGCTTCTGTGCCGTGATAGCCATAGGCCGCAGGCTGTCCATCTGAAATAAGAATGAGCAGTTTGATCGCCTCCGGCCGTGTGAGAAGGCGTTCGGCTACATAACGAAGAGCGGCGCCGTCCCGGTTGCTGTTTCTGGCACTCATATCCATCAGCCGAAATGCATCCTTGCCGTCTATGGTGTTGTATTCCGCATAGGCATAAAGCTCTACGTCCTCACCTGATGTGCTGTGACCATAAATGGCGACAGGAATATCCAGCTTCCGGCAGAAGTCCAATAGAATAATGGAAGCGCAGCGGGCGTAGGTGATCCGGTTCGCGGATGACATTGAGCCGCTTTCGTCGTTCAGTATGGCGACAGCCATATCTGTCTGATCATTAGGAAGCTTCATTTTGTAGAAGATACGGCCGTCATTGTGGATCGTATTACGGACATTGATCCGTTTCCCAAAGGGGAGGTTGTCCAGCCTGCCGCCGTACTTATAGTCCTTTAATAATTGAGATACCTGTCCCTGCAGTCGTTTGGAGATCAGCAGAAGCTGAGGTGATACCTGTTGGTAGGCTGTCATATAAGAGGAATCCACATAGGACATCCGGTTGACGTTGACATGGATCCCCTTGTGGGCGTTGCCATACCGGATCTTTTCCGCTTCCTTCTGAAGTTCTTCCGTCAGTTCCTTTTCATAACGGGTATAAACAATTTCTTCAGCCAGCCTGGTCATCAAACTATCCATATCCTCCGCAGCCTGAGAAACATATCCTGCGCCGGAATAATCATTGGTATGGCTGATTCCGCCGCTGCCATCTTCGGAGATATTATCCGTTTTCTGCAGAGGCATCCGTCCGTCTTCGTAATCCAGAACCTGTTTTATACGGCTGCAGTCATCCTCTCCAGCAAGAGAATGGCAGGGGATTTTACCGGAGGCCGGAATTGGCTTACCTGTAAGATTGGGGAGAGGAAGTCCGGACGCAAGCTGGTTTTCTTTAGCTTCTTCCGCGTGGGAAGTATGGTTTTTCCGGTCTTTTCGGATCTGGTCGATGTAGCTTTTCATGAAGGGCCACAAAATGAGCAGCATATGGTTGGCTGCATCATAACGGATTCTGGCGTCATCATCATATGCAGCATCATCCAGATAAGGAATGCACTGATACAGAGCATCGAGATATGGGCCTTTGTAATCGTTCAGATTCAGAATATCTCCGGTTTTTGCATATTGGATCAGCAGATTGATGATGACGAAAACACCATGATGCTGCTGATCGATTTCCTGCTGAACAGGCGTCATTTCTTCCGCAAAACGGAAATTATTAAGGAGTATTCCTGTTTTTACCGCCCCAGGGAAAGCGCTGCACATTTTGGACTCGATAAAAACATCTTCCATGATATTGACCAGTGAGTGAGAAACAGAGGAGACCGCATAACATACAGCTTCATCTTTTGGGGCAAAAGCACTGAGGATTTCGTCCAGGCTGTTTTGCTGAAGTTCTGACAGCTCTGTTGGCTCATGAGGATAAAAGCGACCATCTCGTATAGCCTGTTGGAAGGTATTCAGCATGGAAAAATCTGAAAAAAGAATATGGCCGCATTCATGTCCAATAATTCCCAAAAGGCTGTCCGCCTTCAGGCTCCTGGTAGGAAAGCTCATGGAGAGGCGGTTGCCGCAATTGAGACTGATAATGCGGTTATTGGTCTTCCCGATCGGGGCGCGTTCAGAAGTGTCCCAGAATGTGACAACCCTGCTGCTCCTTCTATACCGCTTGGTAATTCCTTCTGCAATGTCGGTCAGGTAAGCGGCAAAACGGGCAGAAGCGAAGATCTGCTCATCGGTCAGCTTATTTTTTTCATTATGGATCATCCGCCGGATGGCGGTGTGAGAGGTTCTCATGATGGTTCCTTCCTTTCTTTCGGCAGCCTGAGCAGGCTTCCGTTTGGGGTATGGGGGTCCTGCAGAAGAGCATCCACCGGCAGGCCGAAATAATCAGCCAGGGCGGTGAGGATATGAGCAGGTGGAAGACAGATCCCCTGCTCATAACGTGAAATGCTTTTCTGAGAAGTACCGATTTTTTCTGCTAATGTCTGTTGGGAAATTTTCGGGTTCCGTGAAAAACGGAGAAAATGAAGATTATCCGCAAGATTCTTTCTGAGCTTTTCTTCCGGCAGCAATAGCATATCACCGCCCTTCTATGCAGCGAATTTTTGATTCAGACAGGAGGATAGGATATCGGCCCGGTTCTCCGGATCTCCGGATGCGGAGGACAACACTGTGTAAGAAGCTGCCTCCATGATATTACCGCAGATCATATAGGACTGAACCCAGCTGATCAGCTCTCTTACTCCACAGCAGCCATCAGTGATCATGTGTTCTTTGCAGTGTTCGCTGATCTCACTGACTGCTGACGCCATGTCCATTACAGCGGTCTGATCCGTGCATCCAGTGACGTTCATCACCCGTTTGGCAAGCGTTTCTACATTTGGCGCTTCCATGTCAATGATGAGATTCATACGGGATAATACGGACTGATTCATGTCACGGCAGCCGGAATAATTATTATTTGTGGTAATGACAATGACAGTATCAGGATGGCGCGTAACCACTTCTCCAGTGGTGAGCGTAACGCTTGCACAGCGGTCCAGCAGCGCATTCAGGCCGACCAGCACACCGGGATTGGCAATGACGGTAGGCTCCTGTATTTCGATCAAATAGCCTTTTCGGATTGCCGTGATGAGAGGTGTCTCCACATAGCGGAAACGCTGGCCGGAGCTATTCTGGCTGGCCAGGGCTTTTGCATCCTGATCTATAACCTCCAGCAGCTTTTCATAAACCTGGTCTTCTGTGACTGACTCATCGTAAACTCCGGTCAGCTTTTTGTAAGCTGTGGCCGGATCCATTTGAATATCAGTCAGAGAGGGGTATTCCGCAGTATTGCTGCGCCGCTCATTTGTGTCCGGGAGCATCTGGCCGAGAAAGTCATATACTTCTGTATTGGCAGAACAGGTATAATACAGGTAGGGCAGGCCGAGCCCGGCGGCTATGGCTTTTGCACCTTCTGTTTTTCCGGTCCCCGCAGGCCCGCGCAGCATAAAGTTTCGCATGGGCTGAAAGCCTTTGGAGGTTTCCTTTGCATGTCTGCAGACAGCAACGACCTCCGGCGGAATCACATACCAGTCTGAAAGCCGTGGAATCAGTAATTCCTCTTTTGGAGAAAAGGTTCTTTCAGACAAAAGATAATGCCCGATGAAATCCTCTTTTTTTACATTGGTGCTGCCGGATGAGGCAGATGGTGCGGTTAATATCCGAAATGTTCCAAACAGAACGCTGCTGGGAGAATAAGCCCCCTTTTGCAGGTTCAGAGTAGTCAGCTGAGGTACGTTGCCCGTACTGGGAATGTTCAGCATGATCTGGGCGGCGCCGAGAACTTCTCCTGCACATATTCTGCGGTAAAGATTGTCGCATAATATAAAAGCGGCCTTCTGTGCTTCATCCATATCAGAAAAACCGTCATTTTTACATTTCCCAAGAAGCGCATAATTTTCACGAAATTCATCGTCCGTAAGAGCGGTTGGCATCAGGACAAAGAAAAGGGCAGATCCTGTATTTCCGCTTTCTTTCAGCGAGTAGACCTTTGGATTGGATGTGATGTCCTCATACCTTCCGGCATAAATTCTTCCATTTTTGGCATTGTAGCATACAGCATGTATTTCACCGCTTTGGCTGTTGTATTCCACTACTGTCTTATCTCCCTGGGTGCCGACCGCGTTTTCTGATGTGCTGCCGGGAGACAGAGTAGTATCTGTATCCATATAGGCAAGAATGGCGTTCAATATAGAGGAATGCAGTGTTGCCTTTTTCGTGGAAGCAGTACAGTAAGTGGAATAATGGGTGGTACTGACATTTGAAGCGACAGTGTCAAAGGGCGCAGGAAGCGGAAGCTTCCAGGTCCAGTTTGCTAATAATGGTGTTCGCGGCATCTTGTTTTTCCTCCTTATACCCATGAAATCTGAAGCTGATTACCGGCGATCCTGCCTTTCAGCTCGTCCTCGGACAGAACGGCAAGAAGCTCCTGCCAGTGTGATTTTTCCGGGAATGATTCCAGATGAGCCCGAAATACTTCTTTCTTTTGACGCATAATGACGATATCCCCGTTTTCTTTGACAGAAAGCCTGCTGTGTCCGTTGGCATTCAGATCAGTAATCTGTTCCTCAAGGACTTTTTGCCCGATCAGCTCATACCATACCCTGACATCAATCACTGGAGGCTCCCCGCTTCCTTCTCCTTCAGAGGAGCTGTCCTTTTTTTCCTGTGGTAGAAATTCACCGACCACCATCGGCTCGATATGGATACGGCCGAAGCGGTCAAAGAAAATATCCGCATGGGTGTATTGAGCCATGTTCTCCACACAGATCCGGATGGTGTTTCCGGCCAGAATAGATGAAAGGACGGGTTTATCGCGCCATTGCCATACCGCCTGTGGATAGGCAGATTTCAGCTTTTCCGTGATGCGCAGAGCGATATGGCGAAGCATGAGCTCATTTTCCTTTTCCTGTCTGCCGCAGCTCTGCTGGAGGGCAGCTATTGATGCATCTGACTGTAAAATCGCTGGATCATTCCGGAGATTTTGCTCAGGTACAAATAGCTGGCTATTGCTTTCTTCCTGCAGAGACAGTCCGGCCGGTGCCCGTTCTCCGACAAATCCGGAAGCTTCCGGGCGGCATAACACACGAAAGAATCGTTTGATCCGTTCCCTGGCAGGAAGGAATATGCTGCGATAAAAGCGGGAAAGAGGACGGCATTTGAAAATAGATAGAATCCCTTTTGTGAAGCTGCCTGCAGCGAGAACCAGAAGCCATATCAGAATAGAAGCGAGCATCAGCTTTTGGGATATGTTTTTGGGAAAAAGGACTGCCAGCAGGAGCATAGAGACAATTAAGATTTTCAGACTTTTTGAGAATACCCTGTTCATGATTTCCTCCATTCTACAATAAAAAAAGAGGAATTGCAGGCAGGATCAAATATCTGTCAGCAATTCCTCATGTATCCGCTTCCTGAACCAAATCATTGAAACGGAAGTCCATTCTGTCCGCAGTTTTCTATCGGCGGAAGATCAGTTTCTGCATCGGCAGTCTCTCCCTTTGGACGACTGGTTGGCGCATAAGACCAACTCAGCAGAGTGACTTTGGCGATCCAGCCTGTGGAACCATCCTTGCGGGTGATCTCAAGCAGATCCAGATCTCCAATGATCTGAATCAGACTGCCTTTCATCACTTTTGCCTTGCTCATGCGCAGGGCTTCCTCCCCAAATAAAATACATTGATAGAAATTTGGATGGCTTTTTTCTCCGAATCCTTTGTTGACCGCAAGACCAAACTGGACATATTGGGTGTTTTTCCCGTTTTGGCTGGTCTTTACCTGCAGATCAGCAGTGACACGGCCTGTTGTGATGATGGTTACTGGTGTGTTCATTTGATAAAATCTCCTTTCTCATAATTTTTGCCATGAAAAAAGTGCCAAAAGACTGCCATTTTATATGGCAATTCTTCTGGCACTGCTTTCAATCCTAAACAACGTGTGCATGGTAACTCTCAGAATGAGAAGCACAAAAATCAAGTACAAATGTATAATACCACAATATATAGTGTTGGTCAATTAAAATGAATCTATATTTTGGACTATATAAATTTCAAGAGCTGATTCAGCTTTGCGGGCTCTTTATTAGAGCCACCTTCCGAGGGACAGGCGGCGGAGCCGCCGGAACGGAAACGAAAGGAAATAACGCACCCTGTTCTTTTAGTCTTTTATCAATTCTTCTATCATCAATTTTTCAATCCGCATCACGTTCGGCTGCGTTGGGGTAAAACGGACACCTCTATGTAATAAGCCGATAATCTTACGGGCTGTTTTTTCTAATTCCTGTATCAGTTTTGGGTCTGCTATCCTTACGGGCTGCCCGCCTTTGATATACGGCCCGTCAATATACTTTGCGACAATCGGGAACATATCTTGAAAGAGCAGCACTGTTTTTCTGTCGAAGATTTTAACAATCTTTATCGTATCGGTGGGCTTGTGCTGTTCCTTTTTCTTTTGTATCAGATGTTCAAATTTTTCCACTTTGGAACTGCAGGGAACTAACCAGTAAAGGCTTGTTCTGCTGTCATAAAGGGCAAAATAATGAGGGCGTTTCGTACTCTCATAATTGATTTTCAGATAAGGATCCTGCACCTTTGTAAAAAAATCGTTGGAAACAAAGTATAAACTTCCTGTTAAAATTTCCATATCATTTTACCTCTTCAAAGATTTAAGCCCCTTATCGTTTCCGATAAGAGGCTTAAAAAACTTTTTCACGACCTACTTATGATTCGCATGGCCGGTAGCGAACTACGTTTCCACAGCCTACTTATTATCCGCATGACTGGAAGCGGACCACTTTTAAGGTAGTTGCCTACCTGTTACTATTATTATAGGGAAACCCGCCGAATATGTCAATCCCGCAAAAAATTTCCCCGCTTCTGGCTGAGTGAAAATATCTCAAAGAAGATCTGGCTATTTTTCCTTTAAATCAACAGATATACTTTCTATACCCAGGAAGGAGTCGGACATAAGTAATCGGTCTGGAAGTCTGTTTTCCGTCAAAAAGGCTGTTTTTCTTAAATATACACGATATGATATGCCGATCCTGGGAGCATATTTCTTTGGAAGTGTTACCTCGGAAGTATTCCCCTCCGAATCCTGCAGAAACAAGTGGCAGCTTCGGGAAAAGGGGTAGAATGCGACATTTGTGCAAACGCCTTCCAGAATAAGGTAGTCCATTTTTCTTAGAGAATGGTAAAAAGCCAGGCTTTTTACCACGGAAAAGAAAAGAAGCAGGATGCTGAGGTATAAAAGAATTCTATCCTGCTTCAAAAAAAACAGCAGAAATCCCACGGAAAAACAGCTGATTCCGATCAGAAAGATCAGAATCAGGCGGAAAAAAAGCGGACGGGGCAGCATCATGATATCCTCCTATGGATGAAAGGTCAAAAACTGTTTTAAGTACAGATTGGAAATGACGATAAGGACCGGATCCCGGTTCGCAAAAAAGAATGGAGTATCCGGGCAGTTCTGCCTGTCTTCTGCGGATGCGGTAGCAGTTATCAATTCATTGATAGAGCAGGCCCGGCTGCGCAGAAGAGAGAGCATTTTCTTTTCCCTGTGGGAAAGACGTTCTGTATAAAAGGAGGAAGCTGCCATGCGGAAGGGTACTTTTTTCAGGATCCAAAGTTGAAGGAAACAGAAAAAATCTGTAACAGGGCTTCTGGGAACCAGTTTGGGCTGCAGGCCCTCCAGCAGCAGATACAACGCATCGATCCCGACTTCGCTGGAGCCGGAAGCCGCCAGCCCTCTGTGAAGAAGACGATTCAGATAGTCGTCAAATTCTGCTTCTCCCAGGATATGAAGCTCCCGTTCCTTTTCATAGAATGCATCCCGTAGCTCCTTATAGGTCAGGATTCGGAAGGCCAGAATAGACCAGATCAGGAATTCCTGTGCCCCCAGACCATACTCTTCTTCTTGGACAATGATTGTTGGAATTTTATGCTTACTCAGTTTGCAGATGCCAATAGCTGTATAAAATGTGACCATTTCCTTTCCCCTTTCAGATTCAGTGTTGTAAACAGGAAAAACGCTTGTCTGTGCGAAGTCTTTTTCCCGCTCGGGAGATCCAGGCAGATACATGATTGGGTTTCACACCATAATGGGCGGCGATTTCTTTGCAGCTATGTCCCATAAAGCGAAAACGTAATGCCTCGATCCCTTTTCTGCACACGCCGGTATAATCTTTTTCAACCTCCTTCAGAAGAGAAAGTGCTTCTTCATCGGTTAATCCCTCCTGAATGGAAAGGTTATCGGCCAGGAGGTCCTGACCGGTAAGCCCATCTTCACAGCCGGTGGGAGCGTCCAGATAATTCAGTCTTGCCTGAAGTCTGCCGACATTGCGGCAATGGGATATAAGCCGGTTTCGGATCACAGTTGCAGCGAAAGCAGAAAAAGGTGTTTGATAGGAATCATCATAGTTTATGGCAGCGTGACAGAGGCCTTCGCATCCTACCTGATATAGATCGTCATACCCCAGGCCCTGGATCGATTCATTCAGTCCGATGGTTCCCAAAACGATACGTCGGACCAGATAAAGATGATCTTCTGACAGTTTTCGGCTTTGTTCGTCCATTGTCGTGACCCTTTGGATTTTCTCGCTGTCTGGAGCGGTGGAGCTTGCAGCTGATTTTATCATTTTTTCCTCCCATTCCGCCGTATGTTGCGGCTTAGTCATACCGAAAAATACTGTACACTCGTACTGATTCCGGACTGGAAATTTTCCTGCGTGCAGATTACATATTTTCTATGTATAGTTTAAAAAAAGAAAGGGGATTCGCAAATGGGTTAAGAATCGAATCTTAAGTAGTTTGCGAGTAAAATACCAGTAATTACCAAATTCCTGCGGCTGAAAAGATCAGTGATTAAACGGCTTTCGGTTGTATAAACAGAGCAGCTGCTGAATGGGGCACTCTTTATCGGAAGCAGTATGCAGCTCAATATATCGCTGATACAGACGTATAAATTGAGAAGTGCGGATCATGCCAATGCAATCGGTTTTGTCGATTGTGGTGCCAAGAAACGTTTCCGCATCTGCGCAGGGCAGAAGAATGGGAACGCAATTCTCTCCGGGAATGAACAGATAGCTGCCGCAGCCCTCTTCCCGGTGATATTTGCAGACATCGCAGTACATAAAAAAAGCATTGCGATGATTTCCGCCAGCCGCTTCAAAAAAACGAGCCAATGTTTCATAGCTAATGCTCAATGGCTTTTCATCTTTCAAATGAATACTCCTTTTTTAGCCTGCCAAAGGAGATCCTTATGATGGATCTCTTTTGGCAGGGATGGTGACAATCCTTCCTGTTACGATGCGGCAGAGGAGGTTTCCGGTATGCGTTCTGATCCGGAGGATGATCCAGGAACAGGGCCTTCCGAAGATTGTTCTGGAGATTCCTCCTCGGATATCGTTTCTGATTCAGTTTCCGTTTCTTCCGTGGAAGCTGATTCTGATTCAGCCTCTGTTCCCTCCATGGAAGCAGTCTCCGATTCGGTCTCCATTTCCTCCATGGAGGCTGTCTCTGATTCGGTCTCCGTTTCTTCCGTGGAAGATTCTTCTGATTCCGTTACAGTTTTGTCTGGCTCTTCGGAAGAAGTCTCATCGTCGCTCCCTTCTGTAGCTTCAGAAACGTTTTCGGTCTCCGGCTCGCTTTCTTCCGGCAGGATCTCCGGTATATGTACGGTGCTTTCATTTCCGTTCATATCATTTGGCCGGATGGAATCCAGATATTCCTGGAGATCAAAGATAGCATTGCTTTGTGTCTGCTGACGATAATCTGCTGCAGCAGCAGCAGACACGGCAGCAGCATCGTATACGATATGCGCCCCAATGATTTGACCATCCTGCAGGCCGCAGCCGGTAGTCCAGCCGTAATGCTGGCCCTCCGTCTTTCCGCAAATTGAAATGGCATGAGTGCTTGAGCCGCCGTCCCTGTGTCCGGAGGCGCTGCCGCCGCCGTTATAGTGACTGTAAACCTTATACATGGTCTGGCCGTTATTACAGATGGAATGCGTCTCTCTGTAATTGCAGTGAGAGATGCTGTCTGAATCTGTCCATCCATTGCTTCCTTCACATCCTGTCCAGCTGTAAGTACAGAGCTGATAGCAGCTTGCATTGTGGCGATGGACATCTTCAACGGTATAGCAGCCTCCGCCGCTTTCCGGGCTTCCGGTATGGTGGTGATATTCATATTCGATTGTACCGGGAATCTGATCCACGCCGATCACAATTTCCTGATCGATGCTCAGGATTGCATCGTGGATTTCCTGGAATGTTGCATCCTTGTCGATTACGACATCTTTTGTGAGCAATGCGGATGCAAGGAGCGCTTTGCCATTACTCACACGCTGAAAAACCGACTGGATATCACCGGACAGTCCGGACAGGCGATTGTTTGTATTTTCTTCCAGCTGATTGATCCGGTTAAGGATTGCCTCCTGACTGACGCTGGTTCCTGAGCCGATGTTATTTACGGTGCTGCTGATAGTTGTTTCCATGGCTTCCAGTTTTTGAAGCATCTCTGTCTTGCTGGAGGTTACATTCTGGTTGATTCCGGAAACGTTACTGGCAAGAGATTCATTGAGCTGGTCAAACTGGCTCTTCATGCTGACCGCCTGAGACTGAAGGGATTCCAGAAGATTGGAAAAGCCTTCTGTGTTTGTCTGAGAGAAGGAGCGGTCCATATTGCTTAAAGTTGTAAGCAGTTCGGACTGGTTTTCGTCTGCTGTATTCTGCAGATTGGTCTGAACCTCTGTGATCAGGCGCTGGATCTCTTCATGAGCGGTGTCCATATCTGTGTTGATATTGGCCAGATCCACCGTTATTTCGTAGAATTTCTCCAGGAGCTGCTCCATTCGGCCGGCATCTGCGGATGACATATTTATCAGCATCTGTTTGATGTCCAGCTGGCTGGAGGTTATGTTATTATGAATGGAATCCAGATTGTTCATCAGCTGTGTCACTTTGGTGTCCACATTAGTATTGGTATCGTTATACCATTCTTCTCCAAGGGACTCCAATGCAGACAGCATGGAACGAATGCTTTCTCCGGATGACTGAATCGCTTCCAGAATGGAATCACCCTGATTTTTTCCGGATTCCTGCATCTGTACCAAAGTATCGGATATGGTATCTCCGGTCATCTGCAGCTTATCAGACAGGTCGGAAAGGGCCTGATCCAGTGCCGCAAAACGTGCGGAGTTGGAATGATCCATTTCCGTCAGGGAAGCAGTAATACTGTCGTGACCTGACTGCATTGACTGAAGCAGGGTCTGTGCATTGGAATCGGCAGTAGACTCCAGCTCGTCTATTTTGGATGACAGTTCTGCATTAACGCTCTGCAGATCGGAAGAAAGCTGGCCGATGGACTGATCAAGGGCCGCGTAATGGTCTGCGCTGGCTGCCTCCAGCTCCGAAAGGATATCCGTAATCTCAGCCTGTACGTTTTTCAGGGACTGAAGAGTGGTATCCAGCATGACGCTGTGTTCCTCGGAGCTGGTTTCCTGCATGGCTGACAAAGTGCTGCTGATCGAATTGCTCATAACGGTCAGATTTTCTGCCAGGGACTCATAATAGGACGCATTTTCCGCGCTGAGATCAGACAGGACGGAATTCAGCTCCTCGTGGGAATTCTGAAGGGCTTCCATAAGGGCAGTATTTTGCGCGGTACTGTCCGCCTGTATTTCCACCAGAGTTGAAATAATACTGGTGTTGACCTCGTTCAGGGTTTTGGTCAGAAGCTCATAGCGGGCAGCGTTATTCTGCTCAGCCTGTTCAAACTGCAGGCTGTTGTTCGCGGCTGCTTCTGAGATCAAAATGGACAACGTTTCTTTAGAGGTCTGAAGCTCTTTGATAAAAGCGGCCTGTTGCTCATCGTTATCTGCCATGAGATCATCAAGAACACGGGATAAATGCTCGTCGATCTCAGATAAAGTCTGATTGAGAGAAACGTTCAGCTCTCCGAGACGGCTGTTGATGACTTCGTATTTTTCATTGTCATTTAATTCGGAGTTGGCCAGCTCCACCAAAATCTCATTCTGAGAATTGGCAATGCTCTCATAGAGCGTACCAAGCAGACTGCTGATATTGGATATTCCGGTATTAACCGTTTCATTAATAGATTCTCCGATGGTGCTGTCAGTTTCATAGCTAGAGAACTTCTGGTGCAGCTCGGAAACAGTGGTTTCCAGATTTTGCAGATATTTCTGAATGGTATTGCTGGTCTCGTTCTGACTTCCGGAAAGGTTCAGAAGCTCTTCTCTGTTCTGGACAATGGAAGTATCCAGCCGCTCCAGATAATCAGCCATGTTCTGCAGGTCAGAGGTAAGCTGTTCCAGGAGGGCGCTGTCCGGTTTTGCTGTAAGGCCAGTATTTTCAGTTATGTTCTGCTGATCCAGATAAAGATCCACTAACCAGGAAGCAAGATCCTGGGCCTCGGCTTCAGATAATCCCAGGTTCATCTCCAGGAGAGAATCCGTTAATGCCTGAATCATAGATTCACGTTCTGTCCCGGATGCCGAAAGCCGGTTCAAAACATCAGCGGTGGTATCAGCAATCTTTTCAAGCTGAGATGTTTCAGCTGGCAGGTAATCCAGATCTGATGCGGAAAGCTCATCCATAATCAGGGAGGAAAGGTCTTGTAACGAACTGGACGACCGATGCCAGATCAGGATACAGAGCACGATGATAAGGATAACTGCCGCAATTGCGCCGCCGACCAGACAGGTTTTCTTGGTGTCTTTGAGCAGTATTTTATCTTTTTCTTTCATTGATTTTTTCATTAACCTCCGATAAAATCCGGCAGAGGGCTGTGAAAGCCTGTCTGCCGGATTTTTTTAACCGAATAATCCTTCGATTTCTGCTGTGATCCTGGGGATCACTGTGTCGTTAAAGATAGTGGTCAGGGCGGCCAGAAGCAGTGCGCCGAGTACCACCGCAATTATGATCTTTACACCGTCCGATATATAAAAATCGCCGTCTTCATTGCTAAGGACGGTTTTGGCACGGGTATTGAACCGGTTGAATGCCTTTTTAAGCATAATTGGAAAATCTCCTTTTTCTGATAAAAATTGTCAGGGCTGTTGTGGCTGCAGTTAATACGAGCAGAATCGCAGCGGCTTTTTTCATTGCGGTAAATCACCTCCTTCCTTTCGGAATTTGAAAACAATTACATAGAACCACCCCCTTTGAAAAGTGTTTTGTTTAAAAGAAGCTACCCAGAGACTGGATAACTTCTACGGAAAGAACAACGACATAAATGAAAAGGATGCATAAGAGCATGAGCATGGAATATTTCTGCATCTGTTTTGGTCGCCTGGCAGCCTCTTTTTTCAGGTTGTTCTGCTCCATTTGCCGAAGATCGAAGGCCAGCATTTTAAAGTACATCTGTTGGTCATCGCCTCGAAGCGTACCGATCAGCCCCCGAACAATATCTGACAGCATGGTGCTGCCGATTCGATTCTGAAAACGCAGAAGAGCCTGCTCATAATTGCCCGTTTTCATGTCGGCAATAGTGATATCCAATTCCGTCCCAAGCTCTGTTCCTGCGATTCTGCGGTAAGATATCAGAAGCTTTAGAACATCTCTGTCTGTGGAGAGGCTTTGCTGAATACTGACCGCAAAGCGTGCAAGCTCTGCCTCTATTGCCTTTTTTCTCTTCTTGACGAGATCGAATACCTGATAATAAACGGCAAACCACATAAGGACAGCGAGGCCGATCATCAGAAGTCCTGCCAGAGGAAGCAGAAAGAAAAGGAAAACAGCGCAGACCGCTACCAGAAGAGAGGAGAGTATGGCCTTCATGGTATATACTTCCGGGGTGACCGGGAGTCCTGCGATGGATAATGCCTGAGATAATTTCCCTTTCCGGATGGGATCCAGATGAAGAAGGAAGGCGCATTTTTCAGCAATTTTGGTCAGATACACATCAAAAAGATTTTCCTTCCCACTCCCGGTCTGCTTTCTGGAAAGCATCATCATGCGGGAGGTCCGTGAAGTCGGAACATCCGCTATGGCACAGGAGAGGTGATAGCAGCCTGTCCCAGTCAGGATGCAGGCGGCCAAAATAAGCAGTTCTGTCATGACAATCTCCTTAATAAAATTTATAAAGTTTTATAAATGTCAGCTCTGGTATTCTACCGGTCTGGAAAGCTGCATGATCCGGGTAAAGGAAAAAAGGATCAGAGCAGCACAAACAGCGAGTGTGATTTTCCCTTGTACAGTGAACAGCAGGGTTTCAAACCAGGACTTATTGAGCACATACAGGAGAGGAATATTGCCCAGAACAAGAAACATCATTGTGATCGCTTCCTTCCTGGGTTCGCTGATGATGGATTCCAGTTCAGATTGTACGATCCGGATATCTGAAAATTTCTGTACCGTAAATGTCAGGGTGTGTTTCATGCTCCGGTCACTTTGACATTGGATCAGAGTATTGCACCATTCGTGAAAGATCCGGTTGGGAAGCCGCATCTTCAGCGAATTCAGGGTGGATGTCATATTGGCATTTATCATTTCCGATTCCAGCAGGAATGCCTCAAAGTGTGCCTTCACAGGTGGATTCAGATAGGGGATGTTTTCACGGACGGCCTTTAGCAGATCTTCACTCCGCAGATAACTGGTAGTGATGACAGAAATGGCCGTTTCCAGTTCCTCATTAAGATGCTTCCGGTAAACGGCAGCAGTAGAGCGCAGATACCAGACCGGAATAAAAGCAAAGCCAGCCCCCAAAACAGGAAGGAGAAACGGGTTATCGAGGAGCAGCGCTAAAACTGCACCCAGCGCAAATAAAAAAAGGGAGAGACGTTTTAAGATGAGGAAACGTCCTTCCCTGCCGGTAGCCTGAAGAAGCTGTTCAATTTCCAAAGTTTCCCGATTGAAAAATCCTCTGGCGGGCTTCCCGAGAATGGCATCCATGTCATCCTGAAGTGTACTCTTCCCGGAAAAGGTAAATACCTGCAGAAAATCATTGATGCGGACCTGAAGAAGAGAAAGCATTCCATTAATGATCAGCAGAAACAGAATGACCTGAATCCATTGCATGAGAAAAATCTCCTTTCTTTGAATTGGATGGCCGACAGGGAAGAAAAGGTCTGAGCATGTCGGCCGGTATACCGTGATCCAGCATCCGCCTTTGCAGGGCCTCGGATATGCCGTTCAAACGGCGATGCTCCCCGACGACAGTATGGCGGCCGTTAGAAGCGATCCGGTTATCTTTAACGTCATAGCGATAGAGAGTTCTGAAATAAAGCTGACCGGAGAGGAAATTTTCCCCTTCAATGATTTCCATGATTTTTCGGCTCCCATCTTCCATCTGACGGGTATAAATCACAATGGGGTAGGCCTCTACCATGATTTGCATCAGAATCTCATCCTCCATACTGTAACGGCGTTTGGCCAAAGTCATCATACGCCGATAAGTGGAGGCGGCAGAATTACTGTGTATAGTGGTTACAACTGTATGGCCGGTCCGGGAGCTCTCAGCCACGGAAAAGGCTTCCTTTGCAGAACGCATTTCACCGACGCCGATAACGTCAGGATGCTTCCGGAGTACCCGTTCCAGCAGCGTATCCTGATCTATATCCAGTGCCGGATTTTCATGAGGCCTGGTAAGAAGATGCACCACACTGTTGACAGGCCGGCCATCCTTGTCCCGTTTAATTAGATCGAATTCCCGTGATCCTTCTTCAATGGTGATGAGTCTTTGATTATCCGGAACCATTGAGAGAAGCCATGCCATGATCGTAGTTTTTCCCGAGCCGGTGCTGCCGGAAATACAGACGGATACACCATAACGGATACAGCAGGTGAGAAAATCCAGCATTTCCGCTGTGGCAGAGCCGGAGTGGAGCAGCTTCTGCCTGGAGACGGTCTGCTGGTTGACGATTCGGATGGAAGCGTTGATTCCGACATCTTCATCCACAATGGGAGTCTTGTCCACAGATATCCGGATGTTTTTTCCCAGGTAGCCAATGACAGACGGCATAGTATCGTCAATGACCATGCCGCAGGTATTCAGCAGACGCCTTGCGACATCCAGAGCATGCCGGGGTGAGAGAAAGCGATCCGGAATCTTTTCCGAATGGCCGCCGCTTCGGATCACCTCAATGTCATCGTAGGCATTGATATTGATCTCCTCGATGCCAGGCATATCAATCCACTTGCGGAGAAAAGAGATTCCGGCCATATCCTCATACAGGGAATTGCACAATTCTTCCGTACTCATACCGTCGATATGGTAAGAGCGGTTTTGAACATAACGGGTGATGAATTCCTGAAGAAGCTTTTTGGCCTCTTCCTGATTGCCTTCTGTTGTGAGCTTGTCCGCATGATTCTGAGTACAGTATCGTTGTACATCTGCAAGAATTTGTTCATAGGTCATACTCTCTTTTTCAGCGGCAGAGAAAAACATTTCATTTAAGGAATTCATTCCATATTGTCTCCTTTCTTTGCTTCGGTAAAGCTGTCTTCAGCAGGTTTTCCCTGTTCGGGATCAGGGCCGCCTGATAATTTTTCCCTTACAAGCTTCAGTGAATTGATATAGCGCTGATTACAATATCCAAGCACATGAAAAAGCCTTCCTTCTGTTCCGCAGCGCTCGATCTCTTTGGCATAGGGCAGAAGGCCGTCGAATCCACCGATCAGATGATCCATTTCGTCCAGGGCATGAAACGGGCGTGCCAGGCCTGCAAGGGTAACGTGCTCCTCATAATGAAATTTCTCATCTGTCAGGAGGGGATGGTGGGCCCGGAGATAATTTAAGCCTCTCAGATCCGGAGTGATAATTCGGATTGTAAGATCTGCCGCTTCGATTGCAGTCGGAGTAAAAAAATTGAGCATGTTGGAGCTGCAATCCAGGATCAGATAATCCACCAGGCGGGAAGCTTCTGTCAAAAACAGTCGGATCCGGTCATATTTCAGATCAGGATAGGAAAATGGAGTTTCTCCGGCGGCATATCCCATCAGGCCGATAAAGGGATAATCCTTCAGGACTGTGACACGGGCAGCGATAACGGCGGTATTGATCTCCAGGCTGGAAAGCACGGTTCCGATCGAGGAGGAAGTTTCCAGAATTCGATCCGGCATCCATACAGGAAGCATGGGAGTGGCAGAGTCCGCACTGATAATAAGCGCTTTTTCTTTTCCGGCTGTCAGGGTCTTTGCAAGACAGCAGCAGAAAACTGATTTCCCAGAGCCGGGGTTTCCCCAGACAGTAATTATTTTTGCCATCGTTTTCTGCCTCCCTATTCCTGCGGTTCAGTCCCGTGATCTGACAGAACAGACTCATCCTGCAGTTCATTTCCTGCGATTGTTTGTGCTTCAATGGCAGATTCCTCATCAGAGAGAGCTCCCGAAGGATTCAGAAGGTCATCTGCGGCAGGCTCGGAGCCATACAGCCCGGTAAGAATATCGTTCTGACGGTCGAGAAGCTCCTGTGAAAGCAGTTCATTCCCCCGGCAGACAAGTGCTACATGGAGAATACCCTGGTTTTCATATCTGGTAAGCAGCATTGCCTGCTCTGGTGTGACCTGCACCGTGATCGCTGCGGTCTGCTGCTTTTCTTCGTCTTCGGCCGGAGGGGCAGTATAGTCGATGTCAAGGCCATCTGCGTCCGTGACAGAAAGCACCTCCACAAAGCGCAGCTCCGGAATGTCAGTGACCGGCTCCAGGGCGTTGGTATCGTCATAGTGATACAGACGGATGATGTCACCGCTCTGCAGCTTATCTGAGAGACCGGAGGCGAGCGTCTGCGTTGTAATGGAAATCGCGACCATTCCATTCGGAATGGTATTCAGAGTCTGGTCAGAGGAGATTGGCTGACTGCTTACCATCTCAGGCAGGATATAGCTGTCCGGAAAAAGATCTGTGGCGGCATAGGTGCCGATCACATCTCCGGTGTTTCTGGCCGTGTCGGAAGGCAGATTAAAGCTTCCTACTTCGACCAGCTCCACATCCTCAGCACGGATCAGAGAACCGCGGGAAAGCGGAGAAGTGACGCGGACAATTTCACAGGTGGATCGGGCTTTTCCTGTAATTGCCGGAATGGCAATAAAGGCAATGACAGCGGCAAGCACAATGCTCAAAATGCCGTATAGAAACCGGTGATTCATTTTCATATTCAATAATCTCCTATCTATGGTAGTCTAAAAATATACAGGCCTTCTGCAAAAGCGCTGCTGAAAGTACAAAAAGGGCCAGAAGGGCGAGAGCGCTTCCGGCCAGAATAAGTAAAAGAATTTTCATTATATTTTCCTTTCCGAATGGTTTGGTACTGTCAGGCTGACAGCGAAAACAGTACAAGGACCAGGTAGCCTGTAAATAGAGATGGAGCAAAAGGTATCCTGGATGAATGGCTGCCATACATCAGATCCTGAAACGCAATCTGCAGGAGCGCGAGCAGACAGGACAGGAGCAGAAGGGTCAGGATACCGGGCATGCCGAGGATTATTCCCAGAAGCGCTACAAGCTTAATATCACCTCCTCCAACCCCTCCGTTTGTGGCCATACAGATTATAAGCAAAAGGGAACCGCCCGCCAGGAATCCCGAAAGGGACTCACAGATCCGCTCTGCTGCAGGGCAGCCGCCGGACAGCGAAATTGGAAGAGATAACAGGCACCATGGAAGAAACGCAAGCAGGGCGGCATTGCGGATCAGGTGGTGCCTGTGATCATACCTGGCAAAGAAGAAAAGCGGAATCAGGGTGGTAAGCTGATAGACAGCGGACAGATCATTCACGTTTGCTGTACCAGTCGTCATACAGGCTGCCCTGAATCTGTATGGAGTCACTGACATTGAGTGAGAGCATTCCAACCGGGGTCCAAGCATCAATAATATATGTATAGACCGTGTATGGAACGTTATCCGGATACCACACAGGCGAAAAATGCACGTTCCGGTTATAGGTGGAGTATTCATTTGGCTGGAAGGAAAAGTCCGTTGTCAGGCTGTTTCTAAAGGCGGGCTGAAGCAGCCGCCAATAGTCTTCATAAGAAAACTCCGAAAAATAGGATACAGCGGTTTGGACGGCTGTATAATGGGTTTCCGGCGCACTGACCGATAAACTGGCAGAGGCGGTCTCTTTTACTCCATAACCGCTTTTCATGACATCGCCCTGAGCGGTGGGGACAATATCATCCGGATGAATTTCCATGGAACCGGTAAGGGCGGCGGAATAGGAATTAGATTCAAATATATACTTTCCGAAATCCTTCCATTTTCCATTATCCACCCAGGAACCATGGGATTGGCTGCAATTTGACGGACAGCTGGAGCTATGTCCGGAGGGCGCCCATTCCCAATCCGCTACCCAGCGCCAGTCAGATTCCCAGTATGCGCTCCAGACGCTCCAGGAAGCGGAGCGCTTCTCCGGGTTATCTGGCAGTGCTGAGGATGAGAAAAAGGGATTGGTATCTGTGGTCAGAGGATCTGGCGGCGGATTCTCATCTAAAGATATAACCTTTGCCGTAAAGCTGGTCTGTGCCGTGGAAGCTCCCTCGACCGAAACCGTAATAGTCAGCTCTGTAGGCTCAGATGGCGTATGCCACTTGGTCCAGACAATCTGAGAACTGCCTGCGGGGATCACAATATTGGTTACAGTGTAATCATTTCCATTGATATGGAAGGTAACTTCCGCAGGATCATCCGGATTGATTTCAACTGGTGTGGTCAGAGTAACGCTGGTGATCACATCTGTATTTACGCGATAGATATAGTCAACGGCTTCCAGACTGGAATCTGATTCCGGCAGTCCCCGATAGCTGACAATACCGATTCCAAGCGCAGACAGGATCTCCTCATCAGTAACTTTTCCGCTGACGGTTCCTGTCCAGGCAGGATATCCCAGATCCGCTTCTTCCAGAAAAATGGCCAGAGGAAGATTCTGATGGGTAAGGCTTGGCATTCTCTTTCGCAGTGTGCCGCCGGATTTCTGGTTGTAAAGAGCAGCTTCAGTAGCTGTCATGGCATAATTTCTTCCGCCATGGACGAAGTAGGCGATTGGCTCGACCACCAATTTATATGCTCCGGAAACCAGATCATCGTAAGCGATTCCCGTTTTGGCAGAAACCATCTGAGCCGCATATTCCGAGCAGAAGTAGCGCCGGATTGCTTCCATGTTTGCCTTGGAGCTGGTGCCGCTGATGATTCGCGGCAGTGCGATGCCCGGTTTGGAACAGCTGTAGGATCCGGATGGTGTGAGTGCTGTTCCGGATGAATAGGACAGCTTGCAGATCTTTCCGAAGTTGATGACCTGATCAGAGATACTGGAATTGGAAAGGTCAAATGGGGTGGAGACAACAGCGCTATCGCTGGTCACAACAGTTACCCGGACACCGTCCTGGCCTCTCCAGACATCTGTGGAAGTTCCGGATCCCATGTTACCGCCGCCCCCGTCCATATTCCCGTCTCCGGCCGCTGCAACAGGCAGAACGGTGGAAAGAAAGAGGAAGGTACAGAGGAAAAGTGGAAAAAACACTTTTTTAAGTTGATTCATGTGGATAACGATCCTCCTTATAAAAAAGATGGCCTGCCATGCAGACCATCCGGTTAGAAATGTGATTCATTTTGGGATTCAGCCGCCGCCCATAGTGCCGACCTGCTTATTGATATCGCCAGTGCTGTCAACAGAGTCCTGATGTGTCGGCCCAACAGTGATCCAGCCGAAGACAGGATCGTAAACCTGACCTGCATGGTCAGAATCTGCAGCGGGAACGGATTCCGCCGGTTCTTCGACGGAACCGGAAGAGCTGTCAGGTGCCGAAGATTCTGCCGGGACCGGGGTTGTTGCTCCGGAATCCGGGAGAGACGCGGGTGGCTGAGTCGCTTCGGAGGCTGGAGAGTCATATTCCGGATGGATATCCGGATTGGAAGAGTCTCCTGTCGCAGAAGGCTTTTCGGCCGGGGCGTCTGCAGCCTCCTCTTCTCTGGATATACTGCCGGACAGATCTGATGTTACTCCTGATTCTTCCTCTGAAAGAATGGTCTGAGTCTGACTGGTGGGGATTGTTTCTTTTTCGGCGGACACAGCGGGAGGAGTGGCAGGGGCTTCCGTGTTGTCAGATGCTGATGAGGGTATTTCCGAAGAAGGAAGCTCATTTTCTGTCCAGGATTCGGCAGTATCGCCGTTTTGCCCAGGCGCGGGAATAAAATCGTTTTTCGGCTCTCTGTTCAGGATCCAGGCACCGGCCAATACTATCAGACACAGAGCAGCCAGCCCGGAGACAGTTAAAACCACTTTTTTCGACGGACGTTTCTTTTTCATGGATATTTCCTTTCCCTTTCATAAATCCTCTTTTTCTTTTATACGATAAATATGGTCAAAATCCAACAGATTTTTTAATATTTGGTATGATGTGATCCGGTTAATACGATATGCTGAGTGATGGGCGGCAGGATCTCACCAAACATCCGGATTTGAAAAGTGGCATCGCAGGTGGCCTCATATTCAATCCGGTCATCGTGTTGATAAAACTGAAGGTTTATATTTTCCACGGAATAATCCTCATTTGTGAGTCGTATCCTTTCTTCCATGCCGTTGATGAAACTGGCCCGGAGAGCATCCTGATAGGCGCTGCTGATATGCAGATCGGCCATATAAGAATCCAGATTCGCCTCCCTTTGGGAGTGATAGGTATCCGCATAGATCCGGGCGCTGATATTATTCAGCTCCATCTTTGCCGCATTCCGGATATTGATGCAGTTGATCGTGACGGAAGAGAACAACAGCAGAAAGGAGAGCACCATGTTGACCGCGAGGATGATAAAAATAGTAAAGAAGGAGAGGTCACCGCGCTCGTTTCGCAAAAGTTTATATCTCATCAGCAGTTTCTCCTATTTCCAATAATGTTCGCTTACTCCGGCGCCCTGTGCAACGATCTGAATGGGGACCAGATTGAAATTCCAGAAACCTCCGAGGTAACATTTTCCGGACACGGTAACATAAAATGGCGTTCCTATCTGAATCTGATCGGTTGAAACAGGACTGTCCACCTGCCAGGTAAGATCTTCCACACCGTCCATCTGACTGGAGAGAAACGTAAAGAGGGAAGCGGTATCACCATTGATGCCGCCGCTTAACTGGATCTGTTTGGTGAGCTGATCGGCGCAGTGGTCCATCGCCTGTTTGACAGAAATAATGTGGAACACGTTAAGAATAAAGGCAATCAGGATGACGGCTGCCAAAATATAGATAAAGCTGCTTATGTAGGATGCCTCGCCTTTTTCAGATCGTATCAGATATAGTTTATTCTTCAATGGTATACCTCTTTCTGATGGAGAAAAGGGCGCAGGAGGAAACGAAATTTCCTGACTGCGCCCTGTGTATGGGGACATACTTATGATTTATCACGATACAGATTGTAGCATAGGAAAATGACGGTGTAAATCGCAGAAGTGTGCCAGTTTGCGACAGTTTTGTGCCAAAGTACGAAAAACTACTTTGAGTTCATTTTAAGTTGTATGTGGGGATAATATATTAGTAGTATATAAGTTAAAAATCGAAAAAATGTAAAAGATACTTCTTTTTTTATGCATTTAGTGCTAAAATATGGATGTTCTTAGAATAAAATTATATAGGGATATTTAGTTATAATATGAAACACGTGGGGGCGTGTAATTACAATTAGTCTGATGCAGGAAAGGAATTTTTATATTTTTAGTGAATATAAAGTAGTTTATTTGAGAAAATCTATCTGGATATGTTATAAATGATAGATGATTATAGAGATTGGTGCAGTAAAATCGCATTTCTGTAGTAGATAAACATTTTTTAAAGTTAATTAACCCAAAGGGAACCTAAGATGAATACTGGTAAAATAGATATATTTTATAAAAAAATCCCTGAATCTATAAGAGGATTAATTGAGATAGCGGCAAATTTAGTTGCCATTGTGCTTCCTCTATTTAGTGGTATTTGTTATATCATAGATATTGTTGTAAGCAAGGAAGAAAATGGGACAGCCAATATACCTATAAATGGGATTGTATTAGTTGTTATAACGATAATCGTCCTAATTGCTTTGTGTATTCGATATAAAAATCATAAAGTAAAGTTTATTGAGAATCTAGAGAAATATGAAAATAGGTTAGAACAGCAAAGGCAGGAATTTGAAAAGCAAAAAAGTATCGTTTGTGTAAATAATTACAAGTTTATGCATGATTATAGAAATGAAATTAATTGGATGGAATTTAATGCAAAAGAAGGAAAATTATCTGAAGAAACATTACATCACACCGTGGAAAACTTCTTGGAAAAATCTTTAGACAATCTTACAGGTATTCTATCGAACTTGACAGGGGAGACCGTTTGTGGATGTGTAAAGTTGATTATCGGAGGGAATTTTAATAATGTAAAAATCGAGGATGCAAGTGTAAGGACTTTTGCTCGATCTAGTAATACGGATTGCAAAAGACGTAGCAATGATGTGAAAAGTGATAAGAAAGGTGTACCAATTCGCGGAAATACGGATTTTATGTCTATTTTATCAGATGATAGAAATAGTAATGATTCGTATTTCTATAAAGGTAATCTTTTGGAATTTAATAATGAGATGAAAAAGATAGGCAAAAGTTATGAGAATACAACTTTGAATTGGGAGGAGTATTATAAAGGAACTATTGTTGTTCCAATTCGGATAGCAAAAAAGAGAATATCCAATACACATAGTATAAATTCTTATTGTATTTTAGGTTTTTTGTGTGTGGATACTCTCAGCCTTACGGCCTTTATAGCTGAACAAGAAGAGAATTACACATATATAGTGAAATCATATGCTGCAACTATGTTCAATATGTTGTATAAATATCAACTCTATTTGGATGGGGTAACACAATCTCATTCTGACAATAGTAAAGATCAATGTAACGATGAAAAATCAGTAAGTCAACAAAATTATAGTAACAAAGGAGAAAAGAGAAAAAGGACTAGAAGAGAACGAAATTAAATTAACACTTATACATATTATATTTCTGGGAGGTTGAAAAATGATAGAAGGTATAAAACGTAAATGGTTTACTAAAAAATTTTGTAAGTATTCCGGAGAGATAAAAATGGATAATGATATTTTGAGCAAAATTGAGATGAACTGTAAAGCGAATGACAATTTCAAAGGGAAAAAAGACAAATATATTCTTATGTCTGTATTCCCGAATGAAGAAGTCATGGAAAGAGCATTTTCGGTTATACAAACAAACGAGGCATAAATGGTAGTGGGAATAGAATAGAAAGGATAGTAAGCATTTCTGGTTTACTGTTCTTTTCTCTAAAATACTATTTTTGTTTTTTAAGTAAGAACGTCTTTGGCTAGATTTTTCAACCATAATTATGAAAAACAAATCGAGAGAAAAAATTAGCTAAAAGTGTTAGAAAGCTGCCGCCGCATCTATGATTTTTGTCATTGATACGGCAGCCCTGAAAGTTACAACATTTTTCTTTTACCAGAACCCGTTTGCTGCACAGGTTGCTTCGCAGGCGGCGCTGCAGGAACCGCTACAGGCCGAAGAACATGCACCGGTGCACAGGCCTCTGCAGGCCTGCTCTGCGCACTGAGGATCGACACGGAGCAGCTCTTCTGATGACAGAAGTTCGTCAAGCTTGCTTTCGTACATAATTGCCTCCTTTCCCAGAAGATGCTTATAAGGTCTTCTGATTTTGTTGAACGAAAAGATTTTTATATAGGGCAGAATGCTTTAACAGGTATTCATGCGTTCCATCTATATTTATCTTTCCGTTCTCCATTACAAAGATCTGTCTGCCCATCTGCGCGGATGCTATCCGATGGGTGGCATGTATGATGATTCTGGATGTGGCAAGCTGTTCAAGGATCATGTTTATTTCTGCCTCAGAGCTGCCATCAATTTCAGAAGTTATTTCGTCAAATAACAGAACAGAGGCTTCACTTGCAAGCGCTCTTGCTATATTAAGCTTCTGTTTCTGGCCGTTTGACAAATTCGTTCCATTGGCACCGGCCAGAGTATGATACCCGTCGGGAAGTGATTCAATATAATTGGACAGACCAACCAAATGATATGCTTCCCGGATGTTGTTTTCTTTAATATCCTTATAAAAGAAGCGGATGTTATCATAGAAAGAAAGATTCTCTATATAAGGAGTCCCTGAAATATACTTTACGGATCCCCTCAATTGCGAAAGGGGAATACTCTCTATTTTTTGATCACCTATCAGAATCTGCCCAATATATGTATCATAATATCCGGCTAAAAGCTTTAAAAGGGTGCTTTTTCCGGAACCGTTTTTTCCAACAATGGTATAGAGTCCCGGATCAGATATTTTTAACGAAAGGCCTGATAAAACCATTCTCTCCGGTTTATAAGCAAATGACAGGTTCCTGGTCTTGATAGTGTTTAATGGCCTGCATATCGTGTTGAAAGTAAGCTGCTGCCGTTCCGAAGGAAGGTTTTCCATCTCAGTTATCCGTTGCATACTCACAATGACATTTTGAGATTCCATATTCAGATTCAGCATGCGGTTTATTTCCCGTGTCAATTGAGAGATATAACTCATAAATGCGGTCATACTTCCCAGGGAAAAAGATTGATCCCATATTAACTTTGCGGAGCAATATAGTAAAGCAAAGGAAGAGAGGTTAGAAACAATCCCCCCGATAAGAGTGGAGCAGATATTGATCTGCTTTTCTTTTTGAGTAATCTTCCATTGCTCCCTCATATATTCAGAAAATTTGTCAGTATATTTATTTTCTATCCCAAAAGGACGAAATGCCATAATATTGCTCAATATCTGCACTTGAAATGAATAGAATTGATCTCTAAACCGTCTTTTACAGCGCTGTATCTCTTTATACTTCTTTTTGAAATAGTAGTTTGTAAAAATGGAAAGCGGTAAAAACAATAATGCAATTCTGGCTAACGTACCTGACAGCCTTAAAATAAAAAATAGGGCTACGGCCGTATTCATAATGATGGTCAAAGCAGAGGTTATCAGGCTAATGCAGAAGGAGGTTATGACCTCAACATCTCCGTTCAAACGGGAAATTAATTCACCGCTTTCCCGTTTTTCTATTTCCGCACACTTCAAGGATATTATTGAAGCAAATAAGTTTTTTTTCATTTGAGAGGAAAATAGAAAAGAAACCCATTCTCCATAAAATGCCTCAATGCTGCTAAGTAAAAGTGATAGCAGGGAAAAGGTTAAATATAAGGCAAAAATAATATGAAATTCTTTGAGCCGGTATTCCGTAATATGGTCAACAAGCTTTCCATAAAGAAGAGGCAGCGAGCTGGTAAGGGCAATCCCCAGTATGAGAATAAATAATAATACTACGAGATACCTTTTCTGCCCCTTTAAATGGTCCTGGATAAACTTTTGGGTCTCTGATACCTTATTCATACTAATTAAGCTGAACATCCTCTGCATAGTCTGTCCAGATGAAGCATACCCATGTCCGGCCTGGACTGAGCTGAATACGTTCCCCGTTATCGTCAACATAGATGGCCGGATCGTTATCGGTGGCCCGAGACCACGTTCCGTTTATCATCTTGCCCCTTGTAAAAACCTGCACCGGATATCCATCGTCTCCATGACAGCGAAAAGCCAGATAATCATTTTGATCCCGTACTTCTCCATAGCAATACTGAAGGATTACATTATCATAAGTAAGCTGTTCCCCGGTTTCTTCATCAATGTGCGGGCCGCCGTATTGATACCGGGAGTATTTCCCGTTTTCATAAACGAAGTAAGCCTGTATTTTTCCATATCCATTCATAGCGGAAGGAGATTTCCCTCCGGGATAGATTTCTGTGACATCAGGCATATCCTGATAGAGCACATCTGTCTGATCAGAGAAAATGAATTTCGGGGTAAAGCTATCTCCATACTCTTTATTATAGCCGAAATTTTCGACATCCTTTAGAATATCCGGGCCGGATGTGGCAACATTGTGTGGGGCGCTTCTGTCAGAGGTCCTGTAATAAGCATATTGGGCAGGATGGTCAATTCCCGCAACGGCTGCGCTGATGTTATCAACTCTGTCGCTGTTAAGAAGTTCACCAACATAGGGAGTAGCTTGTCCAAAATGGCAATAAAAGGCATCATGCTCCAAAGCACAGTAAACAAAATAGTCCCGGCTGCTCCGGACATATCCTATCTTTTCAATTCCTTCCCAATCTTCAAAGATCCCCATTAACCGCGTGATGCGGGATTCAACAGGTGCTTCATAAATAACAGATGCTTTTGCGATGCCATATTGCGGGCAGCCTGCCTCAATATTATTTAGCATAACGGCAATTGGTCTTTTATTCTGCTCCTCTTCTGTGACTGGAAGCCCTGTAAGATAACTGGTATATTCTGAGGACTCTGAAATGTGCGGAGTTTCTGTTTCGACGGCTTCTTCTGATTGGGGAATGCTTTCCATCGGTAAAGGCTCTATATGCTCCAATTCTTTTCCGCAGGCTGTAATAGTCATAAAAGCAAGCAGTAAAGCAGTAATCCAGATTTTTTTATTTCGTCTCATCTTATCCTCTTTCGTCAGTTTAGCGGCAGAATTTCTCTGGTGCTGAAATCAATATATAGCTTTTCCTTATCCCATCCGTTTTCCTGAGAAATACGTTCCCACCAGGCCTGGTATTTGTGAAGAAGATTTTTGTAATCTTCTCTTAGGGATGAAAAGAGGTCGGCCTGATTTTCTTTGTCGAGGATCAGGAATAGATTTTCCATCGCGGTTTTTTTCTCAAAAAGCTCCAGAATTTCATCAGCTTCGCGTTCATTTAATACTTTAAGCGGTTTTTCCATATGTACCTCTCTTGTTGATGAATATTCCTTCAAAATCAAGTCTGATAAAAGGAATAGGTAGAATTTTGTATACCGGGAATATTTGAAATTGGATCTAAATAGGAAATATCCGGTATCCGTTCACCAGGCCATGCTATATCTGTTTGATATTTTTGACTGACTTCTCTTTCAATATGGCTTTTCCTACATTGGTAGGAGGGCGATACATTCACTTCTGCGGTTCCCTTTTTATTTTGGTATATGCAATTTCTGCACTGATAGGCATCACACGTCTGGCAGATCGGATGGTACTTCATACTGTACAGCTGGGGATTTTTGTGATTGGTCATTCCATATTGAAGATTGCCGATGGATTGTTCCAATCCAGCTTCATAAAGCCCTGCGCAGGTATATATATCCCCATTTGGAGCAAGTGTAAAAGCGCGCTCGCCTGCTTTGCAATTACTGAAATTTTTCAGGTAAAGTCTGTCTGTAATCAGGTTGCATTCTTTGCTAGGAAAGCCAATGAGAACCTGTTCGATTTTTATCAGCTGCTCTCTATATTCCTGCTCCGGAAAAGATGGACTGAGCTCATGTATATTTACGTTTACTCTTTGCGCCTTCCTCAGAAGGGAAATTACTTCTCCGGCAAGAGAGCGGATATTAGTTTCTGTTATATTCAGCACACAGTTATCTATCTGGGGACCAGAAGCGGTATCTGCTTCCCCGGCCTCAAATACAGGCAGAACATTGCAGTACCTTCTGGAGGCTTCATCATACAAACTGCCCGAGACCATGTGGCATACGCTAAACTCCTTAATCTGAGGAAGTGTAATATCTATGATCCGTGCCTTTGGATGAATTAAAACAGCCTCAAAAAAGTTTTCTATACAATAGTTAAGCCCTCTCTCCAACATACGGATATCCATTGTAGTGCTTTCCAGCGTTCTTTCATTACGATAGCAGCAGAAATTAACGTAGTTATCGGACAAAAGAAAATACATCTTTCTACGGTCCGGATGCCATGCTCTTTTGATTCCATAGCGATTTTGCAGTTGGGCGAAGTAATATTCATTTGCCCGTACACGAGCTTTGTGCATTTTGCAGATATATTTTGCACGCTGAAAATTGGTATCGGTATCCGCTTCGTCATAGTTAAATCCCTGACAGTGACTGCAGCCCTGTCCCACAGGGCAGGACAGACATTCGGGATCGCTTTGAAAGCGATTACCGGCTACCATAAAAGGTCTGATTTTTTCCATATCAAGCCCATGTGTTATATCACCGATCAGCCACTCCTTCTTGTCATTGAGGGAATAGTCCTTATAACGGATGCAGGGATAAAATTTTCCATCAGGGCCCAGCGCTATCATTTTGCCTGCGCCGCAGGTTGGTTTATCCAGAAACTGTTCCTTCAGATATCCGCCAATGCTGTCAGAAAAGAAGGTACAGCGTACTTTCCTGTAAAGCCCGTTTTCCAAGATGTAATCCGCCAGCTGTTTGAGCTGATCTTCCAGGATGGTGTCGTCTCCTTCCTTCCAGACATCCTCGAAAACAACATTGGCAGCAACTTCGGTAATTCCAAGATTCCACAGATTTACTATGCTGTCTTTCAAATAGATCAGGTCATCGCTGGCATAGGTTACCTTGGTATTAGGGGAAAATTCCTTCAGATATAAAGGAATATTGGCAACTACGCTATCATACGAGCCGGTTCCATCGGGAAAAACCCGCTGAAGGTCATGCTTTTCCTTATTGCCATCGATGGTCAGGCAGACAGAAACCTTCCCCTTATTTTTCATAAGATAATTCTGAACCTTTTGGCTGCCAAAATTAATTCCGTTTGTGGAAAAGTTAAAGCGATAGTTCCAAAACCAGGGATGTTGAAGCTCATATGTCTTTATTTTGAAATAATCGCAGATCTGGTCGATCAGATCTACTTCAAGAAATGGCTCACCTCCGATAAAATCAAGTATTACGGCAGGGGCACAATGTACCTTTCCGCTTAAAATGTAATCAATGAATTGACGAGCCACATCAAAGCTCATTTTTTCATTGGTGGATTTATGAGTAATGTAGCAGTATTTGCATCTCAGATTGCAGTCTTCTGTGACTACGAAGGATATAGATTGTGCTGATCCATCACGCCATGTTGGAACGCCACGGCCAATTTTGTAGTTTTCTGAAACCATCTTTTGTCCTCCGGGTTTATAAAACTGAGCAGAAAATGCTATTATTTATCAATAATTATAGTTTAGAGAAATGTAAATATAGGAATATGTCAAAAAAAGCCAATTATATGATAAAAATACGGTTGGGAAATAGAAAGATTTGGAGAATGGTGTAAACCGAAGAAGTGTGTCAGTTTGCGACAGTTTTGGGCCATGAATTTATGGCGAAGAAAATTTGAAATTGTTATTGTTTTGTCGAATAAATATTGATAGAATGAACAAAAAATTAGGGGGAATGATTAAGTCAGGAGGAAAAATATGAGAAAAGAATTTTGTGATTGGAAGGAAAGCACAGAATTTGCTTTACAGTATTATGGGGAGTTTGCGGAGGGGTTATCCAAAGAGATAAAAGTCGGTATTGGCTCTATTCAGGCAAGAGGAAGGCGAACCAGTGAAAATAGTGATATAAGATGTATAAAAGCAATAGAGGAGTGCTTTAGGCTATGCCCGAAGGTTCCGTTTGATATCGTTGGATATAGAGCAGGAGAAATGACGTTTACAGACAGACCGTATCTATCTGCATCACTATTGCTAGAGACAGCTCAGAAATATAGTAATGAAGAAGCTAATCAAGCTGTACATAAAATAATTATTATGAGCGGGTCAAAAATATTCCCATTAAGAGCATTAGGGGAAATTTATGGTGATGGTGAAGCAGAAATTATAATCATAACCGAGAGATTGAAAAAAGAAGATGGATATTATCTGTACTGTTAAAAGCTCTTTACTGCTGGTAAAAAAATACCTCTTTTCGATAAGAATTGTCGTATCAAAATTCTTATCAAAAGAGGTATTTTCTTTCAAAGACACAAACCTTTTTACCGATTTTTAATTATAGATGATATGGGATTTAATAGTTTCCCTGCCGAATGATCCGGGAGATCAATCCCACCGCCATATTCCGTTCCTGATCAATTTTTGTTATCACAAAACTGACCTCATCACGTCTTCCGGGTTGGCGGCTGTCATAGCAGCTGTGTGCGACCGCATTAACACCGATATGGAGCCGGATAAAAACGGTGCCCTTATGGATATCTGTGACAATGCCCGCATATTTTCCCTGAATTTTGCATTTTGCCAGATTTGCCACGGCGGTATTGGGAAGGGTGCTTTTTACGTCTGCTTTTACAGAGATGTTGTCCTGAGATTCCCCATTCACCTCCTGGATACGGGTAAGGACTGTTTCGCCTACATGGAAATGCTCGGAAACGTCGCCCAGCCAGTCCCAGGAAAGATCTCTTGCAGGAATAGGACATTCCACACCGAAGATTTCTACTCTCAGTACCTTTTCAGAGACTGCGATGATCCTAGCCTGTACAACCCGCCCCGGATAGATGCGCGGCTGACCGGAAGCATCCGGAAGATAAAATGCCGACCTTTTTTTGAGCATGGCCTCTTTTCTGCTGGCCACTACGCTGCGGGTGGCTTTATCCAGTCCCTTTACGATAAAATCAATTTCGGCTCCAAGCATGTTCCCCAGGATTTTACGCTGGCGGAGAATCATTTCTCCATAGTCATGCTTCTGGTCGTCTGCCAGATTTATCATCATTTCCGAAAGCGGGATGATGATTCGCATTTCCTGATAATAAACGACCGTTATGGTGCCGCCGCCCTCCAGCTGCTCCATACCGCTCAGATGGCCGGTCAGGATCTTTCGGGTGCGGTATGCATGCTGAAGCTCATGCCAGAGGGTATCTTCACGACTCTGGGGAGATTCAATAGTGGTATCAGTGGAAAGCGTCAGAATGGGAGCGGAATCCATTCTTTCTGAGGCCGGACTCTGCGAATCGTCGGTAAGCAGGGCGGTTGTGGAAGGAGCAGAGGACTCTGTAATGAGGGAGAGCGTATTGTTTTCAGTTGCCATAGTTGGGATCTCCTTTCTTTTTTCTTGAAGTTTTTAATTCAGGATAAAATGGATTTTTTATCCGTGTGAACAATTTTACTTTTCTTTCTTGTTGAACCGTCTCTGATTATAGAAGAAGATTCAAATTCTACGGGATCAGATTCTGCAAATGGTTTATTTTTTCTCCACTCCGGCACATGATCTATGGCGCGGCTGGAAATCAGCTTTTTGCTTTCGGGGTGAAGAGTGTAATCGAACTTCTCCACTTTCAGGATTTTCTGACCTCGAAGAATGATAAGCGCCTGATCCAAAGGAAGCCGCAGCACTTCGTCCGGCGTCATAAGCTTTCTTCTGCCGGTGGATCGGGTCTCCCGGTATTCCGGTGTATAATCCGACAGCCGTATGGAATTCAGATGCTGGGATTGACTGGAGACGCTGATGCTCACATCTCCGCTGCGATCGCTGATGTAACGGGCGGTGGTATCGTCGGTACAACCCAGAAAGAGCTGGGTATCACAATTCCCGATGATCTCTGCCCACTGGTTGTTGGGATACCGGTTCTGCATCTGGGGCAGATTCTGAAAAATGCAGCTGATGGAAAGCTGCCTGGAGCGGATGGTGCTGATCTTTTTTGTCAGGTCCGCTATGGTGCAGCCTCCGTTTGCCAGCTCATCTGCCAGGATATGTACGGGAACCGGCAGCTTACCGCTCTCTCCATAGCTGTCCGCATATCGTACCAGTTTGATAAAGATAAAGGACATAAACAGCGAGGAGAGGAAATCGAAGGTGGAATCCTGATCGGACGTGATGCAAAAATAGGCACACTTCTTCCGGCCCGGAAGGGTCAGATCGATTTCGTTATGACTGGTCATCTGGCGGATCAGTGTGCTCTGAAAAACCTGGAGACGGGTTCCCAGACCGGTGATCACGCCGCTTCTCACATCATTAGAGGCACGCAGAAACAGATTGTAAGGCGCTTTGGAGGGGTGAGTGGCCGGAAGCATGGCGAACAGCCCGTTTATTTCCGATTCCGTGCAAAGGGTCAGCAGTTTATAAACCTCCCCGATATTGCGCCCCTCTGGTGGAAAACCGAGAGCTACATAGAGGACCAGAGCCTTCAGAAGATTCATCTCAGAATCATCCCAGAAACGATTCCCCTTTTCTGTCTGCGTATTCTTCAGGATCACATCGCAGAAAAGCTGAGCAAGAATTTCCGTATCTTTGATATTGCTCAAGTCCTCTGTGTGATCTGCGCTCATTCCGGACACTTCAGCCAGACAGTTCCAGCTGTCAGAGTTTTCGGGATGGATCAGATTAAAAACCCGGACAAGATAGCCGTTTTGCTTCAGATAGATACACAAATCTCCGTAAAGCTCAGATTTGGGATCTGTGATGATCAGGCTCTCTCCACGCTTTACACTCTGAAAGACCGCATTTCTGGCGTATGCCCGGCTTTTCATGGAACCGCTTGCGCCAAATACCGCTACGTTTCGGTTCAGACGTGTGGTTTCCGGAAGAAGTACAGCTTTTCCCTGCAATTTTCCCAAAAGGATTCCGTTATTGTGGGAGAGATCAGCTGTCAGCTCCAGAACCTGCTTTCGTTCGGCGTCAGTCATATAACCGGATGTGCCATAGGTGCCCTGATTGGAGTATGTAATATTTCTCTCTTTATCCTGTACCCCATGGTGCTCCCATTTCATACGGTAAAACAGGATGAAAAGGTAGATCAGGATTCCGACAGCAAGGAAGACGGAATACAGACAGTATGGAAAAGAGCCAAGGATCCGCAGGCAGTCTCCAAAGGCAAGAGAAGGCGGAAGCGGCGAGGTGCCATCTCCCGGAGTCCCTCCCGCTGCGGCCCAGATCTGGTAATGATACAGAAGCTGGGAAATAAATCCGCCTGCATAAAGCAGAGCGGCCGCCAGAAAAGGCAGGGGAAGGCACGCAAGAAGCAGTCTGAGCCTGGAATTCAGGGGCTGGGGCATAAAAACCTCCTTTCAAATTTTTGCAGGTCAATAGTTGTAAAGCTGACAGTTTTTCCGAAGTACCTTGCCAGCATTTCCTTTTGAAAATCAAAGCAGATCAGCCTTCCGGAGAGTCCTCGCAGAGACAGTGCTGTATGAAAGCGTGACAGCTGCAGCATGTCAAGATCGTATGCCAGGAGGACAGGCTTTCCCTCTGTGGTTCCTTCATGGAAAAAGCCCATCATAAGGTCAGGCGGATCCAGGTCAGATAGCAGGATGGAATCCAGCTCCGTTTTTATCTCCGGGAAACACAGGAGCCAAAGGAGGCTTCTCCCTTCTGCGGAATCCGGTATAAAATGAAAATAATCAAAGCTCGCATCCAGATGAAAATATGTTTTATGGAAACCACCGTCACTGTTGAGCAGTTTCAGGCATGTTTCCATTTCATTTCCAATGAACAGGGCTTTGACCGGCGTATCATAAGAATAACCGGCAGCCAGATATTCGCCGCAAAGGATTCCCTGGCTGGTATGATAACGGAGCAGGGCCTTCAGCTTCAATTCGGTCCGGTATTCCCACTTCATGGGAGCATCCCCGGTATGATACAGGATATAAATGCAGCCTTCCGTCAGCAGGATTCCCATGAACCTGGAGCTGTTGATCTTGACAGCCTCTCCTCCAAGCTCCTTCAGCTCTCTGGAATGATAGAAGACTGGCAGGGGAGAAGAGCGGGCGGGAGCTGGATTCCCAAACAGGTCAGGTTTCTGATCCCGGAAAAAGGGAATCCCGCAACGAAGCAGCATGGTATAGATCAGCGAAGCCTGCTGCAGCCTGCGCCTTCTTGGCAGCTCGCTGCGCGGCCGGTTCGTTTCGCTGTTTCCGGTAAGATAGAAGGAAAAACGTTCCCGGTTTTCGGATAAAAGGAGTCTCTTCCCTTTGGCAGTCAGGCGGTAACCGCGCAGCTTATTTCTATAATGAGTTCTGATGTAGCCCTCTTTTTTCAGAGAGGTGATCAGCTTGGCTCCATAGCTGGAGCTGATGCCAAGGCGGGACAGAAGCAGAGGACTGCTTTCTCCCGCGATGGCTGTAAGGGACAGAAAGCTATATTCAGTAGTAGTCAGGTGCAAAGTAATAATCCTCTTTTTTACCATATACGCCTGAAACTCCGGTAAAAAATGCGGAAGCTTCAGGGCGGATCGGCAGCAGCAGGGCGGCCTGCCGTATTTTGCGGGGGGTCGGGTTTCCTTCCCGGATTTTCTTTAAAAATCCGACATGGTTCACTTCCATTTTCATGTTCTTTTTGTTGCTCCAGCCATGACGGAAAGCGGCTTTTATCCATGATGACAAGCATGGTGCAGTCCTGATCTCCGGACAGGGTGGTATGATACAGATCGCACATAAGGCCGCTGTCATCAGTCATCAGAAAAGCAGCTGCGGTATCAAGGAGCTGTTTACATTCCAGGTTGTCATAATCTCTCACCCGTCTGGAGGGCAGCGCATAATCATAAACATGCAGAAAACAGACCACACAGCTGTGATAGCGGGGGAGAGGACATTTTTTTTCGTACTCCTCAAGACAGGCGTACAACGGTTCCGTAAGAAAGGCGGTATTGATTCGGCTGCTCCTTTTGGGGAGCAGCCCGGGAAGATGGATGGTTACAATCCCGTTGGAATGGGAAACCTCAATCCCCTGTGTATGCGCTGACTGAAGCAAAAGCTTTGGCCTGGAGATCAGGTCTGCATCAAAAACCAGATTCCGGATGGAGCACGCAGTACGTTCTGCCAGAAGCGCAGCCTCCAGGCTCAGATGCCTGTACCTCATTTCATGAAAAGGGAGATCCATATCCTGCATGGCATCCAGCATCTGCGTCATCCGGCTGACACCGGTTCTGATTTTGATAAGGCGTTCATGCAAAATCTGTCTTTCCATTATTCCTGCTCCTCTTCTGTCTGATAATAGTTTACGGTTCCATCCGGAGAGACTTGGCAATAAGCGGATAAAAGAGGGATGGTAAGCGCAGGGATCTGTTCCGGATCTGAGATGACAGCAAGGCGGTATGGCGCTTCCGGAGGCGGATTTGACAGTATGCGGCTCAGCAGGATCTCCTGTCCGGGCGGTATATAGATAACATCGTAAGCCTGTGTATCTGTATAAAAGGTCAACAGAAAGGGATAGCTGCTCACAGTATGGTAGGCTACAGAAGGGAAAAAATCCAGAAGCACCCAGACGGCCTGCTGCATACCGGACGGAGGAGAAATATCTTTGGAATACTGCACCACTCTGGTCTCTTTATTATAATGAAGCCTTCCCCTTTTCTCCTGCTGAAGAATAAGGGAAAGAAGCCTCCGCTCCGACAATTCCGGAAAAAAGCGAAGAAGCTGGGCTGTGGATAACTGCTGATACATCGCCAGCAGGTGCCGTATCTCTGCCTGCTGGCGGGGATGAAGACTGGTCATTGCCATATAAAATCTCCTTTATCTATAGAAGAAACTGGTTTATGTACAGGTTACATATTGATTAAGTAATACTTTGTGGAGTAGTCGCATGATCCGTATGTGTATGTAATAAATACATAATCTTTACGGAAACAGGAAGGCTCATACTGCTTTCGCCTTCTCGCGCTGTAAAAGCTGCTGCAATTCCTCCCGGTCAGTGGTGATCAGATCCCGTTCCAGGTCTGAGGCACGGAATTCTACAGTGACATTATTGTTATTGGTAGAGATCAGACCATTGCCGCGTTCAAAATGTGTGACAGCCATGGTTTCGGCTTCTGATAAGCGGAGGATAGACTGGACGCGCTGGGCTTCTTCATCCTCCAGATTCAGAACAATCTTCGTTTTGCTGTTGTTGATGATACCTTTGCCATATTTGCCGTCATCGAGAGCAAAGAAATCATTGATATCCTGTGTTGCACAGATAGCAGCGCCTCCATATCCCCGGATGATTTTGAAAATCTGCAGGACGAATTCCGCTGCAAGGCGGTTGGAAGAAGCACCGATGAGCTGCCAGGCTTCATCAATGAAAATGGCCTTTTTGGTGGTTCGATCTTCCTTTGCTTTGTCCCATACAAATTCAAGAGCCACATACATGCCAACGGGAAGAAGGTCTCCGGTCAGCTCTGAAATATCCAGAATGATATATTTGTTGGTCAAAACCACGTTGGTTCTTCGGTTTAATGTAGAGGCCGAACCGGTGACAAGCCGGGAAAGGATATTGGCAAGTCTTTTTGTCTCCGGATTTGCTCTGAGTATGTTGTATAAATCTCCAAGAATCGGCATTTCCCGGTATTGCTCCGGATTTTCCGGATCAATGAGGCTGTCATTGTTATGGGTGATCCCTTTCCGGTTGTAGGTCTGTACCAACGCTTCATCCAGTAGCTGCCTTTCTTCATAGTTCATATCCGGAATCAGGAGAGAAAAGAAAATGTGCAGACTCTGGATTTTGGCAGCCAGCAGGGATTTTTCATTCTGCGACCCATCCAGCAGGTCATTGGTGCTGGTGTCCGTCTTCCGGATCTCCATAATATTGATACAGTCCCTGGAGGCGGGTGAGATCTGGATATAAGAGCCGCCAATATTGTTACAGGCCCTTTTGTATTCATGCCCCTTAAGAGGAGCGATGATAAAGACCTGGATATTTTTACGGCGCATCCTGAGAGCCATGAGCTGGAGCGTAAAGGTTTTTCCGGCCCCGGAAGTCCCCAGAATGGCCATGTTCGCATTTTTGTAAACATGAGAGTTGAAAATATCCACAATCACAAGGGAATTGTTATGCTTATTCACTCCGAGAAGGATTCCATTATCATCGCACATCTCAAAGGAAACAAAGGGATAGCAGCTTGCGGCGCCGCTGGTCAGTACGTTGCGTTTTGAGCGTTCAAACAGTTTTCTGTCAAGCGAAACAAGCGGCAGAGAGGATAAAAGCGCTGCCTCTTCGCGGAAATGGCAGGTGGCCGCCTCCAGATCCTGAGATAAAAGCAGCTTTTTCATTTCTCCGGCCCGCCATTCCAGCTCTTCCAGACTTGAGGCGGTAACGGTAATGAGGATATTCATATAGTAGAAATCCTCATTGGAAGCAAGGCCTTCCTTCAGGTAATAGCCGGATTGAATGGCACTGTCCAGATCGTCAAAATCCGAGTTTGTATCGGAGGTATCCTTGATCTTGGAGCGGTTGATCCTGATCTGCTGTCCAAGCTTCTGCTGGATCCGGTCCTTGGGCTGTCTGTACAGAATAGCGATAGGTAAGCCTTTGATGTTATCTCCAGCTTTTCCCCCGCTTCACACCGTACATGCGACTTTCACCGCATACGGCGTTCCATCATTCCAATTATCAGTTTCATTTTCTTGAGTTAAACATTACAAAGCATTGTATTTGCAGTCTATGTCGTGATGGCCTTTAGTCCCGTCATCTCACGGTATTTGTTCAGCTTTTCCGTCTGTTCTTTCGTCAGTTTATACAGCTCCAGATATTTGCTGATTATCTCGTTATCCACCACATGTATGAGCCGATGAATACCTTCAAGCACCAGTACCAGATTTTCAAATTTGTCCGTCCCGCCATTACTCCTAGGAGTCTTGTGATGGCAGTGGATTTCTTCTACTGTCTGGAATTTAATTCCTGTTACTGCACATTTTCCTGACTGCATAGAGAACAGTGAAATCCGGTTGTCCATGTACTCCGCGCTTCGTCCATAAGAGCGAGAACGCATCAGCCCTGTAAGGAGATTCTGGTTGAGCTGCAAATTGTCATGCAGCCCATTTCTGCCTTCCTTTGTATAGCTGTTGATTCTCCTTTTCTTGTTCATTGGATTTTTGCACTGTACATAACCTATAGGATAGATGGGTTCTTTGCTGTTTGCCTCGTATCGTAGCATTGCAGATTTTCCATATCTATCTTTCTCAGCTTGTGTTAATGGACGTCCTTTCTTCCTGAGCCTGCCTTTGACATTTTCTTTAAGCCGGTTTTTGAGAACCGTCATTACCCTCCGATTCACATACCCATAGTCCTGTGAGATTTCTGTGGCAATCTGATAGTAATTCTGCTTTCCCATGACTTTGGAGTTGAAAAGTACAATTTCATCTCTTACCGTCTTGTTTTCACTCGGCTTTGCGATTTTCTTAGCCTGCTCCACAAGTTGTTCTACCGTTCGATTTAATGCTTTGTCACATATGTGTGACTTCACGACATATTTCTGTTCCTTTTTCCGGAGCCGGATTTTAAATCCCAGAAACTCCATCGCTTTGGATTTTGTGTTTACGATTTTGGTTTTCTCTTTCGAGATGTTCAGCTTCAGCCGTTCATACAGCCATTTTGTTACGGCGTACATTGTCCTCTCAGCTTCATCTTTTGTCCGACAGAAGATACGGAAATCATCCGCATATCGCACAATATACATCTCTTTCAGCTTGGTTTTCTTCATGGCTCTATATCCATGGCCTTTGTTTGGTGTTCCGTTTTTATTGGTCCTTTGCTTGTATTTATCTGTGACAGGGTTTTCCTGCCATTGGCTGTCAATCCAGTGATCCAACTCATTCAGAACAATGTTCGCAAGCAGTGGAGATAAGATGCCACCTTGGGGGGTACCCCGGTCTGGTACAACCATCGATCCGTCGGGCATCCGTATGGGTGCTTTCAAGATCTGCCTGATTACATAAATGAGATGTTTGTCATGGATACCCATTGCCCACATCTGTCGGATAAGCTTGGAATGATTCACATTATCGAAAAATCCTTCCACATCAAATTCAATGACCCAGTGCAAGTCTGACCTTTGCAGGTGTTTATAGGTAGCTGCAATAGCATGCTCCACGCACCTGTTAGGCCGGAATCCATAGCTGTTTTCACTGAACTTTGCCTCACAGATTGGCTCCAGCACCTGCTTGATGCATTGCTGTACCAGCCTGTCCCACATACAAGGGATACCTAGCGGCCTGGTTTTTCCATTGGGTTTGGGGATATCCTTGCGGCGTACCGGTTTGGGCCGGTATCCATATTCTGACCCTGACACGATGTAGCGGACTTTTTCAATCACTTCTTCTGGTGTTAATTTTCCGATATCGGTAATCGTTATTTTGTCCGTACCCGGTGTGTTACTTCCTGCATTTGCCTTGATATTCCTGTATGCCAGGAGGATATTCTCCCTGGAGAGGATCATATCCATGAGGTTAGTGAATTCTCCACCATTTTCACTCCTTGCGTACAACTCATCAAAAGTTTCTTGCATTCTGTAATATTCCGCATGCCTTAAATCGTCAACACATAATTGCTTCTTCTTGCTTTGTCCTGCCATAAGGCACCACCTCCCTTACGGGGGATGACTTCTTTTTGTCATACCCGAAATCCTTATTTAATTTCAAGAATGACCTGATAGTTTGGAATGACTTGAGGCCATTCCTCCTGCCCGCCTTTTTCGTTGGGCAATCATAGGTTCGACCTCTGCTTTTCAGCACCGGTTCATCTGCTTATATGATTCGCCAGACTATCTCCGAATGGGGAGACCCGGTACCTTTCCTTGTTCCGGTTAACCTATCTGTACATATACCTTTAGGTGTCCGCTTTAAGCCTGCCAGCTGGAACATGCCCGCCACCCTTTTGGGATTTCGCATGTTATGGATTTTCATATTTACCATTTTTACTCATCCACACTGGCTCCCCTATTCGGGAAATGACACATTTCTATGCCACTACGGTTTAGACCCTTACATTCGCGGTTTTCGTCAGCCCTTTCAGGCATTCTCACCATGGGTATTTTATAGACCCCCGGCCTATGGGTGACACCATCCATCTCTGGACAGCTTTCGTGACGGTGTTTGTTTGCCTCTTCCTTTCCCTGTATGCTTTGCAGTACACTCTCGTCATACGGTCACTTTCAGCCGACTTCACCGGGCTTCACACATATCAGGTTTCCCTTGCATATGCATGCCGGAGTCTCAGGGGAGGCGTTTCAGGGCGTTACCCCTTTCATTCCACCTCTCAGTTAACCAGTTCAACAACCAATCTGGTTATTGCCGCTTTTTCATCTTTTTCAGACTTGTAGCGGAACAAGTCGCACAATAAATCCATATCAATCCCCTCCCCTGCATTTATGATCAGCGAAGTCCAGCCCGCATAAACCTGGGAGCGGTATCCGCCGGAAGCGATCATCAGATAAGTATGATAAATACCGTCCATGACTACATAGCCGCTATGGGTAAAGTCGATTGACTCCGGAGCGATAAACTCAGCTGTGGGAATGTGATCCAATTCTTCTTTTCTGCCGGCATTGATATATTGTCCGATCACCTCATTGATCCGTACCTGCAGAGGTTTGGATATGCTGGTGTGTCGGTTCAGGATGCTGTAGAAAACCTCAGCGGCCAATTCATCCTCATTTTCCGGAAGCAGCAGTTCATTGCCGCATTGCTGAAGATAGGTTTTCGCGGTCTGGACTGCTGTTTCCAGAGCGGCAATGGCATGGCTTTCGTCATTATTCCGGTTAGCCGTGAGCGGTTCATATTCAAATATCAGAAAAAAGCGCCGGGTAATAGCTTCTCTGGAACCGATCTGACGAATCAGGTTTTCATAATCCTCCTGAAGAGCCAGACAGCGCTCGTCCGTTTCGGACTCCATTTCCCTGTGCAGGGTTTCCAGATGGCGGTTGATGTCCGCCCGGCGGGTTAATATTTTAAACTGGAGCCTGACCGGACTGATTTTCAGAAAGCTGACAAAGGAATAAATGATATTCTGCTGTTCTCTGGCGCTGCGGAGAAGGAAGTTAATAGGCGATACTTCAACGATCTTGACGTAGCGGTGGTCCTTTGTATAGATGATGCCATTTTTTATCTCCTGAATCGGCAGAAAGGATGCTGCCGGATTAAGCAAAGGCTTTTCGGTATCGGACCGGGGGAGGGAAGAGTAAGGAGTATCTTTTTTCCTCCGGGAACGGACGGCTTTTTTGGAGGAAATCCGCCGTTCCTTCAGCTGGCCGAATTCTTCAGGAAAGTCTTCTTTTTTCGGTTTGGTACGGTCGGTTCTCTTTGGTTTTGCCAAAGAAGAAAAAAATGACCTCCGGGCTCCCTGGGAAGGGGAGACGGACGGCCTGTTTGAAGAGTCAGGATCTTCTTTACTCAGTATCCGGCGCCTTTTTTGATAAATAAAAAAGCTGAACAGGAAACCGGTCAGACTATCTCCATTTATACCGATGACAGCGAACAGGGCAGCCGGGAGGACAGTCAGGCAGCAGATGATGATTTTACTGGTCAGCTTCAGCGGTAGTTGAAAAACCGGAAGACCGATCAACAGGGAAAGAACAACCGCCTCCGCTGCATTTCTGAGCTTGATGGTTCCGCCCAATACGGTTCCGGTATCCACATAGTTTGGGGGAATGACATAAATGTTATTTTCTTCTGGTCTCATGAAGATTTCCTCATAAAAAAAGAACAGATATTTTTCTGTTCCGGAATCAGGTTACTGTATAAGGGCGGCCGCACAGAACTATGCTGTTCTGACCGTATAAAGGGCGGTAAACTACTTCTCCCCGGCTGGACGAAGCGTCTACGACATATCCATTACCGGCATAAATGGCAATATGACTGATATTCATATAACGTCCGTTCGTTTCAAAAGAATAAAAGATCAGGTCGCCAGGGGACAGATCGTCATAGGAGACGGCCAGGTTATTTTCTGTAATGTACCGCCCCTGAGCGGCAGCAGTATTGGAACCGCCATGCTGAAGCCGGATGCCGAGCTGACTATATACCCAGTAGGTGAAAGAGCTGCAGTCGAAATACCCCTCCTGGTTACGAAGGGCCTGGCTGTAAGGCGTTCCCAGTTTGGTAAGCGCGAGATCCACAGCAGCATTTCCGGTCGCTCCGGGAACCAGATCCGGATTGACTTCTACCTGATAGACGGTATCCATCAGAAACAGATGCAGGTTGGAAGCGTATTCATTGGCCAGCGTTTCCTGTTCTTCGGTCAGCCGGAATACGGTATCAGGAAAAAAGGTGTCGCCGGAATACAGAACGGTGTAAGCATAATGCTCTATCATATGGGTGCTGTCCGTCTGCTCGTCATAGACCTCCTTATCTGTCACATCCAGAGTATAGGAAAAAATGCCAGCAGTATTTTGCTCCAGTAAATTTTCCAGCTCATTTAAGCGGATATCGCTGTATTCCCGGCGGGAAGCACAGAATTGGGAGATGACCAGAGTGCTCTCAAAAACGATCTCATCCGCAAAATCGTCATGTATGCTGTATTCGCAGTCCTCGTCAAGCAAGAGAATTTCCGCATTGATCTGCTCAATGATCTCATCATGTCGTTTCTGCAGGATTCCTTCTATAACCATTTCTGCGTCGGAGATGTTTTCCATGATAATCTGATTATCCTTCCATACATTACCGTCAGCCTGATCCAGGCCTTCTTGGCTGAAGATCAGGGCAGGAAGCATCAGCAGAAACAAGATAGGAAGCATAAGAAGAAAGATGGCTGCTGCGAGGATCCTGATCATTAATTTCCGGTTCTCCCAGAGAGCTGCAGCGGCCATACCGTAGGGACCTGCGGCCGCTCCTTTCGCCGCTCCTGCAATCTGCTTCCCTGTTTTCAGAGCCGTCTGCAGCTGACCGGCAACGGCAGCGGATTGGGAAATGATATTCCCGCTTTTTTCTTCTTTAGATTCTGCCATCTATACGCGGTCCTTTCTTTTGGGGACGGGGGGAAGCTTCTGAACGATATTCTCACGATAAGCAATTTTCCCGGTCTCTGTCATATAGGGAGTCCGTTCTACTGTATCAGCGGCATACTGTCTGTACCATGTGGACTGGTCAGCGGTTTTGATCGTTTCATAATTTCCTTCCGGCGGCAGGTACTGCTCTGTACTGTATAGACCGAAGGCTGAACCGTTTGGATGGGATGCAGAGGTTTCTGTTCCCATGATCCGGCCGCCGCCGATCTCCACATTACTGTAGCTGGGAGAATCCGGGTTATCCGTATGCCCCATATAGGAGCTGAGTGCGGCTGCGGCCTGTGTACCTGTCATAGTCCCTGCATGGCTGATGCTTCCTTTTGCGACTGCCGCCGTTACGTTATTAGCAAATTCTCCGCCTTTTTTCATTGAAGATTCAAAAGCCATCCGGCCGATCGGATTATTGGATTGGCCGGTTACGGTATTCATCGTACTTTGGGTGAATTGTCGGCTTACGGCCCCGGCCAGTCCGCCGGAAAGAAAAGAGGGACTGTGAAGATTATTGGAGCTTCCCCCGCCGTGGAAGGATCCGCCGTGAAAACTGCCTCCTTTTGAATAGCTCTTGCTTCCGGCAATTCCCTTTGCGGCGATCATGATCTCTTCCAGCATGGAACCGCCGGTATTGCCGACATGGATTCCCAGACTGGAAAGGAAGCTGTCTATCTTCTGGCTGATCTTCAGGAAAGCAATCGCACAGAGAAACCAGATAAAAACATTTCCGGCGGCCGTTTCCTTTCCGACAGCTTCCACATCAGCCTCTGTTACCGCTAAAACGGAAAGAGGCTGAGTGATCCACCAGAACACGAAAGGGCCAAGCAGTATTATTTGTCTTTTCATAATTTAATCCTTTCTTATTACAGGGAGAGAGGGTTTGCCAGAAAACTCCCCACCATACTGGTGAAAAGGCGCAGACACCAGGCGTTCATAAGCAAAAGGAAGAGCTGTCCGGCAAACATCCTGCACCATGCCCGAAAAATATTGGAGGTGGTCTGGCTTGAGCCCATGGAAAATGCAACCGGGGCAGTATAAACGAGAACCCCGAGAAGGATGTATCGTTCGGCGGCTTCAAACAGTAATTTGACATAATTCCAGGCAAGGATCAAAACCAGGATCAGTGCGATCAGGGCCACCGAACCATTGGCACAGACTCCAAGAATGGTCAGCAGGACAGAATTAAAATCCGCAAAATTCAGGGGCGGAAGATTGGAGTCCAGAATCCAGGAATAGGGTGTACCAGCTATAGACAGAGCCAAAGCTGTGATCTGCTCACAGGAAAAGATCAGGACGATAAACAGGATCGAACGGCTACTCAGCTTCACCGGATCCTCCGCCTCGATTCCTGCGATCAGACCGAAATTTTTAAATATCTGCCAGATCCAGTTTAAGAGAACAAGCCCAATGGCGAGAGCGACAAAAATCCGGTACATACTTTCGGCGGCAGGGAAGTAGCGCAAAAAGGTGCTCATATCACAGCCAAGAGCTCCAAGTACAGAGGTGGTGATCAGATCCAGAAGATTCATCACCTGTTCTGCGATCCATTCCACTATGCCGTCAAGAATCCCCATCGGTTCCTCCTTTCCCGCAATCTATGGCCAGATAAATAATATTCCGGTTTAAAAAGACATCATAAACAAGCCGACCATGGCGGATCTGAAGGTATGGGGAACGAACCCTTCGTAACAACCGTTTTGGAAGGGAAAGCCGGAATTCATTACCGGCAGCCTCGGATATGCAGTGATGAGGGATGCAGATCAGACAGCCCATAGAAGTCTGGCTGACAGGGGCTTCCCCTAAAAGGATACTGATTCCATCTATTACCTGATAAACAGAGGCGGCGTATTGAGACTGAAACATGTTCATATCGATTCTCCTAATATGAAAGACAGCCCAGGGCTGCCCGGTGATTGGTATTATGGTTGCCCGTTCCACTGGCCGTTGGAGAAAAAGGGTGTGATGTATGCCATAATGAACCCCATGCTGTTAAGAATTGCCCAGGAAATCACGATCCTCTTGAGCCAGGCGCGGGATTCATCCACTGTGCGGCCGGATTTGGAAAAATTCATTAAAAGCAGAGCGGCAGAAGCAGTGACGATGGCTGCAATTGTGGAGATTCCAAGAATCTGATTATAAATGTCCTTCATGATAGTTTCAGCCTGCGTCCATATATCCGCAGCATAAATGCGGTCGGACAACAGGGTGAAAAAATAAGCAAAGGCCGGAATCCCGGAGAAAATGAAAATCCGTAATTGACTGAATGCGGATCTGGCTGGGGAAAAAGGAACCTTTTGAATCAGCTGTAATCTTTTCACGTTTTACCTCCTGAAAATGTGACTGAGTGACTGGTTAATAATTTTTGACATAAAAAGCCGGAAGCTTTATGGCTTCCGGCTTTTCCTGAAATATTTTTCAGCATGAATATCTTATCATTACGAAAATGCCCTGTAAATTGCAATAGTGTGCCAATATACGAAATTTCAATGCCAAATTTTTACAGAAAAAGCCCTTGTTATGTCGTAAAAGCATAAAAAAACAAATTCCATTGCATAATTAAAATATTTTCCCTTTTAAGTTTACATTTTCCTCGGTTTTTTCTTTTTCCTCTTCAGGAGGAATGGAAAATGGGAGAATTTGTTGAACTGATTAATGATATACGAAAAGATAAGGAAGAGTTTTACAGATTGATTGATAAGTTTGAGCCTTTGATCAGAAAGTATACTAAGAAATTATATAAGGATGATAAAGAAGATGTCAGAGAGGAATTTCTGCTGGCATTATGGGAAAGCGTACAGGGAATGGAATATTACAAAAGCGATGCAGAAATCGTAAAATATATAAACAATGCGGTTTGGAGAAAATTTCTGGAGCTATACAGAGCAAGCAGGAAACAACATGACTTGGATAGCGGCGAAGGCGCAGAGGAAAATCCACAGAATTTGATATATGAAGAAAAAGAATATGGTAAGATGTTGTTTCGACAAGATATAGAGCTTTTTATAAATAAGTTTACAGGTATGAAAAAGACGATTTTTAGACTGATTATGGAAGAAAATTTGTCTGATGCTGAAATTGCAGCTAGACTTCATAAATCAAGGCAATATATCCATCGAATGAGGAAATATCTATATGATGAACTGAGAGAATATATAAAATCATAGTTTACATATCGTTATCTGAAAATATTTTTATATCATAAAGCAAAAGAAGATGAGGTTGAAATAGTTGACCTTTTATAAGGAGCGGTATGGAGAAAAGAACACTTCTATTAAAGGGAGCGATTGTGGGTATCAGCTCTCTGATTAGTAACTGGTTAAAACTGATAGGACCAGCAATTGGCCTCTTAGTTATTCTGATGGTTGTGGATTATATATCAGGAATGCTTGCATCTAAAAAAGAAGCTATAGAGCATCCGGGCGATTCAAGTTTTGGTTGGAGCAGCAGAAAAAGTATATTGGGAATATATAAAAAAATAGGTTATGTATTAACAATTTTCGCTGCTGTTTGCACAGATTATCTGATTTTCCGTTTGTTAGAAGAGATTGGAGTGACATACCAGACAAATACCCTGTTTGGATTGTTGGTTACAATCTGGTTCATTATTAATGAATTACTGTCTTTATTAGAGAATGCTGGAAGAATGGGAGTAAAATTGCCAGAAAGTTTAAAGAAAGTTTTATCGATTCTTCAGGATGAAATAAATAAGAAGTAAAAATAGTTTACACATAGCGTTTTATCTTCTTTTTAATTGATGTATCTGAAAAAAAACGAAAGGAGTGAAACGTTATGGAAACAAGAGCATTTGTTCCGGAAGGAACTAAAGTATCCAGTGTTGCAGAAATGAGGGAGAAATGTACTCCGGCAGACTGCCTCGCTCGTATGATTCTGGGAGAAGCGGGTAATCAGCCTATAAATGAAATGTATGGAATTGCATATGTTGCACATAATAGGCTGCAGTTTCCTGCTGAATTTGGAAGTACTATTAAGGACATCGTTCTTCAGGGAAATGGCAGTCAGTTTAATGGAATTACGTTGCCGGTAGCTTTGGATCCTACCACTCATTCTGCTTGGTCAACCTGTCTGCATGTGGCTAAATTTTATCTGTCTAATGCAAATCCGATTGGCCATTGCCTGTGGTTTAATACCACTACATTGTATAATTCTATTCTGGCGGCTAATGGAGGTAAGTATAAATTTCCCGGAACATCCCGGGCCGTAAACGTAGTACGGGAAATTACCCTCGGAAATGCCCATACCTTCTTTTTGGTTGAAGGATATGATTTTTAAAACTGAATAAAGACTGCTAAATATAAAGAATTTGGAGCAGGGTATATAAGGAACAATCTTATATATCCTGCTTTATTTTTGAGAAATTTGACAGGGAATTTGATTATCCTCATAAAGGAAAAAATCCATTTGCGTTATAGTATATTTGTTTTCTTGAAACTTATATTTTAAAGTGACATATCCAAGATTAGTGGTGGGTGAAATCTGAATATGGATATCAGCAAAGATGGTATCGTCTTTAACATAATATTTTATTATTCCACCGTATGTAGCTTTTTCATATAAATTGTCAGAATCAATTCCTCGTATGTCAAAAGAAAAGAGTTGATTTGGAAGAGTCAAAGACACAATTCCATCATTCATCTCGCTGTCTAAGTGTGAATCGAGGTACGAAAGGGGAGATTCATACAGGAGTTCTGTCATAGATAAAAGGTCGATTATATGCAAATCCATTAGAAGAACCCCCGAGCCTTCACCCGAGATTAGAGTTATCGCGACCTTTTTGTTATTATCAAATGGCCATAATGAAGCATTAAACATAGTATTGTTAAGGGTACTCCCGGAAATCGGTAAAATCTGCCCTCTATATTGTATAAATAGATTATTGTACATGAGATCTGTTATCTGGGAAGAGCATAGCTGAAGATTCAAGTTGGGATCAGAAAGTATAACAGTTCCTAACGATGTTTCTTCATTTTGAGATATCTTTTCATGAATACTACTGGTTTTTTGAATGACTTTTTCATTAAATATATTTTCTGCATTTTTTTGTTTATCAGGGATAGACATAAATTTAGTGCTAGAGGCTGCACAGGATATTTGCAAGAATATAATGTAAATAAAAAATAATGCTGCTATTTTTTTCATAAACGTTACCTGATTTACAGAATAGTATTGTGAAATTTTTTGTTAGAAAAATATTAAGCTTAATATATATATAATTTGTATTGGTTGTCAATACAATGTTTTAGGGCAAATAAGAATAGTATTTGTTGATATTATTTGTTGGATGTGTTACTATATAGTGGCAAAAATTTAATGAGAATTATAAGTAAAACGGAAAAATGACAGAAAAACGCATATTTTTGACAAGTTACTTTTTTTAATGGAATTTAGGTATAGATTTACCACAAAATAATGTCTAAGGGAAAAGAAAAGAAGAGGAAAGGTAAACGAAATTAAGAGGATGAGATAACATCTTGACACAACATATTTTGCAAAAAAAGTAGGGGAAGAGTCATAGCCTCATATAGGATATGGGATTACCCCAATGTTTATGAGACAATTGTGATTTTTACAATTACATTTTAAGTCTATGCATAACGAGGAGGATACCAAAATGAAGAAAGTAGTTATTAACAGTCGAGTATGGATTTGGGGGATTGGAGTTTTTGTTATAATATGCGATATCTTATTAGGAGTTTGGTTGCATAATATATTATTAAGAATATATTCTGCAAAATATCCTGATATATATACTGGAAGATATATCATAGTGCCCTTGGTAGCTTATTTACTTTTGTTATCTCCAATAATAGCAGAAATTATATTAGTTCTTACTTATTATATGAAAAATATAAAATTTAGTATAGGGAATGTGGGAATTTTAATTAGTCTTTTACCCACGTCCTTTTTATGCTATGGGCTTGGGTTTATCTTGTTTGTATTATTACCTCCTATTTCATCCCATACAACCAATATTGAAAATTACCTTGTATTTGATGAAGAAATATCAGAATATGAAATGGATATTTATGATTTCTTACCTCCAGAAATACCGGAGGAAGGGGAGAATATCAATTATGAATATTTGATGTATGAGTCATTCTTTGCCAAGGAATTTTCGATAGAATTATCTTTTTCTTTACCGCAAACAGCATATGATTCTCTGAAAAAAGATATTTTGGAATCCGCTAAAACTATAGAAAGTAAAGGTGAGGAAAACACAGAATATTACATTTCATTTACCAATAAAATTCAAGAAGATCCTGTGATGATCTTTAAGTTTGATGATACAAGCCGAATGATTGAATATTATATACAAGGTGAAAAAAATATCTAATCGGGTTTACAAACGGAATGCTTTATTCTTTTTATTTAATAGATTTGCAAATCTACTAAATAATATAAAAGGAGAAAAAGCATGAGAAAATTAAGTTGTATCGAAATGGCAAATGTGTATGGAACCGGCGTTTCTCTTCCGATGGATCCCAAATATCGGAACAAAGATAACTGCAAAAATGAGGCTGCAAGGCTTATCGACCAGCATCTTGTATCTGGCATGACTCAGCAGCAGATTCAGGAAGAAATTTTCGGTCATGCGGTTGCTTACTATGATGGTCCGGGTCTGGTTAATTTTATCGGGATGCAGGGGGGCGTCATCGGAGGAATTGCAGCTGCAGCAGCTGTCAGCTATCTGGTGAGCCATGCCAACCCGATCGACATTGAAGATGGCGGTGATACGGCGGTAAGACAGCTGATCTTTTCAACGATTTGGAACGTTTGGCCTTCTATCTTCTAAGGACAATACGAAGCAGAAAGGGAAAAAAGAGGAGAGAGCCACTAAAGTGGCTCTCTTTCTGTAAATGAATAATGAAATACATTATATATAGACAAAAGAAAAGTTATGATTGTGGAATAGCCTGTATTGCCATGATATTAAGTTTTTATAACATTTCATTTGATTATGATAGATTGATGACGCTGGAAGAGATAGATACTGAGAGAGGGTGTAATTTACTATATTTGGTCAAGATATTGAAAGAATTTGGGGTTAAAGCTGATGGCTATCATATTGAGGAAGATGAATATGGAAGTGTACTGCAATTAACCCCTTTTATAGCAAATATAAAAATTATATCCGGGGTTTTCCATTACATAGTTGTATTTGAATGTAGAGGAGATGATGTAATAATTGGCGATCCTAGTAAAGACTATATGATTACTATTTCCCGTGGAAGATTTTACAAATTGTTTACAGGTACTTTTTTGGAATTGAAGTATGTGTGTGAAAAGGCACTTTAAAAGATGGGGTGAAATATGAAAAAATGTACAATAATACTGGGTTTATGTAGTGTGCTGCTCTGCTCTTGTCAAGACATAACCACATTGAGCGGAATTGAAGAGGTTACTATTGTTGCCGAACCCCAAATCTCGGAAGAGGACAAAATGGAATTTCAGGAGGCGATGTTGGAAACGGATACTTCTGATTACGGGACAGAAAATTCGATAGACACTCAGGAAACGGAAATAGATGAAAATAATACTAAAAGTGGCGAGGTATTTTCTCAGATTGATGAGGTAAAAGGCTTTGATGAAAACCAAATAGCTGTGGATTCAGATAATTTAGAAACGGAAGTAGGGATAGAGTCCGAGGAAACGATTCCATATGGTATGACAGATACACTAAATGGATTCCAAACGGTTGATGGAGTTTCTATTCCAGTGACTGTTACAATAGGAATTAAGGATGTGATTCGGGGAAAAACTGCATATTCAGAACTTCTGGAAAAAAATGCTATGTTGCAAGCTCCTGAAAAAGGCAAAGAATATATTATAATTACAATATATATGGAATATAATGCCGGAGAAGTAGAGGAAATATCATTACAGGAAAATATAGCGTCTTTAAAAGCATTTGCCTTTTACTTTGAGTTGCCTGAAGAAAGGGAGAATGCAGAAGATGTAACGGGTTGTTTGGAAAACTCTCTATATAATTATTCATTAAAAGTAGGTGAGAGCATAACTGGAAAAATTGCTTTTCTTCATAACGAAACTGAAAATGGTCCATTGGTATTTGTGGGATACGGTAATACAGTTGAGCTGTCCCTTATAGATTAAAATTGGAGTGGTTTACAAATATATTTATCCGTTCTTTTTATTTAGTGTACATGTACAAAAAATAATGAACGGAGGAATAAGTATGAGTTTTACTACTTCTCAGGCTGGTATTGACCTAATTACATCTTTTGAAGGATGCAGGCTGACAGCCTATCAAGATTCTGTTGGAGTGTGGACCATCGGTTATGGGCATACATCCGGAGTGTATCAGGGTATGACAATAACAGAAGAAGAAGCCATTGCCTTTCTTCGACAGGATCTAAAGACAGCGGAAAACGCTGTAAATAGCTATGTAACATATGCCATCAATCAGAGTCAGTTTGATGCCCTGGTATCCTTTACTTTCAATGTAGGGACTGGAAATCTTTCCTCCAGTACACTCTTAAAAAAGCTGAATGCAGGTGATATCAACGGAGCCGCAAATGAATTTGACAAATGGATTTATGCTGGCGGCGAGGTTCTTGAAGGATTGGTAAGACGTCGTGCAGCAGAAAAGCAGATGTTCTTGTCCGGTTCTTGGGAAGGTGGCGGAGTGGTAGATCCAGATCCAACTGGGGATAGCACGATCCGGGCATTTCAGTTATGGCTTAATGAAAATTACAACTCTGGGCTGACGGCGGATGGTATTTATGGAACAAATACCAAAAAGGCTGCTACCAAGGCATATCAGCAGATTCTTGGTGTTACGCCGGATGGGATTTTTGGCTCTGATTCAAAGGCAGCAGTAACAATTTTGAAGGCTGGAGACAGAGGTAATGATGTGCATCTGTTACAGGGAATGCTGTATTGCCGAGGTTTCAATCCAAACGGTGTTGATGGTATTTTCGGAAATGGTACGACAACTGCAGTGAAAAATTTTCAGGCGAATAGGGGACTTTCAGCAGATGGCCTGGCCGGTCCGGATACCATGTACGCATTATATAATTGATCAACTAAGGGCAATTTTAATGCAATCAAATTTACGATATTAGGCTCTGATAGATTATTTGAAGAGCACGACTTCTCCGGATATACGGACGTGTATCACGCACATAGCGCAGGTTGGTTATTGCGTAGACACGCCGTCAGCATACGTTGAATTCATAATGAGTTGCGTAAATACGGTTTTGAACCATTCAGGAATCTGAGAGACCATATGACGGTAAATGGCTCTTTGAGTTTTGAAAAATCTTAATCTTGCAGAGCAATGCAGTACGGCATATTCCCCAACAGTTATATCCGACAGGATACAGCAGTTGGGGAATAATGCAATATTTCTAGAATTTGGTTATGAAGAACAGTATATAATACATTTTGATGAAATAGAATAGCCTGGCAAAAATAGGCCTTAAAGGCGCATTTTTTCAGGAAAAAAGTGATCCAGAACATCAATGCATTCCTTTGAACTGTATCCCCACAATATAGCGCTGAGGGCCTGAACTGCATCCGGACGCTTGCGGTAATAGGTTCTGTAAGATATGTTGGCAATATGTTCCTGCAGCTTCTCAATGATTTCTTCGGTGTTCTGTGGCTGCTGGGGAGACAGATAGGTGTAATACAGAATCCAGTAATACTGCTCACCATGCTTATGCTTTGAACGCAGAGTCTCGACGGCACTGTTCAACAGGGTGAGCATTTTGTGGCTTCGCTCAATGCTCCTCGCATAGCTTTCCAACTGTGTTCCGCCCACATCGGCTCCGGCCAGGTATATGGAATCTAAAAATTCTTCAATACTTGTCCCATACTCAACCTCAAAATCACGACGTACCTGTCGGACAGCCAGCTCCAGGTTCCAGACAGCATCTCTGTAATTCTTTAAAAGCTTCCAGGTGTCATGAAATAGTGGGTTCTCCTTCGCATAATCCTCAATCACTTTATTTGTTCTTCTGTTCATAGAAATTAACCATCCTTTCCATTGATCTATCTGAGGGGCATTATTGTCTTATGGATATTTCAAATAAATATTGCGTCCCTCTGCCCGGACACCTGATGGATAGAGAATACTTAATATCAGTTTCCCCGCAGTCGGATAATCTATATAACTTATAGTGTGTAAGTGGACATGCAGTGCATGGAATGCCTTGCGTAGCAAGGATTTTCACCACTTTTTTGACGATCTGTTTCATGTCAGATTCTGAAACGCTAAACGCTGTTTCTGGAATGCTATCATTGATAGATATCTGTTCATCAAGAATCTCACTGTTATCAGAAAGGGAATTTTCTTCTTTTGTCTGAACGGACATACAAAAAGTCATGGAAACCTCCTCCTTGTCGATCATGACATCGCTGATATTGAACATGGTGGAAAGATAATTGCAAAGATAGATAATACTGCCGTGCCTGCCGGTAAAGGAAATCAGCGACAGATATTCCATACCCTGCAGTTTATTTAAAATCCGGCTGACGGAGGATCTTGAGATTCCCCAGCGTATTGCCAGATCACTGTAGTTTACCAGCGGATTGCCAGTGCAGTTGCGAAAATATACAACCGGCCCTATATTGGAGCCCTGGACTTGTTCATCGTTATAAATAGCATGAATCCAAAGATCCAGAACGATATCCATCTCTGAGCATTTCCCCATGCTGATCAGTTCATGAACGGCGGAGATGGGAAAGAAGAAAAAGCCGACATCCTTCAGACAGGGGTAATTATAGTCAAGGACTGTATTATGTTTTTTCCAGTTGGTGATTGAAAATCTGACTAAATGCCCGTGGCCAAGCCGTGTGTATGAGATATAATTCTGCCTTTGCAAGGTATCCAGAATAGAAAAAGCCTGATGTTGGAAGCGGACGCGGAACCATTCTGTAAGCTCTGAGGATTTGCATATCCATTCACCGGGGCCTACCAGATATGAAATACCCTCCAGCCTGCGGTAGGAGGTGCGGAAATTAGCATAGGAGCATAATACCATAAAATAAAAAAGATAAGAGCTTCCGGTTGTCCGGATGCTCTTATCCTTCATGAGCGTCTGTAGAAATTCCCGGTAGATCCGACAGCGCGGGAAGTCTACAATCTGTTTGATTTCCAATTGATAATTCATAAGTCTCCTTTAAAACGCCATGGCAGTGAAAACATCGTTTCAAAGCATAAAAAAGTGATTATATGTTACCTTCGTTTATATCCCCTTCATCCTTCCGGCATCCCTCTTAACGGTCCGAAAAACACTATTTCGTAAATTTTGAAAATGGCTGTAATATAGAGGGATTTTTACAGATAGTGCCAGTAAACAGGGAAAATTTCAGAGAAGAAGAATCAAATAGATGGAACAAAATTCCGTTAAATTCAAAATGACTTTTTGGACTTAAAATCCCTCGGGGGCAACCCCGTACCGGTTCAAGTCCGGTTGCCGGCAGTATTTAGGAGAGAATCTGACTTTAGCTTGTGGCTTGGTCAGATTCTTTTTTTGCGTTTATTTCGACTCCCTGAGTATGGGAATTGGCTTAAAAAGGAAGTTGCAAAACCATTGCAGGGTTTAGGCATCTGAACGGTTCAACAGAGTGCCTGCCCAGCCCTGGACTGTTTTGGCATAGACGGCGAAATCAGCTCCGCTTACCAGCGTGAGGGCGTCTTCCGGCGCTTTGGCGCCGCTTACATGGACTTCCGGCAAGAAGAAAGAGGAGCATAACCCATGGAAGTTAAGGACTATATGAAGTTACCGTATACAAGATTAGTACAGGAAATGAACGACGAAAGCGGGCATTATTTTTACGGCAGAATTTTAGAACTTGACGGCTGCCAAAGTCATTACATCAGCGTTTAGCAATTGAAGCAGACAAGGAAGGCGTAAGCCTTAATCAATTAGCATTATACAAATTGGCACTTTAATATATAGGCTATCAGCTTGTGGGTTGATAGCCTTATATTATTTGAAAAAAGAAGTAATGTACAAACAAAGCAAGATAAGGATAGGAGTAGAATATATATGGATAATGTTATACTGGAATTGGTTGTAAAGGCTATGTCAATATTGGAAAAAACCATGGTTTTAACGCAAGGTGAATATCTCTGGAATTTTTTTAACCGAAGATGATATTATAATGGAGTCTGCAGATCCGGATGATTTAGCCATGCCGATGGCACAGGCTTTTGCGTCCACGTTCCGAAATGTACCTGCAAAGCCTTTCAAATAAACGGCCTAACTGTGCCTGATCTTCCATTATTATCTTAAAACGCCAGATACCGCGCAAGCAAATCCATGTCCTTTTCCAGCCACTCCCCGTAATCCGGGATGCGATAGAAATACCAGGAATCAGGAGCTTCAGCCATTTGATATGCCAGAATGGCATCATTGCCTTCCTGATATAAAAGAATGTCTTTATAGGGCAGAGCTTCATCGAAGGGAGCTGCCGCTGTTTTTATCCGGATCCACAGGTCTGTGTTTTCTGTGACAGAATAATCTTCGGATACCTCACTGTCAATTAAGATCCGGTCAAAATATCTGTCTGTACTTTTGGTTTCTGACGTGATGCAGAGCGAGCCGTTTTGAGCCAGACGGAAAAATTGCTCCATGGTATAGACGGGCCATGATACGGCGATGGACCAGGCGGGATGGTCAGAGTGAAAGGCCTGGACATTATGGCTCCAGCAGACGGATATGAAGTCGATATTGGCGGGATCATCCGAGATACTGCCGCAGGAAAGGATCTGAAAAAACAGATCCGTTTCTTTTTTCAGCCAATCACCGTATCCCCATATTTTCAGCAGATACCATTGGCTGGAGTCCTCATTTTGTTCCAGAGCGAGATAAGCATTTTCGCCATCCTGATAAAGAAGAATATCCCGATAGGAAAACGGCACGTCTTCAAATATCCGGCTGCGCCTGAGGCGAATCCAACCGGGGCCTTCATTCACGAAGTCTCCTGTATCAGCGTGCCGGCTTTTATCTATAACAGCCCATGCTGTGGCGCTTTCGTCTGATAAGAGGGAATTGCCAGAAATTCTGTTGATCTTCCAGCCATCTACTTTTGAATGATAAGTCCCTCCTCTGACGGCAATCCAATAGAGCCGGTTTATTTTGCCGATGAGCCAGGAATCTACGATATCCCATTCGGCGGAAAGCGGACTGAATTCATGAACCATATTTTTATCGCTGATGAGTACGCTGCAGATGCCGTTGTTGTAGACTGGGGATGAATCTGCATAAAAAATTCCGGGAGGGGATGATTCTGCTTCTGAAGTGCCGGCTTCATTCTTTGAAAGCCCTTCAAGTCCGTTCCATGAACATCCGGGAAGCGATGTGATGACCAAAGCAAGGATGAAAAAAATCAATATTCCATATCTCCGGCTCATGCGGAATCCCTCCTGTCAGTGCGTTGAACGGTCTTGCCTGAGACCAGTATATAACACAATTTGAAGGAATGGAACCATCTGATAAAAACAGGTGCTCAGATTGTATTTTTCAGGAAGCTGATTTTTTTGACTGCATCAAATACAGGACTTCTGATAAAATTTATCTTTTAGTTGACCAGTGGCTAATTGAGGTTAATTGACTTTGTTCCGTAATGTCAAAAAGTTATTTCTGGTAATAAAATATAGGCATTTTGCATAGAGAGCCAAACATATTACAATGAAGGTGTTCCGGACGGAGCACCTTTAATTTTTTGTATGGTAAAGCATTCGAGGTGAAAAGATGACGATTCAGGAAGCAAGCGAGCGCTACAGTATTCCTATTGAGATTCTCAAGGAGTATGAAAGTTGGGGATTATGCGGCGCAGTGAAAAAAGTGATGGGTGCATGGCAGTATGACGACGAAGATATTCACCGTCTGAGTACCATCATGACACTTCATGATGTGGGCTTTTCCAACGAAGAAGTGGAGAGCTACATGCGGCTGCTGCTGGAAGGGGAAAACACAGAGCAGGAACGGCTGGCAATGATCAGCCAGCACCGTAACAGTACGTTGGATGAGATTCATTTTAAGCAGGCTCAATTAGACCGTCTGGATTACCTTCGGTACAAAATCCAGAAAGCAGGTCAAGCGAAAAAAGCAAAATAATGATAGGAGAAATAAGACTATGAAAAAAGATTTAGGCAGTGTATTGGCACTTTATCCCACGCCGCTGACGGTAGTGGGCGCTATGGTAAACGGCAAGCCCAACTGGGTGCTGGTGGGCCATGTGGGTATCATGAGGCATGACCACATTATGGTCAGCCTTGCAAAGCCTCACTATACCAACCAGGGGATTCGTGATACACAGGTGTTGTCTGTGAACATTGTGGACGAGGCGATGCTCCCCAAGGCAGACTATGTAGGCTGCGTCAGCGGCGGCAAGACGGACAAATCCGAGGTATTCGTCTACAGTATCGGGCAAAACAGCGCTCCGCTGATTGATGAGGCAAAGCTTTCCATGGAATGCACGGTGGAGGATATCTATGAAACTAAAGGGTTTGACAATTTTATCCTGAAAATTGATCACACCTATGCAGAGGAAAGTATCCTCAATGCAACCGGGAAAATCGATTACGGCGTTTTCAAGCCTATCCTGTTTGAAATGCCCGGTTACACTTATCTCAAAACCGGTGACACTGCCGCAAAGTGCATGACGCTGGGTAAAGAAAAACAATAGAAAAAGGTCAGGTGGCAAGCGGAGCAATTCTGCCCTGCGGCAGCCGGCCAACTGAAAGGAGATTCTTAGTATGAAAAAAATTCTTTCTTTTGTGTTGATACTCACAATGGTATTTTCTCTTGCTGCCTGCGGAAACAGCGGCACTCCGGAAAGCAGTACCCAGGCAGCGACCTCCGGGCCGGAAGGCTCTGACGCACCCGAAGAAAATACGCCCTCTTCTGAAAGCACTGCTCCTACTGAGAGTGTACCGCAGGACGAGGAATCCTCTCAGCCGGAAACAGAAACAGGTTCCACTTCATTGGTAGTGTATTTTTCCTGGTCTGGCAACACCGAGTCGGTAGCAACTGAAATCCAGCCCCAGACCGGCGCGGATATTTTTGAGATTGTTCCCTCAGAACCCTATACCGATGACTACGATACCCTGCTGGATATCGCGCAGGACGAACAGGCAAACGACGCCCGTCCCGCCATTGCACAAAGCGTGGAAAATTTCGACCAGTACGAAACTGTTTATTTCGGGTTCCCCAACTGGTGGGGCGATATGCCGATGATCCTCTACACTTTCCTGGATGACTACGATTTCTCTGGCAAAACAATTGCTCCTTTCGTCACCTCCGGTGGCAGCGGTTTTTCCGGTACCATTGAAAGTATGGAGCCGGATGCAACCGTAACCGAAGGGCTTTCTTTGGGAAGTTCTGAAGCCGCCGATCCTGCTGCCGCTGTGACCGAATGGCTCGCCGGAATCGGCCTTGCCGAGTAAGGGGGAATGATATGAAACGGGTACTGACACTCCTGTTATCACTGTTGATGGCCATATCACTTGTGGCCTGTTCACAAGAATCTGCACCGCAGATAGGATCAGAGAGCGCACCGGCAGAAAGCGATTCAGTGGCTTCCGAGACCTCTTCCACTACTCCTCCAGTTCTGGAGGCACCGGAAGGATTTGTCCTCATCGGGGGCGGCAGCTTTCAGATGGGCAGCCCGGATTCGGAACCCTGGCGCAGCGAGGATGAAACGCAGCACACCGTCACGGTCAGCGATTTCTATATCAGCCCCTACGAGCTGACCCAAGCTGAATATGAGGCGGTGATGGGCGAAAATCCCAGCAGCTTTTCTGGAGAAGACCTGCCGGTGGAAACAGTATCCTGGCTGGACGCCATCGCGTATTGCAATGCGCGGAGCGAACAGGAGGGCCTGACCCCCGCCTATACCATAGAGGGGCAGAATGTCACCTGGAACCGGGAAGCGGACGGATACCGGCTTCCCACCGAGGCGGAATGGGAATATGCCTGTCGAGCCGGAACGGAGACGCCCTTCAATACGGAAAACTCCCCCAGTGCTGAAGAGGTCAACTATTACGGGCATTATCCGTATGAGATTGAAGGAAATTACTTTTCCCAGGGCAATCTGGAAACACAGCCTGGCGAATATCGGCAGACTACGGTAGCCGTTGGCAGTTTTGAACCTAATGGGTTCGGGCTTTATGATATGCACGGCAACGTCAGTGAGTGGGTCTGGGATTACTACGGCGCATATCCCGCGGAAGAACAGACCGATCCCACGGGACCAGAGACCGGTTCCTTCCGGGTTTATCGCGGCGGCGGCTGGAACGACTTTGCGAAAAACATGCGTTCCGCTTATCGGGCCACACTGGAGCCGGAGCTGGCGAGCTTCAATATCGGCATCCGTCTGGTAAGAAACGCTGTAGCTGGTTCCGGCACTGTATCTGGCGGCGCGATTGAAAATGCCGCCGGTGGGGACGGTACCGTTCTGATTGCATACTTCTCCTGGGGAGGAAATACTCAGGGAATCGCGGAGGAAATTCAGCGGCAAACGGGAGCAGACCTGTTTGAAATTACACTGGTGAATCCCTATTCCGACGATTACAATACAGTGCTGGATGAGGCTCAGCGAGATCAGAACGAACAGGCCAGGCCAGAACTTGCCAGCCATTGCAAAACTGGCACCGGATGCGGCTATGGGAGAAGCGTTAGACATTCACTATTCCGGCGGGAGCAGTATGCCCGATGATGTGAGCAGCTGGCTGGCTGCCAATGGAATATCCAATAACTAAATAAAAAAACGAAAAGGAGACTTTTATCATGGAAAACGTAAGGAAATTCCCGAAAATTGCACTCGGCACCTGGTCCTGGGGCGTTGGCGCTGTAGGCGGCGATCAGGTATTTGGCAACCATCTGGGAGAAGCCGATCTGAAAGCGGTATTTGATACGGCGATGAAGGAAGGATTGAATCTTTGGGACACCGCCACCGTATATGGCATGGGCGCATCCGAAGATATCCTGGGTACTTTTGCCAAGACCTATCCCCGCGAGGATGTGATCCTTTCTACGAAATTCACCCCGCAGATTGCGGGAAGTGGTGCAGACCCGGTGGCGGAACTGTGCGACGCCAGCATGGAGCGCCTGGGTACGGACTATATTGACATCTACTGGATTCACAATCCCGCTGATGTAGAGCGCTGGACACCGGGGCTGATTTCTCTGGTGGGGAGCGGCAAGGTAAAGCAGGTGGGCGTTTCCAACCACAATCTGGCGCAGATCAAACGAGCGGAAGAAATCCTCAGCAAGGAGGGCATTCACGTTTCCGCCGTCCAGAACCATTACAGCCTGCTGTACCGTTCTTCTGAGGACGCTGGAATTCTGGATTACTGCAAGGAAAACGGAATCGACTTCTATGCCTATATGGTGCTGGAGCAGGGAGCGCTCAGCGGCAAATACAACACCACCCATCCCCTCCCGGAGGGCAGCCAGAGAGGTGACACCTATAACCCGATCTTGCCCCAGCTGGAGAAGCTGACGGATGCTATGCGTTCCATGGGAGAAAAACATGGCGCTACGGTTGCGCAGGTGGCTATTGCCTGGGCGATTGCCAAAGGGACCCGGCCCATCATCGGTGTGACGAAGCCTTCTCAGGTGGAGGATGCCGCAAAAGCAGCTCAGGTTGTACTGAGCGCAGAGGAGATGGAGCAGCTGGAAACACTGGCGAAAGAGGCAAACGTAGACACAAGAGGTTCTTGGGAAAATCCCATGGCATGATTTTGCTTGGGGAGAAGCGGCTGCTTTTGCCCGCTTCTCCCCTTCTTGATTAAAATGGAGGAGAAACAATGCCGGTTATTACATTAGAAGCTGCGAAGCTGACCAAAGAACAAAAACAAGCCCTTACAAAAGAGTTTACAGAAACGGCGGCGCGGATCACGGGCCTGCCGGAAGCAGGATTTTATGTTTTTATCAAAGAGAATGAGCCGGACAATGTGGGCGTGGGCGGACAACTGCTCAGCGACAGGAAATAGGAGGCAGCCTTATGAAAAAGACAGCGGTTATCGTTGGCGTTGGCCCCGGTCTGGGAAAACATATCGCCCTAAAGTTTGGTGCTATGGACTTTCGGGTGGTTTTGCTGGCCCGCAAGGAAGCTGCGCTGAAGGAATATCAAAAGGATTTGATAAAGCAGGGGATTGAAACCAACTATTACCAGGCGGATGCGGCAGATGATGTCAGCTTAAAAAATGCCTTTGATAAAATTGTTGAGCGTTTCGGCATGATGGATGTGCTTATTTACAATGTCGGAGTTACGACTCTGGATGAGAAAACACACATCGACACCGATACTCTGATGGAACGTTATCGGGTGGATGTGGCAGGAGCCTATACCTGTATCCGGTTGCTGGATACAGAAGAGTTTGCCAGAAAAAACGGTGCGATTCTGATTACAGGCGGCAAACTGGCCACGCAGCCGCATTTCGCCTTTTTACCCCTTTCCATGGATAAGGCGGCGCTCCGTGCAATGGTTTATGCTATGCACCCGGTTTTGAAGGAAAAAGGCATTTTCCTGGGTATGGTCACGGTGATGGGCGGGATAGCGCCGGGTTCCCATTTTGCACCGGAAAAGATTGCGGAGAAATACTGGGAACTGTACACAGACCGTTCAAAAATTGAAGTTCAATATGACTGAGTAGGAGGAATGAAAAATGGCAGTAAAACAGACAGCAGGACGCAGGGATTTAGGGGAATTTGCCCCGAAATTTGCAGAGCTGAACGACGATGTATTATTTGGCGAGGTATGGAGCCGGGAGGATAAGTTTTCTTTGCGGGATCGTTCCCTTGTCACCGTGGTGGCGCTGATGTCTCAGGGGCTTGTGGATTCGTCTTTCCAGTACCACTTGGAAACAGCTAAAAAGAATGGAATCACCAGAGAGGAAATTGCGGAAATCCTGACCCATGCGGCTTTCTATGCCGGATGGCCCAAAGGATGGGCGGCCTTCCGCATGGCGAAGGAGGTCTGGAAAGAAGCAGAAAACGGAGAGGAATCCCGTGGCGGTTTATTTGGGCTTGGAGCGCCCAACGATGCCTATGCCCGGTATTTTGTGGGGCAGAGCTACTTAAACCCTGTGGCGGGGCAAAGCGGCGTCAGCATCGCAAATGTGACTTTTGAGCCGGGCTGTCGCAACAACTGGCATATCCATAAGGCGCAAACGGGCGGCGGCCAGCTGCTGCTCTGCACGGAAGGCCGTGGCTGGTATCAGGAATGGGGCAAGGAGGCGCGGGAGCTGCATCCCGGCGATGCGGTGGAGATCCCCGCAGGCATCAAACACTGGCACGGCGCGGCAAAGGACAGCTGGTTCTCTCACCTGGCGGTGGAACTGCCCGGAGAAAACACATCCAACGAATGGCTGGAGCCGGTCAGTGATGAAGAATACGATAAACTGAAATAACGAGGAGGATTTCATCATGGATAAGACATTGATCGCCTATTTTTCTGCAAACGGATCAACCGCAAAACTGGCAAATACATTGGCGCAGGCCACAGGCGGGGATCTGTATGAGATCCGTCCCGCCGTACCCTACACCAGTGCGGATCTGAACTGGAACAACAAGAGCAGCCGCAGCAGCGTGGAGATGAACGATAAAACGGCCCGCCCGGCAATGTCGGGTCCCGCTGCAGATATTGCGAAGTATGATACGATCTTTGTAGGATTTCCCATCTGGTGGTATGAAGCGCCCCGCATCATCCAGACATTCCTGGAAAGCAGCGACTTTTCCGGAAAAACGGTAATCCCCTTTGCTACCTCCGGCGGCAGCGGCATGGGAAAAACAGCTTCCATCCTGCAAAAAAGCTGCCCGGCAGCCCATGTACTGCCCGGAAAGTGCATGAGCGCCTCTGCGGATATCCAGGAACTTTCCGCATGGGTCAAGAGCCTTAGCGTATAAAAGGCGGTGATGGTTTATGGATATTTTAGTGATTGAAAGCAGCCCCCACAAACACGGTTCTTCCAACCTGTTGGCAGAGGAGTTCATTTGCGGTGCGAAAGAGGCCGGCCATGCGGTCACGGTGTTTGACGCCGGCCATGCCAGCCTGCATCCCTGCCTCGGCTGCGATGCCTGCGGGATGTCTGGCCCTTGCGTGCAGAAGGACGATATGGCCGTTTTAAGAGAACAGTTGTTGACCTGTGATGTGGCGGTATTTGTAACTCCCCTTTATTACTTCGGTTTTTCCACGCAGCTGAAAACCGTCATCGACCGCTTTTACAGCTTCAATGGGCAGCTGACAGCAAGGATGCTGAAAACCGTTCTGATCGCTGCCGCCTGGGATAGCAACGACTGGACAATGCGGGATATAAAAGCGCACTATGAAACCCTGTGCAGTTACCTTAACTTTCAAAATCAAGGGGAAATTTGGGGAGTCGGCTGCGGTACGGTGCAGATGACAAAACATACCCGTTTCCTACAGAAGGCGTATTTACTGGGGAAACAGATAGGAGGTTAGATGGATGAAGAAGGCCGCCATCATAAAAATCATCGTAGATGTGCTGATGACGCTGGCCCTGTTGTTTTTGATGGGTTACCAGCTTTGGGGTGAAGCCGCCCACGAATGGGCTGGAGCCGGAATGCTCGTTTTGTTTCTTGCACATCACATTTTAAACCGAGGCTGGTACAAAAGCCTGGGTGGGGGCAGGTATACGCCTATGCGGGTATTTCAAATCTGTGTGGATATGCTGCTCCTGATTGCGATGCTGGCACAGATGTACAGCGGCATTGTGATGTCACGTCATGTATTCGCGTTTTTGCCTATTGACGGAGGAATGGCACTGGCCAGAAGATTGCATATCCTGGGCGCCTATTGGGGCTTTATTCTGATGAGCGTTCACCTGGGGCTGCACTGGAATATGTTTTTAGGCATGGCAAGGAAAAGAACTGGTAAGGGCACCCACTCAAAACTCCGCAGCTTGCTCCTGTTTCTGATTGGCCTGCTGATTGCAGCTTACGGCGCTTTTGTATTTATAGATCGGGATTTTACAACCTATTTGTTTCTGCAGTCAGAATTTGTCTCTTTGGATTATGGGGAACCCATTTGGTCATTCTATCTAGATTACATCAGCCTGATGGGGCTTTGGGTGTTCCTTGCCCACTACCTTTCCAAAGGATTGAGGAAATTGGGAGGAAACAGGAAGAACGCCAAAGGAAAGGAGCGCTTATGAAAAAGCTGTTAAGTCTGGCAATGGCGGTTCTGTTGATATTTTGCCTCGCTGCCTGTCAGTCGGAAAATGTGCAGGAGGAAGCGAGTGTTTCCACTCCCCCTTCTTCACAGAGCCAGGACAACGAGAGCAGCGAATCTGTAACGGAGCCGCCCGCCATCTCCGAGATTCCATCGTCTGAGGAAACAGCAAATGAGGAGCCTGTGCAGCGTCAGATCCGAATGACAGCCGAGGGGCAAACCTATACAATCACTTTGTATGAGACCCCGGCAGCCGACGCACTGTATGAAATGCTGCCCCTGGAATTGACATTTGAGGATTATAACAGTGTGGAGAAAATCGCTTATCTACCGGAAGGGCAGCAGCTTCCAACAGAGGGAGAACCGGATGGCTATGACCCATCTGCCGGTGATCTTTGCCTGTATGCACCGTGGGGGAATCTCTCCCTGTTTTATCAGGATTTTGGGTATTCAGGCGGTCTGGTTTCTTTAGGCAGACTGGAAACAGGGATTGAGGAGATTTCATCCCTTTCAGATGGGTTTGCTGTAACGCTGGAGCAAGTGGAATAAAGCAAAAATCAGCGCATGGCGCAGAAAGGAGTACGCAATGAACAAGAAAGTTATTTCTATTTTGATGGCCGTTCTTCTTGTCGTGGTTTGTCTGGCTGGCTGCGGACAAGCGGAAGAAACGCAGGAATCAAGCGCCCCAATTACCCAAAGCAGCCAAACGGAGCCAACACCATCTGAGACGGAGGACGAAGAGGAATCCAGTTCCACGCCCAGCGAAGAAACTACAACTGATGAAACTGCTCCCGTGGTCTACATGACAACGGATATCAGTTCCGAAGGGCTGATGGCCATTTATGAAGCGCTGGAAGCATCCCCCACGGGCAACGTGGCGGTAAAGCTGTCTACCGGTGAGCCTGGCAGCAACTACCTGCGTACCGATTTGATCGGGGAGCTGGTACAGTCGCTGGAGGCGACGATCGTGGAGTGCAACACGGCTTACGGCGGCTCCCGCGCCAACACGGCCATGCACTATCAGGTAGCTGAGGATCACGGCTATACGGCGATTGCTGATGTGGACATTATGGACGAGGAAGGATCTATCACGCTGCCGGTGGTGGGCGGTGACAATCTGACCGAGAACTATGTCGGTTCCCATTTTGAAAACTACGATTATTATGTGGTTCTTTCCCATTTCAAAGGCCATGCAATGGCAGGCTATGGCGGAGCGATCAAAAACATCTCCATTGGAATCGCTTCCTCAGAGGGAAAAGCCCATATCCACAGCGGCGGAACCGGAGGAAGCATGTGGAGCGGCGAACAGGACGCATTTTTGGAGTCGATGGCAGAAGCCGGAAAATCTGTTGTGGATGCTTTGGACGGAAATATTCTCTATATCAATGTGATGAACCGTCTGAGCGTGGACTGTGACTGTGACGGCAATCCTGCACAGCCGGATATGCACGACATCGGCATCTTGGCCTCCTTCGACCCAGTGGCGGTAGACCAGGCGTGTATTGACCTGGTTTATGCCGCAGAGGACGGAGGCTCTCTTGTCAATCGTATTGAATCCCGAAATGGTCTGCACACTTTGGAGCAGGCGGAAAAAATCGGCCTTGGAAGCCGGGAGTACCAGCTGGTCTCCATTGACGAATAGGCGACTGCTGACTGCTACAGAAGGGAGGGTTTTATGCTTGAAATCATAAGGCGGGAGGCCGTCTATCTCTGGTATTATTTCAGCGTCCAGCTGGAACAGCTTCTCCCCTATTGGGTATTGGGCATGGTGCTGGGCTCTGCTGTTTCTGTCTTTTTCAAGGACAGAATACATAATACTTTTCGGGCATTAGGCGAGAAAAAGCTGGGCGTACTGGGAGTTGCAGCCGCCAGTGTTCTCGGCATTGCTTCGCCGCTGTGCATGTATGGAACCATTCCCATTGCCGCTTCCTTTTCCAAAAGTGGTATGAAAGACGATTGGCTGGCAGCGTTTATGATGTCCTCGATTCTTCTGAACCCGCAGCTGATTCTGTACAGCGCCGCACTGGGGGCGAATGCCCTTACCGTAAGGATTGTGACCTGTTTTTTGTGCGGCGTCACCGCCGGTCTGCTGGTGCGGATTTTTTTCCGCAGAAAGCCATTTTTCAATTTTAACGGTTTTGAACCGCCGAAAAACAGAGATACAGACCCAAACATCCTGTTGCGGTATCTGAAAAATCTGGGGAGGAATATCAAAGCCACAGGATTATATTTCCTCATTGGTATTATTCTGTCGGCACTGTTTCAGAGATATGTTCCTGCGAATGTTATGACCGGACTGTTCGGCGGAAATGAAGCATGGGGCGTTCTGATGGCAGCTACCATTGGCGTACCGCTTTATGCCTGCGGCGGAGGCACGATCCCTCTTTTGCAGGGCTGGCTCTGGGATGGCATGAGTATGGGCAGCGCAGCTTCTTTTATGCTGACTGGCCCGGCAACCAAGATTACCAACCTGGGTGCATTGAAAATCATACTCGGTTTACGTCATTTTCTGTTGTATATCGCTTATGTTATGCTGTTTTCTCTGGCGGCGGGATTGATCGTTAACCTGATTGTGTGACAAATTTAAAATTCAGTAAATTCTGGTTGTAAACAAAGCAAATATAAAATTTTGAAAGAAAGAAGGGACTACCTATGAAAAGAATCGTTGCGTTGTTCTTGACTTTTGCCTTATCATTTTCCCTGGTAGCTTGCAGCAACGCACCATCCACTGAAGAAGAGTCATCCAACCCTCCGCAAGTATCAACACTGCCAGAGGAAACGGAACCCTCCAGCACCCCAGAGAGTACTGCGGCAGAGGATACCGAACCGGAAAGTACGGTTCCCTCTGAAACTTCGGAGTCGGCCAGTAATATTCTGGTTGCTTATTTTTCATGGGCAGATAACGCAGTTTTGGCGGATGACGTAGATGCGGTTACATCTCCCAGCGTAATTGCACCGGGAAATGTGCAGCAGCTGGCCGGATGGGTACAGGAGAAGACAGGAGGAGATCTGTTTTCCATTCGGGTTACCGACCCCTATCCCAGTGACTGGGATGAGTGTCTGGCACGGGCAAATCAGGAGCGCGGAGACAACGCTCGGCCAGAATTGGTGGAAAATGTGAAGAATTTAGAGAATTACGATGTGGTATTTCTGGGCTATCCTAACTGGTGGTACGGCGTTCCTATGGCTTTGCTTTCCTTTTTAGAAAACAACGATTTGTCTGGAAAGCAGGTTTATCTATTCTGTTCCCATGGAACGGGCGGCCTTGCAAGTAGTGTGGACATCATCACGGAGGCTCTGCCTGGTGGAGAACTCTCAGACAATATTTTTGATTGCTATGAAGAAGAAGCGCCAGGTTCTCAGACAGAAATAGAAAACTGGCTGACGGATTTGGGGTATTAAAAATAAAGGAGGGGTGCTGAATGCAACGGAAAAATGCAAAGGCGTGTTTCGGACTTGCAGTAATGTTTCTGATACTTTGTATTTCTGGCGGATGTACATCTTACAGCGAACCTCCTAAAGCAGAGGCATCCCTCTTTGCTATGAATACTTACATGACTTTTACTGCCTACGGGGAGAATGCGGAAACCGCTCTTGATGGGGCAAAAGCTCGGATACAGGAATTGGAATCACTGTGGTCAGTGACAGACGTGACAAGCGAAATTTATCGTGCAAATCATAGTAATGGAAAAAGCGTGGAAGTGAGCGATGAAACTGCCAATCTCATTTCCTTTGCGCTTGATATGGCCGAAGAGACAGGGGGGACATTAGACCCAACTATCTACCCAGTGCTTACGGCATGGGGCTTTGCTACAGATACCAGGCAGGTTCCGGCTCAGGAGCAAGTGGCCGAATTGCTCTCGCTGGTAGATTACACCAGAATTTCTCTGGAGGGTACAATCCTCACCGTTCCTGCCGGAATGGAGCTGGACTTGGGCGCAGTCGGCAAGGGATATACCGCTGATTTGGTAACGGCACTATTGAAAGAACAGGGGGTCGAGTCGTCTTTATTCAGCCTTGGCGGGAATATTCAAGCCATCGGCTCCCGTCCAGACGGGAGTGACTGGCGTATTGGGATCCGCGATCCTAAGGGAGATGGTAATTTAGGCGTACTGGAAATCAGCGATGCTGCGGTGGTTACTTCCGGTGGGTATGAAAACTGCTTTGAAGATGAGTACGGAAACATCTACTGGCACATCCTCAACCCATCCACCGGCTATCCCGTCCGCAGTGGTTTGCAGGCTGTAACCATTATTGGAACAGCGGGCAGATTATGCGACGCCCTATCTACCGCCCTGTTTGTGATGGGTGTGGAACAGGCGGAAGCTTATTGGCGGGAAAACGGCGGCTTTGAGATGCTGCTCGTTACGGATCAGAACGAAATATTTCTTACGGAAGGGATTGCGGACCGGTTTTCCTTAAATGACGGGCGAACGGAAACGATACGGATAATGAGGGACGCTTCAAGGCGCGCAGACAGGAGTACAAATGAAAAAAAAGGTTAGCAAGATATCTCCTATATTTATGGCAGTATTTTTTTATGGAACGGACCAGAGGCCTGGATTTTACCATGAGGAAAAAGGGAAGGGGCCAGGACGGAAATGACGGATATCAATATCATGGCTATAGTAAGAGCTTTATCAGACCGCCTGCAGAAACTTTCATATCAGGAGATGGATGCATGATGACAGAAAGGAATATGATACCTGTATTTTAGAATACAACAGGATGGACAAAGGAGAAAACTAAAATGAAGCAAGCTGCTGAAAATAAAAAGAATGAAAATAGAAAGAAAATGACAAACACGGAATGGAAAGGAAAAAACGGACTTCCGAAGGGATGGGAGTATGAGGACAGCTTCAGGCCGGTCTTTTTGAACCGTTACGGCTATTATGAGCTGCGCAGTAAAAATACGAGACAGGAACGGGATAAAAATTTTGAGGAGAATTATTTTCAGGAATATTCCGGCGCCACTTATTTAAAAGACTATCCGCAGGAAGAGCTGGATTTTGTGAAGAACAAAATTGAAGAGAGGGCGCTGGTGGTGGAGGAGAATCTGAAAAAGGTGGATAACCCCAGGCTGGACGGATATTCTCTTTTGGATATTGGCTGCGGCGAAGGCTTTTTGATGCAGTATTTTTATGAGAGAGGGGTGACGGTGGAAGGAATTGACTGCGGCTCCTACGCTTTGAAATCCTTCCATCCTCACTTGCTGCAATACTTACGGCAGGGAGAAATGGAGGAGCTGGTCCCGCAGATGGCAAGGCAGGAAAAGACCTTCGACGTGATCAACATGGACCGTATCCTGGATATGGTGCTGGAACCGGAGCGCTGCCTTCGGATGGTAAGAGAACTGATGACAGGACATTCCATCCTGGTGATCAAGGTTGCAAATAATTATTCCCATCTCCAGCAGACGTTCATGAAATGCGGGGAACTGCAGGAGGAGTACTGGCTGGACGACCCGGATCATACGGGATACTTCAACCGGGAAGGATTGATCTGCCTGCTGGAAAAGCAGGGCTTTACGCTGCTGGATTTTTACGGGGATACCTTCGTAGACTTCCAGCTCGTAAACCCGTATTCCAATTATTATGAGAGGCCGGAGACGGGAAAGGCGGCGCACCGGACGGCGGTGCGGCTGGAAAATCTTTTCCATACGCTGTCCGTGAAGGAAACGATAGAGCTGTATCGGATTCTGGGAAATATGGGTTTCGGAAGGGAAATCGTGGGCGTATTCAGAAAAAGCGTAATATAGAGACGTTTCGGGGTATATTTCGCCGGGAGGGCCATATACCATCGTTTACATTTATGAAAAAGCACTTTATAATTGAAAAGAAAGAAATTTATCCGTGCTGAATTTTATTGATGCTTTTGGGGCTTATATGGCCGGTCAGGATTTTTCAGGGATGTTATGCATATTGTGGCTGTCTGTAGTCTGATGAAACGGAAAGCGGGGGAAACCAGAGTACGTATTATACTCTGGGAGTATATTCTGGATAAAAAAGCAGGGATATTTGCTAAAAAATGGCAAATATCCCTGCGTGTCTGACAGACTTTTTTACACGGCAGATCCGTGTTTCCCATTTACCTGTATCAGCCTGCCGGTTATACAGTGGCGGGCTCTTCCTGCTGGAGTCCGGTAATTTCATCTTCCGTGAGCCCGGTGATCTTCATAATGGATACGATATCATATTGTTCTTCAAGCATCTTAAGAACAAATTCCTTTGTTACTTTTTTGGTTGCTGCTTCTGCTTTCTGATTTCCATATTCAATCTTTTCCTTCTCATATAAACGGCCTAACTGTGTCATATCGATCCTCCTTCTGAGCTGTTCCAGATAGTCTCTGTCGATAAATTATGTGCTATTTTGCGAAGGACACTCATTTTATGAAGCGGATCTGCAAAACAGGCAGGCGCTTACCTGGCGCCGCTTATTTGAACAAACCTGCGATCATATGAAACACGCCTGTGGACTGCAGAAACAGGATGGCCATCATAACAGGCGTCACATATTTGATCATGAAGCTGTACATTTTCTTCCGGCTGAAGCGGTGTCCGCTTGCTTCCATCTCTTCAATGATCCATTTGGGCTTGATGACCCAGCCTACAAGGATACAGGTCAGCAGGGAGATAAAGGGCATCAGGAAACTGTTGCTGATGTAATCCATTACGTCAAGAAGCTGAGCTGTCTGGCCGTTGGGCAGAGGCAGCTCAAAGTAGAACAGGTTATAGCCCATGCAGATCACGGCTGCTGCGCCTGCAGAAAGAAGGCCGATCACAAGGCAGGTCTTCTTACGTGTTGTGTGGAAAATTTCCATACAGTTTGCCACCAGTGTCTCCAGAATGGAGATGCAGGAGGTCAGCGCCGCGAAGGCTACCATGATAAAGAAGATGAGGCCGATGATGGTTCCGACTCCTCCCATTGCCTGGAATACCTTTGGCAGGGAGACGAACATCAGACTGGGGCCGGAGGCCATGCCTTCGGTGCCGGAGAATACGAATACGGCCGGAATGATCATAAGGCCCGCAAGGAAAGCAACCCCGGTGTCAAAAATCTCGATCTGGCTCAGGGAACGGCTCAGATTGACATCTTTTTTCACATAAGAGCCGTAGGTGATCATGATGCCCATGGAGACGCTCAGGGAGAAAAAGAGCTGGCTCATGGCATCCAGCAGGATTCCCAGAAAACGTTCGGCTGTAATGCCTTTAAAATTCGGTGTGATGTACACAAGGAGGCCCTGAAGGCCGGTTCTGGTAACGCCGTCAGCATCCGTATGGCTCAAGGTCAGGGAAAACAGGGCGATCCCCACGATCAGGATCAGCAGGCCGGGCATGATGATACTGGAGAATTTTTCGATTCCATTTTCCACGCCGCGGTATACGATGAATGCGGTCAATGCCAGGAAGAGCAGCATGAACACAATGGGAGATACCGGGGCGGTGATAAAGGAGGTAAAATAGCCGTCCTCGGCCGCCGCGCCTCCCTGTGCGGTCAGGTAGGTCACGATATATTTGGTGACCCAGCCGCCGATGACCGTATAGTAGGTCATGATCAGCGCCGGTACCAGGAAGGTGAGGTAACCCAGGAATTTCCATTTTTTGCTGATAGTTCCAAAGGCTTTCAGGGCATTCTGCCTGGTGCGCCGGCCCAGTGCAACGTCGGTTGCCAGCAGGGTAAAACCGAAGGTTGCGACCAGTACGATATAGATGAGCAGGAACAGCCCGCCTCCGTCCTTGGCTGCCAGATAAGGAAAGCGCCAGATATTGCCCACGCCTACCGCGCTGCCGGCCGCGGAGAGAACGAAGCCGATCGAACTGCTGAAGGTACTTTTCTTTTTTGCTTCCATAATATTTACCGCCCCCTTGCAATAATAAAAGCTCCGTACAAATGTCATTATCATAGCAGAAGAGGGGAATATTACAAACAGGATATGATTTCTTCATATGAAAATTATTTTCGAAAAAGTTTCCTTTTAATAGAAAAAATTAGGAGAATAGTGTATGATAGGAAAGAAAACAGAGAATTACGGGGCAAACGTATATTTATAGGAAACTTTTAATCAGGTTTGAAAAGTGCTTTTTTACGGGAAATGAAGCCGGAGGGAATACTGTTTCAAATATGCTCCGGCACAGGGGGAGATAAAATGGGGAAGGTAACGATACATGTGGGAGAACGGATCCGGACCTTTCGGAAGGTAAGAGGCCTTACACTGCAGGAGCTGGCTGACCGGATCCACAAGAGCAGAGCCAGTGTCAGCAAATATGAAAACGGAGAGATCACGCTGGATATTGAGACGTTATATGAGATTGCGGAAGCGCTTCAGGTAAGCCCCGGTCGGCTGCTGGATTACCGGCCGGAAATTCCCCTACCGTCTGAGCCTGCAGGAGAGAAGGCCGGGATGAGCCCGTTTTTCCGGGCAAGGAGACTGTACTTCTATTTTTATGACGGAAGATACAAAAGGCTGAAGGACGGGATCATAGATGTGCGGGAGGTGGAAGGTGCGCCGGGTAATTACGAAGCGTCTCTGTCCATCTGCTCTGTAACGCCCGCAGGACGGAGCAGCGAGGTGTATTATGAAGGAAAGGTCGTGTACAGCGATATGCTGATCCGGTTTTCCTTTGTGAACCAGTGCAATGCGCTGGAGGAGGATCTGCTGTATATTTTTAACCCTCTGGATATCAGGGACTGTACGGAAGGGCTGCTGTGCGGCATTTCCAGCGCAGACCTGATGCCCTGCGCGTTCAAGTGCCTTGTGACGCTTTCGCCGAGAGAGAACGGCGAGGAGCTGAAAAGGCAGCTTCTGATCGGCAAAAAGGAGCTTGCCAGATGGCAGAAGCTTAATATGCTGATCGTGGATAACAGAGGGTGAGCAGGAAACTGTAAAGGCATTTGGATACATGCGGAGGAGCGGGAAAAGGTATGAAAAATTGTCATAGGATCATTTTTCTGATCATCAGTTTATGCATCCTGTCCGGCTTGAACGGCTGTGTGAAGCACGGAAATACGGCTTTTGCAAAAAAAGCGGGACTTTCCGGCGTGAAGGAGCAAGCGGCGGCGGAATTTTCCATGGCAGGCGTAAAAGATGATCTGATCGTACACGTCCCCACCCGGGAGGAAGTGGAAGAAAAACGGAAAGAGGTATTAGCCGGCATGACGGAGGAAGATGCCGAGCGTCTGACAGAGGCGATTAAGGTGGAAAATCTGGCGTGGGAGCATGCTTTTATGTGGAACAATCTGGAAAAAAAGCTGTCTGATCCGGAAAGCCTGTCGTGGAATCTTATTGATAAAACCGGATGGATCCAGATTGGCTGGGGCTATGATCCTGAGGTTTATCAGGAAAAGAAAACAGATGAGATGACGATGGATGAATTCCTGGAAATGTATGGAACGCCGGTTATGACGGAGAATTACAAAGACGCGGATGCTTTCTGCCGGAAGATGGAGGAGCTGAAAAGCACCGTATCCAATGAAGCCCTGAGAAGGGATTTCGATCAGCTCATTTCAAATATGCAGTCAGCCAGGGAAACACATGATGCAGCCTATATCCGGAATGTTTATGAGATTCTTCACGATATGGATTATTACCTGCTTCGGTACGGCCCGACGGAAATGGGATCATACGTTTCCGATCTGTCGCTGGTTTGTACTTATTATGGGGTCCTGGAAGTGTACCAGAACCCGCGTGGTGAATAAACCGGAGCAGGCGGCGCTTCATTCGGGCGCGAACCGGAGATGCGCGCCGGCCTCAATCCTCTGTGAATTCAAATAAATCTTCAACCGTAACATGGAAAACCTTTGCGATATCCATGGCTAATTTTAAGGACGGATTATACCTGCCGTTTTCAAGATGAACGATGGTTTCTCTTCTCGCTCCCACAAGCTCCGCAAGCTCGCTTTGCTTATAACCTGCCCGTTCCCGATATTCCTTGATCTTAGTTATGAGGGCCATATTATACCCCCCCTGCTGTCCATGATCGCAAACATGATCGTCCGCACAACAGATAGGACCAGGATGGACAGAACAATGATCCAGCCGACAAGTCCCATATCTGCGGATTCCGCGTGATTAAAAATGGCACAGCCCCAGGCGACCGCGATCATGACGACGATAAAGAGCTTCAGGCAGAGGGAATCACAACGTTTCAGGTTTTGCTCTGCCATTTCATCGATCCCTTCCTTCTTATACTTGCTGATTCGGAAAGCCTGAAACAGGAAAAAGGTGCAGATCAGGAAGAAAAGAACGCTCTGCAGCATGGGATACCATTCTTTCCAGTCCGTTCTTACCCACATCCAGAAGTAAAAAACAAGAAAGACGGCATAGACTATTTTGGTTCCGACGATTTCCTTTAAAGATACTTTTCTGTTCATGACTTTTCCTCCATGTTATATATTTCGCACTTAAGATGTTATAAATATATCACTTGAAACTTTGGATGTCAATGGGAAAAGTGAAATATTTTTAACTTTCGTTTTTGATCGTTCCGAAACACTATGCGAACAAATCCCAAAAAGTCATTTGGTAAGGTTACGTCGGAAGCGGACAAAAGAAAACAGAACGGATGACAAAAGAGAAAGGAAAGCCGGAAGGAAATGGACGGCATCGTGCGGCAGGGCGTGGAGCTTGGAAGCTGTGTGTACCTGTCTGGGCGGAATCCCACGGCGGATGCGCATTCTGCGGACGCTGTGGGACTTCGCCCACAGGTGGGGAACAGGAGTATGGGTAAGAAGCCGGGCAGCCACGGAAAAATTTGCGGACGCCTTTATTTTTCATATTCTGAAATAAGTTCTTCCGTCAGATATTCATCACTCATGCAGTGCAGATCTGAGACACCTTCGCTGATCAGACGATATATTTCTGAGCGATAGAAAAAATCCAGTGCATCTTTTAAAGAGAGCCGTTCTTTTTGAGAAAACAGCTCTATAATCCGAACATATTTCTTTTGTAGCAAAACAGGATTGGCTGTCAAATCCGTTCACTCCCTTCATAATGCAGATATCCATCAAGAGCCCGCTGTGTTCGCAAACATATCTGCAGGTTTGGTTTTTCATAACGCAGTCGGCGGATGGCTTCCTGCTTATCGATTAAGTGGTCAAAGTAAAGCTCGACGGTATTGAATACTTTATCATTTGCAACGCCGCCTATAACAATATCATAATCAGTTGAATCTTTTCCCTTTCTGCAATGCAGAATAAAGTCAAGCCATTCTTCCGAGTAACTGTCAAATGTCAGGACTTTAAGTTGCTTGTATGCTGTTTCGTCAAAATTATAACGGGATACAATTCCGCTTTTATTACGGCGTTTAAATTTTTCGCACCATTTCACTGCCTGTTCATAAATAGGCGTTGTGTAGAAGCCTCGTCCAAAATCCACATTTTTTCTGGAATGTATTAAATCCGGCGTTTGAATTTCCAGATAGGAACCATGGTACAGAATCATACCTCGATACCCCTTTCTGCCATCAGGCTGGTGATATCTTCTACAATATAATCTTTACTTTGGGTATGCAATATTTCGTATTCCGGTATGACATAGCTGTATAAGATATCACTCTTTTCAGTCAGTGCCAGATAGATTTCTTCGGGTTTTTTTTGAAGCCTGGCTGCAATATTTTCGATACAGAATACGACAAATTCCAGCTCATCAGTATTTTTTATTTTTGAATTATCCAACCTATCTGAAATCTCTCTGTTACTTTGTGCATAATAACCTTTCATCTGCAACCTTCACCTCCCTGCACTTATTATATGTGGATTTACCTGTTCCTTCAAGCCCGTTATGGCGTAAAAGCTAAAGCTCCGTCAGCCTGCAAAGCTGCGTTCCTCCCTCCCGGATCAGATGCTGCTCCCGGCCCGTGTCGGCGGCCAGCGTCCTGCTGTGGAGGAGGCGGTATTTCTGGGGGCTGGTTCCATAATATTTTTCAAAGGTGTGGGCGAAGTGCTGGCGGCTGTTGTAGCCGGTGGAAAAGGCGATGTCGGTGACGCGCATGGAGCTGTTGGTGAGGAGAAAGGCGGCCTGCTCCAGACGCTTGCGATTGATATATTCCGTGATGGTGCAGCTTAAGATGCGGGAAAACAGGGACTGCAGGTAGGATTTGTGGATTCCCGTATAAGCGGCAAGCTCCGGGATGCGGATGGTCTCGCATAGATGGCCTTCGATATAGCCGCAGGCTTTTTTCAGATAGTACATGCCCGTGGTCTTCCGGTTCTGATTGGCGCAGAAGGAAAGCTCCAGAAGCATGCGGAGAAAAAGAAGGTGGATCAGATAATCCTCCTCCTTCCGGCTCTCCTGCCGTTTCAGCTGGGAGATGACGTCCTTGAGCGCATAGCCCAGACTGCGCAGGTCGGGGGAGACGAAATACGGCATTTCCTTCCGCAGGAAGGCCTGAAAATCCGGGCTCTGGTCAAAAAGGGCGTCGATGGAGATGGCGCGCTTTTTCTCCTGGCAGCAGAATTCCAGATTCAAAATGGAGCAGGGCTTTCCAGGCGCAATCTCCAGCCGGTGGATGAGGCCGGCGTCGATGAAGATGAACTGATTGGCGGACAGGGCGATCTCCTCCCCGTCGCAGAAGACGGTGCAGGAGCCGCCGGTCACGTACATGATCTCACAGCTTGCATGGGTATGCGGGCGCATGTGAAATTCGGGCAGGGTCAGGGCGTAAAATGCCGTGATGGAAACGCCGGTATTTTTTCTTCTGTAAATGCTGTTGCTGTTCACGGACGGCCTCCCTTGTTTTCAGCTCCGGCCTTCGCGGCAAATGCGCAGACCTGGCTGAGCGGTTGTTTTTTTGTAGCTTATCATCATTATTTTCAGCTTATCATAAAAAAATAAATGCGGCAATATATTGCATCTTTCGAATTTGGGGACAAAAGCTTGCGCATGAAAAAACGGGACGGATTATAATGGGGCTGAAAAAAAGAAAAGGAGGTTTGGTCATGAGCTTTAAGGTAGCGGTGATCGGTGCGGGAAGTCTGGTGTTTGCCCGCACGCTTTTTACGGACATCATGTCGGTGCCGGAATTTCGTGATATCGAGGTGGCGTTTACGGATATCAACGCGGATAATCTGGAGAAAACGAGGGCGCTGTGCCAGCAGGATCTGGACGCCAATCATATTCCGGTGAAAATTTTTGCCACCACGGACAGGAGGGAGGCGTTTCGCGGGGCAAGATATATCGTCAACTGTGTCCGGATCGGCGGTCTGGAAGGGTTTGAGACGGATATTGAGATCCCGTTGAAGTACGGCGTGGATCAGTGCGTGGGCGACACCCTCTGTGTGGGCGGGATCATGTACGGACAGCGGGTGATCGCGGAAATGCTGAATTTCTGCAAGGATATCCGTGAGGTGGCCGAGCCGGGCGCCATCATGCTGAATTATTCCAACCCGAACGCGATGGCGACCTGGGCGTGTAACAAGTACGGCGGTGTGAAGACCATCGGCCTTTGTCACGGGGAGATCCATGGGGAAATGCAGATCGCAGAGGTGCTTGGGATCCCCAGGGAGGAGCTGGATATCATCTGCGCCGGGATCAACCATCAGACCTGGTACATTTCCGTGAAGCATAAGGGGGAGGACATGCTGCCCCGGATCCTTCCCGGCTTTCTGGCCCATGAAAGATTCCGTGAGGAGGAAAAGGTGCGGATCGACATGCTGAAGCGCTTCGGCTATTATTCCACGGAATCCAACGGGCATTTGTCGGAATATGTGGCCTGGTACAGAAAGCGGCCGGATGAGATCCGGGACTGGATCAATCTGGACAGCTGGATCAACGGGGAGACCGGGGGATATCTGCGTGTGACCAGAGAGGAAAGAAACTGGTTTGAAACGGATTATCCGAAGATCCTGAAGGAGCCTCCGAAGAAGCTGGACGGCTCGGAGAGAGGAAACGAGCATTGCTCCTATATCATGGAAGCGCTGGAGACGGGACGGCGCTACAGGGGGCATTTCAATGTGATGAATGAAGGCTGCATCACCAATCTGCCCGCGGAATCGGTGGTGGAGGTGCCCTGTTACGTGGACGGGAACGGCATCAGCGTGCCGAAGCTCGGTGAGCTGCCTCTGGGCTGTGCGGCTGTGTGCTCCCAGTCCATCTGGGTGCAGAAGCTGGCGGTGGAGGCGGCTGTGCACGGTGACGTGAATCTGCTGAAGCAGGCGGCCATGATGGATCCTTTGACAGGAGCGGTATGCAATCCGCCGGAGATCTGGCAGATGATCGATGAAATGCTGGTGGCGCAGGAGCAGTGGCTGCCGCAGTATGGGGAAGCGATCCGCCAGGCGAAGGAAAATCTGGCGAAGGGAAACCTGATCCCCGCGAAGGATTACAAAGGGGCCGCAAGACTTCATGAAAAGACTCCCGCAGAGGTTTCAGCGGAACGGGAGGCGAGGAAGATTACGGTTTAGGCCGCAAAAGCGTCCTTCTGCCCTGGCCGTCAGCGGTATTCGTACAGCACTCCGGCCTGGTCGATCAGGAAAAGCCCTCCGTCCCGGCCGGCCGAATAGCTGTATAACGTCTCCGTAGGAAGCGTTCCGGCTTCTGTCCAGGTATTTCCAAAGTCCCTGGTTGTCAGAAGCCGGTATTCTGCCGCATCGTCCACTACCCTGAGCATCAGCAGGCCGTCTCCGGCTTCGTCCCGGAAAACAGGCGCGAAGCCGTCTATGTAGCGGCCCTTATTTTTTAACGGCAGGCTCTCGCTTTCCCAGGTCAGGCCGCCGTCCTGCGTCCGGTATAGATAATTCTCCTGCCCGTGATAGGTCACTCCGATATATCCGTTCTTATCATCATAAAAGGTTATCCCCTGCGGATAGCCCGTCAGCGTATCCGTCAGATCGCATACCGGCGAAAAGGTCTCTCCCCCGTCTGTGGTACGAAACAGCAATTTGACCATCATCCCGGCGCCTGGGGTGGAGCAGTACAGAAGAAAGCCGTTCTGCGGATCCGAAAAGGAGGGGTAGAGAAAACCTGCGTCGGAGCTATTTCCATGAGGAATACGAGTCTGTTCCCAGCTTTGCCCGCCGTCCTGCGTGCGGTCTATCACCATATCTTTCCCGTCCTCCGAAAAATATGTCAGGAAGGCGGTTTCGTGATCCACAAAATCCGCGGCTATAAAGGCGTCCGGCCCGCCGCAGAGTTCTTCTGTTTTTCTTACGGGGCCAAATTCCCCGATCCCCTGATCTGTATGCAATATCTCATTTTCCAGCGTCAGAGCCCATCCGGCATCCCCGTCCAGAGCGATCTGCTTCAGCCGCCAGGGGACGCTTATTTCCGTGCAGGCAGAGGGAGCCTCAGCCTCCTGAGCGGTTCCGGAACAGCCGGAAAGTGCTGCGATCGTGACAGCAATGGTCAAAACAAGAAAGATCCTGATTTTTTCTGACATGGGTGCTCCTCCTTCTGCGCTCCTGATTTTCTTTTACTCAGTATAACTCATAAGCGGCGGAAAGGAAATTGCCGGATCGGGAAAGTTTTATCCAACGATCCGCTGATTTAAAGATTCTGAAACAAAACGGAAACAGTATTACAAAAAAACAGAGCTATCCTGTCAGCGTCAGGTAAGGAAAGAAAATAAAAAGATGCAGAAAAAAGAGCCGTGAGAAAGGAGACAAAAAGATATGCAGGAGCAGGAAAAAGAGGATGCAGTAACGGGCGGATACCGGAAGCTTGAGAAGGGCGTGGTGGATGGCTTCCTGAAAATGGAGGAGGATATCGTTTCCGGCTTCAATCGGGTTTCGGATAAATGCGTGGAAAAGCTGTTCGGCAGAGAGGGAGAAACGGTTGCGGAAACCAGGGAAAGACTGGCGAACGGCGGAAGAAGGCAGGAAGGAGAAAAAAGGTAATGAAAAAGAGCAATTTTCTGGCGCTGGTGCTTGGAACGGTTGAAGGCGTATGCTTTGCCATCGGCATGTGCATGGCGCTGCTTCCGGAATGGGGCATGATGAGGCAGGGCGTCGTTACGGGAGTCATCGGCATGGTGATCCTGCTGGCGGATCTTCTGGTCTGGAGGAGAATGGAAAAGAAGGCGCCGATCCGGGTGAGCGGTAAGACGATAGGAGCCATCCTTGTGGGCGTGGCCGGAGCGCTGATGCTCGGCGTGGGAATGTGCTTCTGCATGGTATTCGCCCGGATGATACTCGGAGTCGTGATCGGCGTTGTGGGAATGCTGGTGCTTCTGATGCTGATCCCGCTGACGAAGGGGCTGAAATAAAAGGAAATCAGAAAAAAGAAAATCGGAAAAAAGGATATCGGAAAAAAGGATATCGGAAGCGGAACGCAGCGGGGCCGGAAGGCCCCGCCTTTCTTTCAGGAATGTTCAAACAGCTTTTTCGCCTTTTCCATCCGTTCCACCACGGGGACGCCGAAGGGGCAGCGGGTCTCGCAGCCGCCGCAGGCGATACAGTCCGCCGCATTGGCGGAAAGGGAGTCGTAGTGCGCACGGAGGGTGGAAGGAACCGTCTGCTGCATGGCGGCAAGGTCGTAGAGCTTGTTGACCATCGCAATATCGATGCCCGACGGGCAGGGCGCGCAGTGGCCGCAGTAGGTGCACTGGCCGGAGTAGGCGTGATGCGGCGCGCTGGCAAGGACGCTGGCGTAATCCTTTTCCTCATCAGATGCGGTTTCGTATGCGACGGCGGCCTCCACATGCTCCGGCGTGTCATAACCGGCGAGCACGCTTGCGACCGCGGGACGGGTCAGGGCGTAGTGGAGGCACTGGATGGGAGTGAGCGCCACGCCGAAGGGAGAGGCCTGCGCGGAGAACAGCCTTCCGCCCGCATAGCCCTTCATCACCGTGATCCCGACGCCCTGCCGGGCGCAGGTCTGGTACAGCTCGGCCCGCTCCGGATGGATGCCGCCCAGATTTTCCTCATAGGTGTCGGCAAAGCAGACGTCCAGATCTTCGCTTGCGGGAAGCAGGTCAAAGGCGGGATTGACGCTGAACAGGAGCATTTCGATCTCGCCGCTTTGGGCCGCGAGCGTGCCTACCTTTGGATTGTGGGTGCTCATGCCGATGTGCCGGATCACGCCTTTTGCCTTCTGCTCCTTGACATAGGCAAGAAATTCCCCTTCCATGATGCGGTGGAATTCCGCTTCCTCATCCACGAAGTGGATCATTCCCAGATCAATGTAGTCGGTCTGAAGGCGCGTGAGCAGGTCGGAAAACGCCTCCTTCACTTTTGCCAGATCTCTGGTCTGGACATACTGCCCGTCCTGCCAGGTGGAGCCGAAATGCCCCTGGATGATCCATTTTTCCCGGTTCCCCTTGAGGGCGTTTCCGATGTTGGTGCGGACGCCGGGCGCTGACATCCAGCAGTCCAGGATGTTGATGCCGCGGCTCATGCAGCAGTCGATGACCGCCTTCACCTCCTGGGCGTTGTGCCGCTCCAGCCATTCCGCGCCGAGGCCGATCTCACTCACCATAAGGCCTGTTTTCCCCAATTCCCGATATTTCATATAACCTTCCCTTCCGAAGCCCTTCCGGCTTCTTTTTTTACGATTCAGGTAAGCTTGTCTTCAGACAAACGCTCCAATAGAAAGCGGCCGAAGGCCGCTTTTCCGCTTCGTTTCGCAGCCTGCCCCGCTTCAGTCCGCGGTCCCTTTTACCCGGATGAGGCCCCTGTCCACGTAGCTCTGGACCGCGATGCGGATGGTTTCCACATTCGTGTATTTCGGATGGTAGTCCAGAAGCCGTTTTTCCTTTTCCAGGGTGAAAAAGCCGCTCCTGCTGATGTGATACCAGGTATCCTCACATTCCTTCGGATCGCCCACGTAGTCGCACCATTCCTTCCAGGGCAGGAAGCCGATCTTCGGCTCCTGGTGGAAAAAGTCATACATCAGCTTCGCATATCCGTAGAGGGTGATGGAGCCGCCGCTTACGGCGTCGAAGCTCTCTCCCAGCGCCTGCTCCCGGTGCGTGATGGCCTGGAAAAAGCACTGGGCCACGTCGTAGCCGTGCACATGGTGAAGGGTCTCCATGCCGAAATTGGGAAGCAGGATCTCCTTCCCGTCGGCAATCTTCTGGAACGGGAGAACAGTCTTGTTCGCCCAGGGGTTCATGATCGTCCAGCCGGGGCCGGAAATCTGACCGGGCATGATGATGGTGGCAGGAAAGCCCTCTCTGGCAAAAAGCTCCTTCAGATACATTTCGGAAGCGAATTTCTGCCTTCCGTATTCGTCCAGCGGCTCCTTGCCCGAATCGTCCGGATCAAAGGGAAGCACCTCCGCCCGCCCGTGGGCCCAGCAGGAGGAGCAGAACAGATAGTGGCTGCAGGAGGTGCCTTTCAGCGCTTCCGCCATCGCTTTGGTATCCTTCAGGTCAAAATTGATGAGATCCACCACCACGTCCGGCTCCATCGCCGCTATTTTGGCGGCAAAATCCGGCTCCTTATCCCGGTCCATCTGTACGGCGATCGCCTTTTCCCAGGCCGGGTCATACTCATAGGGCCGGGAGAGCCCTCTCGTGATGCTGACCACCTCATACCCCGCGTTGACCAGCATGGGTACAAGATAGGTTCCGATGTGGCCGCAGCCGCCGGTTACTATGGCTTTTTTCATGATATCGAATCCTCCCTTTCTGTTTCTGCCGCCGTGGTCTTTTCCATCAAACAGCGGTACTGCTCCGCGGTCAGGATATCCTTTAAAACCTCCCGGGCCTGATCAAACTGATTCTCATAATGGGAAAAGGTATCCGTGCGCTGCAGCCGGAAGCCCTGTCCCGCGTAGAGCAGAACGGCCTTCCAGCTCCACGGCTGGGTGTGCAGATAGACGGGAAATTCCCCGCGGGCAGAAAAAATCTGCATGACCCTTTGGCACAACGCTTTTCCGATACCCCGGCCCTGCTGGCCGGGCGCTGTGACCAGCCAGTGCAGGGAAGCCACCGGAGCGCTGCGGCGGATATCCTTCCACGCGATGCAGGAGCCGACGAAGCGGCCCCGCTCATCCAGCACAAAAACGCAGCGCTCCCGGATATCCAGACGGCTGTGGCCGCAATAGGCGGAAAGAAAATACTGCTCCGCCTCTGTGGTGGAAGAAAAATCACCGATCTCATATTCGAGCCACGCCCATTCCTTCTCATCCCCGTCCCGGTACATATGAAAACGGAAGCCCTCCGGCAGCACAGGGGTGGCGGCGCGGGGCTTTTCACATTTCATGATGATATTGTAATACGGTATTGTCCTGTCCGGCATTGCGGGTGTCTCCTTCGGCATTTTGTTTTGCGGCAGTCGGGACTCCTTATAGGATAAATTATATAGGAATATAGGGGGAGGCGCAAATGGATTTTCAGCGATAAGACAGGAGCATTCTCAGAAATAAAGGGCAGGTATTGGACAGGGGGCGCGCGGCGTATTACAATGAAATTATTCCGGAGGGAATGCCTGTTATTTTTGCATTTTTTTATTTTCAGAAAAGAAAGCTATCAGGAGGACGGGAAGATGAAAATTGTAGTTTTAGAGGGAAGTCCCCACAAAAAAGGCTCCAGCAATCTTCTGGCGGAGCAGTTTATCAAAGGCGCAAAGGAGGCGGGACACAGCGTGACGGTTCTGGACGTGGCGCACATGGACGTCCATCCCTGCACGGGCTGTGAGCACTGCGGTATGGACGGAGACTGCGCCTGGAAGGATGATGTGCCCCAGATCCGCGAAGCACTGCTGGCGGCGGACATGGTGGCTTTTGTCACGCCGGTCTATTACTTCGGCATGTCCGCCCAGCTGAAAATGGTGATCGACCGCTTCTACAGCTATACGATGAGGTTGTCTGCAAGGGGACTGAAGGCGGTGCTGATCACGGCGGCATGGGACAGCGACGAGGACGTGATGCCCTGTCTGACGGCCCATTACCGGAAGCTTTGCCGGTATATGCATTTTCAGGACTGCGGCATGGTGCTCGGCACGGGCTGCGGAACCCCTGCGATGACGAAAGGGAGCAGGCACATGGAGGAGGCGTACCGGCTGGGGAAGAGCGTTTTTGACAAGCCCTGCGGTATTGTCTGACAGTAAGCGAAAGGAGAAAAAACAATGTCCACACATCCCAACCTGATCTACATTTTCCCGGACGAATTCCGCGCCCAGGCGATGGGCTTTCGCGGAGAGGATCCTGTCCTCACCCCGAATCTGGACGCCCTCGCGCAGGAGTCGCTGGTATTCCGCAACGCCTACAGCAACTGCCCGCTGTGCAGCCCCTACCGGGGGATCCTGTTCACCGGCCGCTATCCCTTTTCCAACGGCGTGACGGGAAACTGTCATTCCGGACATCCGGACTGCTATCTGCGGGAGGACGACAGATGCCTGCCGGACGTTCTTTCAGAAAACGGATATCAGTGCGGCTATATCGGAAAATGGCATCTGGAAACACCGCGGGAGGAGGATTATCCCTACATAGACGCCAGGAGGCAGGACGGGCTGATCTGGGACGCCTATACCCCTCCCGGAAAGCGGCGTCACGGTTTTGATTTCTGGTATTCCTACGGCTGCTGTGACTGGCATTTTACCCCGCATTACTGGAAAAACGAGGCCGGGATCCGGGAGAGGATCGATGTGAAAGGCTGGTCGCCCATCCACGAAACGGATGTGGCGGTGGATTACATCCGAAGGGTGGATACGGACAGGCCCTTCGCCCTATTCCTGGCGCACAATCCGCCGCACATGCCCTTTGAGCAGGTGCCGCACGAGTATCTGGAGCGCTATGAGGGAAAAACGGCGGATGAGCTTCTCGTTCGGCCGAACGCGGAAAAGATCGACCTTGCGACAGAAAATGTGAAGCGTTATTTCGCCGCCATCTCCGGCCTGGATGATCAGCTGAAGCGGGTGCTTGACGCTCTGGAGGAAAGAGGACTTCGTGACAACACCATCGTGGTATATACCTCCGATCACGGGGAAATGATGGGAAGCCACGGGCGGATGGGAAAGGCCTGCTGCTATGACGAGGCGTTTCGGGTGCCGCTTCTCATCCGATATCCGGAAAAGCTCAGGCCGCGCGTTACGGACATGATCTTTTCCACGGTGGATCTGATGCCCACGCTCCTTACCCTGATGGGACTTGGCGGAGCGATCCCGGAGGGACTGCATGGGAAAAATGCGGGCGGGGTGCTGTTAGAGAACCGGGACGAAGCGATCAGACAGGCACTGTACGTGCTTGGAGAAAATCAGAGAGGCTTTGCGGACGAACGGTTTACCTTCTGTATGGAGCGGACGGAGGCCCCGGAGGGAGCCGGAGCGGCAGGGGGAGCCGGGACGGCGGATGCTTCCGGCGGCGCTTCGAGTCAGGAAAACGCTTTTACCTGTCTGCTGTTCGATCATCAGGCAGACCCTTATCAAATACACAATCTGGCACCGGAGAGGCCGGAGCTGGTGCAAGAATGCAGGCAGCGGCTGGCGGGGCTGCTGGAGGAATGCGGGGACCCGGCGGCGGAGTATTTCCGGTAAAGGAGCTGTAACCTTCTATGAAAAAAATCATTGTGGTATTCAAAACCCATCTGGACATCGGCTTTACGGACATGGCCGGGCAGGTGGCGGAAAACTATATGAAAAGCTATCTTCCGAACGCCATGCGGATGGGTGAGGCGTTCCGGGGGCAGAAGGAGGGCTTCATCTGGACCACCGGCTCCTGGCTGATCCGGCGCTTCCTGGAGGAAAGCCCGGAGCGGGCGCGTCTGGAGGAGGCCATCCGGCGCGGGGAGGTGCGCTGGCACGCCCTTCCCTGCACCACACATACGGAGCTGATGAACGGCGCGCTGTTCGAGTACGGGCTTGGCATCTCCCGGGAGCTTGACCGGCGTTTCGGCCTGCATACCGTCGCCGCCAAGCTGACGGACGTTCCCGGGCATACCAGGGCGATGCTTTCGTATCTTTCCCGGGCGGGCGTTTCTTTCCTTCACATCGGCGTGAATCCGGCCTCCACCGTTCCGGAGGTGCCGCCCCTGTTTCGGTGGCGGGCGGATACGGGAGAAGAGGTGTTGGTGATGTACAACAGCGACTACGGCAGGCTGACGCCCATCGGGGACGGAGGGGCGGCGGTATACTTTGCCCACACCGGTGACAACAGAGGGCCCCAGTCGGAGGAGGAGATCCGTCAGGTCTATGAGGGGCTGCGAAAGCAGTATCCGGATGCAGACCTGTGCGCCGGAACGCTGGAGGATGTGGCGCAGGAGGCGCTGCGTCAGACCGGCCTTCCCGTGGTGGAGGAGGAAATCGGGGACACATGGATCCACGGGGCCGGGAGCGATCCCAGGAAGATAAGCGGCTTCCGGGGCCTTATGCGGCTTGCAGGAGAGGCGGGCAGGCTTTCCGAGGGAGAGCGGGACGCCGTCTACAGGCGGCTTCTCCTGGTGCCGGAGCATACCTGGGGGCTGGATGAAAAATCTTGGCTCGGAGAAAGGCCGCTGGAGAATGGCTTCCGGACAGAGCATTCTCTTTTTACAAAAGAAGCATTCCGAAGGGCCAGAAGCACGCCGCCCTTCCGGCGGATGGAGGCGTCCTGGCAGGAGCAGAGAGAATACGTGGAGCAGGCCGCCCGCGCGGCGGGAAGCGCTTCCGAAGAGGCCCAGCGCATCCTGTCCGAATACCGAAGGGAGCCATACCGGCCGGAGGGAGAAAAGGTGCCTGTTCCCATTACGGAAAGAGCAAAGACGATCGTTCCCCTTCCGGAGAATGCAAAGATGCCCGTTCCCTTTCCGGAGCAGGGGGCATGGGCCGAGGCGGAGCTTGCCGGTTACCGGGTGAAGATCGACGGGCACGGGGCGGTTCGTTCCCTGAAAAAGACAGGGCCGGAGGGAGCGGACAGGGAGCTTGCAGGCCCCGGCGGGCTGGCCGCTTTTTCCTATGAAATTTTTTCTCAGAAGGAATACGAACGCTTTCAGAAGAAATATGTGGTGAGCGACGAAGAATGGGCCGCCGAGGATTTCGGGAAGATCGGAATGGAGGAGGCTGTATCGGAATATCACGAATATCTGCCTCGTGTGGAGGAGATTTTCTGCGAGGGTAACGCGCTGGTGATCCGGATGCGCCTTCCGGAGGAGGCGGTGGAACAATACGGCGGGATGCGCCGCCTGGAAACGGTGCTCAGGCTGTACGAGGATCGTATGGAGGCGGATCTTGCCTGGTGGGAGAAGGAAGCCACCCGGGTGGCTGAGGGCTCCTGGCTGCGCTTCGATCCCGGAAGCAGGCTTCTTGGCATCGAAAAGCTGGGGACATGGATCGACCCGTCCCGTGTGGTGTGCGGAGGAAACCGCAGGCTGCATGCGGCGGAAGGGGGAGCGGCCTTTGAAGGGGCGCTGCTGGAAACGATTGACGCGCCGCTTCTCAGTGTGGGAGAGCGTTCCCTGCTTGATTTTGCCAGGGAGCAGCCCCGGATGGATGCGGGGGTATACGTCTGCCTGCACAACAACGTATGGGGAACCAATTTCCCCATGTGGTACGACGAGGACGCCAGGTTCCGGTTTGCTTTGAGGTGGGAGTGAGGAGTGGTGACGCCTTATGCGGAAAGGGGGAAGGAAAAGCTGCCCCGGATGGACGGGCATGTCTGAATCAGATACACGAAGCTTCCGTCCGTTTCCCGCTCCCCCTGCTTCCCTCTGCGCGCCAAATCCCCCTTGTTGATCCCCCTCAGCCGGGTTATAATACCCTTAACGAGCCGGCTTGGCTTTGCGAAGAAGCGCCGCAGAGCCCCTGGATACGAATTTCCTGGGTACGAAGCATCCTCGCAGCGCGTATCCCGGCAAAAAAGCTTTGGCATGGAGGGGAAAGATGCTGGACGTACTGTCAAAGGCGGGAGCCTTTATCGGAATCATTGTCATGGGTTATCTTCTGAAGCGGAAGGGCTTCTTCTGCCTGAAGGATTTTTATTTTGTGTCCAGAATCGTGGTGAAGATCACTCTGCCCTGCGCCATCATCTATAATTTCAGCCAGATCACGCTGGAAAAAAGCCTGCTTGCGCTGATCGGCATCGGCTTCTGCTGCAACGTGGTGATGGTTGCCCTGGGATACCTGTTAAGCCGCGGCGGGAGCAGGGAGGATAAGGCGTTCGGGGCCATCAACGCGTCTGGCTACAACATCGGAAACTTTACCCTTCCCTTTGTGCAGAGTTTCCTTGGGCCGTCCGGCGTGGTGGCCTGCAGCCTGTTCGACACGGGAAACGCGGTGATGTGTACCGGCCTGACCTACAGCATCGGGGCTGCCATCGCGGGAAAGGGCGGGAAGGTTTCTGTAAAAAATGTGGCGCGGACGCTTTTTTCCTCCCTGCCCTTTGACGCCTATCTTCTGATGAGCGTGCTGGCCCTTCTGAAGCTGGAGCTTCCGGCTGCGGCGGTGTCCTTCGCGCAGACGGCCGGGAACGCAAATCCCTTTCTGGCACTTCTGATGATCGGGATCGGCTTTGAGATCCGTCTGGAGAAAAGCAAGCTGTCCCGGCTGGTGAAGTTGCTCATCCTGCGGTATTCGGCGGCGGCTGTGATGGGAGCGGCGCTTTTTCTCCTGTGTCCCTTCGATCTGCAGATTCGCAAGGCGCTTCTGATCATCGCCTTCGGCCCGGTCTCCAGCGTGGCGACCGCCTATACGGGCGCGCTGGACGGGGACGTGGAGCTTTCCAGCGCCATGAATTCTCTTTCCATTCTGATCAGCATCGCGTGTATCACCGGGCTGCTGCTCGTGCTTCCATAGGAGCGGCCCGCCCTTCTTGTTCACAATTTGTACATATTTCCCAAACAAAACGCAAACAAAGCTGTTCTACAATGAAGGCCGGAAGCAGCGGTTCTGCCGAAGGTTGAGCCGCTGCTTCCGGAACGAGAAATTCCCTGAAAACAGCAGGAAAAGGAACGGCAAGTCATGAAGCACCAGAGAAAACCCGGAAAAAACAGAAGGCTTCCCGGCGGAGAATCCGCCGGCCTGAAACATCTGCGCCGGATACCCTTGCGTCGGAAGTTCGGGCTTCCGCTCCTGCGTTTATGGCAGAGGCTGCTTTTGTATCTGCTGACGGCGGTTTTTGCGGCGCTGTCTGTGGCCGAGGCGGCGCTTTCGTGCTTTCCTTATGCGGTGGGAATCCTGTTTTACTGTCTTGCGGCAGTCTCGCTCACGTTATCCTGCTGCTATTTTATCCGTCATATCCGGCGGGATATCCGGGAGGTCATAAAGCCGGCGATCGCGGCGAATCCCTACACGAGCCGGGGGGCGGCCGACTATCGCTTAAGGACGGTTCTTTTCACAGTGTCTGGAACGGTGAGCAGCATTCTTTACGCGGCTTTCAACGGAGTGCTTGCGGCGATTGGGCGCTCCGCCTGGTTTGCGACCCTCGCTGTCTACTATCTTCTTCTGAGCCTGATGCGGGCCGGTGTGGTTTTGCAGGAAAGAAGGCTTGCCGGGATAGCGGATGAGGAAAGGCGCATGAAAAGAGAGCTTGCGGTATACCGCAGGAACAGCGTGCTGTTCCTTTTTATGGCGGCGGTGCTGGCGGGCGCGGTCGTCCTGCTGGAGCATTCCATGGGAGGAAAAAGCTATCCGGGTTTTACCATATACGCGGCGGCGGCCTATTTTTTTTACAAGATCATCATGTCCACGATCCAGGTCATCCGGGTAAAGAAAAGGGGCTCGCCGCTTCTCACCATTGCCCGGAGAATCGGTTATATCGACGCCTGCGTTTCCATTCTGACGCTTCAAACGGCCATGTTCGCCTCTTTTTCTGAGGGAAAAGTGAAATTTGAGGGGATGATGAACGCAGCCACGGGAACGCTGGTATGCGCCATAGTTCTGGGGCTTGGCATTCAGGGACTCTGTTATGGAAGAGGACAGGACAAAAAACGGAAAATGACAGGATAAAAAGCAGCAGGATAAAAGATAAAAAACGGGAGGTAAACGAATGGTCCGTATACTTGTGGTGGAGGACGACGTGAGGCTGAACCAGATCGTCTGCACTTATCTGAACGACAGCGGCTTTCAGGCGAAGGGCTGCCTGACCGCGGAGGCGGCGTATGAGGAAATGTACAACAGCCTCTATGAGCTGATCATTTCGGACATCATGATGCCCGGAACCGACGGCTTTGAATTTGCCCGCACCGTCCGGCAGGTGAACAAAACCATCCCCATTCTTTTCATGTCGGCGAGGGACGATCTGACCTCCAAGCAGAAGGGCTTTCAGCTCGGGATCGACGACTACATGGTAAAGCCCATCGAGCTTGGCGAGCTTCTGCTAAGGGTGCGGGCGCTTCTGCGCCGGGCCAATATCGAAATGGAACGGAAGATCACGGCGGGAAATCTGGTGCTTGACGCGGACGCCATGAGCGCGGAGATCGACGGGGAGGAGATCAGCCTGACCGCAAGGGAATTCAACATCATCTACAAACTGCTTTCCTATCCGAAAAAAAACTTCTCCAGAGCGCAGCTCATGGATGAATTCTGGGGCGTGGACAGCGAAACCAGCCTGCGGGCGGTGGACGTGTACGTGACCAGGCTCCGGGATAAGCTTTCCGCCTGCGACGGCTTTCAGATCGTGACGGTGCGGGGGCTGGGCTATAAGGCGGTGCTGCGATGAAAAACGGAGAGAAAAATATAAGCGGAGTAAAAGAAAGCCTGTTTCCCGCCTCCGTTTTTGCCATCTATTTCGGCGTGATTTTGCTGATGTCCGGCATACATTCCGGGTTGGTCGTGTTTATGAACCAGTCCGGCTGGCCTGATACGGTTCAGACTGTCATTCCCATGCTTTACTGGGGAATGGTGGCGGCGGGGCTGACTCTTTTTACCAGAAAAAAAATAAAGGACGCCTATGAGGAGCCCCTGCACCGCATGGCGGAGGCGGCCGGACGGGTGGCGGGAGGGGATTTTTCCGTCTACGTCCCCACGATCCACACCCAGGACAGGTGGGATTATCTGGATGTGATGATCACGGATTTCAACAAAATGGTGGAGGAGCTTGGGAGCATCGAGACGCTGAAAACGGACTTTGTCTCCAACGTTTCCCATGAAATGAAAACGCCCATCGCGGTCATCAAAAACTATGCGGAGCTTTTGCAGATGGAGGGGCTTCGGGAAGAACAGAAAAAGGAATATGCCCGAAATATCGAGGCTGCGGCCGAAAAGCTTTCCGGCCTGATCAGCAACATCCTGCGGCTGAACCGGCTGGAGAACCAGCGGATCGTCCCGGAGGTGGAGCCATACAATGTGTGCAGGCAGCTCTGCGACTGCATCCTGCAGTTTGAGGACGCCTGGGAGGAAAAACAGATCATTCTGGAGACCAGGCTGGAGGACTGCGCCATGGTGGAGGCGGACGAAAGCCTTCTGGAGCTGGTGTGGAACAACCTGATCTCCAACGCGGTCAAATTCACGCCGCCGGGAGGGAGCATCACGGTGGAGCAGACCTCAAAGGACGGCCTGGTGAGCGTATCCGTTTCGGATACGGGCTGCGGCATGGAGCCGGAAAGCATCCGGCACATATTCGATAAATTTTACCAGGCGGACGGCTCCCGCTCCCGGGAAGGGAACGGCCTGGGGCTCGCGCTTGTCAAGCGGGTGCTGGAGCTTCTGGACGGCGGCATCCAGGTTTTCAGCGAGCCGGGAAAGGGAAGCACCTTTCTCGTAACGCTGCCCGCGGCGGGAGCGGACGGCGGAAAAGCCGGGGCCGGGCGCGGTCTGTAAAGGAAAGGCGGAAACGAAATGGAAAACGGAAAGAAAGAATTTGTGAGCTATGAATATAAGACGGTCACGGCGGACAGGGACAGGGTGTCCTTCCTGCTGGACAGCTATGAAAATTTCGGCTGGGAGGCGGACGGAAACCCGTATGAGGATTTCCGGGAGCAGGGAAAGGGCGGAGCGCAGAAAAAAACGACGCTGCGCCTGAAGCGGAACCGGAAGCTCATCAATAAGATGGAGCTGACCAGGCTGCAGAGAAATTTTGAGGCCTGTGTGGGCGAGATCGAGGCCCTGGAAAAATCAAAAACCTCTGTGGCCATGGAACGGGCGCTGATCACAGGGCTTTTGGGAACGGCCTTCATGGCCGGCGCGACCTTCGCGGCGACGGCGCAGCCGCCGCAGGTGCTTCTGTGCATCCTGCTGGCAGTGCCCGGCTTTATGGGCTGGATCCTGCCCCTCTTCATTTACAGAAGGTCGGCGGAGGCACAGACCAGGAAGGTGACGCCCCTGATCGAGGAAAAGTACGATGAGATCGATACCATCTGTGAAAAAGGGAATAAGCTGCTGTACTGATCCCCGCGGAGCCGTGCGGCTTCCGGCAGAGCCGCACAGCCTCATGCAGATTGATACAGGCGAAGCGGAGAAAGCCCGGCAGGCTTCGATCTGTTCCCTCCGTCACTGCAGTCTTTTCTTGTATTCCCTTCCCCATTCCTCCATGGCGTCCAGAATGGGCCGCATGGATTCCCCCAGGGGCGACAGGGCGTATTCCACCCTGGGAGGGATTTCGGGATAAACGGTTCTCGTGACGATCCCGTCCTCCTCCATGGCGCGCAGGCTGTCGGTTAGCACCTTCTGGCTGATCCCTTCCAGATCCCGTTTCAGCTCGTTAAAGCGCCAGGGACGCGCGATCAGATTTCTCAGGATCAGCAGCTTCCATTTGCTGCCGATGAGCTGCACGGTGGTCGCCACCGGGCAGGCGGGCATTTCTTCCTTTGTCAGCATTTTTCCTCCTTGCCGAAGCATTTATATGTGAGGCACGTGAAGAGAGCGTTTGCATGCGGCTTCCCTTTGCGCGTTTTTTTGGCGGCCCGTGTCCGCGGACCTCACCGGTTGATGGAAACCGCCATTCTGTGGTAGGTATGGCGCACGCCGCGGATGGCAACGGAATAGGCCTGAATGTTTTCCGGAAGCGCCATGCCCGGATAGCCGGTATCGCCGATGTGGTGGATGTCGGTTCCCGTCATCTTGCACATCAGGGCGATCTGGCGGATGGTCTGCGTGTCGGCTCCCTCCTGACTGGTGCCGATGGCCGTGATGGTCAGAGCGCCCAGACTGTGGGAAAAGGCGACCAGCTCCCTGATATATTCCAGGGTGATCCCGGGAACGGTTCCCGGTGCGGGAAGCAGTATGATATCCGCGCCTGCCTCTACGAAGCTTTCAATATCTGCCCTGGTGATGATGTTTTCAGCCGCCTCCGTGAGAATGCCGGAGGCGTGCATCTTGCCTGCCGCAAGGATGAGCTTATCTCCTGCGGCGTCCCGGAGCGCCTTCAGGGAGTCGGTGATCGCCTGGTTGCTCACGCCGTTTCCCGGATTTCCGGTCAGAAGGATCATGTCCGCCCCCATCTGCGCCGCGCGCAGCGCGTTGGCCGCGGTGGCTTTTCTCCCATCGCTCATTTCCCAGAGTGTTCCCTCGTTTTCCGAAGCGGCGCTTTCCTCCACGGGCTCCAGATTCAGGCCGATCATCCGCCCGGTCAGCCGCTTCAGCTCCCGGATGGTCTCCTCCGGCCTGACCGGAGGAAGCCCCTGGATCACCGGTGCATTCACATCAAAAAGATTCAGCAGAACAATGTCCGCGCCCATGGCGGAGACAAATTCCGCATTCGTCACGTCGGAAAGCAGAGGAAGGGTAACGCCGATGCATTCCGCCGCCATCACTCTTCCCTCGCTTTTTGCGATACTGGACAGTAATTCCTTTTTTCCATAGGACGCCAGGTCGGAAGCCGTAGCGTCCAGCATTCTCTTTGCCGTCACCCTGTTTCTCCTTTCTGTCCGCTCTTGTTTTTTTGTGTCTGTTCTTTCAGTATACTACAAATGAAAGAAAAAGAGGATAAAAAAATCCCGCCTGCTGGATCCCTGCCGGCCAGGTTACCTCCCGGTAACCAGGGTAATAAAAAAGTGCGTACTTTTTTTCTTCCCCGCTCTGCCCTACAATGAAGCTGCAAACGGGAAAACCGCTTGACAGAAGAAAAGAAAACGGAGGAAATGATCATGGCACTTTCAAATCTGTTCGGATGGAACCGGAAAATGAACGCGGAAGCATCTGCGGCCTGCGGAACGGCCTGCGGAGCAGGAGACAAGCCTGCGGAAGCGCCCGCGGCCTGTGGGACGGCCTGCGGAGCAGGAGACAAGCCTGCGGAAGCACCCGCGGCCTGCGGGACAGCCTGTGGGGCGGGAGACAAGCCCGCGGAAGCACCCGCGGCCTGCGGGACAGCCTGCGGAGCCGGGGACAAATAAGGCGCATTTTGGAAAAAGGGCGGCCATCCGGCGAAAAAGCGCGCCGGGCGGCCTGCCCGCCTGAGAACAGAGAGGTTAGAGCATGAAGCAGAACAATTCCGCTGCAAAGCAGTATTTCGCCTTTCAGTGGCATATCACGGATGAGTGCGATCAGCGCTGCAAGCATTGTTATATATTTTCTGAAAATAACTGTAAAAGGCCGGATTCCATGAGCTGGGAGCAGATGCAGGAGACCTTTTACAACTGCCTGGATTTCTGCAGGGTATACGACCGTCTGCCCTGTTTTTACATCACCGGAGGCGATCCGATCCTGCATCCAGAATTCTGGAAGCTGCTGGGACTGATGAAGGAGCATGAGATTCCCTTTACCATCCTGGGAAATCCCTTTCACCTGAACGACGAGGTGTGCCGGAGGCTGAAGGAATACGGCTGTCAGAAATACCAGCTTTCTCTGGACGGCCTGCGGGAAACCCACGACTGGTTCCGCAAGCCCGGCTCCTTTGATATCACGCTGGAAAAGATCGGCTGCATCAGGCGGGCCGGAATCCGCAGCGTGATCATGACCACCGTTTCCGGCACGAATATCGATCAGGTGCCGGACATCATCGATGCCGTGGTGGAGGCCGGAGCGGATGTGTTCGCCTTCGCCAGATACTGCCCGACCAGCGAAGAAAAGGATGTGGGGATCGAGCCGATGCGCTACCGGAAGCTGCTTGCGGACTGCGACAGAAAATTCCGGGAATATGAGGCGGCGGGCTGTAAGACCTGGTTCAGCAAAAAGGATCATCTCTGGACGCTTTATGAATATGAAACCGGCGCCTTTCGGATCCCGGAAAACGCGGAGGAAGGCATGATCTATGGCGGCTGCAACTGCGGAAACTGCCATCTGACCATTCTGCCGGACGGGGATGTGTACGCCTGCAGGCGGGTGCAGAACAGCCGGGTGGGAAACGTTTTTTCTGACCGCCTTGCGGATCTCTGGGTCTGCCGGATGGAGCAGTACCGGGACTATGCGAAATTTGAAAAATGCGCAAAATGCGAGCTTCTTGCCTGGTGCCGCGGCTGCCCGGCGGTCGCCTCCGGAAGGGACGGAAATTTCTACGCCGCCGATCCGCAGTGCTGGAAGGAAATACGGACGGGCGGGAGGCAGGAGCGGGACGGGAAACCGATGCAGGGCGGAAAGCAGGTGGCAGGATGAAAGCGGTGGTTTTGACAAAACCGACAAGGGGCGGGGATGTGAGGCTGACGGAATGCGCTCTGCCAAAGGTACGGCCCGGCTGGGTGCTCGTGCGGGTACGGGCCTTCGGGATGAATCATTCCGAACAGCTTCTCCGGCTCAGCGAGATCCGGGCGGATCATATCCGCAAACCGATCATTCCCGGTATCGAGTGCGTAGGGGAGATTGCGGATCCTTCCGACAGCTCCTTTCGCAAAGGGCAGAGGGTAGCTGCGCTCATGGGAGGCATGGGCCGGAGCTTTAACGGAAGCTATGCGGAATATGCCCTTTTGCCGGCGCATCATGTGTTCGCTGTTTCCTCTGAGCTGCCCTGGGAGGAGCTTGCGGCGGTGCCGGAAACCTGTTTTACCGCCTGGGGCTCCCTCTTTACGTGCCTGCGCCTTCAGCCGGAGGATACTCTGCTGGTGAGGGGAGCCACCTGCGCGCTTGGCTATGCAGCCATTCAGCTGGCAAAGGCACTGGGCTGCCGGGTGATCGCAACCGCCCGCAGGGAAAGCAGCCTGTCCCTTCTTTCGGAGGCAGATCGGGCGGTGCTGGATACGGGAAGGCTGGAAGGAACGCTTCCCGGCGTCACAAAGGCGCTGGAGCTGGTGGGCCCCAAAACCCTTTCCGACACCCTTCGCTGCATGCAGAAGGGAGGAATCGTCTGCAGCACAGGCGTCCTGGGAGGGATTTATACGCTGAACGGCTTTGATCCCATCCGGGATATTCCCAACGGCGTGTATCTGACCGGCTTTTACAGCAACAGCCCCACCCAGGAGAGCATGGATCAGATCTTTCGATTCCTCACGGAACGGCGTCTTAAGCCCCGCATCGGAAAATGCTTTGATTTTTCCCGGATCAATCAGGCCTGCGCCGCCCAGGACGCGGGAACGGTCAGCGGAAAGATCGTGGTGCGTATGTGAGGATGTGTTTTTTATGGCTGACGCGCAAGGCGCTTTGGAATGGATATGTGCGTTCCTCCGTGCAAAGCGCTTCAGAATGGAGGTAATTATGGATGCGGAAACCTGTTTAAAAAAGCTTCAATACATAGGCGTGCTGGCATTTGCGACGACGGATGAGGAGGGAGCTCCGCAGGTGCGCAATATCAGCGCCATTCATTATGAACCGGACGCTATTTATTTTTTCACGGCCAGAGGCAAGGACTTCTGCCGGGAGCTTCTGGCGGACGGCCGGGTGCAGATCCTCGGTTATACGAAATATAAGGAAATGATCCGCCTGTCGGCGCGGGCGGCCGTGGCTGCGCAGGAGGAGCAGAAGAAATGGATGGATGTGATCTTTTCCGAGCAGCCCTATCTTGCCAATGTGTATCCGGGGGACACGCGGGGGATCGGCGTGATCTTTGTGATCCGGAATGCGAAGATAGAATATTTTAACCTGGGAGTGCGGCCCATTTTCCGGGAAACCTATGCGCTGGGTGCGGGAACAGCCGCGGGAATGACCGCGGAGAAGGGCTATGAGATCACCGATGCCTGCATTGGCTGCGGAACCTGTGCGCGGAACTGCCCGCAGGGCTGCATTGTGCCGGGACAGCCGTTCTGGATTCAAAAAGAACACTGTCTGCACTGCGGAAGCTGCTATGAGCACTGTCCGGCGGGCGCGGTCAGAAGGCTCTGAGGCACGGCAGCGGCCGGAGCGGCGCTCAGCGAAAAAATGTTTCGGCATGGAGGAAGGCTGGCAAAAACGTTTCGGCATGGAGGAAAAAGGATGCTGAAAGAAAGATTATTTCAAAATCAGAGATACGAGGAAGAAACGCGGAGACTTGGCAGAGCGCTGGATGAGGCGGTTGTGGTCGGTGTGGGGGCCGGTCTTTCCGCTTCGGCGGGCTTTACCTATTCGGGCGGACGCTTCCGGAAGTATTTTCAGGATTTCATGGATAAGTACGGCTTTTCGAATATGTATTCCGGGGGATTTTATCCCTTTGATACGCTGGAGGAGCACTGGGCATACTGGAGCCGCTACATTTATATCAACCGCTATCAGGACGCGCCCAGGCCGGTATATGACAGACTGCTTTCGCTGATCCGGGACAAGGATTATTTTGTGTTGACGACAAACGTGGATCACTGTTTTCAAAAAGCAGGAATTGACAGGCACAGGTTGTTCTATACGCAGGGAGATTATGGTCTGTTCCAGTGCAGTGGGCCATGCCACGACAAAACTTATGACAATGAGACCATGGTGCGCGAAATGGCGCTGTCGCAGGGCTTTCAGATCGCGGAGGACGGTACGATGAATGTCCCGGAGAATGGCGGCCCTGCCATGCGGATTCCGTCCGGGCTTGTCCCTGTCTGCCCGTTATGCGGCAAGCCTATGACGATGAACCTGCGTGCGGATGATACCTTTGTGGAGGATGAAGGCTGGCATGCGGCGGCGGAGCGGTATCAGGGATTCCTGCGCCGTCATCGCTGCGGGAGGGTGCTGTATCTGGAGCTTGGCGTTGGGGGGAATACGCCGGGGATCATCAAGTATCCGTTCTGGCAGATGACGTATGAGAATCCGAAAGCGGTGTATGCCTGCGTGAATTTGGGGGAGGCGGCAGCGCCGGAAGAAATAAAGGACAGGTCGATTTGCATTGATGGGGATATTGGGGAGGTGCTAAAACAGCTGATTTAAAACAACATTTTTGGTGCCTTTTATTTCGTTCTACTCATTCTAACCATTTTCGTTGACAAGAATGGTTAGAATGAGTAGAATGTGGTTAGAATAAAATCGGGAGGCGGTCAAATGATTTTTCAGGAAAGTGAAACAGTTGAATTAAAAGCATTCGTGATGGAGGATATAAAAAAAGAAATCATTGCTTTTGCAAATTGCAAGGGCGGGAAGCTGTACATCGGCGTTCAGGATGATGGAACAGTATCAGGATTGGATAATCCGGACGAAGCCTCTTTACAGATCAGCAATATGGTTCGGGATGCGATTAAACCAGATTTGACAATGTTTCTTCACTATGAAACATTGTTGATAGATGGTAAGAAGATTGTGGCAGTTGATATTCAGCAAGGAACGGAAAGACCATATTATATTGCAAAAAAAGGTCTGCGTCCGGAAGGCGTCTACGTCCGTCAGGGGTATTCCTCCGTTCCGGCTACCAATACGGCAATACGGCGCATGATTAAAGAAACAGACGGCGACCGCTTTGAGGAAATGCGGTCTTTGGAGCAGCGTTTAACATTTGAAAGCGCAAAAAAAACATTTACGAAACGAAATGTGACATTTGAAACTGCACAGATGAAGACACTGGGACTGGTAACGCAGGATGGTGTTTATACAAACTTAGGTCTATTGCTTTCAGACCAATGCGTGCATACTATTAAAGCAGCTGTTTTTCAGGGGACAAACCAAAACGAATTTAAAGATCGGAAAGAATTTACCGGGTCTTTATTTCAGCAGATGGATGAAGTTTACGATTTTATTGATTTCCGTAATCAAACGCATTCCACCTTTGAGAAGCTGTATCGTATTGACAGGCGAGATTATCCCGAAACCGCAGTAAGAGAGGCGCTTTTGAATCTTCTGGTTCATCGGGAATACTCGTTCCGGGCCAGCTCCTTCATCAGTCTTTACACAGACAGACTGGAATTTACCTCTATTGGCGGTTTGGTAAACGGTGTAACTTTAAAGGATGTAACAATGGGGATATCGGTCTGCAGGAACGTGAAACTGGCAAATATATTTTACCGTTTGGAACTGATAGAAGCCTATGGAACAGGACTTATAAAAATCATGGATGCCTATGAAGGAACCGGGATGATGCCGCAGATAGAAACATCTGACAATACGTTTAAGATTATTCTGCCAAATCTGAATGCAATTTCAGCATCGGTAAAGCCGGTGCAAATTGGGGCAGAGAGAGACACCCCGGAAAAGAAAGTGATTACTTTGACAAAAGAACGAGGTCCCATTACAAGAAAAGAAGTTGAAAGGCTGCTTGATATGGGACAGTCATCATGCGGACGTTTGTTAAAGAAAATGACAGAAAACGGTTTATTGATTCAAGAAGGAAAAGGAAAGAACACCCGATACAGCCTTCCACGATAAAAGAAACACTGAAATTGACGTGAGGAGTTGAAAAGCTAGGTGGTAGCCGCAAAACTTGCGACTACCACTTCTCATGAGGTAGAAGAAGGAAAAACATAGATCCATATGACGGAATATTATAATCAGGATGTTATCATTTCGGTTGGTTATCGTGTAAAATTAAAACGAGGTATGACTTTTCGCAAATGGGCAGAAATGTGAGGATGTTTACAGAAAAAGATTTTATGGAAAGTGTGTGAATGTAATACGATTAGGTGAGAATTGGGCGATGGATATTTGGAGAGGATTACTGCATGTATTGCACAAGTGGAGATACCAGGACTAATTTCAGCGGCAGTATCAGGGATATGATGAAGAAGGAGCTTTTGAAAACTCTGCTGATTATTACAATTTCTGCAATCCATGGGCCCTATAAATAGAGGTCTTAAGCAGAAGAGTAGCAATAAGGAAAAACTGTGAAATGGAAGTATAGTATAAGGACGAATACATGATTTTGTTGCTTGCAAAAAAATAAGTAAGTGTTTTATTTTAGTGGAAGAAGGTTATTATCATAAGTCGGGTGTGCAGCATTGGTAGATAATGCGGTTTATGTATGGATGGCGGCCGGATAAGTAGCCATTGGAAGCGTTTTAACTGAAAGTGACTAGAGTAAGATGGACAAGTCTATGATAGAACGACTAATTGGGATTAAGGATAGATAGTGATATTTAAGGTATACCATACGCAGAAAATTGGTAGGGTGAAGATAAGATTTGAGATTTTTAATGCGTTTTGTGAAAGATGATTTTTCTGTGATATTATTTTGGAGGCTAAAGAAAACGATGAAGTGGTATGAAAAATGGCCATATAAACAGATAGGATTCGAGGATCTTGAACAAAAAGACATAAAAGAAAATATGCACGAGTGTTGTATAGCATTTATTGATATTTTAGGTTTCAAAGCTATGGTTAATAAAAATATTGAGAAAGTTATTTTAGCTTTAAGATATATAAAAATGTTTAGAGATTCCTTTTATAAAATACCATCACGCATGGGTAATCCAAAACAGACAGAAGTAGTATCAGAACCGGATGAAGAAATAGACGAATATGAGAATCTGCCAAAGGCAACTATGTTTTCGGATAGTATTGTTATATCGAAAGAGATAGATGAGTATTTTAGCTTTTCAGATTTTATACAGTTTATTGCACAATTACAATTTGAATTGTTGAGAGAGGGGATTTTGTTAAGAGGAGGGATTGATATAGGGTTGGTATACCATGATGATTACATCTCTTGACAAGGGCACACAAGACGCAGTTAAAAAGTGCGGAATGGAAAATGCTTAGAGAGGCTGTAAAATATTCTGTGTCTATGGGAATGAAATCTTCCAGATAAGAATTTGATATGTAGGGGTTTTTGTCGGCGAGGCTGTAAAATATTCTGTGTCTATGGGAATGAAATCTTCCAGATAAGAATTTGATATGTAGGGGTTTTTGTCGGCTTTTGCAACCGTATCTTTTGTCGAATGTACCTTTCTGGTTATAGTATTTCCCG
>DWWS01000005.1 GCA_019119595.1 Candidatus Eisenbergiella merdavium | reverse complement strand
AGGCTGCCGGGCGTTTAAGGCGATCGCCATCGTGGGCGGCGGACAGGGTGCGCCCGTTTCCTATACCATGCCCTGCGGCGTATGCAGGCAGGTGATGATGGAATTCTGCAATCCGGAGACTTTTGAAATCGTTGCGGCGATCTCGGAAAGCGATTATCAGGTGTATAAGCTGAAAGAGCTTCTTCCGGAAGCCTTCGGCGCACTATAAAAATGAAGAGGTGAGGTTTGAAACAGATGAAAATCCGATTTTACAATGCGAGAATTATGACCATGACCGATGGCTGCGCCCTGTTTTCCGGCGAGCTGTGGGTGGAAAACGACCGGATCCTTTACATCGGAGACGGCAGCGATCTGGATGACTTTTACAAAAGAACGGGGAAGGACTGCATCGTGTGGGACCGGGAGATCGACTGTGAAGGAAACGTGCTCATGCCCGGCTTCAAGAACGCACACACCCATTCCGCCATGGTGGCCATGCGTTCCTTTGCGGACGACATGCCGCTTCAGGAATGGCTGAACACGAAGATTTTCCCGCTGGAGGCGAAGATGACGGATCAGGACAACTACGACCTGACCCAGCTGGCCATTCTGGAATATCTGACCAGCGGTGTGACCTCCATTTTCGACATGTACCTTTCTCCGAAGGACATCGCGCAGGCCTGCGTGGATATGGGAATGCGCTGCGTGCTGGTGAGCGGACTGAATCAGTTCGGCCCGGCGCTTGAGGTGATGGAGGAGCGGTATCTGAATCTGAATAAGATGCATCCGCTGATCACCTACATGATGGGCGTACATGCGGAATATACCTGCCCGAAGGAGCTTCTTGAGCAGGTGTCCGGGCTGATTCACAAGTATCAGGCGCCCCTGTTCGCCCACATGTCCGAGACGAAAAAGGAAACGGACGAGTGCGTGGAGCGTTATGGATTAACGCCTCCGGCCCTCTTTGATTCCCTTGGCCTGTTCGACTTCGGCGGCGGCGGATATCACTGTGTGTATTTCACGGAAGAGGATATGGACCTGTTCGCAAAGAAGGGCCTGCATGTGATCACCAATCCCGGCTCCAACACCAAGCTGGCGAGCGGCATCGCGCCCATCACCCGTTTCCTGGAAAAAGGAATCAACGTGGGGATAGGGACGGACGGCGCTTCCAGCAACAACTGTCTGGACATGTTCCGTGAGATGTTCTTAACCACCGGCCTTGCAAAGCTGCGTGATAAGGACGCTTCCGCCGTGGCGCCGGAGGAGGTTCTGAAGATGGCCACCACGAACAGAGCAAGAGCCATGGGCCTTACGGACTGCGACGTGCTGGCGGAGGGCAAGAAGGCGGATATCATCATGATCGATCTGCATCAGCCCAATATGCAGCCGCTCAACAACATCGCGAAGAACATCGTATACAGCGGAAGCAAGATGAATGTGAAGATGACGATGATCGACGGACAGATCCTTTATTATGAAGGAAAATATCTGTGCTGCGAGGATCCGGAAAAGCTGTACGCGAAGGCCAACGAGATCATTCAGAGGCTTGCGGCAGAAGCGTAACCCCTTCCGTTTAAAGAGGCGGAAAGAAAAATGTTGAACATTGTCAAAAATCATTTATAATAAGAATGCAACTGTTAAGGCGGAGGAAAGAGAGAAGATCCTGTATGACGGGCCTCCGCAAAAGGGCCTTTCTGCTTTTGAACCATTGATTTTAGCATGACCTGTGCGCATTTACGCATACAGCTTCTGCTGCCGGAAGGAATGGAAAGAGTGCTGATTTTTGTGTGTTCATGCGGCAATGAAGCCCAGTGAAGGAAAGGGGAGTAGTTTAACCTTGGAGAAATTTTTTAAGCTCAGGGAGAGCGGCACAACGGTCTCCACTGAGATCATGGCAGGCCTGACCACCTTTTTTACGATGGCGTATATCATCGCGGTAAATCCGAGCATTCTGAGCCAGACCGGAATGGAGTGGGGCGCGGTATTCCTTGCGACCATCATCGCTTCCATCATCGGTACGCTGATCATGGGGCTTGTGGCGAATGTACCTTATGCGCAGGCGCCCGGCATGGGACTGAATGCGTTCTTTACTTATACGGTATGCTTTGGCCTTGGTTTCACCTGGCAGCAGGCGCTGTCCATGGTGTTCATCTGCGGTCTGCTTAACATCCTGATCACCGTGACCAAGCTGCGCAAATACATCATCAAGGCCATCCCGAAGAGCCTGCAGAACGCTATCGGCGGCGGCATCGGCGTATTTGTCGCATACATCGGCCTTCTGAACGTGGGCATCATCAGCTTTGAATCCGGCGTTCCGGCGATCGCAACGCTGAACCAGCCTGTTTTCTGGCTGTTCCTGATCGGCCTGGTGCTGACCATCGTGCTTCTTGTCTGCAATGTGAAGGGCGCGATCCTGATCGGCATCGTTGTGACCGCGATCATCGGCATTCCCATGGGAGTAACCACCACGGGAGAGACGGTGAGCTTCACGGACGCCTGCGCGGCTCTTCCGACCACCTTCTGCGCGATCTTCACCGCGGAAGGCCTTCCGTCCCTGTTTACGGATCTGTCGAAGCTGCCTCTGGTTCTCATCACCATTTTTGCCTTCAGCATTTCCGATACCTTTGACACCATCGGAACCTTCATCGGAACCGGACGCCGTGCGGGTATCTTCAGCGCGGAGGATGAGATGGCAATGGATACCAGCTCCGGCTTCAAGTCCAAGATGGACAAGGCTCTGTTTGCGGATGCTACGGCTACCTCCATCGGCGCGATCTTCGGAACGTCCAACACCACCACCTTCGTGGAGAGCGCTTCCGGTATCGGAGCGGGCGGACGCACCGGTCTGACCAGCGTTGTTGTCGCGATCTGCTTTGCCATCAGCGCGTTCCTTGCCACCTTTGTCAGCGCGGTTCCCATGGCGGCTACCGCTCCGGCTCTGGTTGTGGTAGGTGTGATGATGACCTCCGCATTCAAGGAGATCGACTGGGAGGACTTCTCCGAAGCGGTTCCCGCGTTCTTCGCAGGACTGTTCATGGCGCTGTGCTACAGCATTTCCTACGGTATTGCCTTTGGCTTTATTTCCTACTGCATCGTTCGCATCTGCAAGAAGGAAGCGGGCAAGATCCATCCCATCATCTGGGTGGCTTCCCTCCTGTTCATCCTGAACTTTATCCTGCTGGCGATCATCTGACGGAAAAAGGTCTGAGAATAACTGCCTTCCGGCGGCGGAACGCGGGCCCCCGTATCCATTCGGATATGGGGGTCTGTTTTTGTACCGTTCATGAATTGGGAATTGTGCCGGAGAAAGGTTCGTGGTAGAATGTCTCTGCGGGCCATCTGCTATATGGAAACGGACAGATACGCATACGAAACGGACAGATACTGCCGCTGCGGAAGCGGCATGGAAGTGAGGAACAGCATGCATAATCAGCTTACGGAAAACGATATCAAAAGGATGAAGGAAGAGATCGAGCACAGAAAGCTTGTGGAGCGGCCAAAGGCGCTGGAGGCGGTGAAGGAAGCGAGGGCCCAGGGCGATCTGAGCGAGAATTTTGAATATTATGCGGCAAAACGGGAAAAGAACAGAAATGAAAGCCGGATCCGTTTTCTGGAGAGAATGATAAAGACGGCTCAGGTGATCTCCGATGAATCCGCGGAGGATGAGATCGGCGTGAACAACACGGTGGAGCTGTTTTTTGAGGAGGACGGAACCACGGACATCATGAAGATCGTGACCACCATGCGCGGCAATTCCCTGGAGGGGCTCGTGAGCACGGAATCCCCCATCGGGAAAGCGCTTCTGCGCCACAAGGTGGGCGACCGGGTCTATGTGAAGGTCAACGACAGCTACGGCTACTATGTGGTGGTGAAACGGATCGAAAAAACGGTGGACGACGGCTCGGAAAAGCTGAGAAGCTTCTGAAGCTTCAAGGGCGTGCTTCAGTATGGAGGAAAAAATGGAAGTCATGCTGCTACTGGCAGGCATCGTTCTTGCGGCGGTGCTTTTCTTTGTCAAAGGAATAATCGAGGAAAAAAAGAAAAAGAAAAGGCTGCGGGAGAGGATCCATGACTCCTTCGGAAGCGCGTGGGACCGGGTCTATGAGGACGAGGAGCTTTCCGGTATTCCCGGCTTTTATGAGGCCCACAGGCGTGAAAATCAGATCGACGACATCACCTGGGACGATCTGGGGATGGATCAGATCTATTTTCAGATGAATCATACGTATTCTTCCGCAGGTCAGGAGTATCTGTACTATGCGCTGCGAACCCCTGCTCTGAACGGAGAGGCGCTTAAGGCGCTGGAAGGGATGGAGGAGCGGATTTCCTGGTTCATGACCCATGAAAAGGAGCGGGAGGAGCTGCAGGTTCTTTTTGCCGGCCTGGGAAGGAGCGGAAAATACTCCATTTATGATTATCTGGGCTATCTGGACCGGCTGGGAGAGCGGAGCAGTACGCAGGCGGTGGTGATGGACGTGCTGCTGTTTGTCTTTCTCGTGATGATGGCAATGAATCCGCCTGTGGGAATGCTGGGCTTTTTTCTGGTGCTCATCATAAACATGTTCACCTATATGAACCAAAAACGGGAGGTGGAGCCCTACCTGACCAGCTTTGCCTATGTGCGGCGTATCCTGGATTTTGCAAAGGAACTGAAAAAAACGGCTGTTTCCGTCTGCGCGAAGGAATGGGAGGAGCTTTCCGGGTTGGAGAAGGGCTTTGGAAAATTCCGGCACAGCGCGGTTCTGGGCATGCGCGGGAGCAGCACGGCGGGCGATCCGCTTTCCGTGCTGATGGATTATGTGAACATGATCCTGCATCTGGATCTCATCTGCTTCAATTCCATGCTGCATGAGGTGCGCGTCCAGCTTCCAAACATCGACCGGATGGTGGAGCTGATCGGAAGGACGGAATGCTGCATTGCTGTGGCGTCCTGGCGCGCTTCTCTGAAAAATGGCTGGTGCGGTCCTGTTTTTCACAGCGGCGGGGCGGCGGAGACGAGAAAGACGGTAAGCTCGGCAAAAACGGTAAGCTCAGCAAAACCGGCCGGGACGGCCTGCGGCCTTCTGGAGATCACAGGCCTGTATCATCCGCTGCTTTCCGAGCCGGTGAAAAACAGTATCCGTTCGGAGCGCGGCGTGCTCATCACCGGCTCCAACGCCTCCGGAAAATCCACTTTCCTGAAGGCCGTGGCGTTGAACGCCCTGCTCGCTCAGACCGTTCATACCTGTCCGGCGGAAAGCTACCGGGGAGCGCTGTACCGGATCTTCACCTCCATGGCTCTGCGGGATAACCTGGAGAGCGGAGAGAGCTATTATATGGTTGAGATCAGGGCGCTGAAACGTATCCTGGACGCGGTCGATGCGGATCCCGCTTCGGTTCTGTGCTTTGTGGACGAGGTTCTGCGCGGAACCAATACGGTGGAGCGGATCGCGGCCTCCACCCAGGTGTTAAAGAGCCTGAACCGGGACAGCGTTCGCTGCTTTGCAGCCACCCACGACATAGAGCTGACCCGGCTTCTGGAAGCCGACTACGACAACTATCATTTTGAGGAGCAGGTGGAGGAGGACGATATCCGCTTTAATTATCAGCTCATGCCCGGACGCGCGGGAACGCGGAACGCCATCCGTCTGCTTGGCATCATCGGCTATGACGAAGACATCATCCGGGAAGCGGACCGGATGGCCGGAGAGTTTCTGCAGACGGGAGAATGGTGGACGAGAGGAAGTTCTAAGTCAGCAAAAGACGCTGACTAAGAACTTCCAGGCTGCCGGGGGCAGCCTTCTCGTCCGGAAGTTATGAGTCTGATTTTCAGGAGGGAAAGATGAAAGTAACGATATATACGGACGGAGCCGCAAGAGGGAATCCGGAGGGGCCGGGCGGGTACGGAACGATCCTGCATTACGTGGACGGAAACGGAAGGCTGCATGAAAAGGAGCTTTCCGGAGGCTACATAAGAACGACGAATAACCGGATGGAGCTGATGGCGGTGATCGCGGGGCTGGAGGCCCTCAACCGTCCCTGCGAGGTGCAGATCGTGTCGGATTCCAGGTATGTGACGGACGCATTTAATAAGCGCTGGATCGACGGCTGGCTGAAGAAAAACTGGCGGGGAGCCTCGGGCCCGGTCAAGAACGTGGATCTGTGGAAGCGCCTGCTGGAGGCGGCAAAGCCGCATCAGCTCACCTTTACCTGGGTGAGAGGACACGACGGACATCCGGAAAACGAACGCTGCGATAAGCTGGCTACCACCGCGGCGGACGGAAGCGATCTGCAGCCGGATCCCGGCGTTTGAGCGCCGGGACAGGATGAGAGAAGGGGAAGCGTTTATAACGCGTACTCCTGCGCGCAGTAAAACTGCGCTTTACTGTGCTTTAGAAAAGAGGTAAATATGAAAGTACATTTCGCATCGAGAATGAAGGATTATGAGGAAGGGATCTTTCAGGTCCTGAATGAAAAAAAGGAGGAGCTTGCGGCGCAGGGCAGACGGGTTTTCAATCTGTCCGTAGGAACGCCGGATTTTCCCCCTTCCAAAAAGGTGATGGACGCGGTGGCGCAGGCGGCCGGAAAGCCGGAGAATTATAAATATTCGCTGAAGGACCTGCCGGAGCTCCTGGACGCGGTGATCGGCCATTACGAAAGGCGTTATGGAGTAAAGCTTTGCAGGGAGGAGATCATGTCCGTGTACGGCTCTCAGGAAGGGATCACTCACGTGGGCTTTACGCTCTGCGACGCTGGCGACGAGGTGCTTGTTCCGGATCCGGGCTATCCCATTTTCGGTATCGGCCCCTCTCTTGCGGGAGCGGCTCTGGTTCCCTATCCGCTGACGGAGGAAAACGGCTGGGTGCCGGATCTGGAGGCGCTTTCGGAGGCCGCAGAGCGGGCGAAGCTGATGATCGTTTCCTATCCGATGAACCCCATATGCAAATGCGCGCCGGAGGGCTTCTATGAGAGGCTTGTGGCCTGGGCCGGAGAGCATGATCTGATTCTCATTCATGACAACGCCTACTCGGACATCATTTTTGACGGGAGGAAGGGCGGCTCCATTCTTGCCGTTCCCGGAGCGAAGGAGACCTGCGTAGAATTTTTCTCCCTGTCAAAGTCCTATAACTATACCGGCGCGCGGATGAGCTTCCTTGTGGGAAACCGGGAAATCATCGCCGGCTTCAAAAGGCTTCGTTCCCAGATCGACTACGGAACCTTCCTTCCGGTGCAGTACGGCGCCATCGCCGCGCTCAACGGGCCGATGGAGCCTGTCCTGGAGCAGTGCAGGGAATATCAGAGAAGAAGGGATGCCCTCTGCGGCGGTCTGCGCGCGGCGGGCTGGAAGGTACCGGACAGCGAAGGGACCATGTTTGCCTGGGCGCGCATTCCGGACGGGTTTGAGGACGACGTGGCCTTCGTCATGCAGCTCATGGAGGAAACCGGCGTTCTGTGCACGCCGGGAAGCAGCTTCGGAACGCTGGGCAGGGGACATGTCCGTTTCGCCCTCACCCTTCCCGTTCCGGAGATCGAGGAAGCGGTGAAGGCAGTCAGGGAGAGCGGAATCCTTTTACGCGGCGAAGCCTGAAATGAGCCGGCCCTGGCAGATACCTGTCGTTGTTACAGTTCGCCGGCTTGCCAGTGAGCTGTAACCTGTCGCCAGACCGTGTGTATGATCACGGCAAGAAAAGGATTGACAGGCGGTGTTGTTTTGGGTATACTTTCTTTCAAAAGCGGCAGATACTAAATGTTGTGTCAGAATACGCCAGAAAGACAAGATATAGTTTTGGAGAACACTATAGAAGAATGATTCAGACGGCGCACAGGGAGCCGGATGCGAAAGGCCGCAGGCAGATTTTCGTGTCCGGACTTTTTAACCGTAAGCGTGAAGGGAAAACGAAGGGAGAAAAGGCAGGATGGAGTATACGGTAGAAGAGCTTGGCCGGAAAGAGGATACGGATTACGGGAAGGAGTACAGGCCGAAGCGGGATGTGAAGGTGATCAAGAAGGACGGAACAAAGGAAGCCTTCAACGTCCAGAAGGTCATCAATGCGGTGGGAAAGAGCGCCTACCGTGCGCTGACCCGTTTTACGGATGAAGAGAAAAGAAAAATCTGCGGTTATGTGATCGAGAAGGTGGACGAGCTGGAAAGCGACGAGATCCCGATCCCGGTGATGCATAACGTGGTGGAGAGCGCACTGGAGCAGGTGAAGCCCATCGTAGCCAAGAGCTACCGGGATTACCGCAACTACAAGCAGGATTTCGTGCGGATGCTGGACGATGTATACAAGAAGAGCCAGTCCATCATGTACATCGGGGACAAGGAGAATTCCAATACGGACTCCGCCCTGGTTTCCACCAAGAGAAGCCTGATCTTCAACCAGCTCAACAAGGAGCTGTATCAGAAATTTTTCATGACGACGGAGGAGATCCAGGCCTGCCGGGACGGCTATATCTATGTGCATGATATGTCAGCAAGAAGGGACACCATGAACTGCTGTCTGTTCGACGTGGAGCATGTGCTTTCCGGCGGCTTTGAGATGGGAAATATCTGGTACAACGAGCCCAAGACGCTGGACGTGGCCTTCGACGTGATCGGGGACATCGTTCTGAGCGCTGCCAGCCAGCAGTACGGCGGCTTCACCGTGCCCAGCGTGGATCTGATCCTGGAGCCTTACGCACAGAAGTCCTATGACAAATATCTGAAAAAATATATGGAAATGGGCGTGCCGGAGGAAAAGGCGCAGGAGGTGGCCTACGCCGATGTGGTTAAGGAGATGGAGCAGGGCTTCCAGGGCTGGGAATACAAGTTCAATACGGTAGCAAGCAGCCGGGGAGATTATCCCTTCATCACCGTCACCGCGGGAACGGGGACGGGAAGGTTTGCCAAGCTTGCCACCATAAGCATGCTGAACGTGCGCCGCAAGGGGCAGGGAAAGGAAGATCACAAGAAGCCCGTCCTGTTCCCCAAGATCGTATTTCTGTATGACGAGAACCTGCACGGCCCCGGAAAGCCGCTGGAGGATGTGTTCGAGGCGGGCGTGCGCTGCTCCGCGAAGACCATGTATCCGGACTGGCTGAGCCTGACGGGAGAGGGCTATGTGGCGAGCATGTATAAAAAATACGGGAAGATCATTTCTCCCATGGGCTGCCGCGCCTTCCTTTCTCCCTGGTATGAGAGAGGGGGCATGCACCCGGCGGATGAGAACGATGAGCCCGTTTTCGTGGGCCGCTTCAACATCGGCGCGGTTTCCCTGCATCTGCCCATGATCCTGGCGAAGGCCAGACAGGAAAGCCGGGATTTCTACGAGGTGCTGGACTATTACCTGAACCTGATCCGTCAGCTCCATATCCGTACCTACGCCTACCTTGGCGAGATGCGCGCCTCCACCAACCCGCTTGCCTACTGCGAGGGCGGCTTCCTCGGCGGTCATCTGAAGCTTCGTGACAAGATCAAGCCTCTGCTGAAATCGGCCACCGCATCCTTCGGCATCACGGCTCTGAACGAGCTGCAGATGCTTTACAACGGAAAATCTCTGGTGGAGGACGGTCAGTTTGCCCTGGAGGTGATGGAGTACATCAACAGCCGGGTCAACGAGTTCAAGGAGGAGGACGGCCATCTGTACGCCATATACGGAACGCCCGCCGAAAACCTCTGCGGCCTGCAGGTGAAGCAGTTCCGCAACAAATACGGCATCATTGAGGGCGTGTCCGATCGGGAATACGTCAGCAACAGCTTCCACTGCCATGTGACGGAGGATATCACCCCCATCGAGAAGCAGGATAAGGAAGGACGCTTCTGGAACCTGTGCAACGGCGGCAAGATCCAGTACGTGAAGTACCCGATCGACTATAACATCGAAGCCGTGAAGACCCTGATCCGCAGGGCCATGGACAAGGGTTATTACGAGGGTGTGAACCTGTCGCTCGCCTACTGCGACGACTGCGGCCACCAGGAGCTGGAAATGGATGTCTGCCCCAAGTGCGGGAGCCGCAACCTGACCAAGATCGATCGGATGAACGGTTATCTTTCCTACTCCAGAGTCCATGGAGACACCAGGCTGAACGACGCCAAGATGGCGGAGATCGCGGAAAGGAAATCAATGTGAGCCATGCGCTATCATGATATTACAAAGGATGACATGAAAAATGGGGACGGCCTTCGGGTCGTCCTCTGGGTGGCCGGCTGCGGCCACTGCTGCGAGGGCTGCCAGAATCCCGTCACCTGGGATCCGGAGGGCGGCCTTTCCTTTGACGGAGAAGCAAAAAAGGAAATTTTCGACCAGCTCGATAAGCCCTATATCTCCGGCATTACCTTTTCCGGCGGGGATCCGCTGCATCCGGCGAACCGCGGAGATGTGAGAAGGCTGATGCGGGAGATTAAGCAGAAGTATCCGGATAAGACCATCTGGCTCTATACCGGAGAGGTGTGGGAGAGACTGTATCAGGATACCATCCTGCAGGATATCGACGTGCTGGTGGACGGCGAATTCATTCTGGCGAAAAGAGATGTGAACCTGATGTGGAAGGGAAGCTCCAACCAGCGGGTGATCGACGTGCAGGCCTCCCTGCGGCAGGAAAACCCGAAAATACCCGTGCTCCACTGCCCGGACTACGCGCCGGCGGAGGACGCCTGGCAGGAAATCAAAAGAGAAGGAGAACCGGCATGCGGAGAATAGCGAAATTTGAAAAGGTGAGCGAGGAAAGGTTCCTTCAGGATCTGACGGACACCTTCCCGGAATACACGGCGGAACAGGCCAGGGAGATCTACGGCGGACTGCGCCTTCCACGTCGGGCGACGACGGGAAGCGCGGGCTATGATTTTTATATGCCCGTTCCCTGTACGCTGCGCCCCGGCGAAACGGTGAAGATCCCCACGGGCATCCGGGTGCGGATGGAGGAGGACTGGGTGCTTTCCCTGTACCCCAGAAGCGGCCTGGGCTTTAAGTACCGGCTGCAGCTCAACAACACGGTGGGCATCATCGACAGCGACTATTATTACAGCGACAACGAGGGCCATATTTTTGCCAGGATCACCAACGATTCCAATGAGGAAAAGACCCTCTCCCTGAACGCGGGAGACGGGTTCATGCAGGGAATCTTCCTTCCCTACGGCATCACCGAGGACGATGACGCGGACGGCACGAGAAACGGCGGCTTCGGCAGCACGGGCCGCTGAGAGCGGGCACAGGAAGGCGAGGGTCAAAACGGCTGCGGAGGAAGAGGATGTGCGGAGGCTGATCCAGTGATCCAATGGATAAAACTCCGGTGAACACATCCGCCGGACAATTCCATAATTGGTATATTTCTGCTCCTTTGTGCGGATAATGTGTATCATGATACGCGCAAAGGAGCAGTTTTTATGTCTTGGCAGAGGAAGGTTACGGAGGACAAAAACGGCCCGCAGGCTTTGGCGGGCAGCATGACGGCATCGCTTCAGGAAAACAGAAAATGGCTGGACGGGCGGCTAAAGGCGGAGAAAAGCTTCGATCTGATCCGGCGGGAGATCCGCATCGGAGGCCGGGACGCCTGCCTGTATTTCATCGACGGCTTCTGCAAGGATGAGCTGATGCAGAAGCTGCTTGAGCATTTCATGGACATGCAGGAGGACGCCATGCCGGGGGGCGCTGCGGCCATGGCCGAGGGCTTCGTTCCCTATGTGGAGGTGGAGGTGCAGGCGCAGTGGGATGCGATCCTCTACGGGATCCTGTCCGGCGTGTCGGCCCTGTTCGTGGACGGCTACGCGGACTGCATTCTCATCGATTCCAGAACCTATCCCGCCAGAGGGGTGGAGGAGCCGGAAAAGGATAAGGTCCTGCGCGGCTCCAAGGATGGCTTCGTGGAAACCATCGTGTTCAACACCGCGCTGATACGACGCCGTATCCGTTCTGTCGATCTGGTGATGGAGATGCTGCATGCGGGGAAAAGCTCCAAAACGGACATCGTGATCTGCTACATGGACAGCCGGGTGGACAGGGCCCTGCTTGACAAGATTCGGGACAGGATCCAGAGGATCCGGGTGGACGCCCTGACCATGAATCAGGAGAGCCTTGCGGAATGCCTGTACGCCAGAAAATGGTACAATCCCTTTCCGAAATTTAAGTTCACGGAACGGCCGGATACGGCGGCCGCTCAGGTACTGGAGGGAAACATTGTGGTCCTGGTGGACAATTCTCCCTCCGTCCTGATCCTGCCCACCTCGGTTTTCGATGTGGTGGAGGAGGCGGACGATTTTTATTTTCCGCCCATCACGGGCACCTATCTGCGTCTGTCCCGGCTGCTGATCGCCCTTCTGACCTATTTCCTGACGCCCACCTTCCTGCTTCTGATGCGCTATCCTCAGTGGGTGCCGGAAGGCTTTTCTTTCATTCTGATCAGGGATGAGATCCATATTCCCCTGATCTGGCAGTTCCTCATCCTGGAGCTTGCCATCGACGGCCTGCGGCTGGCGGCGGTGAACACCCCGAGCATGCTGAGCACCCCGCTCAGCGTCATGGCGGCGCTGGTGCTGGGAGAATTTGCGGTCAACAGCGGCTGGTTCAACTCCGAAGTCATGCTCTACATGGCCTTTGTGGCGCTGGCAAGCTATACCCAGTCCAGCTATGAGCTGGGCTACGCGCTGAAATTCATGCGCATCGCAAACCTGATCCTGACCGCCGCCTTCGGCGTCTGGGGCTATGCGGGCGGCCTGCTGCTGTGCGGGATCAGCCTGCTTTCCAACAGGACCATATCCGGGCAGAGCTATCTGTATCCCCTCGTTCCCTTTGATGCCGGACAGCTGAAGAACCGCTTCTTCCGCACCCGGCTTCCCGGCTCCCTGAACCCGGCGGGGACGGAAGAGACGGCAGGGACGAAAGAGAAGCATCCCGGAGCATAAACTTCCGAGAACAGGCCCGAATGGCCGGAATGTCCTTTGATACGGATTTCCGGCTGTGCGGGCCTGTTTATGCCCGGTTTACGGGGACGTTAAAGACCTGCTAAAAGGGGCGGGCCAATTGTGAAAAAACGGGGACAAGTATTGAATTTTTCTGCCCTTTTGTGTAGAATATAGAGCGGATTTGTCGAAACAGAAAGGAAACGGAGAATGGAAGATTTTAAGATCATAACCGATACGACCGCGGATCTTCCGGAGGCGTACATACAGGAAAACGGACTTGGCATCATGGTTCTTCCGTACATCGTGGACGGCGTCTCCTATGGGGGAGAGCAGAAAATGGAGGTGAAAGAGTTTTATGACCGGATGCGGGGCGGCATGATGCCGACCACCTCCCAGGTTAACCCGGAGACGGCGAAAGAATATCTGAACGGTTTTCTGGAGGAAAGCAGACAGCTTCTTGTGCTTTCCTTTTCCTCCGGCTTAAGCGGCACCTGCGGCAATGTGAACCTGGCGGCGAAGGAGATCATGGAGGAGCGTCCGGACTGCAGGATCGTGGTGATAGACACCCTCTGCGTATCCCTGGGCGAGGGGCTTCTGGTACATAAGGCGGTACAGCTGAAGAAGCAGGGAAAGAGCCTGGAGGAGACGGCCCGCTGGGTGGAGGAACATAAGGAAAACCTGGTACACGTCTTTACTGTGGACGATCTGTTCCATCTGCACAGAGGAGGAAGGGTGAGCAGGGCTACGGCGATCGTTGGAACGCTTGCCGGGATCAAGCCTCTTCTGCATGTGGACGGAGAAGGTCATCTGACCGCGGTGGGAAAGGTGCGCGGGAGGAAAAAATCCCTTCAGTCCCTGGTGGATATGATGGAGAAGCAGATGGGAAGCTGGCGCGGTGAGAACGACTGCGTTTTCATCAGCCACGGAGACTGCGCGGAGGATGCGGACTATGTGAGGCAGATGGTGAAGGAGCGCTTCGGCATCGATGATTTTCTGATCAACGAGATCGGCCCCACCATCGGAGCCCATTCCGGCCCGGGAACCGTCGCGCTGTTTTTCATGGGAGATGTGAGGTGAAGATCGAATGCTGCAGTTTTTTCTGGTCTGCCTGACAGCCGGGCTCGCCGCCGGGATTGGAACGGGCTTTGCCGGACTTTCGGCAGCGACGGTGATCGCTCCCATGCTCATCGCGTTTCTTGGCTTTCCCTGGTATGAGTCCGTTGGGATCGGCCTTGCCTCGGATGTGCTCGCCTCGGCGCTTGCCGCCTGGATCTATAAGAAGCACGGGAACATCGATCTGAAAAACGGAAGCTTCATGCTGGCGAGCGTGCTGGCGATGACCGTGGCGGGAAGCTATTTTTCCCAGTATATGCCGGATATGGAGATGGGCTATCTTTCCATCTTCATGAGCTTTCTGATGGGGCTTCGGTTCATCATCAGGCCCGTGACCGGTCAGAAATCCTTTTTTTCCAGGAGCACGGGGAAAAGGAAAACGATGATCTCTGTGATCTGCGGCCTGTGCATCGGCTTTTACTGCGGTTTCATGGGGCTGGGCGGCGGCATGATGATGCTGTTCATCCTGACCTTTATCCTGGGGTACGATCTGAAGACCGCGGTGGGAACCAGCGTGTTCGTCATGACCTTTACGGCGCTTACGGGAGCCGCCTCGCACTTTTATTTCGGCGATATCTCCGGCATGACGGCCGCCCTGTTTTTGTGCGCGCTGTTCACGCTGATCGGCTCCGTTGCGACCTCCGCCCTGTCAAACCGGATGAAGCCGGAGAATACGAACCGGGCGACAGGCGTGGTTCTGGTGATCCTGGGGATCGCGATGATCGTTGAACAGGTCATGTAGGGCGGGAATCTGAGAAGCAAAACAGAAATACCGGAGCTGTCCGGTGGGAGAAAACAGAATTATGAAAAAGAAGAAAAGATGGATCATAGGGCTTTCCATACTGGCGGTGCTTGCCGCCGTCATCGCAGGCGTGTTTCTCTATGCGAGGAGCTTTCTGTCCGCTGAAACGGCTATCCGTGAGGACTGGTCGATCGATACGGGTGATCTTCTCGCGTCAGACGAAGCTCTGAATGTTTCGGTTTTTGATGCGGACGTACCGTCCTCCATCAGCATTTCCAGAGTGCTTCCAGCGGAAAATGAAGAGGAAGGCTTTACCTATTACGATGAAAACGTGCAGAAAAGGCTTGCGGCCGCGATCGTCAAGCTGGCGGGGACAGGGGAGTTTTCCATGGAACAGCCTCTCGCTGTGCTGAATCCCTTTGGAACCGGAAGCAACGGCCTGTATCTGTACTTTAATACGAAAAGGGCGGGAAATATCCGCTATACCATTCATGTGGAAAATGAAGCGGTTCCTGATTACACCGCGACGGCATATGAGAGGGTCAGCACCAGAACCCGCCATGAATTCCAGATGATCGGCCTGGTTCCGGGGGAGGAAAACACTGTGACCATGGAGCTTTTGGGGAAAAAGGGAAAGGTGCTCAGTACGTCCTCCTTTACGATCACCATGCCGGAAGCCATGTCCGGCTATTCGACCCTGCTTGACAGCGAGGACGGGGAAAGCACGGCAGAGCTGTCGGACGGCCTGTATGCCATGATCCGTGTGGGCGGCCATACGGGATATGCCTTTTTCTATGATAACAGCGGCGTTATGCGTTATGAAATGGTGCTCGAGGGCTACGGCCTGGACCGCATCCTCTGGTATCAGGGAAACATGACGGTCTGTGCCTCCGCCTATAAGATCGCGCAGATCAACCCGCTCGGACAGGCGGTGGCCGTCTATGATACGGAGGGCTTTGAGCTGCATCACGACATGGTTCTTCAGGGGGATGAAGGAAAGATCATCGCCCTTGCCAGCGATACGTCGGATGAGCTGAATTTGGAGGATCTGGCGATCGAGGTGAATCTGGAAACCGGCGAGGTGACGCAGATACTGGATTTCAAGAATATTTTCTCCGATTATTATGAAAACGACGCCTCGGAGCTTACAGCCACCGATGAATTTTTCTGGCTGGCGGGGCAGAAGGACTGGATCCATCTGAATACGGTGCAGTATCTTCCAAAGGACGACAGCGTGATCGTCAGCTCCAGGGAAACCTCCACCATCATCAAGATCAAAGATATCCACTCGAACCCGGCGATCGATTACCTGATCGGGGACGAGGATTATTGGAAGGGGACGCCCTATGAGAAATACGCCTATGTGCAGGAGGGTGATTTTGTGCCCCAGTACGGCCAGCACACCGTGGAATATTATGAAGGAGAAGGGCTGGAAGAGGATCAGTACTATCTGATGATGTACAACAATAATTACTGGGTGAACGGAACCAGGGATGATTATGAGATCGAGGAGCTTCCGGACAGTGTGGGAACGGTGTTGACCAGCGATTCGCTCAAATCCCAGGTCTATGTATACCTGGTGGACGAGGGAGAGCATACCTTCCGTCTTGTACATTCCTTTGACGTACCCTATTCCAGCATCGTCTCCAATGTGACGCCCTCGGGAGAGAATCTGGTGATCAACAGCGGAACTGCCAACGTATTTGGCGAATACGACATTCAGGGCGGGCTGATCCGGCAGTTCTCTTATGAATGCGAGCTTCAGACCTACCGGGTGATGAAGGACGATTTTGACAGCTACTGGTTCGTTTACGCGCAGTGAGGCGGCGGACTGCCGAAGACAGAAAGGCCGCAGTCGGCGGGCGGTAAAAAAATGGAATGATTGCTTCTGATACAGGAGATCTTTTTTCAGGCATCCCGCCGTACACAGCGGGGTGCCTGATCTGAATCAGGTTACAAAAAAGTGCGTGCTTTACAAAAGCTTTCTGCGGAATTAAGATTTTCATGATGGAACTGCGAAAAGACTTTTGAATGCGTAAAAACGCTTCGGCATGGAGGTGCACGAACTGCGTTCGTGCCGAGCCGCCTGTCGGCGGCAAAAGGAGGAAGCATGAACCAGGAGGAAAGAAGAATCTGGCTGATCCGCGAAATGCAGCGGGAAATGCCACAGTACGGCGGCATCGCGATACCGAAGGAGGAAGCTGGCCGGCGCAGGCTTCTGCGTTCGCTGTTCAATCTGCGTCCGCCGTATCCTGCCTCAGAGGATTTTCTCAGGATACAGGACGAATATCTGACGGAGCTGATCCGGGAGAGGGGAATCGTCGAGGCGAAGGAGCTTCCGTCAGTGGGGACCGATTCCAGGATATCGCTCTGGAAGGGAGATATCACCACGCTGCGCTGTGATGCCATCGTTAACGCGGCAAACAGCTCCCTCACAGGCTGCTGGCAGCCCTGCCATTCCTGCATCGACAACATCATCCACTCACTTGCCGGCATTCAGCTGCGGATCAGGTGTAACGAGATCATGCAGGAGCAGGGGCATGAGGAACCTGCCGGAACCGCCAAGATCACGCCGGCCTACAATCTTCCCTGTAAATATGTCCTTCATACGGTCGGGCCGATCATCACCGGCCCTCTTCGCAGCGTGGACTGCGAAACGCTCGCGGACTGCTACTGTTCCTGCCTGGAGCTCGCCGCTGCGAATGGGGTTCGGTCCATTGCCTTTTGCTGTATTTCAACCGGCGTTTTTCATTTCCCGCAGGAAAAGGCCGCGCAGATCGCAGTCCGGACTGTCAGTGATTTCCTGAAAGCCGGGGATTCCGTCCGACAGGTTATCTTCAATGTTTTCACCGACAGGGATCTGGCTGTTTACCGGGATATTCTGGAATGAAACGTCACGGAAAAGATCCTCAGCAGAACATTCTGCGCCTCCATCTCACGCTGAGAAAGACACCCGCCGCCAGTCTTGCGGGAATCCCTGTGGGATTATATAATGAAGATGAATTTTCCGGAACCTGACACAACAAAATAGGAAAGGTTCGTGTGAAAACCACACGGGAACAGGAGAGGGCTATGAGACAGTATGAAATGTTTGAGATCCGTTTGACGGGGGAAGCGCCCCGGGGCAGCGAGGCGGCGGCAGCACCGGAGGCTGTTTTTACCCTGAACGGAAAGGAAAAAAGAGTAAGGGGCTTCTATGTGGGAGAGGGCGTCTATAAGGTCCGTTTTTATCCCGGCGAAGCGGGCGTCTGCAGTTGGAAGATCGCCCCGGCGCTGCAGGAAGGCGGGCGGGAAATTTCCCTTTCCGGGGCTCTGGAGGGCACGGAGACCTGTGAGACGGCAGGAAGCTCCTCCCACGGCATGGTGAGAGTCAACGGCCTTCATTTTGCCTGTGAGGACGGTACGCGCTACCAGCCCTTCGGAACCACGGTGTACGCCCTGATCCACCAGGACAGAAAGCTGGTGGATCAGACCTTTGAAACGCTGGCCGGGGCGCCCTTTAATAAGATCCGCTTCTGCGTCTTTCCCAAGCATTATGATTACAACCACAACGAGCCCGCTTATTTCGCTTTTGAAAAAACGGGGGACAGGTTTGACGTCAACCGTCCCTGCCAGGTCTTTTGGGAGGAGCTGGAGCGGCGCATCGGGCAGCTTGATGAAATGGGAATTCAGGGGGATCTGATCCTGTTTCACCCCTACGACCGCTGGGGCTTTGCACAGCTTACCCATGAGGAGTGCATGACCTATTTAAGCTATCTGGTGCGCAGGCTTGCCGCGTTTCCCAATCTGTGGTGGAGCCTTGCCAACGAATATGACCTGATGGCGCATTTTGAGCGGGGCTGGTGGAATGATTTTGCGCGTTTTCTCCATGAAAACGATCCCTACGGCCATCTTCTTAGTAACCATAACTGCCTGCCCTACTGGGATTTTCATGATCCGTATACCACCCACTGCTGTATTCAGGACACCTGCGTGAACCGGGTGGGAAGGTTGCAGAGGGAGTACGGAAAACCGGTGGTGTTCGACGAGGTCTGCTACGAGGGCAATATCGAGCACAGCTGGGGGAACATTTCCGCCTTTGAGATGGCGCACCGCTTCTGGATGGCGCATATCCTGGGGGGCTACTGCACGCACGGCGAGACCTATCTGAACGAGGAGGAAATTCTATGGTGGGCAAAAGGCGGCGTGCTTCACGGGGAAAGCCCTGCCCGCATCGCCTTCCTTAGAAAGATCATGGAGGAGCTGCCGGGGGATCCCGACGTGCTGCCCGGCCGTTGGGGCAGCGTGGATCCGGAGGAGATACACAAAAGGGCGCAGGAGCCCAAAACGGGTGACGTCTGGGCGGACGGCCTGGCCTCCCTCCCTCTGGAGCGGCTCTACCGCTTTATCGACAAGGAGGGCACCGTGCAGAGCCACTGCGGCCAGGAGGTCTATCTGCGCTATTACGGACATCAGTGCTGCGGCAAGGGAATGCTGGAGCTTCCGGAGGAGCTGGAGTATGATGTTGAGGTGATAGATATCTGGGAGATGACCAGAACGGTGATCCGCACCGGAGTGAGCGGTAAAGTCACGTTCCCGCTGCCGGGGAAGGAAGGCATTGCGGTGATTGCGAGAAGAAGATAAATAAAGAGAATGTCAATGGGCATGGAAGCTTTGACTGCCTGCAGGTTTATGGAAAACTGAGATAAAGTAGCAGAACCAGCCACAGTCTGACAGCTTTAAGAGAGGCGGGTGGGAGAGGAGCGGGAAGAGTTGTCTTTGGATAATGTTCGCGCCGAAAAGCGCGTAAGAGTTAAAAATGTTCATGTATTTTAGTGTTAAAATGCGAATAAAAATCATTGATATTTACACGAATATATCATATACTATGATCAGCACCCCGAAGGAGGTCTGATCATGTATCGGAAAATAATGGGCTTTTTAGAAGCATGGAAAGAAAGCGAATACCGGAAACCGTTTATTTTGCAGGGGGCAAGGCAGGTTGGCAAGACCTATTCCATTCTGGAATTTGGCCGCGAACATTATGAGAATGTGGCGTATTTTAATTTTGAGACCAATCCAAAATTGAATGAAACCTTTGAGGAAAATATCAGCCCCGATTATTTGATACCGATTTTATCCCATATCGCAGGGCAGACCATTGTGCGGGAAAAGACGCTGATCGTGTTTGACGAGGTACAGCTCTGCGAAAGGGCGTTGACTTCACTGAAATATTTTTGCGAGGAGGCGCCCGATTATCATATCATCGTGGCGGGAAGTCTGCTCGGCGTTGCGGTCAACAGGACAAAATTTTCTTTTCCCGTGGGCAAGGTGGATATGAAAACCCTGTACCCTATGGATATGGAAGAATTTATGATAGCTTTAGGTGAGAAGGCTCTGGCGGAGCAGATCAGAAAGAGCTTCCAGACCGATACGCCCCTGCCGTCTGCCCTGCACGATGCGGCAATGCTGCTCTACCGTCAATATCTCATCGTCGGCGGTATGCCTGAATGTGTCATGCAGTTTGCCCAAACAAAGGACTATATTCTGGTACGGCACACGCAGGATACGATCCTTGCGAGCTATCTGAATGATATGAGCAAGTACAATAATTTGAATGAGATCAAAAAAACAAGGCTTGCTTATGACAACATCACCGTACAGCTTTCCAGGAAGAATACCCGTTTCCAGTATAAGCTGATCAAGAAGGGCGGAAGGGCTTCGGAGTTTGAAAACGCGATCGAATGGCTTTGCCTGTCAGGTATCGTGTCTCAGGTTTATAAGGTGGAGCAGATCAGAAAGCCCCTGGAAAACTACCGTGATATTGACGCTTTCAAAATCTATGTATCCGATTCGGGCCTGCTCTGCGCCAAAAAGAATCTGGCGGCAAATGATATCCTCTATATGGTCGAGGAGATCAACGACTTCAAAGGCGGTATGGCGGAAAATTACGTCAATGTACAGCTTACCATAAACGGGTATCAGACCTGTTATTGGGAGTCTGAGCGTGGAGCTGAGATTGATTTTATCATTCAGCGTGAAGGAAAGCTGATTCCCATTGAGGTCAAGTCCGCCGACAACACACGGGCAAAGAGCTTAAGGGTCTATATGGAAACCTACAGGCCCGCTTATGCGATCAAGCTGTCGGCAAAAAACTTCGGCTTTGAGGATAATAAAAAGATCGTTCCTCTCTATGCCGCATTTTGTATCTGATGCTGGAACAGTGAGAATTTCTGAGGCAGACATGGCTCATATGAGCCATGTCTGCCTCAGATCCTTCAACGGGAACCTTCAACCGGGAAAGGTTACTCCTTACACCGATCAAACTCCGGGTTGGAAGGCAACGCCTTCAACCGGGAAAGGTTACTCCTTACACCGATCAAACTCTGGGTTGAAGGCGTAGAAGTTTTTGGCGTCTAATTTATCCTGAACGATCCGAAGCGCCTCACCGAAGCGCTGGAAATGGACGATTTCCCTGGCGCGCAGGAAGCGGATGGGCTCCGCCACATCGGAATCCCTTACGGTTCTGAGGATGTTGTCATACGTGGTTCTGGCCTTCTGTTCCGCAGCCATGTTTTCCGTCAGATCCGTGATGATATCGCCCTTCGACTGGAACTGACAGGCATTGAAGGGAATCCCGCCCGCTGCCTGGGGCCAGAGCGCCGTGGTGTGGTCGATGTAGTAAGGGCCGAAGCCGGAATTTTCAATTTCCTCCATGGAAAGATCCTTGGTGAGCTGATAGACGATGGCGCCGATCATCTCGAAGTGGGCAAGCTCCTCCGTCCCAATATCCGTCAAAAGCCCTGCCACCTCTCGATAAGGCATGGTATAGCGCTGGGATAGATAACGCATGGAAGCGCTCAGCTCGCCGTCCGGTCCGCCGTACTGGGAAATAATGAACTGGGCCAGCTTGGCGTTCGGCTCTTTGATGTTGATGGGAAACTGCAGTCTTTTTTCATAATTCCACATTCAATCGCACCTCCGTTCCCAGGGAAGAGGGGTCAGGCCCCATTTCCATTCCTTGCTGCAGGCCTCGGCGGATGCAATGGTCAGCGGCGTATATTTTGCCGCATATTCCGCCGTCATCTGGTTCAGCATGCGGTTGTAGTAGCCAAAATAACTCAGCGCATCCTGATCGCAGGGGTGGGTATCCAGATATTCCGTAAGCTCCACCACAACGAAACTGATGATGCTGATGTTCCGAAGGCTGCGTGCCTGCTGTTCATCCATTCGATCCTGATTTTGCCAGGCAAAATTTGCGTTGTTTGCACAATTCGCACAGTTTCCACCGTTCATTTGACGCATCTCCTTCCTGTAAAGGGCTTGTTCAGCTCGGGGAAGATGGTGCCGCAGCAGAACGCTTCTTCCAGATTCTCAAAGATTCCAGTCATCCGCTGCCAGGGAACGTATGCCATGGCAACGGGAAACTGATCGGGAAATTCGTTTTTGTGGGTTATATCCTGCATAGATCGCCTCACATAATTTACCGGTATTTTTAATACTATTGTATGTTGGCGCAAAAAACAGGTTACCGGGAAGCGTCGTCTTTTGCCTTCTGAATATCCGAAAGGCATTCGTTGAGCCAGTCCAGGATAAGCGGCATGGAATCGGGACTTGCAGGAAATTCCCGATAAACCTTCTCCTCCTCCGGCGTTTTCACGAAGCAAAAGCGGTCGGGGTAGGTACAGGCCCGGATACAGTCCTTTTCCATGGTGAGATAGTAGCGCATCCCGCTGCAGCTTCCTGACAGCGGTTCTTTTTTGATGAATTGGTAGGATAGATCCTCTTTTCGTATCATAAGCAGTCCTTTCTGCTGTTCCTTTTGGAAACGGAAAGCCTCAAAGGAATGATACCACAATTTACATGGAAGTGGGCACAGATGAACAAACTTTTTTTCAAATAATGTTTGCTATAAAAACAGAAAATTCTGAAAGGCGTTAGTGTATAATTATCATTGGCAAAGCCAGGAATAATTCCTAATAAAAAAAGGGAAGCAGAAAAAATTCCTGCTTCCCGATCATACAGTTTTTCTTTATGATGTTAGTTACCCCACAAACACGTAAAGGA
>DWWS01000020.1 GCA_019119595.1 Candidatus Eisenbergiella merdavium | reverse complement strand
CATTTGTTCTGTTTTTCTTTCTTGTCTTTATCACATTGATTGCTACGGGCACCATTACATCCGGGTGGCACCTGGTGGATGACCATGAATTTATCAGATATAGGCTTCAGATGAATGCTGAGGACGGTTCTCTCTTTTCCTGCCTGAGAACTGTCCTTCGGACAGATTTTGCTTCCCGTTTCCGGCCACTTTATCATATTTTGCGGGTGAGCTTAACAGTGGTCCTTGGCACGAATCTGGTTGCATGGTCTGTTGTCAAAGCAGTAGAGACGGTCTTTGCTCTTTTTCTGCTTTATATATGTGCACGTCAGTTAAAGTGCAGTCGTTTTCAAGCCTTTCTTTTTTCCATGATTGTTATGGTTGGCCCTCAGTCCGTGGTTTGGTGGAAGCTGGGGCCGCAGGAATGCGTGGGAATTGTTTTCTTTGCGGCAGGTTTTATTTTGCTGAACAGATACCTTAGCAAGGAAGGGTGGCTTTCTGATAAGCTGGGCAGTATATTCTTTTTCCTGTGCATGTCATTGTATAAAGAAAGCTTTATGGTTCTGCTATCCTTTGTGCTCCTTTATATCGTATATGTACGCTGTCAGGGGGAAAAGCTTTCCATTTCCTGTATTATGAAAGCAATCAGGTCTGAGCTTGTGCTGCTCCTGATCCTGGGAGGTATTCTGGCTGCGGAGCTTTATATCGTTGTTTTCGTTGTCGGAACCAACCGTGTCAGCTATATCGGCCTGGATCCGTCTGTAACGCTTAAGCAGTATGTGGACACCTGGACGGACTGTATTCGGACTTACCTTCAGTGGTATGTACGTTTTACTCCGCTGCTTCTTTTGCTGCTTGTTCTGTATATCCGGCAATGGCGGAAAATGCTTGGACCGTTTTTCCTTGGTCTTTGCATCATGTTGCCCCAGATGTTTCTTCATATGAAGACAGGACTGCAGGAACGGTATGTTATTCCATGGTCCTTTGGCTATGCCGTGTTTTTTGTCATTCCGCTTGCTGAAGACATTCTTACAGGATTAAGGAAAAGGCTATATTCGACGCTGCTTGTAGTTTTGCTGCTGTGCCAGTTTGTTATGGTGATACAGGAAGCTGACTATTTTACTTACCGTGGGCATAGCGTTACTTCTGTCCTGAATCATGTGCTTGAGCTTGTTCAGGAAGATCCGGACATAAAAGTATTGGCGGCATATTCACCGTATCTGGAGTCGGATATTACAGTTTCCTATTGGCTGGTGCAGCATGGATTTGATGAAGTATATTCTTGGGACGAAGATGCCAAAACCTGTACTGTTATAGCCGGAGAATTGGAGGGGACAGTAGGAGAGGTTGAGGATATGGATGTCGTTCTGTTCTATAACCCGCAGGACCGTCATTACTGTTACGTCCCGGATATTGATCTGAGCGGATACAGCATAACGGATTGGGGGACCTTGACGGTAGCGGAAAGAGAATAAAGAGAGCTCCAATAGATGGAATATCGCAGCGGGGAGGGAATGGGACAGGAGGCAAGAGGTGGGATATCAGAAGCATCGGAAAAAAGTATATTTGGAGATATTGAGGATACTGGCGATTTTGTTGGTGATATTCAATCACACGGATGGTTATTATCAGTATTACAGCAATACGACTAATCTGTTTACCTGGCTATTTTCTGTTCTGGGCTCTGTAGTCTGTAGGATAAACGTGCCGTTATTTTTAATGATAACGGGCGCGCTTCTGTTGGACAGGAAGGAGCCCATAAAAGAAATATACCAGAAGCGTATTTTTCGAATCGCTTCCGTTTTATTTATATTTTCTGTATTTTATTATGTAATTGCGGTTGCCAGAGGCAGAAACACCGGAGCTTCAGTTATGGATTTCTTGAGAAGGTTCCTGCAAGGCTCAGTTCAGGAGTCTTTCTGGTATTTGTATTTGTATCTTGGCGTATTAATCGTGCTGCCGTTCTTAAGAAAGCTTGCGGAGAGCCTGGAAAATAGAGAATTTCTATATCTGTTGCTACTGCAGCTATTTGCCGGTATAGGGATACAGATATTGGAAAAGGTTACAGGGATTCAGATAAACGATAATCTGTATCTGATAAATATTTATTCTTTTTATGTTCTGTCCGGCTATTTTCTGGGAAACAGGATACAAATAGAAACAATAGGAAAACGGCAGTGCCTTGCGATTGCTGGAGGCCTTATGTTGGAAATAGCTGTAGCAACCGGCATTATAGTATGGGATTACCATCAGACTGGCATATACGATCAAGCCTGCATTGGACTCTTATCTCCTATTCTTACGCTTGGGATATTTTTCTGTATCAGATGGCTTTGCTCTCGATATCGTCTGCCACGCTGGTTGGAATCACTGGTGCTTTTTATTGGAAGTTGCGTTTTGGGAATCTACCTTCTGGAACAGTTCACTCGCATACAGCTTCTTCCGCTGTATCTGTATCTTACGGAAAAGTCAATTGGCATTGTGGCCTGTTCTTGCTACGTGATAGGCAGTTTTTTGTTGGCGCTGGCATATACGATATTGCTGAAAAGGATTCCGGGAATAAAAAGACTGCTGTGAGGTTATTATGAAAAAGATGCTTGGAAAATTAACGAATAGTAAGTGTATTGCCGCATTGTCTTTGGGTATTTTCGGAATCAGTATGCTCCCTATATGGTATCTGGCCTTTTACGCGAGACCAAGCGGAGATGACTATGGGTACAGTGCGTTGACGCATGCGGCGTGGATAGAGAGCCATTCTATGCTTGAAGTATTCATGGCGGCTATTGAAACAGTAAAGAGAAATTATGTGGGGTGGAATGGGGATTGGTTTACAACCTTTCTTTTTTCGTTAATGCCTGAGGTTTTTGTACCGTATTCATTCTGGATCGTGCCGTTTATCATGACGGCTGCCGTAATTTCGGCGACCTTCTATTTTATGCATGAAGTGTGTATTAAACGGATTGGTATGCCGCTTTCTGACTGGCTTATTTATACATCGTGGCTTCTGATTGCATGCTATCAATTTATTCCCAGTACTGCGATCGGCATGTACTGGTATGTTGGAGCAACTCATTATATGCTTCCCTATGCGGCTGGGCTGGTTGGGCTTGTCTGTGTGTCTAAATTTTTGCGGACGGGAAGAAAAAGATATTTGGCGGGATTAACACTCTGCGCTTTTATGGTGGGCGGAAGCAGCTATTTTACCAGCCTTTTACTTCTTATGTTTCTTGTGATTGCAGGAGCCTTGTCATTTCAGGCGGATCGAAAAAAGGTTCTTTGGCTGATTTTGCCTTTTTTGGTATGTCTGACGGGCTTCATTATTCAGTGCAAAGCACCAGGCAATCAGGTGCGCGGAGGGGAAGCGTTTGGCTTTGATCTGTCTCGGGCTGTATATACCATATATGAATCTCTGCGAAGGGGTGTGATAATAATTGGCAGATGGGCGCAGGAAAAAACACTGGTGTTTGTCCTGTTGTTTTTGATCGCTGCCTTCGGCTTGGAATCTATGGGCAAGACTGTGGAGAAATATACCTGGAAATATCCAATGCCGTTGCTTTTTGTTATCGTAATGTATGGATTTTACAGTGCCATGTTTGCTCCCGAGGTTTATTCAGAGATGTATGACACTATAGAAATATCATTAGGCCCGGAAACAATTCAATATTTTACATTCCTTGTTGTATCTGTCATGGCAATCCTGTATTGTGAGGGATGGATCTGTGTAAAAATAAAAAGCGGAATGCAGTCCAGATGTTTATTGCAGTTTTTAAAGGAAAAATATCATTACAGGATTCTGCTTCCTGTGGTGGTGGCAGCAGGGATTTTAGTTCTGTTGAATCGCGGTTGGCTGGGTAACTGTGTGGATCGGCGGGTATATGAGTACGTGAGCAGCGGCCAGGCTGAGGATTTTAGAGAACAGATCAGATCGCAGATGGATATTCTGTTGGATGATTCTATAAAGGAGGCATATCTGGTCCCGATTAATCCTGAGCAAGGCCCATTGATGCATATGCCGGTAACGACGGACGAAAATGCGTTTACTAATCGTGTGGTACGGGATTTTTACGGTAAGAAAAAAGTAGTGATGACAGAGCCATAATCGGATTATGAAATGAGATAAGCAAAGGTATACGGCATTGTATGATGAGAAATTCAGGGGATTGTGAAAGGGATGGTGTAGGCTATGCAAATAGATGCTGTCAGAAAAGGAATTCGGTTAACGGCGCAGCTTTGCGTTTTGATTTTGGGAGCCGTTGTGGCTGGAATGCTTGCCCTGACGTTGATATTTATGCTTCCTACAGAAGTTATGAAGGAACATGTCGCCAGTTCTATAGATATATTTTATACGGAAAGCGTTTATCCTCAGCAGGTACAGGGATATAAATCCACCCAGTTGGATAACGAAACGGATGCGATCATGCTTCTGGGGGCAATTCATGAAACGGATACTCTTGGTCCGTTGCAGCAGGCGGCTGCAGTTCCGCATGCTACGATAAAAGGGGAAAACTCAAAATGTGTTGTTCTGAAGAATTATTTATGGGATGGCATCCTTCCAGATGGAGAGAGCAATTATGACCGGTATTGGCACGGCTATATGCTGTATTTGAAGCCTTTACTGCTTCTTATGGATTATGCGGATATTCGTGTTTTGAACATGATCGTGCAAGTATTTGTTCTGTTGTTGCTGCTGCGCGAATTGGTAAGGAGAAAATTGGATAGCATTATCGTCCCATTAGGGTTGTTTGTGGCAGTTGTGAATCCGGTTGCAACAGCCATGTCGCTGCAGTTCTCTTCCATTTATTACATTGTTTTGTTTTCGTTGCTTGTTTTGGTCAGATATGGTGAAAAAATACTGGCCGACAATAGAATTTACTTTTTCTTTACTTTAGTGGGAATTGGAGTGGCGTACTTTGATTTCCTCACATATCCCATAGCGGCTTTTGTAGTTCCGGCTTCCGCTGCCTTGTTCTTAGATGAGAAAGACTGGAAGGAAAAAATTTTGAACATAGTAAAATGGGGATTGTGCTGGGGATTGGGTTATGTGGGAATGTGGGCCGGTAAGTGGATTATAGGCAGTATCATTCTTGATGTTAATGTCATAGCGGAGGCTTTTGGAAGGGTAAACGTACATTCCGGCAAAGCCGTTCAGGAAAATGGGGATATGCTGAGTTCTCTGCAGGTTTTATGGAAAAATATAAAAGTGCTGTTAAGATGGCCATATATTCTTCTGGGGGCTGCAGTATTTATTTTTTATGAAAAAAAAGTAATCTTCGGGCTTAACAGAAGAATGTTTCTTTTATGCCTGCCTTTTGCGATTTTATGTCTGATTCCCTGTTTGTGGATTGCTCTTCTGAAGTCCCACTCTCTATGGTGCTATTGGTACAGCTATCGAAATCTGGGAAGCACGGCATTTGCAGCAGGAATTATGATGGAAGTTTTGAGCTTTTCCGCAGAGAAGAAAAAACGGCTTGACAGACGTGGATAGCAGAGATAAGAATGCTTGACGCTTTTGGGACAGAATGCTATGATTGACACGTCTATAACAGAAAGATTATAAAGGAATGTGAAATGAATGCTTTAAAAAAGCTTTTATCTTTGAAGATGATTGCTGTCTTGTCCGCGATCGCTTATATATTTAGTCTGCTGCCCGTTTTTGCGGCTTCTGTGTACGCATATCCACAGGCGGACGATTGGAGTTATTCCTGGCATACCAGGCTTGCATGGGTGGACAACCATTCCATTCTGGAGGTGCTGAAGGGGGCATGTGCGGCGGTTTCGGAAGCGTATATGGACTGGCAGGGAACATTTTCCAGCATTTTTCTGATGTCCCTTCAGCCTGGTATATGGGGAGAGCGTTTTTACGCGGTGGTTCCTTTTTTTATGTCTGGACTGCTTACATTTTCAACGCTTTTTTTCCTGATGTATCTATTGAGGGGAACGGATGGAAGCTGCCGGGTTATTTTTTCCGTGGCGGTTCTGTGGCTGACAGTTCAGGAAATACGCTGTAAGCCCGCAGCCTTTTATTGGTACAATGGAGCCGTCCATTATATCGTGCCGTGGTGCTTCGTGTTGATTCTGGCAGGGCTGATCCTGAAAAATTTACAGACAGAAAAGGCAGGAAAGCTGAGATTTGTTTTCAGCCTTCTGCTTGCTTTTATGATTGGCGGCGGGAATCTGGTGACAGCGCTGCTTGCATTTGTGTGTCTGGGAGGAGCCGTTCTGGTTCTTTTGATTCTGAAAAGAAGAACCAGACTCTGGTGTGTGGCTGTGCCGTTTGCGTTTCAAACGCTGGCGTTTGGAATCAATATCCTTGCACCGGGCAACTGGCTGAGGCAGGGATTGTCCGGAGAGCCCTCCAATCCGGTCATGTCCATACTGCGTTCTTTTTATTACGGGTTCTTTTATATCGGAGAATGGACGGACGAAACGGTGCTTCTGATAAGCCTTCTGCTGATGCCGGTCATGCTGAGGATGGCAAGGCAGCTCCGCTTCCGGTTCCCGCTTCCGGGACTGATTGCCGGCGTCAGCTTCTGTCTGTTTTCATCCATGTTTACCCCTTCGGATTTCGCGGTGCACACAGTAAACATCGGCAGAGTACAGAATATCGTTTTCGCCATGTATGTGCTTCTTTTCATGCTAAATCTGTTCTATGTAGTGGGGTGGTATGTGAAAAACGTACAGGAGCGGGAAAAGGTTCCGGAAGGAACGTGTTCAAGCTGCCTGAACAACAGAGAAGGAATCTGGTTTTACGGAGTGTTGGCAGTATTTGTCTTTAGCTTCGCATTAACGGCCGTCGCTGAGCCGCAGCGTTTCACGTCGGTTCTTGCGGCAAAGGAATTGAGCGATGGAACGGCTGAGGAGTTTGGAAAGGCGGCATGGGATAATATTCAGATCCTGAAGGAAGACGGAAAAGAAGCGGTGATCGAAGCCGTTCCGAAGGATTCCCTGCTCCTTACCTCGAGGGATGATATTGATCAGTGGCACTTCGGAGCAAAAATGTATTTTCGAAAAGATAAGGTGACCGTTTTGGAAAAGAAGGACGGTTGATCCGTCCGACCAGGCTTGGTCGGAATAGATAGACCAGGAAGGAACTGAAAATGAGCAACAGACCAAACACCCTATATCTAGTAGTCCCCTGCTACAACGAGGAGGAGGCTCTCCCCCACAGCGCGCAGGTGATGCGGGAAAAACTGAAAAGGCTGATGGAGGAAGGAAAGGTTTCGCCGCAGAGCAAGATCCTTTTCGTCAACGACGGAAGCAGGGACGGGACCTGGCGGATCATCCATGGGCTGTGCGAAGCGGATCCGGCCTTTGCCGGCTTGAGCTTCTCCCGCAATTACGGGCATCAGAGCGCGATCCTGGCGGGGATGATGGCGGCAAGGCAGCATGCGGACATTGCGGTTACCATCGACGCGGATCTGCAGCAGGATATCGAGGCGCTGGACCAATTTTTAGAGCGCTATCAGGCGGGCTGCGAGATCGTGTACGGGATCCGGAACGACAGAAATACGGACGGCTTCTTTAAGAAAATGACGGCGAATGCCTTTTACGGGCTGATGCATCTGCTTGGCTGTAAGGTGATGAGCAACCATGCGGATTACCGCCTTCTGTCAAAAAAGGCGCTGGATGCGCTGGCGGAATATAAGGAGGTCAACCTGTTCCTCAGGGGGCTGATCCCTACCATGGGCTTTCAGTCGGACGTGGTCTACTTCGACGTGAAGGAGAGAGAGGCAGGAACCTCAAAATATACCTTCCGCAAGATGATGACTCTTGCGACGGACGGCATCACCTCCATGAGCACCCGGCCGATCCAGCTGATCACCGTCCTGGGCTTTCTGGTCAGCGTGTTCAGCTTCTGCATGATCGTCTACTGCATTGCGGACTGGTTCCTGGGACGGAATGTGCCCGGCTATACCACTTCCCTGGTGGTATCCCTTCTCATGGGAGGGCTGACGATCTTTTCTCTTGGGATCGTGGGAGAATACGTGGGAAAGATTTATCTGGAAACAAAGGCGCGGCCCAGATATATTGTAGAGTCCTTTATCTGGAAAGAGGGAGAGCGCCGGGAAGAGGAAAACAGCAATGGCTCAGATTGAAATACATGCGGATGATTACGCCATATCCCCTCATTCCTCGGAGGATATCTTAAGCTGTCTTCGGGCGGGAAGGCTGGACGGGATCAGCGTGCTTACGAATATGTCCTGCTTTGAGGCGTATGCGGCAAAGCTGAGGGCGGAATATGACAGCTTCCCCAAAAAGCCAACGCTGACGGTGCATCTGAACTTTATGGAGGGACATTGTGCGGCGGATCCGGATAAGGTGCCACATCTGGTGGATAGAAACGGGTATTTTAACATAAGCTGGGGAACGCTTTTTAAGTGGAACTATACGCCGAAGCTGTTTCTTCCCCTGAAAAAGGAGCTGAAGGAGGAGATCGCGGCGCAGACGGAGCGGTTCCTGGAGGCTTTTGGGAGGGATGTGCCTCTGAGGTTTGACGGGCATCAGCACACGCAGATGATTCCTGTTGTATACTGGGCGCTTCTGGAGGTGATCGTGGAGAGGCATTATCCCACGGAATACATCCGTGTGACGAAGGAGCCGGTCCTTCCGTTCCTGAAAGAGGCCGGGCTGTGGAAAACCTGGCGGCCCGTAAATTGGGTGAAAAATATGATCCTGAATATTCTTTCGCCTGAAATGGAAAAGACGGTCGCCCGGAATCATCCGTCCTGGCAGAAGGAAAATGAGCCCATGTTCTTATGGGGCGTGGTGATGAGCGGGCGTATGGATGAAAAACGGGTGAAAAGGCTGCTTCCCGGCATGAAGGAGCGGGCGGAAAAGAGAGGGCGGAGGCTGGAGATCCTGTTCCATCCGGGAACGGTCCTGGCGCAGGAGCTTGGAGAGGAATTCTGCAATCACGGCGCAAATGAATTTCATGTGTCAGAGGGACGGCATGTGGAATATGAAGCGGTCATGTCCCTTTGCGATGAGGATTTACAATGAAGAATGCTTTCGAGAGAAAAGGGGGCAGAGATCTGGAGGCGGGAAGGCGGCTGGCCTTTTGTCTGCTGGTCTGCGCGTCCTTTGTCCTGATCTTTATTTTCAACGTGCTGACTCCCATGATGACGGACGATCTGTTTTATTCCAAAACGGTTTCGGAGGCGTCCTCCATAGGGGAGCTGTTCACGCAGGAATATACCCAGTATATGACGTGGACGGGGAGGTCGCTCTCTCATATGATCCTGCGTTTTTTTCTGCTGATGGACAAGATGGTGTTCAACGTGGCGAATTCCGCCGTGTTCGTTCTGCTCACCCTGCTGATCTACTGGAATGTGGAGCATAAGAAAAGGTACGACGTACCGGTGTATCTGCTGGTGAATCTGCTCATATGGATGTTCGGGGTGGTGTTCCGGCAGACGGTTCTTTGGGAGACGGGGGCCTGCAATTATCTGTGGGGCTCGGTCATCATCATGGGGTTCGTCACTCTGTACCGCTATGGGCTGAAGCGCGCGGACAGTCTGAAGCATCCCCTGCTGTGGACGGCTCTGCTTCCCGTTTCCGGCGTCGCTGCGGGGTGGTGCAACGAGAATTCCTCCGGCGGCGGCCTGCTCATGGTGCTTCTGTGTCTTGGCTTTTTCCTGTATGACAGGAAGCGGGGCACGGCCGGGGCTGCGGCTGTGGATGTGGCTGAGGAGGAAAAACAGCCGGGAGCTGTGGAAAAGAGAAGCGGATTTGCCGCAAGACTGTGGATGGTTACGGGGCTGTTGGGAAATCTGGTCGGCCTTGCTTTCATGGTGCTGGCGCCCGGAAACGCCGTCCGTGCCCAGGCACAGCCGGAGGAGGAGCATTCCGGGCTGGTGGGATATCTGGCGCGGTTTCAGAAGATCACCCTTGCTGTGCGGGAGAATTTTCTGCTCCTTCTGATCATCGGCCTCCTTTTGTTCATCATTGTTTATTATCAGAAAAAAAGCTGGAGAGCCCTGTGGGCCTGTTCCCGGAACGGCATTCTTTGGTTTTTTGTTTTTGTCGCCACCTGCTGCGCGCTGGTTCTGACGCCGGAGCCGCAGGCAAGGGCTTATTTTGGAGCGGGAGTGTTCCTCACCGTCGCGGTAGTTCAGTTTTTTGTGGACGTATCGGAGAAGGAGGCGGTCTTTGCCAGTCTGAAAACAGGGCTGATCTCCGTAATGCTTCTCATCATGTTTTTTACCTACATGGACAGCGGAGCGGACCTGGGAAGGATCTGGAGGGAATACAACGAGAGAGACGCCTATCTTGCCCGGAAGGCGGCGGAGGGGGCTGAGGATGTGACGGTTCCCATGCTCCGGCCGGATTTTGAGACAAAATACAGCGACGGGTACAACTCCGATATTGAAGAGGATCCCGGCTACTGGGTGAATGTGGCCTACGCGACATACTACGGCTTAAACAGCGTATCCGGCGTCCCCAGGGAGGGCTGGACGGAATATTAAATTGCGGCCTCTGGAGAAATGTGGTATGCTAAAGGACGAAGCGGACGGGCATCATCGGCCCGCGTTTACTTTTCCTTATAAAAGGAGTTTTTCATGCGGCAGGATTTGGAGTATCCGTTTGATCCGGAATATATACTGAAAAAATCAAAGCATATCAGAAAGGAGCTCCTTGGGGACGGCTCCGTGCGCATGCGGAAACGGATCGCCGTTTTAGGCGGGAGCACCACCCATGATGTGATCCGGATCCTGGAGCTGTTTTTGCTGAATCAGGGGATCGAGCCCGTGTTTTACGAGTCGGAGTACGGCCAGTACTGGCAGGACGCGATGTTCGGAAACGAAAGGCTGGATGCGTTTGAACCGGATATCATCTACATTCACACCAGCAGCCGCAACATCACGGCCTGGCCCGCGCCAGGCTGGGACAGGTCCGCGGCGGACGCGGCGCTGGAGGAGCAGTTCGGACATTTTCAGGCCATGTGGGAGCGGATTCGGCAGAGGTGGAACTGCCCGGTGATCCAGAATAACATGGAGGAGCCCTTTTACCGGCTTCTCGGCAACCAGGACGGGGTGAATCCGGGAGGACGGACGGCCTTCGTGCGGCGGCTGAACGAGAGGTTCGCGGAATATGCCGGCGGCACGGAGAATTTTTTCATCAACGATATCTGTTATCAGGCGGCGGCCTACGGACTTGACGCCTGGTCGGATCCCTTTTACTGGCACATGTACAAATATGCGCTGTGCCTGAAGGCGATTCCCTGGCTTGCGCTGAACGTGTCCAACATCATCAAGTCCATTTTCGGAAAGAACAAAAAATCCCTGGTGCTGGATCTGGATAATACGCTGTGGGGCGGCATCGTCGGAGACGACGGTGTGGAGAACCTGCAGATCGGGCAGGAAACCTCCATGGGTCAGGTATACTCGGAATTTCAGTCCTATGTGAAGGCGCAGAAGGATATCGGAATCATGCTGAACGTGGCGTCCAAGAATGAGGAGGAAAACGCGCTGGCAGGGCTGAACCACCCGGACGGCGTTCTGAAGCCGGAGGACTTTATTCTGATAAAGGCGAACTGGGAGCCCAAAAGCGAGAATATTCTGACAATAGCGAAGGAAATGAATATTCTGCCGGACAGCCTGGTGTTCGCGGACGATAATCCTGCGGAACGGGAGATTGTGCGCACCCAGGCGGAAGGAACCGCGGTTCCCGAGATCGGTTCGCCGGAGCAGTATATCCGTGTGCTGGATCATAACGGTTATTTTGAGGTAACGTCCCTTTCCGAGGACGACAGGAAAAGAAACGAGATGTACCGGGCCAACGCCATGCGCGCGGCGCAGCAGAACAGCTTTACGGATTATGGAGCCTATCTGGAATCCCTGAAGATGAAGGCTTTGATCCGCCCCTTTGAGGCGCTTTATATGGCGAGGATCGCCCAGCTCACCAACAAGAGCAATCAGTTCAACCTGACGACCAGGCGCTACACCCAGACGCAGATCGAGGAAGCGGCGGGCGACCCCGCCTGCATCACGCTGTACGGAAAGCTGGAGGACAAGTTCGGGGACAACGGTGTGGTGACGGTGCTGATCGGCCATGAGGGGCCGGCGGAAATGGCGGTGCCGGAACCGGCCGGGAAAGCGGGGGAAGGCGAAAAGGCCCTTCACCTGGATCTGTGGCTGATGAGCTGCCGTGTCCTGAAGCGGGATATGGAATACGCCATGATGGATGTGCTTGTGGAAAAATGTCTGGAGCGGGGGATCCGCAGGATCTACGGCTATTATTATCCCACCGCGAAGAACGGCATGGTTCGGGATTTTTACGGGCTGCAGGGCTTTGAAAGGCTGCGGGAGGACGAAAGCGGGAGCGTTTGGAAATTCGATATTTCGGCGGATTATGAAAAGAAGAACCGTTATATCGAAATAGAAAATCAGAACTGAGAACGGAAAAGAACGGAGGTTATTATGACAAGAGAAGAAGTATACGAAACCTTAAACGGCGTGTTTCAGGATGTGTTCGATGATGAGAGCATAGTGGTGAACGACGACACCACCTCGGAGGATGTGGACGGCTGGGATTCTCTGGAGCACATCAATCTGATCGCTGCGGTGGAGCAGGAATTCGGCGTGAAGTTCAACATGGGACAGGTGGTTTCCATGAAGAATGTGGGAGAGATGGTCGATATCATTCTGAGCCAGATCGACTGACGAAGGAAAGGAACGGAAACGTTGAGCGTCACATCCTTTTATTTTCTGCTGTTCTATGCGCTTGTGCTGCTGATCTATTATATCGTGCCGAAGAAAGGCCAGTGGGTGATTCTCCTCCTGGCCAGTCTTCTTTATTATCTTTTTTCCGATAACGGCTTTCTGATCTTTTATCCGGCTGCCGCCGTGCTTGTATGTCAGGCAGGCATCCGCCGGATGGTTCGGGTCAGGGAACGGTCAGAGGAGCTGAAGAAGCTGGGAAAGGATCCGCAGCGGATGTGCCGGCGGGCGCTGATCGGCGTGATCGCAGTCAACGTTGGCGCTTTGTTTTTGCTGAAATACATCAACTTTGGGATCAATACGGTGAACGCCGTGGCCTCGCTTTTGGGGGGAGGAGACGGGTTGCTTGCCGGACTGAGCTGGCTGGTTCCGCTGGGGATTTCTTATTATTCCCTCACGCTGATCGGCTACGTGGTGGATGTGTACTTTGAGATTGCAAAACCCCTGAAAAATCCCGCGAAGCTGGCCTTGTACGGCATGTTTTTCCCTTGTATGCTTTCCGGCCCGATCCTCAGGTTCCGGGAGGACGCAGACCAGCTCTATGAGCCGCATCCCTTTGATTATGTGCAGGTGACGCGCGGCATGCAGCGTATGCTGTGGGGCTTTTTCAAGGTGCTGGTAATCTCGGAGCGGATGGGGCAGATCGTGGACACCGTTTACGGAAACTATGCGCAGTATCCGGGGCTCTATATCTGGATCGGCACGGTGGCCTTCGCCTTTCAGCTTTATACCAACTTTTCCGGCGGGATGGATATTTCGCTGGGCATCGCCCAGACCTTCGGTCTGAGGCTTCCGGAAAATTTTGAACGTCCGTTTTTCTCCAGAACCATAGCCGAATACTGGCGCAGATGGCACATCACGCTGGGCGTGTGGATGAAGGAGTATGTGTTTTATCCCATCCTCCGTTCCGCCCCGTTCACAAAGCTGGGAAAAAGCCTGCGGGCCAGATTCGGGAAAAAGAAGGGAAAGCAGCTCACCACGTTTGCGGGAATGTTTCTTCTGTGGTTCGCGGTGGGCGTCTGGCACGGCGGGGACTGGAAGTACGTCATCGGCTCCGGACTCCTGCACTGGGCCTATATCGTCTGCGGGGAGCTGCTTGAGCCTGTATATGCGAAAGGAATGGCCAGGTTCGGCATCGATCCGAAGGCGAAATGGGTGGACCGTCTGCGGATCCTGCGCACCTTCTTCCTGGTAAACATCGGCTTTGTGTTTTTCCGGGCGGACAGCGTGGGCGCGGCGCTTGCCATGCTGAAGGGGGCGGTTTCCACCTTCAATCCGGCCATTCTCATCAACGGCTCCATCTTCACGCTCGGGCTGGACTGGATTGAATTTACCATTGCGGCGGTGTCCCTTCTGATGCTGCTTGCGGTGTCCCTCATGCAGGAGAAGGGCTCCGTGCGGGAACGGATCGGGAAGAAAAGCCTGCCGGTACGCTGGATCATCTGGTACGCGCTGCTGTTTTACGTGATCCTGCTGGGAAACTACGGACCGGACTACAGCGCGGCAGAGTTTATTTATCAGGGGTTCTAGGAGGAAAAAGGTATGGACAGGATCGCGGTGCTGATACCCTGTTATAACGAGGAAAAAACCATCGAAAAGGTGGTGGCGGACGCGAGGCGGGCGCTGCCGGATGCGGTGGTCTATGTATATGACAACAATTCTACGGACCGTTCCGTTCCGCTTGCCCAAAAGGCCGGCGCCGTGGTTCGGCGGGAGCGGAAGCAGGGAAAAGGAAACGTCATCCGGAGAATGTTCCGGGAGATCGACGCGGAGTGCTATATCATGGTGGACGCGGACGACACCTATCCGCTGGAATGCGCGGGAAAGATGGCAGAAAAGGTGCTCCTTGAGGAAGCCGACATGGTGGTGGGGGACCGGCTTTCGTCCACCTACTATGAGGAAAACAAGCGTCCCTTCCACAACATGGGAAACAGCCTGGTAAAAAAGAGCATCAATCTGCTCTTCCATTCCGAGATTCAGGATATTATGACCGGATACCGTGCGTTCAGCTACCAGTTCGTTAAAAGCTTCCCCGTCCTTTCCAAGGGCTTTGAGATCGAGACGGAAATGACCATCCATGCGGTATACAACAACATGCAGGTGGACAATGTGGTGGTGGATTACAGGGACCGCCCGGAGGGGAGCGAATCCAAGCTCAACACCTATTCGGACGGTCTGCGGGTGCTGGGGACGATCCTTCGGATGTTCCGCCAGTATAAGCCGCTGACCTTCTTTGCCGGCCTTGCGGTGCTGCTTACGGTGATCTCGGCGGTCTTTTTCATCCCGGTGCTGATCGACTTCCTTGAGACGGGCATGGTGGATAAATTCCCGACCCTGATCGTCTGCGGCTTCGTGGAGCTCGCGGCGATCCAGTCCGTTTTTTCCGGACTGATCCTTCATAACCTGGGCGTGAAGGAGCGGCGGGACTTTGAGATGAGACTGTACGAAATTCAAAAGAACAGCGAAAGAAAATGAACCGCAGCCGGACGGATGGCTTCGGGGAGAGTACGGGGAGATAAATGCTGAAAAAAATTCAGAAAAAGGAATATCTGGTTCTTGGCGGCGTGCTGCTTGTTTTTCTGCTCATGTCGCTTTATAAGCTGACGGATACGCCGCTGTGGTACGATGAAATGATCGAGTTTTATTACTCAAAGTACCTGACAGGGCAGATCCGTGGCGTCAGTCTGTGCAGTAATCTGTATGAGCGGCTGCAGACCAACAGCTTTCAGCCTCCGCTCTACAATCTCGTCATGCACGTGTGGCTGTTGTTCGGCGAATCGGAATGGTGGTTCCGGTTCAGCGGCGTGGTGTTCGGAGTCCTTGGCATGCTGGGGCTGTATGCCTGCGTCAGGGAGCTCGCAGGCTGGCAGGCGGCGGCCCTTTCCGTTTTTGTCAGCTCCTTTATCTATGAACTGAGCTATTATGTAAAGGAAGCCGCGGAATACAACATGATGCTCATGCTGCTGTACTGGCTTCTGTATCTGTATTTCCGGACCCTCCGGAATCTGACTCTGAAAAATATCATCTGGTTCACAGCGGTTTCCGTGGTGCTCCTGTATACGCAGTACGGTGCGGTGTTAGGCATCCTGCCGCTGGCGGTCAGCCTTTTTGTCCGCGCCTGGAGGCAGAGGGAAAGCAGGAAGCTGTGCGTAAAGGTGGCCCTGATCTACATAGCGGCCGGAGCTGTCTTCGGGCTGCCGCTGTATTTTCTTCTGTTCCGCATTCAGATGGAGATGAACCAGAGCGTAAATTACTATACGGTGGCCTTTGAAAAAAATAATATCCTGTATGATTTTTTCAAAACGCTCCTTACCACCGCCCAGTGGCTGTTTACGGAGTCCAAAACCAGATTTGAGCCGGTCTTTGCGCTGGCGCTTCCGGCCGCTGCCCTGATCGCCGTTCTCTCCGTCCGTTTCCGGAAAAACAGAGAGTTCAACGATTTCCTGGCAAGCTGTATCGCGATATGGTTGATCTATTACGCGCTTGTACGCTCCGGAATCTATGCCTACGGGGATTTCGGAAACCGCTACAGCCTGTTTCTGCTTCCCGTCTGGAGCGTCCTGACCGTCTGCCTGGCAAACGAGGCCTTTGGTCTGCTTAAGCTGCTGAAGGTGTCCTGGAAAAGGCTGGCATATCAGGGGGCGCTGGGAGCTTTTCTGCTCGTTTTGCTCGGATATTGTGCATACGGCTTTTACCGGATCAGTATTTTTGATGTAAAAAGCGATACCAGAAGCGTGGTGCGCATCTGGTATGAGCAGGAGGGCTATGAAAGCCCGACCTACGTGGTTTTCGGCGAAGCGCCCAGCTTTACCTACTACCTGACCCATGACGGCCGGTTCCGGGAGGAATATTGGGATAATATCCTGTTTGAATATGAAAACGTGGAAGATGTTTATGATCCGCAGGAATATTGGGAATTCTTCAGCGACGCCTGGGACGGACAGCCGCCGGAGCATTTTTACCTGTCCATCGGTCATGAAAATACGCTGACTGAGGCTCTGCGGGAGCGTGGCTATACGCTGGAAGAAAAATTTCTTACGAATACGATTCTGTTTGAGGTGACAAACTATAAATAATGGTAAAAATATTGGGATCAAACTGCGACAAATGGATGCTTAAGATTTTATGAATATTATTGAATCAGGGGAAAAGTTGGAATATACTGTATGCTGTAATTGTGTATGGAAATGAGAGCATGACATAGGGCAGGAGGATGCGGGATGAAGTTTTTTTCAAAAGAAATTCGTGGGCTGCTGGCAATCCTTTGCATTGCAATAATGACTTTAACAGCATGCGGAGAAAGAACAGAGATAGCAGAAACGGAGCAGGAAACAGGAGAAGCGGAGCTTCAGGCGCGTATTCAGGCTTTAGAGGAAGAAAATGCGCAGCTGAGAGCGCAGCTGGAGCAGTATCTTGCGGCGGAAACACAGCCGACAGAGACCCTGCCGGAAGAAACACAGGCGGCGGAAACACAGCAGCCGGAAACGGAACAGGAGATACAGACGGAGGAAGAGCAGCCTCAGGAAGAGAGGCTGAATATAGTGGTTTTCGGGGACAGTATCTGGGATATGGACAGGGGAGAAAAGGGTATTGCGGCCCAGGTTGCGGAGTTTATGAATGCGGATGTCTATAATTGCGCGATCGGAGGAAGCAGAGCTACGCTGAAGGAGGGGGAATCGGACGTCAATTATGAGACCTGGGATTCCACTTCGTTAACGGGAATGTGTTATGTGATGAGCGGACTGGTTGATACGAATTTCCTTGAGGGATATCCGGCCGGAGGCGTAATCCGAAACATCGATCCTGCGGCAGTGGATTACTATATCATTGCATACGGGCTCAATGATTATTTTTCCGGGGCGCCGATTGCCAAATCAGGCGGCGATACCTATGATCCTCATGGCTATACGGGAGCGCTGAATAATGCGCTTGAGCTGTTAAAGGGAGTAAGTCCAAATGCGCAGTTTCTGCTCATTTCTCCGACATATTGCCAGTTCTACGAGAACGGCTATATGGTAACGGACAGTAATATGAAGGATTACGGAGAAGGAACGCTGACCGATTATGCAAATGCCTGCCGGAATGTTGCAGAGATGAAAAATACGCTTTATATTGATGCGTATAGCACAATGGGAATCAATATTTATACTGCCGATGAGTATTTGGAAGACGGCGTACATCTGACGGAATCGGGAAGGAATCTATATGCAAAGGCGGTATCGAGCTGCCTGAAATATGGAAAGCCCGGTGAGGTATCCGGAAATTCCATCTACTACTAATCAGGTCACGAAAGAAGGTAGGTTTCGATGAAGTCTGGCAGAAAGGTAAAGATCACTCCTGTACTGACTGCATATTCTGTGCTTGGCATTGGATTTTTTACTCAGGCGGCATCCCTTATCCTCTCCCGGGGGAGTTTCCTCGAGAATATCGTGTATGACTTCAGCCGCTTTACAGATTTTTTTGATCATGTCAGACGGTTTTATCTGGGGCTGGAGCTGGTGTATGAGGAGGGAATGCATGCCTGCTTTCCACCGCTGGCCTATTGTTTTTATTATCTGATCTCAAGGGTTCTGTATCTGGATAATATAGGCGCTCCGGAAGAGCTGGCTGTCAGCGCCTCCGGCATGCTGGTCATCTGCATGCTGACGGCGCTGTTTGCCCTTTTTTTTGTTTTCGCTCTGGAACGGCTGCTTTCGGTCCGGCAACCAGCGGCCAAAAGGCTCCTGGCTCTTCTGTTGTTTTGCTCCTATCCGTTTTGGCTGGCGATTGAGCGTGGCAATATGTCGCAGCTGGTGCTGATCCTGCTGATGTATGCGATGACGCTTAAGGATTCCGAAGAGAAGGCACGGCGGGAAGCGGCTCTGTTGCTGATTGCCGTAGCCGCGGGGCTGAAACTTTACCCCGCCATATTCGGTGTTATGTACCTAGCGGAAAAAAGATATAAGGAAGCGCTGCGCCTGATTCTGTACGGGATATTCTTTTTTGTTTTCCCATTCATTTTCTTTCAGGGACTGGATGGCTTTCAGATCTTTCTTCGGAATATATCTGCTGTGGGGAGCGGAACGACAGGGATCACGATAGCCGGACTTTGCGGAAGGATTGCTGAAGCGCTTGGTCTGGGACTGGCGCAGGGACATCTGATGGGGAGGATTTTGTCCGTTCTGTATCTGGGCGCGGTTCTTCTTCTCAGCTTCCTGAACCGGAAATGCTGGCAGACGACGGCGCTTCTTACCAGTCTTATGATCATTTTCGTGTCTGCAAGCGGAACCTACTGCCTGATCTACTGGGTCATCCCGTTTTTGTGCTTCTTGAATGAAATGTACGGCCGCAGCGTCTGGCGGAAGCTGGATTATGCTTATGCGGTTCTTTTTTCTCTGGTATTCGTAGCCTATCCGGTTCCGGCAATGGGCTCCTCTGGTATGTTATACGCCGTTCTCTATGTGCTGATTCTGGTGATTTTGGCGGAACAGACACTGCGGACAATGCAGAAAGCAAGAATATCCTTCACATAAGGAACGGATGGAATATGAATTTGTCGGAAAGCGGGCGAAGCCGCAAGAGGAGGAGCAGATGAGGCTGTTTCATAAGAAAGAGAAAACGCAGGAGCATACCTACGACGGGCAGCAGCCCGTCTTGAAGAGCAGCATCTGCACCGGAGAAACGGTGGCGGGCTTTCTGGATGAGGGAGGGAAGCTTCAGGAGGTGATGCTGATTGCCGGGGAAGAGGATCTTGCGCTTTTCTGCAGGAAATACGGGGTAGCTAAAGAGGAGATCAAACATATTTTCTAAAGAAGCATATTTTCGAAAGAAGCCGTCAGCTCCCGCAGGGGAATCGGCCGAAAGCCGTTCTCCTGCGGGAAAACTACTGCGGAAAAAGGAAAGGGCAGGCCGCGTCAGCGTCTGTTAAACACAAACCGATCCAGTCTATCCATGGCCTCCTTCACCAGGGAAAAAGGAACGGCCAGATTCATGCGGATGGCCCACGGGCGGTTGAACGGGCGGCCGTCCTGCCAGACGACGCCGACGGAGATGCCGGCGCGGATCAGCTCGTCCATGGTCATCTTATGGCTTTCACACCATTCCTTGCAGTCCAGATAAAGCATGTAGGTTCCTTCCGGCTTTGCCAGCTTTACGCCCTGGAAGTTTTCGCAGATATAATTGTAGGCATAATCCACGTTTTCCGTCAGGACCTCCCTCAGCTCGTCCAGCCATTCCTGCCCTTCCGGGCGGTAGGCGCCGATGAGAGCGTGCATGGACAGCACGTTCATGCTGTTGTAATGGCTCAGGCCGGACTGCTTACGCACCCGGTCCCTCAGATACGGGTTGTAAATGATATGATAGGAGCCGATCAGGCCGGCCAGGTTAAAGGTCTTGGAGGGCGCGTAGATGGCGATGGTCCTGTTTTTGGCATCCTCGCTCACGGACTGGGTGGGTATGTGTTTATGGCCGGCAAGGGTCAGATCGGACCAGATCTCATCGGAGATGACCACGCAGTCGTTTTTCCGGTAAACCTCCATGGCGGCCTGGATCTCTTCCAGCTCCCAGACGCGTCCGCAGGGGTTGTGAGGGGAACAGAAGACGGCGAAATGGATGTGGTTTTCTTTGATCTTCCGGTCCATGTCTTCATAGTCCATCCGCCACACGCCGTTTTCATCCTGCTTCAGGTCGCTCAAAATGATTTTCCTTCCGTTATTCTGCAGCGTTCCGGTAAAACCGATATAGGTGGGAGCGTGCAGAAGGACGGCCTCTCCGGGTGCGGTAAAGGCCTGCAGGGCGGAGGCGACGCAGCCGAGCACGCCGTTCTCATAGCCGATTTCTTCCCTGGTCAGCCCTTCCACGCCGTTTCTCGTTTTCTGCCAGGAGATGATGCTGCTGTAATATTCGTCCGTGGGTTCAAAATATCCGAAGGCCGGATGCTTTGTGCGTTCGATGACGGCTTCCTGAATGGTGGGAGCCGTGGCAAAATTCATGTCAGCCACCCACATGGGGATGCGGGAGAAGCCTTCCTGAATGGAGGCGTCCGGAAAGGGAATGAGATCCACCGCGATAGCGTCCCTTCCGCGTCTGTCAATAATGGATGTGAAATCGTATTTCATCGTCTTTCTCCTTTGCGCCGCCCGTTTGTCTGGCAGAGGCGGCAATCTGTGTATGATGTCTGTGTTCATTATAGCATTCGCGATTGACACTTATCAATTATAATGTTATTACAAATAAGAGACCTTGCGTCCGGCCGGGCCGGCCGGAGCTGATGCGAAAGGAGAATGCTATGGAAAAGACCTGTGCAACGGGATTTCATAATCCCTTTCTGCCTTTGAATATTTATATCCCGGACGGGGAACCGAAGGTATTCGAGGGCAGGGTATACCTGTATGGATCGAAGGATGTGTTCGGAGGAGAATACTGCTGTCACAAGTATCATGTATATTCTGCCGATATTGAGGATCTGAGCCGCTGGACGGATCACGGACCGGCGCTGGCCTCCACGGATGAGTATGCGGATGAAGGGATCACGGACGGGGTGCCCTGGTCGGACGGGCTTCTGTGGGCGCCGGACGTGGTGGAGCGGAACGGCTGGTATTATCTGTATTTCTGCCTTTCTGACGGCTCGGAGGGAGTGGCGAGGAGCCGGACGCCTTACGGACCCTTTACGGATGCCAGACAGATATGCATGAACGGTGAGCCGATTTCCGGGATCGATCCGTCCGTCCTGCAGGATGGGGAGGAGTATTATTATACCTGGGGGCAGGGAAACTGCCATATGGCAAAGCTCAGGGACGATATGTGCACGCTGGACGAGACCACCTATGCGGAGGCGCTGATCTCCCATGAGGACGGCATGCAGGGCTTTCACGAGGGCTCGTCCCTGAGAAAGCTCGGAGACTATTACTGTCTGGTTTATGCCAGCGAATATACAAAGGAATATCCCAATCGCGGCGGGGCGCCGACGAAGCTGGATTACGCGGTGAGCAAAAACATATACGGGCCCTACGAATACAGAGGAACCATCATCGACAATACCGGCGTGGATCCCAGCTCCTGGAACAACCATGGCTCCGTCATCAAGATTAAGGACCAGTGGTATGTGTTTTATCACGGCTCCTCCGGAAACCGGAAATACAACAGGAGAGCCAGGGTGGAGCGCATTCGGGTGGATGAGAAAAACGCGGTGATCGCCCAGGCTCGTATGACCTCCACGGGCTTTGGCGATGCGCTTGATCCCACGGAGCGGCTGGATGCGGCTTACGGCTGTCAGGTGCTTGGAGGCGCTTATTTTACGGAAAAAGACGGCCTCTATCCTATGGTGAATATCACGTCCGGATGCAGCGTTTCCTTCCGGGATTTCGGATATGGAGAAAATGCACGGAATTGGGAAATCGAGCTTGGAATACGGGCACTTCAGGCCGGAACAGCCATCCTTTCAGTAAACGGGGAGGAGAAGGCCAGGATCGCCTTTGCGCCGGAAACGGGGCAGAAAACGGAAGACGCCGATGCAAACGTGCTTCGGGCAAGAGGCCTTCTGGAAGGGCTTTCCGGAAAAGCGGAGCTTACCGTTTCCTTCCTGGCACAGCAGGAGGGTGAGCTGGCAGAGCTGTACTGGATAGAGCAGCGGCCTGAAAAGCTGTAAAGCAGCGGCAGGAAATTCCTGCTTGTCAAAAGATCAAGGATAGTCTAAACTAAAAAGGTCATACCAGGCGGCAGCCCGGCTTTGTCAGGACTGCCGTCCGTGTTTGCCGACCGGGCCTTCACGGAAAAACGTATTTGGAGAGGACCTATGCTGTTTAATTCCTATATCTTTATTTTCCTGTTCCTTCCCCTCTGTCTGGGCGGTTTTTATCTGCTTGCACACCGGGGAAAGGGCCTGCCTGCCAGACTGTGGCTGACAGGCTTTTCGTTGTGGTTTTACGGATATTTTAATCCTGTCTATCTGCTGATCATGGTGGGTAGCATTCTGTTCAACTACGCGGTTTACCGGGGGATGGCGCTGGCTGAGAAAAAGCGTCCCGGATGGCGAAGGCCTGTTATGATCTTCGGCGTGGCCGGCAATCTGGCCGTTCTGTTTTATTTCAAGTATTATGATTTTTTTGTGGAAAATGTGAACGCAGCCTTCGGAACCTCCTTTGTGCTGAAGGGCATTCTGCTCCCGCTGGGAATCAGTTTTTTTACCTTTCAGCAGATCGGCTTTGTGGTGGACGCATACCGGGGAGAGGTGAGCGGCTGTTCCTTTTCTGACTATGCCCTTTTCGTCTCTTTTTTTCCCCAGCTGATCGCCGGCCCCATCGTGAGCCAGAGCGAAATGCTGCCTCAGTTTGCACAGATCGGAAAGAAAAAGCCGGATCTGGAAAGATTTACCGCAGGCATCAGCCTGTTTACGTTAGGCATGGTAAAAAAGGTGCTGGTGGCGGATACCTTTGGCCTGGCGGTGGACTGGGGATATTCCAATATCCCCGCCCTTTCCTCTGTGGACAGCCTGCTGCTGATCTTCTTTTATTCCATTCAGCTTTATTTTGATTTCAGCGGCTACTGCGATATGGCCCGCGGACTGGCATGGATGTTTGGAATGGAGATTCCCGTAAACTTTGATTCCCCCTATAAAGCGGTCAATATCATTGAATTTTGGAGAAGGTGGCACATCACTCTGAACCGTTTCTTTCGCCAGTATGTATATATTCCCCTAGGCGGGAACCGGAAGGGCAGGGCGCGCATGTATGCGAATCTGATCCTCGTCTTTCTGCTGAGCGGCATCTGGCACGGCGCAGGCTGGACCTTTGTGACCTGGGGAGCGGCGCAGGGCGTCCTCTATATCGTTACCCGCGCCTGGCAGCTATACCGGAAGGACCATCCCAAACAGGGCGGCGGCAGGAGGCTTTCCCGTCTGTATGCCGCGGCAGGGACCCTGTTCACCTTCTGCTATTACAGCTTCGCCTGCGTTTTTTTCCGTTCCGAAACCATGAGACAGGCATTTGCCGTATTCCGCAGACTGTTTGCGGGAGGAATCGCCCTCCCCTCCGCCTCTCTGACCGAGGGCTTCAACCTGGACGAGTTCTGGTACGTCATCAAGCTCCTCCGCCTGGACAGCCTTCCCTACAGCGAGCTGTACCTTCCGGCTGCCATCACCCTTGGCACTCTGCTGGTCATATTTTTGGCTCCCAACGCCGGTCAGTGCGCAGCCCGCTTCCGCCCCCGCCCCGCAAACGCCCTCCTCACCGCCTGCCTCCTCCTCTGGTGCATCCTCTCCCTCGCCGGAGTAAGCAGCTTTTTGTATTTTAACTTTTAAAAGCTACGAGCCGGGCAGCCGGAGGGCAATCAGCCCAAGGGAAAACCGCCGCAGGCGACTTTCCCTTGGGTCTGCATTGCCCTCCGGCTATGCGGCGACAGCCGCAAAGCGAGACGGAGCGAAGCGGAGTCGAGCGTGCCCGGCGGAGTGGAGGTCGGGAACGCGGGAGGCAAACCGCCAGCGGCTTGCCGTCCGGCCGGCATTGCCCTCCGGCTATGCGGCGACAGCCGCAAAGCGAGACGGAGCGAAGCGGAGTCGAGCGTGCCCGGCGGGGTGGAGGGAAGCGAGAGAGCCGGCGGCAAACCGCCCGCCTATCAATCATTATCAGGAGAACACACATGAATCAGTACAGGAAATGGCTGCTTCTTTTCTGCGCAGCCCTGGCCGCAGGCCTGCTTGCGGTAACGGCCCTCGTCCTTATTGTGGACCCGTTTTTCCAGTATCACGGTCCGCTGGAGGGGTACCCATACAAGGTGGACAACCAGCTTTCCCAGAATCCCGGGATGGCCAGGCATCTGGAGTATGACAGCGTGCTGCTTGGCTCCTCCATGACGGCCAGCTTCGATACCGACTGGTTTAACGAGGTGCTGGGGCTGAATACGGTGAAGCTGAGCTATAACGGGGCGCTTCCGAAGGACGAGGCCAATATCATGGAGATCATCTTCGACGCCAAAAAGGATGGGGTAAAGACGGTTTTTATGGCTCTTGACCAGAACACGCTGTCTGCGGATATCAACGCGACCAAATATCCCATTCCGGAATATCTGTACGATAAAAATCCGTTCAACAACATCCAGTATGTTTTTAATAAGGACGTTCTGCTCAATTATATCCTGAAGCCGCTGGTGGATGCGGAGGAACGGACGGACTGGACGCAGCTTTACAAGCCCTGGTGGACGGATCAGTATTATACCAAGGCGAATGTGCTGATGTATTATGAGCCTGTAGAGGAAGCGGAGGAGGAAATGCCGGAGGACATTTTCCTTTCCGGGGCGGCGGCCAACCTGGACCATAATATCTGCCCTTATATCGAGGAGCATCCGGAGACGGAATTTATTTTCTTTTATCCGCCCTACAGCATCCTGTACTGGAATGACGTGATGCGTCAGAAGCAGCTGGATGCGGAGATCGCCGAGCTGGAGTATGTGACCAGCCGCCTGCTTTCCTATGAAAATGTGCGTGTATTCTGTTTTCAGAACCAGAGGGATATCGTCTGCGATCTGAATAATTACGCGGATTACACCCACTACCATGCGGATGTCTGCCGGTATATCGTGGAATGCTTCGCGAGCGGGGCGTGTGAGCTGACGCCGGAAAACTGCGGAGAGGTGTTTGCCGATCTGGCTGACCTTGCGTCCACCTATGATTATGAGGCGATTTATGATAACTGGTATGAATAGACGAAGCAAAAGCGCTTCGGATTGGAGGAAATCATGATTGGACTGTTGGCTGCGTTTGCGGTTTTGATCGCGGCTCCGTTCTGTATCGGTCTGCTTCCCGCTCTTGCGATGCCGGGGGAGCAGGCGGCGTGGCATGGGGAGCAGGCCGGTGAAAAGAAAACGGCGGGAGAAAAAAAGGGAGCTTCCGGAATCGGAAGGCTTCTGTGGGGACGAAGAGCCGTGAGCGTCTGCCCGGCGGCGGTCTACGCGGCGGGCTTCGTGCTCATGCTTGCGGTGTTCCAGCTTGTGGCGGTTCCCGTCATTCTTTTTGAAAACTGGGGCTTCCCCAGGATCGTGACCATTTATTCCATCCTGCTTGCGATCCTGTCCTGTGCCGGACTGATATTCGGTTTCCCCGTGCTTCGGGGAATGGCTGAGGACGGGCGCGCGCTGATGGAAAGGCGAAAAAAGCCGTCTGTGGAAACGACGCTTTACTGGGCGCTTGCCGTGGGACTGATTCTGTTCCAGATGTATATGGCCTACACCCATGAGTTTTTTGACGGGGACGATGCCTATTATGTGGCGCAGTCCGTTATCGCGGAGCAGACGGACGTGCTTTACCGGATCCTGCCGTATACAGGCTTAAGCACCGCGCTGGATTACCGCCATGCGCTTGCCGCGCTTCCCATTTGGGAGGCCTATCTAGCCAGAGTGACGGGAATCCATCCGGCCATCATTGCGCACAGCGTGCTTCCGCTGGTGCTGCTTCCGCTCACCTATCTGGTCTATTTCCGGATCGGCATGCGGCTGTTTCACGGCGAGGGGCGGAAAACGGCGGTCTTTCTGATTCTGGTAAGCCTGCTTCAGATTTTCGGAAATACTTCGATCTATACGAACGCGACCTTTTTCCTGATGCGGACCTGGCAGGGAAAATCCGTCCTCTGCAACCTGGTGCTGCTTACCGCTGTCTGGGCGCTTCTTCAGCTTTGGAAAACGGGAACAGACGGGGAACAGAAGGGAAAAAAGCAGGCGGGCTGGTGGCTTTTGATGGCGGCAAACAGCGTGACGGCGGCCATGGCGACCACGATGGGGGCTTTTCTGCTCGCTCTTTTCATCGCCGTTGCCGGGCTGGTGCTTGCGGTCCGGCAGAAACGGCCCGGCTGGCTGTTCCCGCTTGCCGCTGTCTGTATTCCCGGAATGATCTATCTGGGAATTTATGCGGCGGTGGCCTTTCTTTGATCCCGGCGGCTTATGGGCGCGGGCGGAGCGTTAAGCGCGGTAGACTGAAATCCTGAAGGCCGCGCGGAAAAAAAGAGGTAATCATGAGAGAAATCCTGACAATATTTTTGGACTACAGCGGAAACGGAATCTATCCGTTTCTGTTCCTGGCGGCGCTGATCTATCTGCTTGCTGTGGAAAAAGACCGGAGGGTGCGGCTGGTACTGCTGGAAACCTCAGCGGTAACGCTGATTCTGTTCTTTTTCCCGCTGTTTAAGGCGGTGATGAATCGGGTGGAGGAGGCGGGAACCTATTACCGTATTCTGTGGCTTCTTCCCATGACGGTGTTGACCGCGTACGCCGGCGTGAGGCTGATCGGAAAGCATACGCGGATCGGGCTGATTTTGCTGGCTGCGGTGTGCATTCTTGGGGGGAGCTGCGTGTATGAAAACGTGAATGTATCCAGAGCGGAGAATCGTTATCATCTTCCCGCTGAGGTGCCGGCGATCTGCGACCTGATCATGCCGGCGGAGGATGAGGAGCGCGTCTGGGCGGTATTTCCTTCTGAGCTGATCCAGTATATCAGACAGTACACCTCGGAAATTCAGATGCCTTACGGCCGCGATATGCTGGTTGCGAGCTGGGATCACAGAGAGCATCCCATCTACGCGCTGATGGAGGCCGAAACGATTCCGATCGATCTGGTGGCGGAGCTTCTGGATGATTACGGGGTGCAGTATCTGATCCTGAACAAGGCCAGGCCGACGGAGGGAGAGCCGTCGGAATACGGGCTGGAAAAAATCGGAGAGATCGGCGGCTACGATGTGTTCCGGAATACGGATGTGCCGATTTGGAAAAAGGGATGAAAAGAAGCCGAACCGGAAAGCGGGCAGTCAGAAAAGGCCGGGCGGATTTGGGAAAAGGGAAATCCGTCCGGCTTTATATTTATTTCTTTATCAGGAAAATCTTCTCCGCAAACCGCTGTGCGATCCGCTCCCGGCCCGCTTCATTCAGGCGGTAGCCTTCCGTCAGGCATTCTTCCGCCTGGTTTTCGGTTACCGAGCCGTAGTAGTTGTCCAGAATGCTGACCCCGTTTGCCATGGCTACGTCGATCTCATGAAGCACATAATCGGGGAGAGTGCCGTTTCCAAGATCCTCCGTGTCCGGGTTGACCGGGTTCCCGCTCCCGTCGGTATACTGGCCGTAGGCGGGAGAGAGGACGACGATCCGGATATGAGGATAGGTCTGCTGGATCAGCCGGATGGAGGCGTTCAGCGCTCCGTTCCAGGTGATCAGGTTGATATCGTTGTTTTCGTCCATCACCGGGCGGCCGTCCATGTAATCGCTCAGATCATACATGATCACGATCATGTCAACAACGGAAAAGTCCACGCTTTTCAGCGTATCAAGCGCCTCCTTCGTACCCTGCGCATCCTCTGCCAGTCCGGCCGCGTGCTCCATCAGAGTGAAATCCTGGCCGCACAGGGAAGCCGTGACCAGGTACAGGCTCATGGCGTCCTGCGGATAGCTGTCGGTGTATTCCGTATATTTCATGGAAAGATAGGAATCCGGGAAGGCACAGTTGTAAACGGTGGCGTCACATTTTTCTCCGATCTTCTCCGCCAGCCCGGCGCTTCCCCGCTCATCCGAAAAGGGGGCGTTCCCCAGGCAGACGATGGTATTGATGCCGTCGTCCTCATGTCCCTCAAGCAGGCTGGCATCCATCGGCTGAATATAGTCCTGAGGCTCGGTGTCAAATTCGGAGGTATCCGCGTTGGGATCATATCCGGAATCCTCGCCGATATTCCAGAGGATCAGCCGTATGGCAGCGCTCAGAAACATCAGAAGGATTACCGCAAGAAGAGCAAGGTGAATATAATCCTGCCGGCTCCTGCGGCGTTTTTTGCCGCGGGAGGAAGAGCGGGATGAGCTGCGGCCCGCGCTCCTTTTCCTGCCGGTTTTCCGGCGGCGCGCCGTACCCGCGGATGAAGCCGAACGCCGGGAACGGCTGCTTCGGTCTGTGGTACGGGAAGCCGTTTCTTCATCCGGGAAAAAAGCATCCTCCAGCAGCTCGTCGTCGGAAGGGAGGATGCTGTCGCCGGAAAGCCTGGTTTTATCCGGCTTTCCGGACTGTCTGATCCTGTCTGTCATATTTTTAATCTCTTTTCTTTCAAAAAATAAATTCCGGCTTTTACAGGCAGGCTGGTCCCGCTGGCCTGCAGAGGCCGTCCTTCCTGATCCGCTTTCTATATTACCATTTCTTCCCCCGGCCTGTCCACGGAGTAACGGATTTTTCATTTTTTTATAAGAAATACGGGTTACAGCCTGCTGTCTTGCCAGTGAACCGTAACAAGTACGGAGACAGGCTGAAATATTTGAATTATGAAGGGTTCTGTGTTATGGTGTATGGGATTGAAAAAATGACCGGGGCAGGGCAGGATCTGCGGTGCTCCGGACTGGCATGGAGGTTAATATGCGAAAGGAGAAGCTCAGGCTGAAGGATATCCTGATCCTGCAGGCGGTGATCGTCATTTATACCCTTTCCAGCGTAATGGCAAAGCTGGCGAGCGGGCAGGAACCGTTTTCCGCCCGTTTCCTGTTCTTTTATCTGATGGAGCTTGTGATCCTCGGGATCTACGCCCTGCTGTGGCAGCAGATGATTAAAAAGTTCGAGCTGTCCGTGGCTTATACCAACCGGGCGATGGCCCTTCTTTGGTCCATGCTGTGGGCGGTCGTGCTGTTCCATGACCGCGTTACGGTGAAAAATATCGTCGGCGTCGGACTTGTGATCGCGGGAACTCTGATCGTCAACGGCGGAAATGACCGACAGGACAGATCGGATGGAGAAGAAAGTGCCGCCTCCGGCAGGGGCGCCGGAGACAGCGGGAAGGAGGGGCAGAGCAATGGGTGAAGGCGATTTCGCGGTGGTTTTTTTTCGGGGAACCGGATTTGTTTACTATGGTTTTCTGCTGGCCGGGGTGCTTGCGGCTTCCTTTTCCCAGGTTTTACTGAAAAAAGGGGCGATGCGCTCCTGGCCCTCTCTGATCCGGGAGTATTTAAACGTCTGGGTGCTGGGCGGCTACTTCCTGCTCGTCTGCTCCACCGTGCTGAATATCTGCGGGCTGAGGGGCCTGTCCTTTCTGAACGGCCCGGTGATGGAATCCTTTGGCTATGTATTCGTTCTCTTCCTCAGCCGCCTTTTTTTTGCGGAACGGATCACGAAACGGAAACTTGCAGGTGTGGGCTGTATTCTGGCCGGGATGCTGCTTTACTATCTGTAGCGCCGGCCGGCCGTACCGGTTCTGCGTGTTGGAACCATCTGGCCCCGCCTCTCCTTGGATATTCTGCGGAAAGCTCGCGCAGCAGCCTTTCATCGGCGCATTTTTCCTTGAGAGCGCGGCGTTCCTCCCGGGTCAGATTGACATATTTCATATAGGAAATGTCCAGCTCTGAAAGCTTTCCGCTGCAGGCGGGGCAGTAGAGCTTATGACCGTTGAGAATGTGGATGCGCCGACAGTATTTGCAGTAATGGATGTACATCATGGCAGTTTCTTTACCTCCTGAATTTGGTGAATGAACGGCTTCCTTTTTCCTCTTTTTTCTCATTTTGGCACATCCCTCCTTCTCCGGCAAGAAAAAGCGTTCGACAAAAAGAGACAGTCAGGGCTGCGGTTTGTGCGCCCTTTTCGCGTATCCTGGAAATCTTAAGAGAAAATTAAGAGTTGCAGCGCGCTCCCCTGACAGAAGGGGAAAAACGTCCCGACAGCGCTTCCGGGTGTGTACGGCTGCTGTCCGGATGGGCAGGAAAACGGCGAAAACCGGGAAAGCGCTGTTGAAGAGGGAAAGCCTCCTGTGCTATACTGTCCCTACATTGTGCAGGAGATGAGCTGTTTCGGGTAAAAACGGGAGAGATAAATGACACAGAAGGACCAGGAAGAAATGTCGAAAAACACCGATGATTTGCAGCGTGCCTTTGCGCAGGGCTGGGAGATCAGCGAGGATGATTTTGAGGAGACACAGGATCTTTCGGAAACCGCGGCACAGCTTTCCGGCCTGGAGGCCTTCCCGGAGGAAGACGGCTATGAGGAGGCACCGGGCGGCCCGGAAAAGAGAGAGCCGGAGGGCGCCCTCCGGACCCGGCCTGTTCCCGCCCGCGGGGACGCCGCGCCTGAAAGGGCGGCAGTCCGGAGCGGGAAGCCGAAGCGGGAAGCCGGAGCGCCCCAGAGCGGGAAGCCGAAGCGGGAAGCCGGAACATCCCGAAGCGGGAAAACAGACCGGGGAGAGCGGGCGGAAGAGCGGAAGAAAACAGCGGGAAAAGAAGCCAGCGCGCATAAGCGCGGCGGCCTGTCAGCCGGGAGCCATAAAAAAAGCTCTCTCCAAAAGCGGCAGGCGGATTTCGAAAGGAGTTCCCGGCCGGCAGAAAGCGATTTTCATAAATATAAAGGAAACATTCAGGCACGGGGAAAAAAGCGCAGGAGGGAAAACGGATCTTCTTCTTTTTTGAGAGAGCTTTCAGCCCTGGACAGAGTGATCGGCCTGACGGGGGCGGCGGTCTGTCTTTTCGCCGTATTTACCTTCAGCTTTGTCCTGTCCGCCAGGGCCCAGGAGCAGCAGGTGGCGTCCTTTGCAGCGGTGGGAGAGGAGCTTTCCCGGATCCGGGTTGCGGATGAGAATACCTTCCTTGCCGTCGCGGACGGGCTGCTTGCCAGACAGCAGGCGGCGGAGAGCGTGGAAACGGAGTATGAGGAGAAGGACGTTGTTTCCGAGGTTCAGGTGGGCCTGAATATGACCTCCGTGGAGAAGGATCTGAAGATCAAGTTCGTCAATCGGAAGACGGGAAAGCTGATTCCGTATATTGCTTTTGAAGTGACGATCACAGGTCCGGACGGGAGCCGTCAGAAAACGGATGAGGATGAGGACGGGATCATTTATCTGACGGATATTCCCGGAGGAAGCTATACGGTGGAGGTCACAGGACCTGAGGGGCTGGAGGGCCATGTCCTGCCGGAGAGCGCGCAGAGCGTAACGGTGAAGGATAAGATCGCATATGAAAAGATCGACGTCGAGGACGAGATCAAGAGCGAAGCGGAGGTAAACGCGGCGGCGGAGGATACGGAGATCAAAGCGGAGGTGGAATCCGTCCTGCAGGATACGGTGGAGTGGGTGGAATCCACCCGGACGCCCATTGGGGACGAGGGCGGCCTGTACATAGAGGTGAAGAAGGAGGATATTCCGGACCCCTCTCAGACGGCGAAGCTGTCCTTCGCCCGTTTTGCGGGAGTCCGGGAGGACGGAAGCCTTCTGAAAACGTCGGGCCTGACCGAAGCTCAGCCCGCAGAAACGGAACCCCAAGCCAAGGAAACGGAAATCGGGCCGGCGGAGACAGAAACCCAGCCTAAGGAGACGGAAACCCGGCCCACAGAAACGGAATCCAAATCGGAGGAAACGGAATCCAAACCCGCAGAATCGGAAAATAAGCCGGAGGAAAGCGAAAGCCAGACTGCGGAAGCCCCGACACAGCCGGTGGAGACAGAGACACAGCCTCCAGCGGAGACGGCTCCGCAGACGGTAAAGGCGACGGGCGTTTCCGTTAATCCCTCAAGCCTGGAAGGCAGAGTGGGAGAGAGCGGGAGCATCAGCGTGACGGTCAGCCCGGATAACGCTTCCAACAAGAATGTGAGCTTTTCCTCCGATAACGGCAGCGTGGCGGATGTGGACGGAAACGGCCATGTTTCCTTTCGGGGAGAGGGAAGCGCCGTTATCACCGTGAAAACAGAGGACGGCGGCCATACGGCCACGGTATCCGTAAAGGTGACCGGGGATACGACTGATTCCCTGACGGTGAATGAAATGAGGATCACCGCAGGAGAAACAAAGGCAGCCGATGTGAAGATCACAGGAAGCGTTTCCTCCCGGAGCTTTTCCATTGCGGATACCAAATACGCCACGGTGGACGGGGACGGGAGCATAAAGGCGATCCGCTCCGGAACGACGGAGCTGACAGTGAAGGTGACCTTTTTGGATGGACAGACCCGGACGGGAACGGCAAAGCTCACCGTTGAGGCCGCTGAGGTAAAGGGCATCAGTCTGGATCAGACGAAGGTGACGCTGAAGGTGGGGGAAACCCTGAAGCTGAATCCGCATATCGATACTACCGGCTATACGGGCTGTTTGTGGTCCACCTCCGATCCTTCCGTCGTGAGTCTGACGGAGCATGGAAACGGGACTATTACGGCGGTGAAGGCGGGAACGGCTACCATTACGGCATGCAGCAGCGAGGATACCTCCAGGAAGGCGACCTGCGAGGTGACGGTGACGGGCACAAAGGCGGAGGAGGATACCAAAACTCCTTTAAAGGATAAGGACGGCAGACAGCTTTACATCAAAACGGAGGACGGAAAATATGTGGAAGCGGTGGTCGCCGACTATTATAAGTACGACGTATTCTACCGCCTGAACGACAGCGTGGAATACAAATATACCGGCTGGCAGACCATAGACGGAAAGCGATATTACTTTGACAGGGACGGAAACAGGGTGACGGGAACGCAGGTCATCCAGGGCGTTTCGTATGAGTTCGGAGAAGACGGCGCGTTAAGCACAGGCTCCGGCGTCCTCGGCATCGATGTGTCCAAGCATAACGGAAGCATTGACTGGGAAAAGGTGAAAAATTCCGGCGTGTCCTTCGCCATCATCCGCTGCGGCTACAGAGGCTCCGCAACGGGGGTAATGGTGGATGATCCCAAGTTTAAGGAAAACATTCAGGGAGCCACGGCGGCCGGGCTGAAGGTGGGAGTCTATTATTTTTCCCAGGCTGTAAACGGGGTGGAGGCCGTAGAGGAGGCCTCGGCAGCGATCTCAAGGATCTCCGGCTATAAGATCTCTTATCCGGTATTTATCGATGTGGAGGCGGCGGGAGGCAGAGCGGACGGCTTAAGCAGCGCGGAGCGTACCGAGGTGGTACAGGCCTTCTGCAAGACCGTTCAGGACAGCGGCTACACCGCGGGCGTTTACGCCAACAAGAACTGGCTGGGAAGCGAAATGAATACCGGAAGCTTCGGAGGCTATAACATCTGGCTGGCCCAGTACGCTGCCGCTCCCACCTATAACGGCAGGTATGAGCTGTGGCAGTATTCCAGCACGGGAAGGATCGACGGCATCAGCGGAAACGTGGATCTGAACATCAGTTACCTCGGATATTAAAGTCCGGCAGGTTTTGTTTGGTAAATCAGGAATTATGTGTTATACTATTACAAAATGGAAAAGTCTGAAAAAATGGAGGAAAATATGAGAACCTATCTGGTAACGGGCGGAGCCGGATTTATCGGCTCAAATTATATTCATTACATGTTCAGAAAGTACGGGGATGAGATCCGCATCATCAATGTGGATGCCCTGACCTATGCGGGCAACCTGGAAAATCTGAAGGACGTGGAGGGAAGGGACAACTATACCTTCATCCGCGCTGATATCTGCGATAAGGAGGCCATTGAAAAGATCTTTGCGGAAAACGACATCGATCGGGTGGTGCATTTCGCGGCGGAGAGCCATGTGGACAGAAGCATCAAAAACCCGGAGATCTTCGTGCAGACCAACGTGCTTGGCACGGCGGTGATGCTCAACTGCGCGAAGGCGGCCTGGGAGAAGGAGGACGGAAGCTTTCAGGAGGGGAAGAAATTCCTTCACGTTTCCACGGACGAGGTTTACGGCTCCCTGGAGAATGAGGGCGAATATTTCTATGAGACCACGCCCTACGCACCCCACAGTCCCTATTCCGCCAGCAAGGCCAGCTCCGACATGCTGGTGAAGGCCTATATGGATACCTACCATTTCCCGGCGAACATCACCAACTGCTCCAACAACTACGGCCCCTATCAGTTCCCGGAGAAGCTGATTCCGCTGATCATTAACAACGCGCTTCATGGGAAGAAGCTCCCCGTTTACGGAGACGGAAAAAATGTGCGCGACTGGCTGTTTGTGGAGGATCACGCCAAGGCCATCGACATGGTGCAGGAGAAGGGCAGGCTGTTTGAAACCTATAACGTGGGCGGCCACAACGAAAAGCAGAATATCGAGATCATCCATATCATCATCGACACCCTTCGCGAGATGCTTCCGGATTCCGATCCCAGGAAGGCTCTTGTGAGCGAGGAGCTGATCACCTATGTGGAGGACCGCAAGGGCCATGACCGCCGCTACGCCATCGCGCCGGACAAGATCCGGGCGGAGATCGGCTGGGAGCCGGAGACCATGTTCGCTGAGGGCATCAAAAAGACCATTGCCTGGTATTTCGAGCATGAGGACTGGATGAAGAACGTGACCAGCGGCGACTATCAGAAATACTATGAGGAAATGTACCATACCGGAAAATAAAAGGAGAGTATTATGAAGGGCATTATACTTGCAGGAGGAAGCGGAACCAGACTGTATCCGCTGACCAAGGCGATTTCCAAGCAGATCATGCCGGTTTATGACAAGCCCATGATCTACTATCCCCTTTCCACCCTGATGCTTGCGGATATCCGCGAGATCCTGATCATTTCCACACCGCGGGATCTGCCCGTGTTCCAGGAGCTGTTTGGGACCGGGGAGCAGCTTGGACTTTCTCTTTCCTATGCGGTGCAGGAGGAGCCGAGAGGGCTTGCAGAGGCGTTTCTCATCGGAGAGCCGTTTATCGGATCGGACCGCGTGGCGCTGGTGCTTGGGGATAATATTTTCTATGGACAGAGCTTTTCAAAGGTGCTGCGTGCGGTCGCTGCCAGAGAAAAGGGAGCCACTATCTTCGGATATTATGTGAGAGATCCGAGAGAGTACGGCGTGGTGGAATTTGACGAAAACGGAAGGGCTCTTTCCATCGAGGAAAAGCCGGAGCATCCAAAGAGCAATTTCGCGGTTCCCGGCCTCTATTTCTATGACAACGATGTGGTGCAGATCGCGAAGAGCATAAAGCCCTCCGCCAGAGGAGAGCTGGAGATTACCGCAGTGAACAACGAGTACCTGCGCAGGGGCGACCTGATGGTGGAGACGCTGGGCAGAGGCTTTGCCTGGCTGGATACGGGAAGCCACGATTCCCTGCTGGATGCCTCGGACTACGTGGCGGCCGTTCAGAAGCGGCAGGGGCTGTATGTTTCCTGCATTGAGGAGATCGCCTACCGCCGCGGCTTCATCACGAAGGAACAGCTTCTGAAGCTGGCGGAGCCTCTGATGAAGACCAACTACGGAAAATATCTGGTGGAAGTGGCGAACGGGCTTTAAAAGCAGAGAGCGCTTGCGGATAGATTTAAAAAAAGGAAACATCAGGGAAAACGCTGTTACCTGAAATGATTTTTTGAAATGGAGAGCATGATAGCAGAATGGGTAAGATAACGGTAGAAACATGTGAGATCGAGGGGCTGAAGGTGATCACCCCGGCAGTTTTCGGGGATGAGCGGGGATATTTTTGCGAAACCTATCATTATGAGGCCTATAAGGAGGCGGGAATCGATCAGGTATTCGTGCAGGATAACCAGTCCTCCTCGAAGAAGGGCGTGCTCAGGGGGCTGCATTTTCAGATCGAATATCCTCAGGCGAAGCTGGTGCGGGTCTTAAAGGGCGAGGTGTTCGATGTGGCGGTGGATTTAAGGGAGGGATCTCCCACCTTCGGAAAGTGGTACGGAGTGCTCTTATCCGCAGAAAACAGGAAGCAGTTTTTCGTTCCGGAGCATTTTGCGCACGGCTTTGTAGTGCTTTCCGATGAGGCGGAATTTGCCTATAAATGTACGGATTTTTACCATCCAAACGACGAAGGCGGCCTGAAGTGGGACGACCCGGAGATCGGCGTAAGGTGGCCGATCCCTGAAGGGATGGAGCTGATCCTTTCTGAAAAGGATCAGAAATGGGGCGGCCTGAAGGAATACGCTGTGGACGGCGGCAGAAAGAAGGCGTGAGCGCCTGGCTGACAGCGCCTTCCGGCAGAGATTTTCAGGTACAGAGCAAACAGGTTCCGGGGCTTTCTTTCGAAGGCCCCGGGGTACAGGTACGGGAATGAAGAAAGAAAAAAACGGTTTGGCGGCTGGAAGGCTGCCTGGCAAAAAGACGGGAATCGCCATTTTCACCCTCATCATGCTGATCATGGGGGTGATTATTGCGTGTTACCATAATCCGCTGGCGGATCCGGCGGACGAGCTTCTGAAAAAGATCATCGCCTGCGCGCTGATCCTTGCGGCGATCCTGGTGTTCGCCCGTTTTTACGACAAGATCACGCTGCTTCCGCAGGAGCTTTACGCGAATCGGCGGCTGATCTGGCGGCTTGCGAAAAATGATTTCAAACGGCGCTACGCCGGTTCCTATATGGGAGCGCTCTGGGCCATGGTGCAGCCTGTGGTGACGGTGGCGCTGTATTTCGTGGTCTTTCAGGTGATCATGCCCCAGAAGATCGAGCTGGCGGGAAAGGGAGTGGAGGTTCCCTACCTGGTGTTCCTGACCGCCGGGCTTGTTCCCTGGTTCTATTTTTCCGAGGCGCTCACCAGCGGCATGATGGCGCTTCTGGAGTATGAATATCTGGTGAAGAAGGTGGTCTTTAAGATCAGTATCCTTCCCATCATCAAGATCATAGCGGCCACCTTTATCCACGGCTTTTTCGTGATCGTGCTCCTCGTTATATCGACCTGCTACGGCTTTTACCCCAGTCTGTATACCCTGCAGGTGTTCTATTACAGCTTCTGCACCTTCGTGCTGGTGCTCGCCATCAGCTATACCACCTGCTCCGTGGTGGTCTATTTCCGGGACCTGCAGCAGATCATCGGCATCGGCATGCAGATCGGCATGTGGGCGACTCCTGTTCTGTGGAACATCGGACAGATGAGCGAAACGGCGCAGATGCTTCTGAAGATCAATCCGCTGGTGTACATCGTGGAGGGCTACCGCAGCGCCATCTACGGGCAGCAGTGGTTCTGGGAGGATTTTTATTCCACCATGTACTTCTGGATCATCACCGTGGTGCTGTTCGGTATCGGCGCGCTGGTGTATAAGCGCCTCAAGGTGCACTTTGCCGACATCATGTAGGAAGGAACGATATGGATACAAAACAGCTTGCCATCCATGTGGAGGGACTGAATAAGGTATACCGCCTGTACGACCACAACAGGGACAGGCTCATAGATTCGCTTGGTCTTGCCAGAAAAAAGCGCTACCGGGAGCATTTCGCCCTGAACAACGTGGATCTGGACGTGCATCAGGGAGAATGCGTGGGCATCATCGGAACCAACGGCTCCGGGAAGTCCACCATCTTGAAGATCATCACCGGAGTGCTCAACCCCACCTCCGGCACCGTGCAGGTGAACGGGCGCATTTCCGCCCTGTTGGAGCTCGGCGCGGGCTTTAATTATGAATACAACGGCATTGAAAACGTCTATCTTAACGGCACCATGATCGGCTTTTCGGAAAAGGAGATCGATGAAAAGCTGCAGGATATTCTGGACTTCGCGGACATCGGGGACTATGTATATCAGCCGGTGAAAACCTATTCCAGCGGCATGTTCGTGCGTCTTGCCTTCGCGGTGGCCATCAATATCAATCCGGAGATCCTGATCGTGGATGAGGCCCTTTCCGTGGGAGACGTGTTTTTTCAGGCAAAATGCTACCATAAATTCGAGGAATTTAAGAAGCAGGGAAAGACCATCCTCTTCGTCAGTCATGATTTAAGCGCGATCAGCAAATACTGTGACAGAGCGGTGCTTTTAAACCAGGGCGTGAAGCTGGGTGAGGGAAGCCCCCGCGACATGATCGACATTTACAAGCAGGTGCTGGTGGGCCAGTACGAGCTGCCCGCCGGGGACAAAAAGGCAAACCTTGCCGCGGATGAGGACATCCGAAGGGCCGCTGCGGAAAAAACGGAAGGAAAGGCTGCCGGGGCTTCGGCAGGCGGCGCTTTGGCGGATGGCGCTTCCGAGGATGCTGTTTTGGCGTATGGCACAGGGAAGGCTGCTTCCCGGGAAACGGGCGGCACGGATAAAGGCGCTTCTTCCGCACCCGCACCGACGCCCGGGCTCAACGTTCAGGCGCTGGAGTACGGTACCAAAGAGGCTGAGATCATCGAATACTACATGACGGACGGGGCGGGGCTTCGCACCTCGGCTATCCTGAAGGGGGATCCCTTCACCCTGCACATGAGAGTGCGGGCCAAAAAGGATCTGCAGGCCCCCATCTTCGCCCTTTCCATCAAGAACATCAAGGGCGTGGAGATCACGGGAACCAACACCATGGTGGAGAAAAGCTTTCTGGAGAGCGTGAAGGCCGGGGAGGAGCTTTCCATCACCTTCACTCAGAAGGTACGCCTTCAGGGCGGGGAATACCTGCTCTCCCTGGGCGTGACCGGCTACGAGGGCGACGCCTTCACCGTGTACCACCGGCTTTACGATATCCTCAACCTGACCGTGATCTCGGATCATGATACGGTGGGATACTTTGATATGGAATCGGACGTCCGCGTGGAGTATGAAAAGAAACTGTAGGAGGTACTATGACTGAGCAGATCGGGAAGGTGACGCTGGAGCTGTCGCATTATCCGGGAGAGGATTTTTACTGCGACGGGACGGTGGAGGATGAGATCCTGGAGATCGTGAGGAACCATCCCGCCGGAGATTATCAGAAGCAGATCGAGGAAAAAAAGAGCTGGCCCGTTTTTTACCATCTGTCGCCGCAGCGGGAGAATATCGTTTCCTGGCTTCCCATGGATAAGAGCGCGAAGGTGCTCGAGGTGGGGAGCGGCATGGGAGCGGTGACGGGAGTGCTCGCCGAAAAGGCGGGAAGCGTCACCTGTGTGGATCTGTCCAAAAAGCGCAGCACCATCAACGCCATCCGCAATCAGGAGCGGGACAATGTGACGATCCATGTGGGGAATTTTACGGATATCGAGCCGGATCTTCCCTGCGACTACGACTATGTGCTCCTGATCGGCGTGTTTGAATACGGGCAGAGCTATATCCCCACGAAGACGCCCTTTGAGGATTTCCTTAAAATCAACTTAAAGCATGTGAAGCCGGGTGGGAACCTGGTGATCGCCATCGAGAACAAGATGGGGATGAAATACTGGGCGGGCTGTCAGGAGGATCATCTGGCGAAGTTTTTCGCGGGGATCGAGGATTACCCGGAGGGAGGCGGCGTGCGCACCTTCACCAGGAAGGGGCTGGAGGGACTGCTTGCGACCTGCGGCGTTTCCGATTATCATTTTTATTATCCCTATCCGGACTATAAGTTCGCGGATGTGATCTATTCGGACAGAAGGCTTCCCAGGCCGGGAGAGCTTTCCCGCAATCTCCGGAATTTTGACGGGGACAGGCTGCTTCTGTTCGATGAAAAGAACGCCTTCGATATGGTGATCCGGGAAGGAATCTTTCCCATGTACAGCAATTCCTATCTGCTTGTCACCGGGCCCGCGCCGGAAACCATTTATTCCAAGTTTTCCAACGACCGTGCGGATATTTACGCCATCCGTACGGATATCACGCAGGATGGAGCGGGGAAAAAGCAGGTGCTCAAATATCCGGACAGCCCGGCAGCCGCGGAGCATGTGGAGAATATCGCCCGTTATGGCAGGCTCTTGAAGGAGCGCTATGAGGAGGGCGGGCTGTATGTGAACCGCTGCGAGCTGGTCAGACAGCCGGACGGGCTTCCCTGCGCCCGGCTGGAATATCTGGAAGGAAGCACGCTGGAGGAGCTGCTGGACGACCGCCTGGAGGCAGGGGATCAGGCGGGCTTCGATCAGCTGTTTGAGGAATATGTACAAAAGATCCGCACCCATCAGGAAATGGAGGTTTCCGATTATGACCTGGTGTTTGGAAATATCCTCATCGATCCGGAGGGACGCTGGAATCTGATCGATTATGAGTGGACCTTCGAGGAGCGGGTGGATATGGAGGCGCTGGCCTACCGTTCCCTGTACTGCTACCAGATGGGAGACGGCCGGAGAAAAAGCCTTGACATGGAGCCCTTTTTAAAGCGGCTGGGCATCAGCGAGGAAAAGGCGGAGGGCTATAAGGCCAGAGAGAGGAGATTTCAGAAGGCGGTGACGGGCAACCGGGTTTCCATCTCTGACATGCGCGTGCTTCTGGGGCGGAGAGCGGTGCCCTGGCAGTCCTTTTTCTCCCAGGTGGAGCGGAGCATCGTGGAGATTTTCGAGGATTTCGGGCGCGGCTACAGTCCGGAGCACTCTTATTACCTGTATCCCAGCTATGTTGCCGCCGATATGATGCGCCTTTCCATTCCCTTAAAGGATGGCGTGCGGGGCGTGCGGGTGGATCCTGCGGAATGCTCCTGCATCATCCGGATGCGCTCGGCGCATCTTTCCGGGAAGGAGCTGGATCTTTCGGATAAGGCGGTTCTTGCCATGAACGGCTGGGAGCTGACGGGAAAGGGGGAGAAGACGCCGGTCTTTTTCTTCCACACCAACGACCCGAACATCAACATCCGCCTGGAAAAGGAAAACGCAGAGGCAGGAGAGATCCTGGAGCTGGAATTTGAGATCAACAGGATGCCGGAGGAGACTGCGGCGGCTTTGGATTCGAATTTGAAAAGGAGACACTGGTTTTGAACATCAAGAAAATGCTGCAGGCCCCCATGCGGAGCAGACAGACGGCAAGATATGAAGCAAGGATCAGGGAGCAGACCGTGCGCTATCATGACTGGATCCTCAGAAAAGAGGAAAAGGAGCGGGCGGGACGCGCGCTGGAGGGGGCTTCTTTTACCGTAAAATGCGTGCCCTTTGGCGCCTGCAGAGCTTCTTTTTCCATAAAGGATGCCGCTTCCACAAAGGATGCCGCAGGAGACAAACGAGAGAGCGACGGAACGGAAGCGGATATCCTGGTCTTCCATGCGGACTGCGGAAGGCCGGATGAGGAAGCGCAGAGGCTTTTTGCGGACTTTTTTGCCAGAAATCCGGAGGCTGTTCTGGCCTACGGGGACGAGGACGAGCTCCTTCCCGAAAACGGAGGCCGCAGGACGAATCCCTGGCTGAAGCCGGACTGGTCGCCGGATACGCTGATCTCTTATTTTTATTTCGGGAACATTTTCGCCGTGCGGACGCAGGCGGCCCTTGGCGTTTCCTGGCTGGGAGAAAATGACTGGCACAAAAACCTTTACGATCTCTGCCTGAAGCTGTCGGAGACGGCAGGGGCGGGGCATGTGGACAGCGTGCTTTTCCACGGAAGCAGACCCATCGAACCCTTCGGCATGGAAGAGGAATATGAGGCGCTGAAAGAAGCGGCTTACATACGGCGGGGCTGGCCCCTTTCTCCGGAGGGGATGGTTTCCATCGTGATCCCCTCCAAGGACAATCCGGGCGTGCTTTCCACCTGCATCCATTCCGCCATGGAGGCCAGCAGCTACCGGAATTTTGAGATCATCGTGGTCGATAACGGCAGCAATGAGAAGAACCGGGCGCGGATTGAGCGGATGCTTTCCCAGATGGAGCCGGGATGCCGGTTCCGCTATGTATATGAGCCCATGGAGTTCAATTTTTCCCGGATGTGCAATATGGGAGCGGCTCTGGCGAAGGGGGATTATATCCTGCTCCTGAACGACGACATCGAGATCATCCAGGAGGACTGGCTGGAAAAAATGGTGGAAAAGGCTCAGCTTCCCCATGTGGGAGCGGTGGGCGTGAAGCTTCTTTATCCGGCAAGCCGCGCCATCCAGCACGCGGGGATCACCAATATCCGGCTTGGCCCGGCCCACAAGCTGCAGTTTCGGGACGACCGGACGGATTACTATTTTCTCAGAAACCGCCTGGCTTTCGACGTGCTCGGCGTGACGGGCGCCTGTCTGATGGTGAAAAAAGAGGTTTACGAAAAGAGCGGAGGGCTGAACGAGGATCTACGGGTGGCCTTTAACGATGTGGATTTCTGCTACCGCCTGTACGACATGGGCTATGTGAACGTGGTGAGAAACGACGTGGCCCTTTATCACCATGAGTCCTTAAGCCGGGGGCTGGATGACAGCGTGGAGAAGCTGAAGCGGCTGCACGGAGAGCTGAACCTGCTGTATGAGCTGCATCCTTCTCTCTATGGAAGGGACCCCTACTATCACCGGTATCTGGTGAAGGACGTGCTGGACCAGGAATTTTACGCGGGCAACCGCTATGAATATGAGGACCGGATGGATCGGATCGCGCCGGAGATCCTGAAGGAAGGGCTTCGCCCGGAATGGAGCAACGAGGTGTTGCGCATGGGAATCGAATTTACCGGCGACCTTGGCAAGTGGGAGACGGGAAAAAGCGGGGAAGGCGACTATTTCATCCAGGGCTGGTGCTACGCCCTTCAGGTGGACAACAGCCAGTATCGTTTCAACCTGATCTTAAAGCCCGCGGGCCGGGGCGACGGCCCCGCCGGGGAAGAGGCGGGAGCGGTGTGGAAGCTTTCCGTGAACCGGCAGTACCGTCCGGACATTCAGGAAAACCTGGGACATCTGGAGAAGCATCAGGTGGCGCTCACCGGCGTATGCGCAAGCTTTCCCAGAAAGGCCCTGCCGGAGGGCGAATACCTGATCGGCTTCCTCTGGGAGGACTGCTGCTCCAGACAGAAGCTGTACCAGTGGACGGCGGAAACCATGAAAATCGAGTATTGAGCTACAGCCCGGCTGCTACAGGAGGCAGACGGATACCGCGATCCGACTGAGAGGAGAGCGAGGAGCGGTTCAGTCGGCGGCGCGGGCGATAATGGAAAGGCGGACGGATGGATAAGGATTACAGGGAAGCCTACGAACAGGAAAAATACAAGAGCACCTATCTGGCGGGCCGGGTGGCCGAGCTGGAGGATCAGGTGGACGATCTGCAGTTTAAGCTGGACCGGATCAAGAACAATCCGGTCTGGAGGGCAAGCGCGCCGTTTCGGAAGTGCATGCACTTCTGTATCCGGCAGGTGGACCGGGTGAGAAACTGCGGCAGTCTTTCCGGCGTGGTCGCCAAGATGAAATACAAGTCCAACGAGCGCAAAGCCATGTGCCATTACGGCACGGAAAGCTTTCCCGACGAGGCGGAGCGGGAGCGCCAGAGGAACGCGGTGTTTGACCGGATGATCAGGATCAGCATCCTGACGCCCCTCTGGAATACGCCGGAGAATTTCCTGCGGGAGATGATCGGCTCCGTGCAGGCGCAGACCTATGAAAACTGGGAGCTGTGCCTTGCGGACGGCTCCGACGACGAACACGCCTACGTGGGAGAGATCTGCAGGGAATACGCGGCGAAGGATAAGCGGATCGTTTATAAAAAACTGGAAAAAAACGGCGGGATTGCGGAGAACACCAACCGGTGTCTGGAGCTTGCTACGGGAGACTTCATCGCTCCCTTCGACCATGATGACCTGCTGCATCCCTGCGTGCTGTATGAGTATGTGAAGGTGGTCAACGAGAAGGACGCGGATTATGTCTACTGCGACGAGGCGACCTTTAAAAACGGCGACGTGAATCAGATGATCACCATGCACTTCAAGCCGGACTATGCCATCGACAACCTGCGGGCCAACAACTATATCTGCCATTTCAGCATGTTTGACAAAAAGCTTCTGGAGGGAATGGAGCTGTACCGCACCAAATTTGACGGAAGCCAGGATCACGACATGATCCTGCGGCTGACCGACCGGGCCAGGAACGTGGTTCATGTGCCGAAGCTTCTTTACTACTGGAGACAGCACGCGGGAAGCGTATCCTCCGGCGTGGAGGCAAAGCCCTACGTGGTGGAATCGGCAAGAGGCGCGGTGGCGGATCATCTGAGAAGGCACGGCTTTGCCAACTTCAAGATCACCAGCACCAGGGCCTTTGAGACCATTTTCAAGATCACCTACGAGATCATCGGGGAGCCGAAGATTTCCATCGTCATTCCCAACAAGGATCATGTGGAGGATCTGAGACGCTGCATCACCTCCATCATCGAGAAATCCACCTATGACAATTATGAGATCATCGTGGTGGAGAATAACAGCGAGACGCGGGAAATTTTCGCTTATTATGAGGAGCTGGCAAACAACCCGGCGGTGAAGATCGTCACCTACAAAGGGGCCTTCAATTATTCCGCCATCAACAACCTGGGCGTGTCCCAGGCCTCCGGCGAGTATGTGCTGCTTCTCAACAACGATATCCAGATCATCACGGTCAACTGGATGGAGGAGCTTCTGATGTACGCCCAGCGCCCGGATGTGGGAGCCGTGGGAGGCAAGCTGTACTATCCTGACAAGACCATCCAGCACGCCGGTGTGGTCATCGGCTTGGGCACCCACCGCACCGCGGGCCATGTACACTACCGCCAGAAGCGGGAAAATCTGGGATACATGGGCCGCCTCTGCTACGCCCAAAACATGAGCGCCGTGACGGGAGCCTGCCTGCTGGTGAAAAAGGCGCTTTACGAGGAAGCGGACGGCCTGGACGAAAGCTTCGCAGTTTCCTTAAACGACGTGGATTTCTGTCTGAAGCTGAGAAAGCTGGGATATCTGAACGTGTTCACTCCCTTCGCGGAGGCCTACCATTACGAGTCCGCCTCCCGCGGCTCCGACCTGACCGGAGAGGCCGCCCGGCGCTACAACGAGGAATCCGCCCGCTTCCGGGAGAAATGGAAGGACGTGCTGGAGGCGGGGGATCCGTACTACAACCCCAATTTCAGCCTGGATAAGAGCGACTTTTCTTTACGTGTCTGAGGTTTTGTAGTAAGATAAGATTATCATGAAATGCCGCCGGAGGCGGCGAAAGGAGAGGCGGAAAGCGCTTCGCGCTTTCCTGGAAGAATCACTCCGTGATTCTTCTCAGAAAATCAATGCCGCCATTAGGCGGCCAAAGGAGGAGTAGTTATGAGCTTTATGGACGAGTATCGGTTCTGGCTGGAGGATTCCTATTTTGACCAGAAGACGAAGGATGAGCTTGCTTCGATCGAGGGCAACGAGAAGGAGATCGAGGACCGGTTCTATAAGGAGCTGGAATTCGGCACGGGCGGACTGCGCGGGGTGATCGGCGCGGGCACCAACCGGATGAATATTTATACGGTGAGAAAGGCCACGCAGGGACTGGCCAACTACATCATTAAGCAGGGCGGAGAAAAGAAGGGCGTTGCCATCGCCTATGATTCCCGCTATATGTCCCCGGAATTTGCGGATGAGGCTGCGCTGTGCCTGGCGGCGAACGGGATTAAAGCGTATGTGTTCGACGAGCTTCGTCCCACCCCGGAGCTTTCCTTCGCGCTCCGCACCCTGGGCTGCATTTCCGGAATCGTTGTGACCGCCAGCCACAATCCGCCGGAGTACAACGGCTACAAGGTATACTGGGAGGACGGCGCGCAGGTGACCTCTCCCAAGGATAAGGAGATCATCGCCGAGGTGAAGGCGGTGACAGATTACCATACGGTAAAGACCATGGCGAAGGAAGACGCCATGAAGGAGGGCCTGTATCAGGTGATCGGTTCCGAGATTGACGACGCCTACATGGTGGAGCTGAAAAAGCAGATCATCCATCCCGAGGTGATCCAGGAAATGGCGGACGATATCAGAATCGTGTACACGCCCTTCCACGGCACCGGAAACAAGCCGGTACGCCGGGTGCTTTCCGAGCTGGGCTTCAAGCATGTCTATGTGGTGCCTGAGCAGGAGCTTCCGGATCCCGCGTTCACCACGCTGGATTACCCTAACCCTGAGGATCCCAAGGCATTCACTCTGGCGCTGAAGCTGGCGAAGGAAAAGAACGCGGACATCGTGATGGCCACCGATCCGGACGCGGACCGTCTCGGTATCTACGCGCTGGATACGAAGAGCGGGGAATACGTACCCTTTACCGGAAACATGTCCGGCATGCTGATCGCGGAGTATATTCTGAGAGAACGGACGGCCACCGGAACCATGCCGGAAAATCCTGCCATGGTAAAGACCATCGTGACCACCAATATGGCGGATCCGATCGCTGCGGATTATAACGTGAAGCTGATCGAGGTGCTGACCGGCTTCAAATATATCGGAGAGCAGATCAAGCTGTTTGAGCAGACCGGCTCCAATAATTACGTGTTCGGCCTGGAGGAAAGCTACGGCTGCCTGGCCGGAACGCACGCGAGGGACAAGGACGCCGTGGTTGCGGTGATGTGCCTGTGCGAGGTCGCCGCATGGTGCAAAAAGAACGGAAAGACCCTGTGGGATCAGATGGTGGAGCTGTATGAGAAGTATGGCTACTTTAAGGAAAGCCTTTATACCATCACCCTGAAGGGAATCGACGGCTCCAGACAGATCGCGCAGATGATGGATCAGCTCAGAAAGAATCCGCCCACTCGCTTCGGTGAGCTGGAGGTGGTACGGATGCGCGACTATGCCTCCGGTGTGACGAAGGAGCTGGCTACCGGCGCGGAAAGCCCTACGGGACTGCCGGAGTCAAACGTGCTCTATTTTGACCTGACCAACGATTCCTGGTGCTGCGCAAGGCCCTCCGGAACCGAACCCAAGATCAAGTTCTACATGGGCGTGAAGGGAAGCAGCCTTGAGGATGCGCAGGAGAAGAACGAGAAGCTGACGGAAGAGCTGAAGGCTGTTATTGAGTAAAGAAAAGGCGCAATGCTGAGGGGGCATCTGCATCACGCCGCACGTCTGTACGGAAGGGCCGGTCTGTCCGGCTCCTTCTGAAAACAGACGTTGCGGGTGAGGCAGGTGCCTTTCGCGGCGCAGATAGGAAAAGCTATGATAAAACGGCTCCGGGCGGGCTGGAAGCGCGCACTTGGATATCTGAAAAGAAACGGAATATCGGCTGCTGCCTGGGCTGTGGCGGAGCGGCTCCTGCTGGAAAGCAGGCAGAGGGACTACCGCTATGAGCCTCCGTCCGGTGAGGAGCTTCTGAAGCAGAGAAGGGAAGCGGAAGGCTGGGAGAATCCGCCGTTTTTTTCTGTGGTGGTTCCGGCCTATGAGACGCCGCCCGAATTCTTGCGGGTGCTTCTTGACAGTATGCTGCAGCAGAGCTGGCGGAGCTGGGAGCTGGTGATCGCGGACGCAGGAAGCACGGACTCGGTGGAAAGGGTTGTGAAAGGCTACAGGGATACGCGCATCCGCTATGTGAAGCTTTCCGAAAATCTGGGAATCGCGGGAAACACAAATGCGGCGCTGAAGGAGGTTCGGGGAGATTACACCGGACTTTTGGATCACGACGATTTTCTTGCGCCCGACTCCCTGTATGAAATGGCCTGTGCCCTGAGGCGGAGCGGAGAGAAGGGAATTTCCCCGGTTCTTCTGTATTCGGACGAGGATAAGTGCGACGGAACGGGGCAGCATTTTTATGAGCCGAACCGGAAGACGGACTTTAATCTGGATCTGCTTCTTTCCAATAACTATATCTGTCATTTCCTGATGCTCAGGACGGATTTTTTTCAGGAGCTGAAGGAACGGCCCGGCTTCGACGGCGCGCAGGATTATGATCTGGTGCTCCGTGCCGCCGCCGGGGTGCTTTCCGGCGTTCCGGAGGAGGCTTATGTGCATGTGCCGAAGGTCTTGTACCATTGGAGATGCCATGAGACCTCCACGGCCTCCAATCCGGAAAGCAAGCGTTATGCTTACGAGGCGGGAAAGAGGGCGCTGGAGGATTTCTGCGCTGCGCAGGGTTGGAGCGCGCAGGTGGAGGATACCAGGCATCTGGGCTTTTACCGGATCCGTTACCTCCCCGATGTTCTGACGGTCAGGAAGGATGTGGCCGCTGTGGCCCGCCCGCTCGCTCCCAGGCACGGGCGGCTTCGCAGCGGGATCTATGACAGGGACGAAAAGGGCGGAGGGGCTCTCATGCGTTACAGCGGACTGCCCCGCCGTTTCAGCGGCTATATGCACAGGGCCGTGCTCCAGCAGGATGTGGAGACGGCGGATGTGCGCGCCCTGCGGGTGCGGGACTGCGCGGAAGCGGAGGGAGGCTGGCGGGAAGTCGCTGGGAATGTCGCGGGATATGAGGCCGGATATGATGCGGAAGACGGCGCGGGATACGCTGCAGAAGACGGCGTCCGGCTTTCTGAAAAGCTTCAGCAGGCGCAGGAGGCGGTGAGGCGGGGAGAGGATCCTGTACAGGTCAGTCTGGCCTTCTGCCGGAGCGTGCGGGAAGCGGGCGGCCGGATCCTGTGGGACCCACAGGAAATGCAGGAATCTCAGGAAATGCGCGGGACTCAGGAAACGCGGTAGCCTCAGAAAAGGAAAAGTCCTGTCTGCGGAGGAAAACGGATTGAAGACCACAGTGGTGATACCCAATTATAACGGGAAAAAATATCTGGCGGATTGTCTGAGAAGCCTGGAGGCATCAGAGAAGGAGCGTCCCAGCGTGATCGTGGTGGATAATGGTTCGTCAGATGGGAGCGAGAGCGAGGCGGAGAGGGAATTCCCCTGGATCCGCCTGATCCGTTTCCCGGAAAACAGAGGATTTTCCGCAGCGGTCAACGAAGGGATCCGGGAAAGCGGAACGGCCTATGTATTTCTTCTGAATAACGATACCGTGGTCAGGCCGGGCTGCATCAGCGCTCTGGAGCGGCGCATGGAGCAGGATGAGCGGCTGTTTTCCGTATCCGCCCGTATGTTGGATCTGAAAGCCCCTGAGCGCATGGATGGAGCGGGGGATCTTTACAGCGCCCTGGGCTGGGCTTATGCCGTTGGGAAGGGAAAGAGCGCATCGCGCTATGACGCTCCCCTACGGGTGTTCTCCGCCTGCGCGGGAGCGGCAATCTACCGGAAAAGCGCCCTGGAACGGACGGGAGGCTTCGATGAGCTTCATTTTGCCTATCTGGAGGATGTGGATCTGGGCTACCGCGCCCGCATTCTGGGATTTCAAAACGGCTACGAGCCCTCCGCCGTGGTGCTCCATGCGGGAAGCGCCACCAGCGGCTCAAGGTATAACGATTTTAAGATCTTTTATTCCGCGAGGAACAACGTTTATCTGATTTATAAAAACATGCCGCCGCTGCAGCTTTTGATAAACAGCCCCTTCCTGCTGGCTGGCTTTCTCATAAAAGCCCTCTTTTTCCTGAAAAAGGGCTATGGAAAAGCCTACGGAAAAAGCCTGCTGGAAGGGATCCGGCTGTGTGCCTCGCCGCAGGCAAAGGAACGCCGCGTCCGTTTCAAAGGACGCAATCTTGGGAATTATATAAGGATACAGCTTGAGCTGTGGGTCAACATGTTCCGGCGGATATAGCGTGCGGGTACGGCGTCTGCCTGACGCCGGAAGACGAGTGAACTATTATAAAGAAAAATTAAGTTGTGCTTTTGAGTCGAATATTGTACAATACAGGTTGTATATGGGGAAACGGGTGAAGCCATGATAAAGGATAACCAGCAGTATTTTAACCGACTGCATGTTATAATGGACGCGCTGGTGATTGCAGGCTCCTATATACTTGCGTGGTATCTGTGGATCGGAAGAAACAGAAATGACGGAGGTGCTCCGGTAGGTGTGCTGGATATGGGAATCTATTTCAGCGCACTGTATTTTGTTGTGCCCGGATATCTGATCCTTTATTACTGGTTTAAGCTTTATTCGCCAAAGAGGGTGCAGAGGAACGAGACGGAAATCCTCAACGTGTTCAAGGCGAATATCGTGGGAATGACCGTTTTTCTGGCCATTCTGTTCATGGCGAACGACTGGAGACAGCTTCAGCTGCAGCATTTCTCCCGAGGCATGGTGGCCCTGTTTACCGCGATCAATACGGTGAGCACTCTCTTGATGCGGGCATTTATCCGTTACTGCCTGCATTTTGTGCGAAAAAAGGGCTATAACCGCAAATACATCCTTCTGGTGGGCTATTCCAGGGCAACGGAGGAATATATCAACAGGATCAACAGCAATCCCCAATGGGGATATGTGGTAAGAGGAATTCTGGATGATAAGGTTCCCAGAGGCGCAACCTATAAGGGAGTGAAGGTGGTTGGCTCCATCAACAACCTTCTGTACATTCTGCCGGAAAACAAGCTGGACGAGATCGCGATCACGCTTTCTCTGGAGGATTACGACCGCCTGGAGGAGCTGGTGGATCTGTGTGAAAAGTCCGGCGTGCATACCAAGTTTATCCCGGACTACAACAGCCTGATTCCCGGCCGTCCCTATATGGAGGATCTGATGGGCCTTCCGGTCATCAATATCCGGTATGTCCCGCTGACCAACACGATGAGCGCCATCGCGAAGCGCTGCGTGGATATTGTGGGTTCCTTTTTCGGATTGATCCTCATTTCGCCGCTTCTTCTGGTGGTGGCGATCCTTGTGAAGGCGACGAGCCCCGGACCGGTGATCTTCAGACAGGAGCGGGTGGGCCTGCACAATAAGCCATTTATGATGTACAAATTCCGCACCATGCGGCAGCAGCAGCCGGGTGAGGAAAAGAAGGGCTGGACGGTAAAGGGAGATCCGAGGATCACAAGGGTAGGGGCCTTGCTGAGACGTACGAGCATAGACGAGCTTCCCCAGCTTTTTAACGTGCTGAAGGGAGACATGAGCCTGGTGGGCCCCCGGCCGGAGCGTCCGCAGTTTGTGGAAAAATTCCGGGAGGAGATCCCACGTTATATGATCAAGCATCAGGTTCGGCCCGGAATGACCGGATGGGCGCAGATAAACGGCTATCGGGGAGATACCTCCATCCGTAAGAGGATTGAGTACGATATTTACTATATCGAAAACTGGAGCATGGCATTTGATATCAAGATCCTTTTTCTGACCTTCTTTAAAGGGTTTATCAATGAAAATGCGTATTAGTATCTGAAAGAAACAGGAGAGAAAACATGGCATCATCAACGAGAAACGAAGGAACCCGCAGAACGAATGGAAGCGGTTCGTCAGGCGGGAGCCGGCGGACTTCCGGTACAGAGCGCCGTTCGTCGCGGGCGGATTACGGCGCGTATGACGACGATCGCAGATCGTCCGGCACAAGCCGCAGATCGTCCTCATCCTCCCGCAGGGATTCCGGAGAGGACAGGATGCGCGCGTCTTCAGGATCTGGAAGCAAAAGAAACCAGGCGCGCAGAAAAAAGGAGAAGCAGAGAAAGCGGATCATCCTGTTTGGCGTGGAAATTCTCGCTCTGGTGGTGCTTGCCCTTGTTCTCTGGGCGGTGGGAAAGCAGGACGCTGTCCAGCATATCACCATCAACGAGGGGCAGATCGTGGAAAATATGAATGACGGCGTGGAACAGAACGAGACCATGAAGGGATACCGGAACATCGCTCTGTTTGGCCTGGATGCAAGGGACGACGACCTGAAGAAGGGAAATCGTTCCGATACTATCATGATCGCTTCCATCAATCAGGATACGAATGAGGTGAAGCTGGTCAGCGTTTACCGTGATACTTATCTGAATCTGAGCAACGACACCTACAATAAGTGCAACGCGGCCTATGCGGCCGGAGGCCCGGAGCAGGCTATTCTCATGCTGAACATGAATCTGGATCTGAACATCACAGAATATATCAGCATTAACTTCAACGGGCTGATCGAGCTTGTAAATGCTCTTGGCGGCGTGCAGATCAATGTGGAAGAGGCGGAGATCAAGCATCTGAACAATTATCAGAAGAGTATGTTCAGCACGGAGAGCAAAGTGGTTCTCTCGGACGATTACACGCCTGTTACGCAGGCAGGGCTTCAGACCCTGGACGGCATGCAGGCAACTGCCTACTGCCGGATCCGTGCCACCGCGGGCGACGATTTCCGCCGGGCGGAGAGGCAGAGGACCGTGCTGCTCGCCTGTCTGGATAAGGCGAAGACTGCTTCGCTTCCCCAGCTGGAATCCGCGCTTGACAGTGTGCTTCCTCATGTGGCGACCAATCTGGACACTACGGAGATTTTGGGTGTGCTTGGCGAGGTGGCGAATTATTCCGTAACCGCAACGGACGGCTTCCCGTTTGAGGATACCCGTACGACCGGAACTCTGGGAAGCAAGGGAAGCTGTGTTATTCCTGTGAACCTGGAAACGAATGTGATCAAGCTTCACAATTTCCTTTTTGAGCAGGAGGAATACACGCCTTCCGAGCAGGTGAAGTCCTACAGCGCCAAGATTTCTAGCGATACCGGATATTAAAAAAGAACCTGAATGACGGCGGCACGGAGCTGTCCGGGCCGCCGCCGGAAATGAGCAAAGGGGCTGAAACAGGCCCCTTTTTTTCTGTAAGAGGCGCTCAAGACTCTTTGGGAGAGCCCAGGAGGGGAAGACAGCATGAAGATAGACGTGATCATCCCGACCTACCGGCCGGGGAAAAAATTTCTGGAGCTGATGAAACGGCTGTCCGGCCAGAGTGTGAAGGCGGACCGCATCATCATCATGAATACGGAAGAAAAATATTTTGACGGATTCCTGCATGGGACGGATTTTGCCCGGAGATATCCGGAGGCGGAGGTACACCATCTTTCCAAGCGGGAATTTGACCATGGAGGAACGAGAGATCTGGCGGCGGCGAAAAGCAGTGCGGATCTGTTTGTGTGCATGACGGACGACGCGGTGCCTGCGGACGATTTTCTGATCGAACGGCTGCGGGACGCCCTTTGCCAGGATAAGGATATCGCCGTGGCTTACGCCAGACAGCTCACCGATGAGAGCAGCGGGGAGATCGAACGCTACACCAGAGCCTTCAACTATCCAGAGGAGAGCCGCGTCAAGGGGCAGGAGCAGCTTTCCGAGCTGGGGATCAAGACCTATTTCTGCTCCAATGTCTGTGCCATGTACCGGAAGGACGTTTTTCGGAGTCTGGGCGGCTTTGAGAAGCATACTATTTTTAATGAGGATATGATCTACGCGGCAAAAGCCGTGAAGGCGGGCTGGAAGATCGCCTATGCGGCGGACGCCTGTGTGTATCATTCCCACAGCTATAAGGTAAAGGAACAGTTTCGCCGGAATTTTGACAACGGAGTATCCCAGGCTCAGCATCCGGAGATCTTTTCCGTCGTTTCCTCCGAATCGGAGGGGATGAGGATGGTGAAAAAAACGGTCGCCCACCTGTGCGGCATCGGGAAGCCCTGGATGGTGCTGCGGCTTGTAGCAGACTGCGGGGCAAGGTATCTGGGCTTTTTTCTGGGAAAACATTACCGCAGTCTTCCGGCGGGGATGGTGCTTCGCTGCAGCATGAACAGGGATTTTTGGAAAAAGAGGTACTGACGGACCGGACGGAAACAGGGCGGAGCGGACAGGATGGAGCAGATGAAACGAAACGGATAGAACAGAACGGATAGAACGGAGCAGATATGAGTGCCGCGGCGCGGCAGAACGGAGGAAATTATGTGCGGAATTGTAGGCTACATCGGAAAAAGTCAGGCGGCCCCCATCATTCTGGACGGCCTGGCAAGGCTGGAGTACCGGGGATATGACTCCGCGGGAATGGCGGTATACGACGGAGAAAAGATCCATATCACCAAATCCGTGGGAAGGCTGAAGGCCTTAAGCGAGCTCACTCATGATGGTGCGACCATGCCGGGGACGGTGGGGATCGGCCACACCCGCTGGGCCACCCACGGCGCGCCAAGCAACGTGAACGCCCATCCGCATTTCAATGAAAAGGAAACCATCGCGGTGGTGCACAACGGCATCATTGAGAATTATATGGCGCTGCGCAAAAAGCTGACGCAGAGGGGATATCATTTTATTTCGGAAACGGATACCGAGGTGATAGCTCACATGCTGGATTACTATTATAAGGGCGACCCCATGGAGGCCATCACCAAGGTGCTTCATCGGGTGGAGGGCTCCTACGCGCTGGGCATCCTGTTTTCCGATTTCCCGGGAGAGCTGTTTGCGGTGAGGAAGGACAGCCCGCTCATTGTGGGACAGAACGGGGAGGGCTGCTTCATCGCCTCCGATGTGCCCGCGATCCTGCGCTATACCAGGACCGTGACCTACATCGAGAATCAGGAGATCGTGCGCCTCTCCGAGGAGGGCTTTCATGTTTACAACGTGGACGCGGAGGAGCTGGAGAAGCCGTCCGTGACCATCGACTGGGACGCGGAGGCGGCGGAGAAGGCCGGATATGAGCATTTCATGCTCAAGGAAATGTATGAGCAGCCCAAGACCGTGGCGGATACCGCCGGACCCAGGATCAAAAAGAACGACATCGTGATCGAGGAGCTTGGAATGAGCGACGAGGAGCTCTGTCAGGTGAAGAAGATTCACATCGTGGCCTGCGGCTCCGCCTATCATGCGGGCGTGACCGGAAAATATGTGCTGGAGGGGATGGCAAGGATCCCCGTTGAGGTGGATCTTGCCAGCGAATTCCGCTACCGGGATCCCATTCTGGAGGACGGGGCCATGGTGATCGTGATCAGCCAGTCCGGAGAGACGGCGGATTCCCTCGCGGCCCTGCGGGAGGCAAAGAAACGGGGCTTCAAGGTGCTCGGCATCGTGAACGTGGTGGGAAGCTCCATCGCCCGCGAAGCGGATAACGTGATGTACACCTGGGCCGGGCCGGAGATCGCTGTGGCGACCACCAAGGCCTACAGCGCCCAGCTCATCGCCCTCTATCTGCTGGCAATGAAGCTGGCCCGCGTGCGCCATACGGTGACGGAGGAGGAATTTGACGAAATGCTGGGCGATCTGCGCCGCCTGCCGGATCAGATCGAGCTGCTTTTGAACAACAAAAACCGGATCCAGCGCTTTGCCAATCGCTATATCGCCGCAAAGGAGGTCTTTTTCATCGGCAGAGGCATCGATTATGCCATTTCCATGGAGGGCTCTCTTAAGCTGAAGGAGATTTCCTATATCCATTCCGAGGCCTACGCCGCAGGAGAGCTGAAGCACGGCACCATTTCCCTCATCGAGGAGGGGACGCTGGTGGCCGCTGTCGCCACCCAGCCCTCCCTCTACCAGAAGACCATCAGCAACATGGTGGAGGTAAAATCAAGGGGAGCCTTTGTGCTTGCTGTCACCTGCGAGGGAAACCGGGAGATCGAGAAGGCCGCAGACTATGTGATCTATATCCCGATCACCAACCGCTTTTTCACCAATTCCCTGGCCATCATCCCCCTGCAGCTTTTCAGCTACTATGTGGCCGTCGGCAAGGGCTGTGACGTGGATAAGCCCAGGAATCTGGCGAAGTCGGTGACGGTGGAATAGAAAACGTGCGAAAAGGGCGGACGAAGAAACAGCGTTCATAGAAAATGCGGAAGGCTTTTTTATATTTTTTAGCGTTTTATCACAAATTGAACACAAATACCAGATATACTATACTCTGAACATAAAAACAGAGAAAAGAGGAAACGGTCATGTTTGATCAGGATTATTCCGGAAATACAGATAAAGCAGAAAATCAGGCGCAGTCCATCCGGGAAGACGCAGCGCATGCCCAGGAAAGTACAGTGTATGCCCAGGAAGACGCAGCGCATGCCCAGGAAAGCGCAGACGGTGCAGGCGAGAATGGGGAGAATGCGGTTCCCGTCCGGGAGAACGAAAAGGCGGATGAAAGCGGTGAGAGGCAGCAGAGCGGCTATACCCGGCAAAGCAGTGCCGCACAGCAGAGTAATACAGCGCAACAGAATGCCGCACAGCAAAGCGTCTGGAATAGCGGCGGACAGAGCAATGGAAGCGGACAGGGCGGAGCGTATCAGCAGTATGCCGGCTGGCAGAACGGAGCTTCCCGGCAGGCTTCGGGGGCATGGCAGGGTTCGTTCAGGCAGGACGGCGCCGCGCAGAATGCGGGAGCACAGCAGGGAAATGGAAGCTGGCAGGGCGGAGGCTTCCAAAATGGAGGCGCTCAAAATGGAGGCACTCAGAACGCCGGAGGCTGGCAGAACGGAAATGCCGGCCAGTATAACGGATATACAGGCGCATGGCAGGGCGGCGCCGGCCAATATACAGGCAATTCAGGCGCATGGCAGGGGAATGCCGCACAGAATACGGCGCAGGGAACGGGCGCGCAGAACGGCCACGGCGCTTACAGCGGCCGGGATGCCTATGGCAGTCAGAATGCCTGGCAGTCCCGTCAGGGAAATTATCAGTACGGCGCCGGAAACGGCGGCTACGGAGCCGATCCCGGAAGAAAGCAGAAGGAGAAAAGGCAAAAGGAGAAAAAGCCCGGAAAGCCCGGGAATCCGTTTTGGAAAAAGGCGCTCGCAGTGCTGGTGAGCGCGGTATGCTTCGGTGTGATCGCAGGCGTCAGCTTTCTTGCGGTAGTCTCTCTTGGCGGATATCAGGACGAGACTGTTTCGGTAACGGTTCCTGCCGTTTCGGAAGACCAGAGTGCGGAAGCGCAGGCTCCGGATTCCCAAAACGGGGTTTCCGTAACGCAGGGAACGACCAGCATGGTGGTGACGGACGTCACGGAGATGGTGGAACGGGTGATGCCCGCCATTGTGGCGATTACCAACGAGTCCGTAACCTCTGTTGAGAGCTTCTGGGGACAGACCTATGAGCAGCAGCAGGAATCTGCCGGAAGCGGCATTATCATCGGCCAGAATGACGACGAGCTTCTGATCGTGACGAATAATCATGTGGTGGCGGATGCCACTCAGCTTTATGTGAGCTTCATTGATAACTCCATCGTAGAGGCTCTGGTCAAGGGGACGAGCCCTTCCATGGATCTGGCGGTGGTCGCCGTGAAGCTTGAAAATGTGGAGAGCGATACCAGGGATGCCATCGCCATTGCGGAGATCGGGGATTCCGATTCCCTGAAGGTGGGCGAGCCGGTGGTGGCCATCGGCAATGCGCTCGGTTATGGCCAGTCGGTGACGACCGGTGTTGTGAGCGCGCTGAATCGTGTCCTTGAGGTGGGTGAAACCGGAACCAGCAACGCGATGATCCAGACGGACGCCGCCATCAATCCCGGTAACTCGGGCGGTGCCCTGCTTGATATCAACGGTCAGGTGATCGGAATTAATTCCAATAAAATTGGAGGAAACGCTATTGAGGGAATGGGCTATGCGATCCCTATTTCCTCCGCGCAGCCTGTGATCGAGCAGCTGATGAATCAGGAGACGAGAGAAGCGCTGGACGAGGCAAACAGAGGATACCTTGGAATCAGCTGTATCAATGTGACCTCCGCAATGGCGCAGGCCTACGGAATGCCGGAGGGCATTTACGTGGCTCAGGTTTATGCGGGAACCGGCGCGGAATCGGCCGGAATCGTGAAGGGCGATATCATCACGGGAATCAACGGAATGACCGTGACGACCAAGGAGGACCTGCTCAACGCGATGCAGTATTATGCGATCGGGGAAACCATAGAGATCACTGTGATGCACGGCAATCCGACGGAGGGCTATACGGAGGAAACAAGAACCGTAACGCTGACCTCGCAGGAAGCCATGAATGCCTCAGAGTAGTAAAAAGACGGTCAGGACGTTCTGAAAAAAGAGCGTCCGAACCGGATATCATTAGAAGAAAAACGCGCTTTGCGCGGCGCGATTCGGAAAGGAACAGGTATTTGGATACCCGTTCCTTTTTTGATCAGGTGAAAAGGCTTTGCCGCATTGTTTGTTTACAGTTTTTATAGAAAGTTCACTTGTGCGAGGGAAAGCCATGTTTTATAATAAAAACAGCCCTGTAAAAGCGGCGTGCGGCAGACTTCATGCTGCGGAAAGGAATGAAAATGAACGATTTTGAAAATAGAGAAGATGAAAAAATGGATGAAGTAAACGCCGGAGAGAGCGGACAGGCGGATGAACCGGAAAGAAACGCGGACAGCCCGGAGGACGGAAAGCCTGCGCAGACGGCAGACGGCGGGAACGCGGCTGATGCGGATGGAGAAAAGTCCGGCGGGACGGACGAAAAGAAGGATGATAAGGAGCAGAAGTACGAGGACGTGTGCTTTATCTGCCGCAGGCCCGAGAGCAAGGCGGGGAAGATGTATCATCTTCCCAACAACATCTGTGTCTGCGACGACTGCATGCACCGCACCATGGACGCGGTGAGCCAGTACGATTATCAGGGGCTTTTGAACAATCCCCAGCTGATGAACATGCTCAACAACATGAATAAGGACGGCAGGTATCCCAACATCAGCTTTGTCAATCTGTCCGACCTTCAGGGAACCGGCGGGATCCCCAACAAGCAGAAGATTAAGAAAAAGGCGAAGGAAAAGGAAAAGACGGAGGAGCCTGTTTTCAACATTAAGAATATTCCCGCGCCACACAGGATCAGGGCCAGCCTGGACGAGTACGTGATCGGACAGGAAAAGGCGAAGAAGATCATTTCCGTGGCGGTCTACAACCACTACAAGCGGGTGGCTACGAATACCATGGACGACATCGAGATCGAGAAGTCCAATATCCTCATGATCGGGCCCACCGGTTCGGGAAAGACCTATCTGGTGAAAACGCTGGCAAGGCTTCTGGACGTGCCGCTCGCCATCGCGGACGCCACCAGCCTGACGGAGGCGGGCTACATCGGAGACGACATCGAGAGCGTGGTATCCAAGCTCCTTGCCGCGGCGGACAACGATGTGGAACGCGCGGAGAAGGGCATCATTTTCATCGATGAGATCGACAAGATCGCGAAGAAGAAAAACACCACCTCCCGGGATGTGAGCGGGGAATCCGTACAGCAGGGAATGCTGAAGCTTCTGGAGGGAAGCGAGGTGGAGGTTCCCGTTGGGGCAAACAGCAAGAACGCCATGGTGCCGCTTGCCACGGTGAACACGAAGAATATCCTGTTCATCTGCGGAGGAGCCTTCCCCGATCTGGAAAACGTGATCAAGCAGCGGCTCACAAAGCAGTCCACCATGGGGTTTGGCGGAGAGCTGAAGGATAAATATGATAAGGATCCGGATATCCTGTCAAAGGTGACGGTGGAGGATCTGCGGAATTTCGGCATGATTCCGGAATTTCTGGGAAGGCTTCCCATCGTCTGCACCCTGCAGGGACTGACGAAGGAAATGCTCGTGCGCATCCTGAAGGAGCCTAAGAACGCCATCCTCAAGCAGTACCATAAGCTGCTGGCGTTGGATGAGGTGGATCTGGAATTTGACGAGAGCGCACTGGAGGCAATCGCGGAAAAGGCGATGAAAAAGGACACGGGCGCAAGAGCGCTGCGAGCCATCATCGAGGATTTCATGCTGGATATCATGTATGAGATTCCCAAGGACGACAACATTGGCAGGGTGACGATCACGAAAAACTACATCGAAGGAACGGGAGGCCCCATGATCGAGATCCGGGGAGCGGGTTACGCGCTGCCGGAGCATGCCTCTTCGGCGAACGGGTAACGGCGGGGCGGGACGCATCATATATATGTAAAAATACATATAAAAAGCAGGAGCGTCCGCAATGACCTGTAAGGAAATGATCCTTTCGGAGGATTTTCAGGATTTTTTAACATATTATGTTTTACCGGAGGGCACGCTGACGGATGATCTGTCCGGCGATGCCTTCTGCTATGTACAGGTGAGCGGCAGGCTTTACTCGGTTTATTTTAACCGGGAAAACCTGCCGCCGCTTTCTTTTTCCGGGTATCAGTACCGCTATGTGACGGAGCTGTACGGGCTGGCCGATGAATTCGTTTGGGGAACGCAGGGACAGCAGTTCGATCCGCAGCCGTTAAATGCCAGCGGCATCACGCCGCTTCAGGGAGAGCCGCTGTTCCTTACGGGAAGAAATGTGGTGATCGGCTTCGCGGATACGGGGATCGATTACCGCAGCCCGGTGTTTCGCAGGCAGGATGGGAGCAGCAGGATCCTGGCGATCTGGGACCAGACCGACCAGACGGGAACGCCTCCGGAGGGTTTTCTCTATGGCAGCGAGTATACCAGGGAGCAGATCGACGAAGCGCTTTCCAGGGCTGATCCACTGGAGACGGTGCCTGTCACGGACGAAAACGGCCACGGAACCAGGATGGCTTCGGCCGCCGCAGGGAGCGCCGTAAACGGCGGGCTGGATTTTCTGGGAGCTGCGCCGGACGCGGATATCGTGGTGGTGAAGCTGAAGCAGGCAAAGCAGTATCTGCGGGATTTTTACCTGATCCCGGAGGGCGTTCCGGCCTATGAATCCAACGATATCGTCCTGGCGGTGAAATATCTGGATTCCTTTGCCGTACCCTTTGTCCGGCCGGTCTGCATCTGTCTGGGAATCGGCCGGAGCTTCGGGGATCACAGAGAAAATTCGGCGCTTTCTCGCTACCTTGCCGAGGTGGGATCGGACATCAACCGGGTGGTGGTGGTCTCAGGGGGAAACGAGGGGAATACGGCGCACCATTATTCGGGAACGATCTCGGGGCAAGAGTCGGAGGAGATCGAGCTTCGGGTGGGAGAAGGGACGAGGGGCTTTCTGATGGAGATATGGGGAGATCTGCCGTCCTATTTTTCCGTTATGGTCCGTTCGCCCGGCGGGGAGGAGATCCCGGTCATCAGCAGCCGTCTGGAGCGGGAGGTGGAATATTCCTTCATCTACGGCCGGGCAAGGATCCGCATCGACTATCAGACCAACGACCTGACCACCGGAAGCGAGGTGGCGGTGCTCCGGCTTCAGGAGCCCGCGGCAGGCGTCTGGACGTTCCGGCTGGTGCAGGAGGCGTCGGGCTACGGCGTTTTTCACATGTGGCTGCCCATCCGGCAGTTTGTGGAAGGAACGGTGGAATTTTTGCGTCCCAACCCGGATAACACGCTGACCTCTCCTGCTTATGCGCAGGATGTGCTTTCCGTATCCGCCTATAACAGCCGAAATAACAGCTTTTATGTGAATTCAGGCAGGGGCTTCGCGCTGGACGGGAGGATAAAGCCGGAGCTTTCCTCCCCCGGTGTGGATATCTCCGTCGCGGCGGGAACGCTCCGGGGAAGCGCGGTGGTCTCCACCGCCTCCGGCACCTCTCTGGCGGCCGCGATCGCGGCGGGGGGCTGCGCCCAGCTTCTGCAGTGGTGCGTACAGGACGGAAATGAGCCGGACATCAACGGCACCAGGCTGATCAACCTGCTGGTGCGGGGAGCGGCTAGGGATGCGTCACAGAGCTATCCGAACCGGACGTTCGGCTTCGGCAGGCTGGATATGGAAGGCGTGTTCGACTGGATCGCGGGGATCGTGAGGGGGTGAGGGCGGGAAGCGGCGCTGAGGCTGCGGCGGAAAGCATGCGGCCTCAGCTGGCAGGGCAGGCCGAGCCGTTTGGGGAACGGAGGGCGTGAGATTGTGAAAGTCATTTGAAAAAGTTCGGGAAAAGATATAGTAGAAACAGAAGAAAGGAACGGAGGATGCGCGTTTCGGTCTGAATCCAGGCAGGTTTGAAGGAGGTTTGAAGGAAAAAACAGGCTGATAAAAAGCTTGCCTGCCCGTCCGAAAAGTGGTATTCTTCAGTTAGCATAAATTTCTTTATTACAGCCGTTCGGCTTTCGGCAGAACAGAGATCTTCTGTTCCCTGACGATTCTGGAAACTCTATGCGAAATCTTTTATTTCACCACAGAAACTGTAAACTGAAGATGGCAGGAGTTTCTGAAGCATTCCGGACGGTTTTTCTGAAAAAAGGGATCCGCAGATGGAAGCGGAGCTCCTGCCGGGAAGCGTTTCAGCCGCTTCCCAGAAAGGAGTCTGCCTTTGAAGGAAAAGACAAAAGAGAATGTGCAGCACAGCAGGCACAGGGATACCGGAAGGATCGCCGGACAGGGGATGCAAAAGGATACCGCCGCCACGCTGCTGTTCAAAACAAACAATGAAAATTTTGCTGAGCTTTTTAATCGCGCCCTGCCCTGTGAGCCTCCCCTGTCGGCCGAAGAGCTTCAGGACGAGGACATCAAGGAAACGGCCCGCATCCGTATTACAAGGGGAGATGGCAGCATCTCTCTGGTGCAGTACCGAGACGTGGTCAAGAGCGTGAAAAACGGAAGCAGCTTTGCCGTTTTCGGGATAGAGCATCAGTCTGAAATCGATTATGCCATGCCTTTCCGCGTGCTGGAGCTGGATTTTGTCAATTATGCCCGCCAGATGCAGGTGATCCGGGAACGCCACAATGCGGAGTGGGGAATTGGGAAAGGCCAAAGGCATATCCCGGCGGGGCTTACGGCCGGAGAATACCTGGGCCGCTTTTTGAAGACAGATCGGCTTGCCCGCTGTGTGACGCTGGTGCTCTACTGGGGAAAGGAGCCCTGGGACGGTCCGGTGAGGCTTTCGGATCTGTTTGAGGATGGCCCCCAAACAAGCCATTCCTTACAGTTGGAGATCAGACTTCTGGATGTCTGCAGGATGACGGATGAAGAGATCTGCAGCTACACCGGCGAGCTGCGCACGGTTTTCGGCTTCCGGAAATATGCGGACGATAAGGAAGCACTGGGCAATTTTATCAATGCAAACCGGGAATATTTCACAGACGTCTCAGAAACAGCGGTGGACGCGCTGGCAGAGCTGACGCATTCTCCGGAGCTTGGGAAAATGAGGACACAGGAATACGCAACGCCGAAAGGAGGAATCGATGTGTGCAGAGGAATCCAGGGAATGATCCAGGACGGAAGACTGGAAGGGATCAGGGAAGGAAAGAAAGAAGGGCTTAGAGAAGGAATCAAAGAAGGAATCGAAGAGGGAAAAGCGAAGGCGAGAAAAGAGATCGCCTTTTCCCTTTCCGCCATGGGTATGTCCGCCGGAAAAATCGCAGAAGCGACAGGGGTGAGTCTGACCCTTGTAACAGAATGGTTTTCCGGTAAAGGGGAATGAGGTCTGCCCAGGCGGTTCGGAATGGCCGGATGCTCCCCCACCGAAGTGTTTTCGTACGGTCTGCGCAGTAAATGCGCAGACCTGGCTGAATAGTTACCATAGGTATACCAATATTTTCGCTTCCGGGTTGACATCTCCAGATAAGTGTGGTAACCTGTTAACAATTTAATACACCAAACCGTTGAAGCGGAGATAACGGCAATGATGCCTTTACAGAGAGCCTGCGGCGCTGAGAGTCAGGTGAGAAACAAGTTGTCAAATGGACCGCTGAGGGTGCAGTCAAATGTGAGCCGCGGCGGCAGAGCCGCCTGCAATCCATCACAGAGTATTCTGCAACGTGGAGGCATACGTCAGTTGCCGGGGATATGCTGGTATCCCGCTAAGCGCACAGGGTCATTCCTGTGAATTCAAGGTGGCACCGCGGATTATATTTTGTATGATTCGTCCTTGACAGATGATATCTATCTGTCAGGGACGTTTTTTTGCGTATGAAAGCCCTGGCAAGCGGCGATAAGCCGGAGCATGCTCGCATGCGCAGGATTATCGACATTTGCCAGGCAGGACGGCATGAGCAGGAATGGCGAAGATTGAAAAATGTGCTCGATAGCACATTTTTCAATCGGGATTTGTGCCGAAGCGTCACAAATCCCCAGGATACGAAGTATCCTTGCGTAGCGGAGAAATCGCATCCGCGATTTCTCCGCACGTTCCTCAGCGCTAAAGCGCTTCGGAATGGAGGAAACGATGAAAATTTTACCGGAAATGGATGAGATCAGAAGGATAGCGCGTGAGGGAGAGTACCGGGTGCTCCCGGTTTCCTGCGAAATCCTGTCGGATATCTGCACGCCCATCGAGGCGCTGGATATTTTGAAAAATGTGTCGACCCACTGCTATCTGCTGGAGTCAGCCAGGCAGGACGAGACATGGGGGCGCTACACCTTCCTTGGCTTTGACCCGAAGCTGGAGATCACCTGCAGGGACGGCTGGATGCAGGCGGGAAGCATCCGGTTTTACACGGAAGATCCTTCCGCTTACATCAGGCAGGTGCTTGCGGATCACAGAAGCCCGAGATTTTCCTGGCTGCCTTCCTTCACCGGAGGGCTTGTGGGATATTTTTCCTACGACTATCTGGGCTACCGGGAGCCGGCGGTGCGGACGGGGGCGGAGGATACGGAATGCTTTAAGGACGTGGATCTGATGCTTTTCGATAAGGTGATCGCCTTTGATAACTTCCGGCAGAAAATCGTCCTGATCGCAAACATGTCCCTGGAGGAGCCGGAGACGGCCTATAACCGGGCGGTCATGGAGCTGGAACAGCTGGCCGGACTGCTTCGGACGGGAAAAAAGAAGCGGGAGCCGGGCGGGCATCTGCTGGGAGAGGTGAAGCCGCTGTTTGAAAAGCAGGAATTCTGCCGCATGGTGGAGGCGGCGAAGGGACATATCCGGGAGGGGGACATTTTTCAGATCGTTCTTTCTAACCGGCTGGAGGCGCCCTTCGAGGGAAGTCTGTTCAACACCTACCGGGTCCTGCGTACCACGAATCCGTCGCCGTATATGTTTTATTTTTCCGGAACGGATGTGGAGGTGGCGGGGGCGTCTCCGGAGACACTGGTGAAGCTGGAGGACGGCGTGCTTCACACCTTCCCGCTGGCAGGAACCAGGCCGAGAGGGCGGACGGTGGAGGAGGATCTGGCGCTGGAGCAGGAGCTTCTTTCCGATGAAAAGGAGCTGGCGGAGCACAACATGCTGGTGGATCTGGGAAGAAACGATCTGGGAAAGGTGAGCGCGTTCGGAAGCGTGCAGGTGGAGAAGCTTCACAGCGTGGAACGTTTTTCCCACGTGATGCACATCGGCTCCACGGTGCGCGGGACGATCAGGGAAGGGCTTGACGCCCTGGATGCTCTGGAGGCGGTGCTTCCCGCAGGAACGCTGTCCGGCGCGCCGAAGATACGGGCCTGCCAGCTGATCGGGGAGCTGGAGAACAACAAGCGGGGCATTTATGGCGGGGCCATCGGATATATTGATTTTGCGGGAAATATGGACACCTGTATCGCGATCCGGATCGCCTATAAAAAAGGCGGGAAGGTATTTGTCAGAAGCGGGGCCGGGATCGTTGCGGATTCGGTTCCGGAGAAGGAATATGAGGAGTGCATCAACAAGGCGAAGGCGGTGGTGAAGGCCATGGAGCGGGCAAAGGAGGCGGATCTGTGATTTTACTCATTGACAGCTATGACAGTTTTTCCTATAACCTCTATCAGCTCATCGGGGAGATCGAGCCGGATATCCGGGTGATCCGCAACGACGAGCTGACCGTGGAGGAGATCGAAAGGATGGCTCCGGCGCGCATCATCCTTTCCCCCGGTCCGGGAAGGCCGGAGGATGCGGGCGTTCTGATGGAAACGGTGCGCAGGCTCGGGGAAAAATTTCCCATTCTGGGCGTCTGTCTGGGACACCAGGCGATCTGCGCGGCCTTTGGTGCCAGAGTGGGCTATGCGAAGCGGCTGATGCACGGCAAGCAGTCGTCCGTCACTCTGGACGGAGGATGCCCCCTGTTTCGCGGCTGCCCCGAACGGGTCATGGTGGCGCGCTACCATTCCCTTGCGGCACAGGCGGATACCCTGCCGGAGGAGCTGAAGAT
>DWWS01000004.1 GCA_019119595.1 Candidatus Eisenbergiella merdavium | reverse complement strand
GTAACAAATTCTTATAGCTTGACGCTTTTTTGACGCCCGTGCTTACAAAGCAAAGATATAAAGACATTTAACCAGATTTAAGCTGATATGTGGAAAGGCCAGTATTTAGGCCACTTTGCGATAATACTTATGGGTACTTATAGAAAGATATACGGTCTAAAATATCTAGTCAATCAATAAAAAAATATTTCTCTTTTTTGCGGCACAATGAGCGAAACGCCTGAAACGCGTATCAATCGACAAACAGGAAGCCGGAGGATAATGAAATGAATGAAACTTTTCCAGAAAAAGCGCAGGAGATCATGAAGGAACGCTTTGGGCATGATACCCTGATAGCCCTTGCAACGATCAACGGTAACTTTCCAAGTGTACGGACTGTAAACGCGTATTATGAAAATGGAGCGTTTTATATAATCACGTATGCGTTATCAGACAAAATGAAACAGATCGAAACAAATCCGAATGTAGGGATCTGTGGAGACTGGTTCACTGCACACGGAAAAGGCTGCAGTTTAGGCTGGTTTTGCAAAGAAGAAAACAGAGGAATTGCAGAAAAACTGAAGAAAGCCTTTCATGAGTGGATCGATAACGGTCACAATGATTTTGATGATGAAAATACTGTTATTTTACGTGTCAGATTGACAGATGGCGTTCTGTTCTCACATGGAACACGATATGATATCAATTTTACTGCCGACCGCTCTTGACGGCTTGTGGTGCTGAATTGACGCTCAACAATACAAAATCAACGAAATGGAGATTAGTTTGAAAAATAAGCCCGATGGCTTATTTTTCAAACGGCTATTTGTGCCGGAGCGTCACAAATAGCTTTGGATGGCATGCCCCGATCGCACGCTCCGGAATGAGGATTGATATGTCAAAGAAAGCTCTTGTAACAGGAGCGTCCAGGGGAATCGGCCGGGCAATCGCCGGAAGGCTGGCATCGCAGGGGTACGAGCTGTACCTCACCTGCCTGAATTCCATGGACGCGCTGACAGAATATGCAAAACAGCTTCATGAAAAATACGGCGTAGGCTGTTATCCCTTTCAGGGGGATATGGGCTGTGTGGCGGACGTAGAACGGCTTTTTTCCAGCGCTCCCATCCGCAGCCTGGATGTGCTGGTCAACAACGCGGGAATCTCTTACATCGGGCTTCTGCAGGACATGACGCCGGAGGAATGGAACCGGGTTCTTGCCACCAATCTGACAGGCTGCTTTCTCACCTGCCGTCAGGCCATCCCTCTGATGGTTTCTGCAAAAAAGGGGCGTATCCTCAACATTTCCTCGGTCTGGGGCGCGGCTGGCGCTTCCATGGAGGCCGCCTATTCCGCGTCAAAGGGCGCGGTGAACAGCCTGACGAAGGCGCTGGCAAAGGAGCTTGCGCCCAGCAATATCCAGGTCAACGCCCTCGCCTGCGGGGTGATCGATACGGATATGAACCGCTGTTTTTCCGAAGAGGAGCTCCGGGCGCTGATGGAGGAGATCCCGGCGGGGCGCTTCGGCACGCCGGAGGAGGCCGCCGTCCTGGCCTGTCAAATCCTGGAGGCTCCGGAATATATGACCGGACAGATCATCACCATGGACGGCGGCTGGATCTGAAAGAGCCGTCACAGACTGCCCCGCAGTTTTCTGCTCCCCGCAAGGAGGGTTAAAACAAAGGGGATCATGATGGCGGCTCCCATGCTCAGCAGGAACATGCCCCAATACTGAAAATAGACGGAAAGGATTCCGGGAAGGCCTCCCACGCCGATACTCACCGCCTGCACGCCGCTTCCAACGGACAGCATTCCCGCTATGGAAGAGCCGATCATGCCGCAGATCATGGGAAAGCCATATTTCCGGTTCACGCCGAACAGCGCCGGCTCCGTAACACCAAGAAAGCAGGAAAGGCAGGCGGAAAGATCCGTCCGCGCCGCCCTTTCATCCCTGCGCTGAAGGACCGCCACGGCGAGCGCCGCGGAGCCCTGTGCGATATTGCTCAGGGCGATCATGGGCCAGAGGATCGTGCCTCCATACAGACTGATCAGCTGGCAGTCTATCACGATGGTCATGTGATGCAGCCCGGTCATGACGAGGGGCACATAAAGAAAACCGAACGCTCCCGCCAGCAGCACGCCAAAGCCGGAGGTCAGGCCTCCGTACACCGCGCCCGCAAGAAGGGCTGCGATCTTCACGCCGATGGGACCGATGACGGTATGTACGATGACCGCGGCCAGCAGCAGGGAACAGAAGGGGACCACGATCATGCTGACGACCTGCGGACAGATCCTTCGGAACAGTTTCTCCAGACCGGCGAGCACAAGACCCGCAAGGATCGCGGTGATCACCTGCCCCTGATATCCGGTCATTCCCACCCTGGCAAAGCCGAAATCCCAGACAGGAAGGCAGTCCGCCGGGATCTCCGCCGCCGAAAAGCCGTTCACCAGCCGGGGAGATACCAGCGTCAGGCCAAGCACGATGCCAAGGATCTCGGTGGTTCCCATTCTTTTTGTGACGGACCAGACAATGCCTGTGGGAAGCAGGTAAAATACCGCCTCCCCGATCAGCCACAGGAAGCTGTAAGCTCCCGCCCAGAACGGGAAGAGCTCCGCCATACTTCGGGTTCCGCCCTCAAGGAAGCGAATCTCTCCTATGATGTTCCGTAAGCCAAGGATCAGGCCGCCGAAGATCAGGGCCGGAACCAGGGGAGCGAAGATCTCTCCCAGGCAGCCCATCCCTCTCTGAAGCAGGTTCTTTTCCTTTTTTCCGTACTGTCCGCATTCTGCCGTCATCTCTTTTTTCTCCGCTCCAGGCGGCTTCCTCCAATCCTCCGGCCAGCCCCGTCAGGCCACGCCGGTCAACGGTAAAGCACAACCGATTCAAAGGGCCGAAGCTCCATCTCCCTTTCCACCCTGCTGTCCGGATAGTTGGACAGGATGCAGGAGAAGCCCTCCAGCTCCTCGGGACAGGTCCACTTTACCGGGCGGCCGTAGAAATTGTTCACCACCAGCAGCGTGTGTCCCTCAAGGGATCTCTTATAAGCAAGGATCTGTCCGTTTTTCTCATCCACGGGAGCAAAATCGCCGTAGGCGATCACATCCAGCTCCTTACGCAGGCGGATCAGCTTCTGATAATGATGGAAAATGGAATCCTCGTCCGCAAGCTCTGCCGCTGCGTTCACAGCCGTATGGTTAGCATTCACGCCGATCCAGGGCTCCTCTGCCGTCGTGAAGCCTGCGTTTGCTCCCGCATCCCACTGCATGGGTGTGCGGCCGTTGTCCCGGGAATGGATCTGGATGATGCGGAAGGCGTCGGCCGGGCGCAGTCCCTTTTCCTGCAGGATGCGGTAGTAGTTGATGCTCTCCACGTCCCTGTACTGGGAAATGTCGGTGAAGTCCGTATTTGTCATGCCCAGCTCCTCGCCCTGATAGACGTAGGGCGTCCCGCGCAGGCAGTGGATCGCTGTTCCCAGCATCTTGGCGGACTGCTTCCAGTATTTTTCCTCATCCCCGAAGCGGGAAACCACCCTGGGCTGATCGTGGTTGCACCAGAACACCGCGTTCCAGGCATGATGCTCTGCCATGCCGGACTGCCAGCCGAACAGGATCTTTTTCAGCTTCTGAAAATCGGCGGGAACCAGAACCCATTTTTCATTTCCCGCAAAATCCACCTTCAGATGGTGGAAGCTGAACACCATGGACAGCTCCTTTCCATCCTCGGAGGCGTAGCGGAAGCAGTTTTCCATGGAGGTGCTGGACATCTCGCCCACCGTGACGATGCCCTTTTCGGCTCCGAAGGTTTTTTCATTCAGCTCCTGCAGGTATTTGTGGATGTTGGGGCCGTCCGTATAGAAGCGGCGTCCGTCGCCCTCATAATCGTCCTCGAAGCTTCCCTTGCTGATCAGGTTCACCACGTCGAAGCGGAAGCCCTTCACGCCTTTTTTCATCCAGAAGCGCACCACCGCCTCAACCTGCTCCCTGACCTCCGGATTATCCCAGTTCAGATCGGGCTGGGAAACATCGAACAGATGCAGGTAGTATTCGTCAAATGCAGGAACATATTCCCAGGCGCTTCCCCCGAATTTGCTCTCCCAGTTGGTGGGGGGCTCGCCGTTTTCCTTCCCCTTGCGGAAAATGTAATAATTCTTATATTTTTCATCTCCGGCCAGCGCCTTCTGAAACCACTCGTTCCTGCTGGAGGTGTGGTTGAACACCATGTCCAGCATCAGACCGATGCCGCGCTTTTCAGCCTCCGCAGCAAGTCGGTCGAAGTCCTCCATGGTTCCGTAGCGGGGATCGATGTTATAGTAATCCTCCACGTCGTACCCATTGTCCTTCTGCGGGGAAACGAAGAAGGGGGTCATCCAGATATAATCCGCGCCAAGCTCCTTAATATAATCCAGCTTCTCCGTAACCCCGTTCAGATCTCCCAGGCCGTCCCCGTTGGTGTCATAAAAGGACTTGGGATAAACCTGATATACCACGCTTTTTCTGAAATCTTTCATACTTCCTCCATTCCGAAGCGCTTTAGCGCTCCTGAAGCGTCTCAGTCAAATTCCGCAATAGCCGTCTGTCCGGCCTTCGCGTCCTGTCCCGTCCGGAAGCGGACGTCAGAAGCGCTTCCGTTATCCGTGATAAGGAAGGCCGTGGTCATGGGATGGCCTGCCGCTCTGATCTTTTCTGGGGTGAAGGAGATCAGCGGATCGCCGGTCTTCACCCGGTCTCCTTCCTTCACGAACAGGGAGAAGCCGTCCCCGTTCATATCCACCGTGTCGATTCCCACATGGATCAGGATTTCCATACCGTTATCCAGAACCAGGCCGCAGGCGTGCTTGCTGTCCGCCATCACCACGCCCACCGTGGCGTCCGCGGGAGCGCATACCGTATTGCCTGTGGGTTCGATACCAACACCGTCTCCCATGATCCTCTGGGAAAATACCTCGTCCGGGATCTCCTCAATGGGAATGATGCGCCCATCCAGAGGGGACATCAGACATCCGCCTGCGGATGTGCTGTCGCCTGCGGGGGCACTCGCGGATGCACTGTCCGCTGCTGCGCTGCTGCCTGCCGCCGCACTGCCGGAAACGTTTCCGGAAGCGTCTGTGGAAGCCGCATTTTCAGAAACCATATTTTCGGAGGCTGCATTTTCAATTACCTGACCCGCGGACGCTTCCTGCTCTCCGTCCCGCTCCTCCATGCTCAGCTTTCTGCTTCCCACCAGGAAGGTGAGAACGAAGGGAACCGCGATGGCGATCGCCATGCACAGAAGGAAGATCACCCAGTACTGAGAGTAGATGGAAAGGATTCCGGGGATTCCGCCCACGCCGATGCTCACCGCCTGTACGCCGAAGCCCACGGACACCATTGCCGCGATGGAGGAGCCGATCATGCCGCAGATCAGGGGGAACATATATTTCAGGTTCACGCCGAACAGAGCGGGCTCCGTAACGCCGAGGTAGCAGGAGATGCAGGCCGGGATGTTGATCTGCTTCGCTCTGTCATTTTTCTTCTGAAGGACCGCCATTGCGAGGACGGCGGAGCCCTGCGCGATATTGCTCAGCGCGATCATGGGCCAGAGGATCGTGCCGTCATAAAGGCTGACAAGCTGGGAATCGATGGCGTTCGTCATGTGATGCAGTCCGGTCATGACGATGGGCGCATACAGCAGTCCGAACACGCCCGCGAACAGCACGCCGAAGCCGGAGGTCAGACCGCTGTACACCACGTCGGCAATGAAGTTACCGATCTTCCAGCCGATGGGGCCCACAATGGTATGCGCGATGATCACCGCCGGAAGCAGGGAGCAGAAGGGAACCACGATCATGCTGATGACCTGCGGGCAGATCTTCCGGAAGAATTTCTCCAGATAAACCAGCACGAAGCCCGCCATGATCGCCGCGATCACCTGCCCCTGATAACCGATCATCTCCACCTTGGCAAACCCGAAGTCCCAGGCCGGGATCTGATCCGCCGGCGTGCTCGCCACGGAAAAGCCGTTCAGCAGCTGGGAGGATACCAGCGTCAGGCCGAGTATGATACCCAAAATCTGCGTGGTTCCCATCTTCTTGGTGATGGACCAGACGATGCCGACAGGAAGCAGATGGAATACCGCCTCGCCGATCAGCCAGAGAAAATCATATGTTCCCGCCCAGAATTGGGAAATCTCCGCAAGACTCTGGGTCCCGCCATTGAAAAAGTAGATCTCGCCGATGATATTCCTAAAGCCCAGGATCAGACCGCCGCAGATCAGAGCCGGGATCAGGGGAGCGAAGATCTCTCCCAGATTGCTCATGATCCTCTGAGCCACATTCTGGTTCGTCTTTGCGGCCTGCTTCGCCGCGTCCTTGCTCACGCCCTCAATTCCGGCATAAGCGGTAAATTCGTTGTAGAAGGTTGACACATCGTTCCCGATGATCACCTGGTACTGCCCCGCCTGGGTAAACGTCCCCTTTACGGAAGCGAGCTTCCCGATCCCGTCCGTATCCGCCTTTTTCTCATCCGCAAGCACGAACCGCATTCTGGTCATGCAATGAGAAACCGCGCGGATGTTTTCTTTTCCGCCGATCAGACGAAGCAGCGCCTGTACGTCCTGTTCATACTTTGCCATCTCTCTCTCCTTTCAGCACGAACCTCCGGTTCGTGCGCCCGTATGAAAGGCGGCGTCTGTTTTATGCCTCCGGCTCATGCCGCCTTCCATTGCCGCCGCAGGCGGCTTTTCCTTCCCCGCACGACTATTGCCTTCACGCGGGTCACGCTCTTGTTTAAACAAGTTTATCCTATCATTCTTGTTTAAACAAGTCAAGCCCTTTTCAAAAAATAACGCTGAAATTTCGCTGCGGTCCCGACCGGGACCGAACCGCTGCCAAGCCTCAGGCTGGGCGGGATCATTCCTATAGTCTTGACTTTTTTCCACATTCAACTATAATATATTTGAATCAAAGATGTTTAAACAAGTTGCGTGCGGCAGGATGGTCTGCAAGGCGCCGGTTAAAAAGGCGCTGTCAGACACTTTTTTCAATCTTCCGACGCCGCCGCTTCCAAAAAGAGGATTTTTATGCCTGCTGCAAAATACGACGCGATCTACCGGGATCTGAAAAATAAAATAGAGGACGAATCCTATGAATTCCAAACGCTTCTTCCCTCTGAGAACCAGCTTGTAGAGGTTTACGGCTGCTCCCGCAACACTGTGCGCAGGGCCATAGCCGGCCTGGTGACGGACGGCTACGTGCAGACCGTCCAGGGCAAGGGCGTGCGCAATATCTACCGCCCGGTGCCCCAGTCCTCCTTCACCATCGGGAGCATCGAATCCTTCCGGGAATCCTCCATCCGCAACCACCGTGAGGGGCGCACGAAGGTGGTTCTGTTCACGGAGCTGGCCGCCGACCGGAAGATCGCGCGCAACACTGGCTTTGAGCCCGGGACGGAGCTTTTTTACCTCCAGAGGGTGCATTTCTTAAACGGCAAGGCGCTGATCCTGAACCATAACTATTTTCTGAAAAGTATTATGCCCGGTCTGACCAGGGAAATTGCAGAACGATCCATTTACGAATATCTGGAAAAAACGCTGCACGTGACGATCGTGAACAGCCAGAGAGTCATGACCGTAGAAAAGGTCACGGAAATTGATGAAAAATATCTGGAGCTGAATCTGAACGATTATAACTGTCTTGCGGTGGTGACCAGCCACACCTTCGACAGCAACGGCGTCATGTTTGAATATACCCAGTCCCGGCACAGGCCGGACTATTTCCGGTTTCAGGACAACGCGGTGCGCAGATCCTCCACCGGCGGGATGTCTGTCTGACCGGACATGACAACGATTCATCAAACTAAGAAAGAGGGCAGAACGGCATAAACCGGCACCCTCTTTTTTTCATGGAAAATTTTTCAGGGCCGGACATGATGGACTTGGCTTATATCCGTCATGTCCATCCTATCCGCCCCTGTTTGGGACTATATGTTTGAAGCTGCCTGTTCGGGACTACTGCCCGTCCGCCGCCGTACTTTCCTCTGCCACAGTCTCTGTGGTCTCAGAGGCAGTCGTCTCAGCCGCTTCCGTCTCAGCAGCCTCTGTGCTCTCAGCCTCGGTCTCGCTGTCCGTGCCCTCCGTTTCCTCCGGCACCGTCAGATAATGAAGCTCACCTGCCACATCAGTCACCGCGCACTCCTGCGCGATTTCGGCAACGTGCTCGCTCACCGTCTGGCTCGCAAGCAGATTTCCGATGGCTTCGTTGGTCGCCTCCTCATCATTCTGTCTGGAAAGGAACTGCACCACATAATATCTGTTCAGGCTCTCCGATTCGAGAACAGCGATCTCTCCTTCCGTACGGGCTTCCTCGAACAGCCAGGCAGCTACGGCAGAGGGCGTTTCATAATAACTGCTTTCCTCATTCAGGCTTCCGTCCTCTTCTCCGCCGTAATCCTCCTTGCGGTCCTCATCCGCATATTCCACGCAAAGGGCCTCGAAGTCTTCACCATCCTCCAGACGGGCCGCCATCTCGTCGGCAGTAACCTTCAGCTCGTCCATCGCAGCCGCGATCTCCTCATCCGTCATTCCGGTTTCTTCCTCGGAAGCGGTTTCAGCTTCCGCAGCCGTCTCCTCCGCCGCGGCGGTTTCCTCGGAAGCGGAGGTCTCCTCTGAAGCGTCGCTCTCCTCCGGGTCCGTATCTACCTCAAAATAAAAGCTCCTGTAGGTCACGGTATCATAGGAATCCTTATTATCGGCGTAATATGCCGCGATTTCCTCATCCGCAGGCTGATTTTCCTCTATCAGGTGGTTGTAATAAGCGCTGGCGTAGAGATTTTCCTCCACAAATTTCTCGATCCTGGATCTGGTGGCGTATTCCCCGTACATCAGCGTATAATAATCGTTTTCCGTTACGGAAGCGGATTCCGCCTGTGCCGCGATCTCCGTCTCATAGGCCGCAAGATCCTCCGCGGAATCGTATTCGAAGCCGTTTGCCTTCGCCTCGTCCGCCATCGCCTTGATCTGCTGAAGCTGAGATACCGCAGACTGATCGAAATAATCCTTCCAGGTCATGTTCTCATTGCCGGGATAGGTCTGCTCATCCAGCGCCGTCGTGGTATCCAGCCCCATCATGGACGCGTAGGAGCCGTACATGCTCAGATAGTTGCTGTACACATTGTTAAAATAGTAATTGTATTCCAGCCTGGTGACGTCATGATCTCCCACCTGGAAATAGGTCTTGTTCAGCACGGTGTATCTGCTATAAAAAGATGTGCCGAGGGAAAACACGATGGCCACAGCAACGGCTGCCAGGACAACAATGCTGGCTATTTTAAAACGCTTCCAGGATCTGCGTTCCTTTTCCTCCTCTTTTTTTCTCTTTTCCACTCTCCGCTCGTATCGGGTTACGACCTTGTCGCTCTGTTCCTCTGTCTGTTTTTCCTTAGACATGTAAGTTCTCCTCCTTGCATTTCTCAAACAGGCATTATACCTGAAAAATGTGAAGCAATCGTGAACGCGGGCCCGTTTTCCCCATTTTCCTTGAAATTCCTGCCGCGGTCACGCTTTTTTCGCACATATTCACAGTATATTACACTTTCCGAAATGCTTCAACATTTTTTTGCCTCACTTCGCCAGCCGTTCAAAGGCAAGGGCCAAAAAAAGGAGCCCGCTCACCCAGGAAAAATCCCGGCGCGAGCGGGCCGCAAGTCCCTTACCGATGCGCTGGCCGCAGGCCTGGGCCGCCATTCCGAAAAGGAACGAGACAGCCAGCGTAAAGAAGACCGGAATCTGAAGAAAGGCGGCGAAGGTTCCTGCCGCCAGACTGTCAATGGACATGGCAAAGCCGAAAAAAGCAGCCTCCTTCATGGAAAGGACCCGGTTTCTGTCCTCGTCCGCCTCCGACGGGTTCCCGTAAATGCTCAGAATGAACCGGAGCCGGGAAAAGGAAAAATGAATATCCTTGTGAACGCCGCAGTGGCGGTTGATATAGTTTTTGATCAGAGAATCCGAAAGACGGATGCAGCCAAGAAGCAGAAGGCTCACGAAAGCGACCAGACGGACCGCGTTCTCCGGCACCAGCGTGCGCAACAGGGTTCCGAAGCTCAGCGCCGCTCCCAGGCAGGCGCTGCTGATGGCGTTCATGAGCCCCATCTGCTTCCAGTCGATGCGGACGGCATCCGCTCCATATGCAATGCTGGCCACAAATGCGTCCGTACACAGGGCCAGACAGAACAGAATTGCCTGAAACATGAATGATACCTTTTTTCTTTCAGTATATTCATGCTTCATTCAAAACGCTCATCCCTCCATCCGCGCTCTGACATAGGTTTCCAGCAGGTCAACCGTCCTGTCGATGCCAAGCTTGCTGCTGTTGACGGACAGATCATAATTTCTGGAATCTCCCCATTTTTCCTTGCAGTAATAATTATGGTAGGATTTGCGCTCCCAGTCTCTCCGGGACATGGTATGCTCCGCTTCCTCAGCGGACAGCCGGTACAGACGCATGATCCGTTCCCGCTTCACCTCCCTGTCTCCAAGGACAAAGATAGAAATAAAGCCCTCATACTCCTTCAGCATGATCTCCGAGCAGCGCCCAACCACCACGAAGGACTTCCCTTCCTCCGCCATTTTTTTCAGATAATCGAACTGCATGTTGGCGATATTTTCCTGAATGGAGTTGGAATATCCACGCACCGTCCTGGAAAAAAGCCTGATCTTCGGGCGCTCGTCATATTTTTTCAGCGTATCGCCTCCAACGCTTTTTTCCTCAGCGATGTGCTCGAGCAGGTTGTTGTCATACAGGTCAAGCTCAAACCTGCGCGCCAGCGCTTCCGCGATCACATGACCGCCGCTTCCGAATTCACGCCCCACCGAAAGAATCAGCCGCTTCTCCATAAGTATACCCCTTTCCTGCCGCCCGGCGGCATACGGCGCGGAACCTGTCCGCGCACGCCCTCTTTAGAAATACCTGATATAAATCGCGATCATGGATACCAGCACCACCAGCGCTGTGGCGGGAGCCGCGTACTTGCAGTATTTTCCCCAGCCGATCACATGTCCTTCCTTTGCGGCCACAGAGATTCCCACCACGTTCGCGCTCGCGCCGATGGGCGTGGCGCTTCCTCCGATATCGGTGCCCATGGACAGCGCCCAGGCCAGCACAGACAGATTCACGCCCTGCGTCTCCGAAAGCGTACGGATCACCGGGATCATCGTCGCCGCAAAGGGAATGTTGTCCACAAAGGCGCTGGCGATGGCGGAAACCCAGATCACGATCGCGATCATGAGCATCGCGTTGTCTCCGCTCACCTTCGCGATAAAGCCCGCGATGATCTCCAGAATGCCCGTCTGCTCCAGACCGCCCACAACGACGAACAGCCCGACAAAAAAGAGCAGCGTTCTGTAATCCACCTTTTTCAGCAGATCAAGCGCTTCCTTTCCTGAAGCCACAAGCGTTACGATACCGATAAAGACGCCGATGGTCGCCACCGTCAGGCCGGTCTGCGCATGCGTGACAAGAAGAACGACCGCCGCCGCGAAGATGGCGCTGCTGATCGCGAAATCCCTTCTGTTTTCGATCGCGTCCCTCGGATCCGGATAGGAAATCTCTCCCCGTCCTCCACTACTCTTTTCCAGCTCCTTCCGGAAGCAGAAAAAGAAATAAAAAATGACCAGGACAAGCGAAACCGCCGCGATCACCCCCGTATTCATGATGAAATCCGCAAAGGAATATCCCAGAGACGTTCCGATGATGATGTTCGGCGGATCCCCGCACATGGTGGCCGAGCCGCCCAGGTTCGCGCAGAAGATCTCTGAAATGATCATGGGAACCGGATTGAACCGAAGAAGCCTTGCCAGCTCCACCGTAGCTGCCGCAAGGAAAAGAATAACCGTAATGCTGTCAATAAACATTGCAAGGATGCTGCTCATCAGCATAAATACAATGAACAGCGGAATGGTCCTGTATTTTACCAGCTTTGCGAGCTGCAGGCAGAGCCAGCGGAAAAAGCCGGCCTTACCCATTCCCTCCACCATCAGCATCATTCCCGCAATGAACAGGATCGTGGACCAGTTGATTCCGGAGGCAGACTCTCCCGCCTCGCTGGCCTGATACCAGAAATCCATGGAAAAAAAGCCCTGCAGGTTCAATGTATTCCAAACCGCCGCCGGGCTTTTCATGCAGATGCCGAACACCAGCACCATCATCAGAAGTCCGCAGCCAAGGGATACCAGATGCCGTTCAATTTTCTCACTTACGATCAAAAGAAACATCGCCGCAAATATAATCACGGCTAAAATCTGTGCCGCCGTCATAAGACACGCCCTCCTCGTTGTTCCTCAGAAGCCTCCGCAGGATCCGGCGCAGTCTTCTGTATTTCTCACCTATTCTAGCACAAATTTTTCCTTTGGTGAAGTTTTATGACAAAAAATACAATTTCTTAGCAGCTCCCCGTTACAATCCGCTGACAAGCCGGTGAACTGTTATCCGGCCTGCTCAGGCGCCCTCTCCGCCCTTTCCTTTCCTCTGCCGGCAGCAGTCTCCGCAGCCGTCCCATGCCAGCCTTTTCGCATATTTTTTGATTTCGAACACACTGATCGCAATGACAATAACAAATATAATTCCAGCCGCCATACTCATTTCCTCCCGCTTTGGCCGTCCGGGCCTTTTCTCCGGCGCTCATGGAAACGCGCCCTTTGCTCTTCTCTTATTTCATCCTATGTCAGTCTGAATTCTTTTGATCCTGTTTCATTTATTTAGTTAGTTTAAACTAACTTCATGCAATTATAATAGCACTGATCTCCTCTCCTGTCAAAAGCATAAAAATTCCAGTCCATCTGTCTCCCGGCCGGCTTATTCAAGCAGGGCTTTGCTCTAACGAAAGCAGCGTGCCGCAGGATTTCAAAATGCGGCACGCTGCTTTTCAGAATATCTGAATGCTCCAGGTATTGCGGTAAACGCCTTCCCCTTCCAGATGAATGAGGCCGGGCTGTTCGGAAAGCTCCTCCACCACATCCTGTCTGGAGGGCAGGGAGGACCAGGGCTCAATGCAGACATAGGGCGCGGGCTTTTTCACCGCATGCCAGAAGCCGATATAGGGCATCCCGGGGAAACGCACGCGCACGCCGCGGCTCCCCTTTTCCGAACGCAGGACCACGGTTTTCGGTGTCCCGGAAAGCACGATGGCGTCGTCGTCAAACAGCTCATGCCCAAGCGGGATCCGGCTTCCGCCCTGAAGGGGATACGGTTCATCCTTCCCGTTCAGGAAGCAGGCCGGGGAGAAGCCCACGCGCACAGGCTCCTGCGGCCCGCAGGGCCGTTCTGCTGTCCGGGCCTGCGTCCCTTCCGCTTCGCCTTTCTGGTCCACCGCCCCGCAGAGCCGCTCTCCCATTTTCGGGCCGTCCGCATCCGGCTCAGCGTCCGGCTCCGCAGCCGTCTCGAATTCCAGGAAATAATCCTCGAAGGAAAGCCCATCCTCCAGCGGCACCTGAAAACCGGGATGTCCCCCAATGCCGAAGTACATCTCCTCTTTTTCGCCGTTCGTCACCTCGTAGGTGATCCGGAGGCTGTCTCCCTCAAGCTCATAGACGATGCGGAGGGTAAATACAAAAGGGTAGCAGGCGAGCGTCCGTTCATCCGCGTCCAGACGCAGCACCAGGCGGACGGCATTGCTGTCCTCCTCCCGCTCCGCCTCCTGCGCCTCCGCCGTCATTTCCGTCGTCGGCAGGAAGCCGTGGATGGGAAGCTGATACGCCTTTCCGTGAACCGTGCAGGTTCCCCTCGTCAGTCTTGCGATATAGGGGAACAGGTTCGGCGCCTTCCCCTCCCAGTAGGCGGGATCCCCCTGCCATAAATATTCTCTTCCGTCCTTTTTCACCGACTGCAGCTCTCCGCCAAGCGAGCTCACCCGCACAGAGAGAACGCCGTTATCCAGACAATATTCCATATAAACCTCCAGGCCCCCTTATTGAAACGGATTATAAAAGCGGTTTCCGTCGCGGAAGGTGACGATCATTGACACGATCACAAAGCAGATCACGAAAGCGATGGCAAGATAGTCATTCCGGGAAAGCGGCTTTCCCATGTACCAGCTTCTCGTTTTCTTCTTTCCAAAGCCTCTCAGCTCCATGGCGTTGCTGACCACGTCGATCCTGTCCATGCTGGAGAAGATCAGCGGAAAAATGATACTTCCCATGCTTTTCAGCCGCTTGAGAATGGACGCTTTTGAGGACATCTCGATCCCTCTCGCCTCCTGTGCATGCCTGATCTTGGTAAAATCCGCCTGTACGTCGGGCACATAGCGCAGGGCGATCGCCAGCGCATAGCCCACCTTGTAGCTGACGCCAAGCCGGTTCAGGCTGGCCGCGAATTCGCTTGGATTGGTAGTGACCATGAACATCAGCACCACCGGCACCACCGTAAGGTATTTCAGCATGATGTTAAATTCATAAAAAAGCTGCTCGGCCGTCATGCTGTAATTTCCCGCGATATGGAAAAGCACGGTTTTGGAGCCGTAGATATCGCAGCCCTCATAGGGAGAAAACAGATAGACGACGACAATATTCATGCACAGAAACAGAAGGATGAACAAAAATACCGTGCCCACCTGCTTCCACTCCGTTTTGGACACCTTGAAGATCAGCAGGCTGAACAGCAGCATGATCGCAAGGATTCTGGTATCATAGGTAAGCATACCCACCACTGACCACAATATGAAAAACAGCAGCTTCGTCACGCCGGAAAGCCTGTGGATCCAGGTATCCTTCGGCGCATAGGTAAGCAGTCTAGCCATTTGCCCTCTCCTCTCTTTCAAAATGAATGAAACGCTCCACAAATCCGGAGGCGTCGGAAATGCCGCACTTCACGGCAAGCTCGTACAGGGAGGTTTCCTTCAGGTACGCCTGCTCCGCAATCCTTCTGTCCGTCAGGACCTTCGCCGGCGTATCGTCCGCGATCATGTGCCCGTCCGCGATAACGATGGCCCGGTCCGTATATTCCAGCATCAGGTGCATATCGTGAGTGATCATGATGATGGTAATGCCAAGCCGCTCATTGATGTCCTTCAAGAATTCCATGATCTCCGTATAATGGCGGAAATCCTGCCCGGCTGTGGGCTCGTCCAGGATCAGCACTCTGGGATTCATCACCAGGATGGAGGCGATGGTCACTCTTTTTTTCTGTCCGAAGCTCAGCGCGGAAACCGGCCAGTTTCGGAACGGATAGAGGCCGCAGATCTTCAGCGTCTCATGCACCCGCTCTTTGATCTCCTCCTCCCCAACGCCGCGCACCGCAAGTCCCAGCGCCACCTCGTCAAAGATCATGGGCTTGCTGATCATCTGGTTGGGATTCTGCATCACCAGGCCGATGACTTCTCCCCGCTCCTTGATGGAAAGCCCGGAGATATCAGAGCCCTCCAGAAGGATCTTTCCCGCGTCGGGACGGATGAAGCCGCAGATCAGGTTGGAAAGGGTGCTTTTTCCGGCCCCGTTCTTTCCCACAATGCTGACCATTTCCCCCTTTTCGATCCGAAAATCAATATCCTGCAGAACCTTTTTCCCCGGAACGTAGGAAAAGCTTAAATCCTTTACCTCAAGCACAGGCTCCGTCTGCTGCCTTGCTGGCGGAAGCTGGGTCTTCTGAAACCATCCCCGCACCTGCTCCTGATAAGGGGACAGCTCCATGGATTCGATGTGCTGCGGCAGGCTCTCCGGCTTCACCGTGCAGCCCGCATGCTTCAGCGCCGTGATATACAGCGGCTCACGGATGCCCTCCTTTTCCAGCACATCCGTGCAGAGCAGCTCGTCCGGCTTCATATCTGCCACGATCCTGCCCTCTCCCACGACCACAATGCGGTCCACATCCCGGTAAAGGGCATCCTCCAGCCGGTGCTCGATGATGAGCACTGTTTTTCCGGTGGATCTGCTGATCCTGTCGATCAGATCAATAGCCCGCTTTCCCGTCGCCGGATCCAGATTTGCCAGCGGCTCGTCAAACAGCAGGATATCCACATCGTCGATCATGACGCCCGCCATGGACACTCTCTGCTTCTGTCCTCCGGAAAGCTCCGTAGGCGCATGCTCCAGAAGGGATTTCACATCCACGGTTTCCGCCGCCTCGTCCACCCGGACGAACAGCTCCTCCTGGGGAACGCAGTCGTTCTCCAGCGCAAAGGCGATGTCCTCCGCCACCGTCAGCCCGATGAACTGCCCGTCCGTATCCTGCAGCACGGTTCCCACCAGCTTGGACATGCCGAAGATCCCTTCCTTCGCCGGATCCTTCCCGCTTACGGTCAGACTTCCCGTACTCTCGCCTGGAAAAGAAAAAGGGACCAGTCCGTTGATGCAGTGTGCCAGGGTGGATTTCCCCGAGCCGGACGGTCCCACGATCAGAACCTTCTCCCCGGCATGGATGGTCAGATTCACATGCTGCAGGGTCGGCTCCACCTGAGAACGGTATTTGAAAGTATAATCCTTGAATTCGATAATAGGGGTCATTGCTTACCTCACATAAAAAGGATGACCGGCCCTTACGGGCCGGCCAGATTCTTCGTCCGATCGGACATGCCGCACCGCTTCCGTTTTCCGGATCAGTCCTCCTTGGAAAGACTGGAGGATTTCGCTCCGATCTTGGAATACGCATACGCCAGCAGAGAGCCCAGCACTCCGGCAACCACGATATTTCCGACAAAGGCCAGAACACCCTGGGTAAATACCTTGTTGGCAGGCTCCGCATAGATCAGGATATCCAGCACAGGCGCAAGCAGGATCCAGGCAAGCGCGTTTGCAGCCACCTGAACCGCATTGAACAGAAAGATGGCCTTACCGGTGAAGCCGCCTTCCCTGATCGCGTACTTCGCGGCGAACAGGCCCACGATGATGCCGAACAGTCCGTCCGGGAACACCCAGCTCCACCACACGCTTCCATAGAAAAGAGCGTCGCCCAGAGCATGTCCGATGATTCCGATGGCGCCTCCTACAATGGGTCCGAACACCGCGGAGAAGAAGGTCAGTACCGCTACTCTGGACTGCAGCGCGGTATTGGGGATGATCATGAACGGAGCCTGCACGGTCGTCAGAACAATGAACAGCGCGGTTCCGACACCGATCGCTACGACTTCTTTAATGCCAAACTTCAGTTTCATGGTGAGTTTCCTCCTCATTCCTCATAAATGTATGTACGGGCCGCAGGCGCAAAACCGCTCCCGGCCTGTCATGTGTGTTGCTTCCCATTAACTATATACGATTTTGGTTTATTTTGCAATGGCAAATCAACTTCCGGTTGGATTGTCCGTCATGACGGGCGGTCAGATGATGCGATACGCCCCTTCACTTATTTTCACGTTTCAAGACAAAATGATTCTTATGATAATCCAACAGTCCGTCTTTTTTCATTCGGGAAAGTTCCAAAGATAGCCCGCTGCGCTCCACTGAAAGATAATCGGCAAGCTGTTGACGGGAGAAAGGAACATCAAATTCAAAACAGTTGCTTTTCCGCGCCGCCGCCGAGAAATAAGAAAGCAGCCTGGCCCGCGTTGTACGCTGTGCCATGTGTGTCAGTTTTTCATTGTAAGCGAGGTTTTTTTCCGCCAGATCAGAAAGAAGATTCCGGATCATGCGGCTATGATGGGCACAAGCCGCAGGGCAAGTCGTCAAAATGCGTCTCACATTCAGGAAAATAACCTCACACTCAGATTCCGCGATCACGCTGACCGTCATGGCCGCCCCCATGGAACAGGCAAATGTCTCTGCGAAGGTCTGCCCCGGTATGACAGTGGAAAGGATATTGCGGTTTCCCCAAAAATCATCCTGTACAATGAATGCGGCTCCAGTCAGAAGAAGTCCGATCGTTTCGGTAGTATCGCCTTCGCGGAAGATAAGCTCATCTTTATGAAAGACTTTCTGTTTTGCGTCAAGGCAGCCAAGCATTTCTGTGATCTCCGCCTCTGAAATGCCAGAAAAAATTTGTGAATTTCGAATGATCCATAATGAATTTTCCATAGAAGCTCCTTTTGTTGAAAATTCAACAGACTTGATGAATTTATCATAGTATAATCTCATTGAAAATACAAGAAAAGAGGGTGAATTACTTGAGAAGAAACATTGTACAGATTGATGAGGAAAAATGTAATGGGTGCGGCGCCTGCGCGGATGCTTGCCATGAAGGCGCGATTGAAATGCACAATGGAAAAGCCCGGTTGATCCGCGATGATTACTGCGACGGATTAGGGGATTGTCTGCCCGCCTGTCCAACCGGAGCAATATCCATTATTGAACGGGAAAGCAGAGCCTACGACGAACAGGCGGTTAAAGCCCGAAAAAGGGAACGCATGAACAACTGCCCCGGCATACGTCCAAAGACGCTCTCCCCTTCTGAGAATAAGCCGGACAACGCCATATCCCGCCAGGGATCGTCAAGCCGTCTCTCTCAGTGGCCGGTACAGATCAAATTAACGCCTGTCAATGCCCCCTGTTTTAATGAGGCAAAATTGCTGATCGCCGCTGACTGCACTGCATATGCGTATGCGTCCTTCCATGAAGCCTTCATCAAGGGACGCGTTACGTTGATCGGATGCCCCAAGCTGGACGCCATTGACTACTCAGAAAAGCTCACTGAAATCATTCGTTCCAATGAGATTAAAAGTGTTTTAGTCGTCCGCATGGAAGTGCCCTGCTGCGGCGGATTGGAGTATGCGGTAAAAAATGCCCTGCAAAATAGCGGCAAAATGATTCCCTGGCAGGTTGTTACACTTTCGATCGATGGAAAAATTTTAGATGATGGGACAGGTTCTCAGCCTTGTGGTCGGCCCGGTCAAGATATTCATAGACTTCCAGCGTGACTTCGACAGTCACGGCTTGTCCATTGTAATTGATGGTGACTTCCATCTGCCTTTCCTCCGTTCAGATTTTTGCGGGAAAATCTGAACGGGGCGGAGGGGAACGGCACCGGGGATGGCATAGAAAAACGCCCGGACAGCAGAAAGCTATTCGAGCGCAAAAAGTACAATATTCACTTACAGAATGACAATTTTCGCACCGCCGGTTAGACAGGGCCTGTTCGGTGGCCGCGCTTTTTTTGGCGGTAGCGCAAATATGGTCTGAATTTGTTGGCGGTCAGGGTGTTTCATGGCGGCTCCCTTCTAAAGCCGCCGTGTCAGTGTATGGGAATCACTCCTTTGTTGAGGGCATAAAGGGACGGCGGCCTTGAGTGTACTTCAAAGCCGCCGTGATGGAATCAGGGCATGGGTATCGGCTGCTGAACGACGGCTTTTTTCTTTTGCCGTCGTCCGGCAGTATATCCTCTTTATGTACTTATTTTGTTTAGCTTTCGCATCAACTTATATACGATACTCCAGAAAACTGCATGGATGCACAGAGCCAAAAGCACAGGGGATATTTCTTTCGTCCGTCCGCTTATCAAATCCATAATCCCGTAGAAAGTCGCGCTGGACGGTATCAAATAGGAGAACCTAAAAGCGATACTATTGTTCGGAACTATCAGGTAAAAGAAAATAGGCGGTGCGAGGAACAGAATCATTACAATTTTGATGTAAACAATCCCAACCATCAAACTATTTGCAAAATAGCCAATGAAAAGCCCTGTCAAGGCTGCTATATAGGCTGAAAGAAAAACGATCAACAGAAACGGTAATATTTCTTCTACCTGTATTTGCATACATATCAAAGCTGTGATTATGGTTGAAACCGTACCCCCGGCAAAGCCCACAAGAGTTTTCTGAATCATGTAGGATTTCATCGACATAGGAAGAACCTGATTGATAAACTCTATGCCATCCTCTTTTTCGTTGATAATATTCATAGCGTTAAACGTACAGCCCATGAACATTGCCGTGACCAAAGTAATCACAATCAACAGAGATTTTATTCCCTCATTATCAGATTGCACCGGAATAATTGACCTGACAATGGATAACTGTGTTGTCCGATTTTCATAGATCTGCGGGAGCGTAGTTGCAATCACTTTATTCACTTCTAATTCATCTCCGGCAATAATAGTTTGTATCGTATCTCCGACTTGCAAAACTCCTATCATTTGAGTGGACGGATCAATAACAGCAGCTTCAAGCTCATTGAATGTTTCATATATTACAACCGTACCATTGTTTTGCAGCCATCCAACGGAAGCATCACTGATACGGTTTTCTACAACGCCGAACGTAGTTTCTCCTATTGATTGAAAGCTCACACCCGAAAGCAGATTGATAGCAATACCTACAATGGCAGGAAGAAGAAAGGTCAAAAGACACATTTTATCACGCAGGATACTTTTCAGTTGATACTTTAATCCTTTCATCCTTTATCCCTCCTTTGCAAGTTCACGGCTCAATGTCCGATAAGAAAGCAGCAACAAAAGAGTAATTGCAGCAAGGCAAATGAAATAGTACGGCATTTCTGCCATTGGTACAGAAAAGTAGGCTGCTTTCATTGCGGTAAATAAATGATACATAGGATGGTAAACAATCCAATCCCATGAGATACCGGTCTGTCCTGCAAGGAAAACGGGCGTTGTTACAAAAACTGCAAGCACAAGATAGAACAAAGAAAACTGTTTAAAGTCCGGCAGCCAGATTGCACAGAGGAATCCAACCAATGCCATAATGACTGACAAAATACCAGCTTGCAGAAAAACACCCGGCAATACATCAATAGCATACGGTATTCCTAAGTTGATAATCGTGAGTAAAGCTGTAAATACAAGGTCTGACAGCAACAGCAAAAGCAGTTTGGACAGAATGAATATGGAACGACGGATTGGAAGTATTCCATGCACTCGTATCACACCCATTTGCTTCTCTTTAAAGAGCATGGACGCCAGTCCTAAAAATCCAACCGCTGACAGTTCAAAGAACAAAAATTCAGCGGTAATTTCTCGCCGATTTTTCATTTCCTTGCTATTGGTGCCAACAATATCTGCCTGACTATCCATGTCTCCATGCAGGACAGCCTCACCCCAAAGCATACGGTAGTGGTCGGTAGTTTCCAGCCCACAGGAAAGCATATAAAGTTCCGGGGCAACATCTGAAAAATCAAAACCGACAGAATATTGGTCTGCACAGATTGTTTCTAAAGACTCCCGACTATCTACTCTTGTAAGATATTCTGAATCAACAGACACTTTACTTTGTGGGTCATAAAGATAAACATGGTACATCTCCTGATCCAAATTCACATACACAAAATTGATATAGCAGGAATATAAAATCAGCGAGATAAGGGCTAATAGAAAAAACTTACTGGACACCATCAGCTTGAAGTCCTTTTTCAGCAAATGAAAAAATCCTCTCCACATTAAGTCAGCCCCCTCCCTGTATATTGAATGAATATATCCTCCAAAGTCGGTTCCTGAGAATGAACACTTATAAGCTCGTCATATAGAAAGGGAATCCCCGCTTTCAACTCCTGGGCCTCAATCTTCCGTTCTTCTCGTTTCCCCTGATATAGATAATCAATGACAATACTGTGATTACTATTTTTCTCTTTGAGGTTTCTAGGCGTATCAAGAGCAACAATATTTCCATTCGAGATAAATGCTACTCGATCACAGAGCAGGTCAGCATCCAACATATTGTGGGTCGTTAAAAAGACCGTTGTGCCTTTTTGTCGTTCTTTTTTTATGATTTTACGGAAAAGAACAGCTCCGGCAGGGTCAAGGCCGCTTGTAGGTTCGTCTAAAAACAAAAGTTTTGGATTGCTGATAAGTGCCCTTGCCATACTAACTCGCTGACGCATCCCTTTTGAGTAGGAGGACACGGGCTTTTTCAGATAATCCTTTTTAAATTCCAGCTCGTTCAGCAGTTCTTCCGCATTTCGTGTATGCTCTGCCGGATAGAAAGAGGCAAAGTAATGCAGATTATCAAGGGCGCTCAAATTTGTATAGAGATAAGGAAATTCAAACAGGACACCTATTTTCTGAAAAAACTCCTGTATCTGTACATTTCTAATATCTTGACCGAATACAGCAACCGTTCCGCCGTGACTTTTCAATATACCGGTCAGAATCTTTTGTGTTGTGGACTTGCCGGAACCATTTGGCCCTAAAAAGCCAAAGATTTCTCCATCTTTTACAGAAAAGTTCAGTCCATGCAATACCTGTTTGTCTTTCCCATAAGAAAAGGTCAAGTCCTTAACTTCAATCATTCTTCATCCCCCCATTTTCCATGCTGCTCCTTTTTCTTTTCCTGCTGACGCTTATTCCACCATTTCATAAATCTAATTTTGAACGGGATAGAGATAAGCAGCGCCGCCAGAAGAATCATCCACCAGTACCATTCCAAACCTAAAAACATATTCGCTACCTCCTTGTTGTGAAGGGTTACTCCCTCTTGTTGCCGTAAAGGTATAAAAATGCGTTGAAGTCGGTGTGAGGTTGGTGTGAAATCGGTGTGAAATCTTCTGGACAGAAGAAAAGGCCCTGATTTTCCATTTGAAAACCAGAGCCTGTCAAGGAATCTGAATTTGCTATTTTACTGTGGGGAGTGAGAAGTAAAAGGTCACGCCTCCCGGATGATTTTTTACACCATAGTCTAAGTGTTGCATGGACAAAACCTGTGCAACAATGGCAAGGCCCAGTCCGGAACCGCTGTATTTGGAATGTTTTTCACGATAAAATTTCGTCCATATCTTTGGCAGGTTTTCTTCCGGAATAGGCAGCCCCTGATTGAATACGGAAAAGTTCAAAAGCCCGTCTTTTTCAACTAACGACAGCTTTAAAATCCCTCCCGGCTTGTTATTTCGTTTGGCATTGACGATCAGATTATTCAAAACCTGTTCCATCCGTCCTTTGTCCGTATTAACATAGGCAGGATGCTCCGGCAGCTCATACTCCAAAACAAAATCTGCGTCTGGACTGTCTATCAGCAGCCGACCTGCTACCGTTTCCAAAAATTCTACAAAGTCAAAGCGCTCAGGGCGAAGCTGGACAGCCCCGTTTTCCAGCGCAGACAAATCAAGCAGCGTAGTAATCAGGCGGCTCATGCGTTCCGTCTCCGTTATGATAACCTCGGAATACCGTTGCCGTTTGGCCTCGTCTGTTTCGTCCTGTAATCCTTCGGCATAGGCTCGAATTACGCCCAGCGGGGTCTTCATTTCATGGGAAAGACTATCCACCAATTCTTTGCGCTCGGCCAGCAGCTGTTTTTCCTGTTCTATATCTTTTTCAAGCCGCTCGTTGGCAGCTTGCAGCTGTGAAAGCGCCTGCTGTAAGTTCCGCGACAAGATATTTAAGTTTTCGGACAACTCACCAAACTCATCATTGGTATGAATTTCACAGGTGGAAGAAAAGTCAAGCTGCGCCATTTTCCGAGCAGTTTCGCTTAACTGATCAATCGGTTTTGATATAAATCGCCCCATCAAATAGTCAACAATCAGAACCAGTAAGGTAACAAAGCAGAGCCAGAGAAGAAAAGAAAAGTCTTGTTCAATAGGCAGCCTGATTGATATGACATAAGAAATAATCAGGACAATTCCCGCCATTTTGGAAATCATAATGATTTTTTTACGGACAGTCCGCAGAGAGAAGCTATCTTTTATGTTCATACTGGCACCTCAAATTTGTAACCGGAACGAATCAGGGTAACAATGTATTTTCCTTCGTCACCCAATTTTTTCCGCAAAGTTTTGATATGAGTATCTACTGTTCGGGTGGTTCCCTCAAAGTCGTAGCCCCAAATCCGATTTAGTAATTGCTCCCTGCTAAATATCTGTCCGGGATTTACCATAAAGAAGTGCAGCAGCTCATATTCCTTATGGGTCAAAGTGATTTCCTCTCCATTCACAAAAGTCTTATGAGATGCGGGGATAATCGAAATTTTTCCTGCGTTCAGGGTATCCACCGGAGTAATAGAGGAACGGCGCAACAAAGCATTGACTTTTGCCAGTAACACTTTAGGGCTGAATGGTTTTGTGATATAATCATCGGCTCCCAGTTCATAGCCTTTCAGTTTATCTTCTTCCTCGCTTTTGGCAGTCAGCATGATAATAGGGAGATTGCTCATTTCCCTTGCCACTTTACAGACGGAAAAACCGTCAAGGTGAGGCATCATCACATCTAGTATCATTAAGTCCATTGGATTATTTTTCAATATCATTAAAGCATCCACACCATCGTCAGCTGTAAAACAGTTATGACTGCCTCGCTGCATATATTCAGCAATAATGTGCTGCATATTTTTTTCATCTTCCACAATTAAAATGTTTGCCATATCGAAATACCCCCTTTCATCTTTTCTTATATCACTGGTCAACTGGCTTTTCCGCATCTATCGGTAGTAGCCAGACTGCCACCATCTTCACCGCACCGGGAATACGGCCCTCGGCGCAGTAGTAATTGGTCTGACGAGCCGAAACGCCCCATTTTTCGTTTGCTTCTTTCAACGTCATATTAGTCCATGCCCATACCTCTGACACCATCTATTATATTTCTCTATCTCGAAGAACATAAGGCAGAAAATGTGTCGAAAGTGTTATAAAAACGAACAGAGTCCGCATAAGCAGCCCCTATTCCGTAAACTTAATTGAAAATCAGTTCTGACAGTATCATTTTCTCTGCCTGCGCTTTCAGTGCATTCATCAGGCCCACCCAGCGCATGGGGGCGCGGGCCTTCAAATCCTCGGTCACACCCACAGCCTCCATCATGCGGGGCAGCATGGCGTCCATGCGCTCCCGCGCCGCCCGGTCAATCTCCAACAGGTGCGGGTACAGCTTTTCGCTTAAAATCAGGCTGGTGTAAAGGCCGGGGCGGTGTTCCTTCAGATAGCGCCGCCGCATACGGCCATACTTGCCGATGGGGGCCTCCGACTGCTCGGACAGTTTCAGATCGGGGATGTAGTAATCTCCGCAACGGGTATAAGCCATTTCGCTCATGTTCATTCTCCTTTGCACTGTGATTGTTATATGGCGGCGCTGGTCGGTAACTCGGCCCGCTGCGGCTCCTGATGGGGTAACTGGCTGACGGGGATATAGATGCCTTTTCCCATATCCTCGGCCCGGATAGCGGCCTTTGTTGCCTCTATTTTGGCTCTGCGCTTGGCATTGTAGCGTTCTTCCCATTCCTTCTGCTTACCGTTGGCCTTGCGCCGCAGGTAGTTCCGATGAAGTCTGTCCTTGCGTTCTTCCTTTTTCCGCAATTCCTCCTGTTCCTCCGGCGTGAGGGGAACCGGCTGCATGGCGGGCGGAATGTACCGGCCCACAAAGTTGAAGTAAATCTCAACCTCCTGCGTGGTGTCCTGGCTGCCTTTCCGGGCACGCTCATGGACAAGGATTTTCTCGATAAACTCATTGAGCATGGTGTTCGTCAGAGTGTCGAAGTTCTCATACTTGTCGATCAGGGCAATGAACCGCTCCGCAGATTTCCGGCTCTGCTCGTAGCCGGTGACGGCCTTTTCCGGTTCCGCGATTTCATCATTCAAGGCGTCCTGCTCTTTGGCATACTGGGCGCCCAGTATGAATACTGAGCGCTCGGCAATAAATTTATTTTCTTTTATTCAAATCAGGTCAAATTATCTCAAACCCACCAGATGAAAAATGGTCTCTGGAGGGGCAGCAAAACCGCCTCTCCAAAGAGCAAAAATTGGCCTCCGGTTAACCTATTTTGGCACCACTTGGCCCTCATTTTGCCCTATTTTTTGCCGGTTAACCACTTGGTAACCACTAAAAATTGGGTGAAAATGGGTCTCGTTACGTCAAACCATATCAAACCATATCAGCCTTTCTGGATATAAGAAAACTCCGGAAAACCTTGATTTTCCGGGGTTTTTGAACCATTTTGATACGGTTTGAACAGCTGATTATCTCTTGCTGAACTGAGGCGCACGACGGGCTGCCTTGAGACCGTACTTCAATCGTCTGAGCGATGATTTTCCTTGATATTCCGGGCTTTTTTGAGCCTCGGCCCCTCGGTTGTCCTATTCCTTAACCCAAAAAACAGGCCACTTTTACGAGGGGACAGCTTGATGAAATGCAGAATTTACTACATCGAATAGCTGTTCTGGTTTATTATACTTTACTCTTGCATAGATGTCCATAGTTGTCTTGCTGTTCTCATGT